>NZ_JBVKAU010000009.1:0-322339 GCF_055657525.1 Streptomyces sp. NPDC107522 | reverse complement strand
GAGCCCGCGCCACCAACTGCATCGACATGATCGAGTCGCCGCCCAGCTCGAAGAAGCTGTCGTCGACCCCCACCCGCTCCAACCCCAGCAACTCCTCGAACACCCGGCACAGAACCGCCTCCGCCTCCGTCCGCGGCTCCCGCCCGGAGACCCGGCCCGCGAAATCCGGCGCCGACAACGCCCCACGGTCCACCTTGCCGTGACGCGTCACCGGCAAGGCGTCCAACACCACCACCACGGCAGGCACCAAGTACTCCGGCAACACGCTCGCCACGTACTCCCGCACCTGCCGGCCCTCCACCGCCGACCCGTCGGTCACCACGTAACCGATCAGCCGCCGCTCACCCGGCCGCTCCTGCGGAGCCGTCACCACGGCCTGGACCACCGAGGGATGCGCGGCGAGGGCCGCCTCCACCTCGCCCAGCTCCACCCGGAACCCACGGATCTTCACCTGCGCATCGGCACGGCCGACAAAGACCAGGGCACCGTCATCGCTCCACCGCACGAGGTCGCCGGTCCGGTACATCCGCCCGCCCGGCACGAACGGGCACGCCACGAACCTTTCCGCCGACAGACCCGGTCGGCCCCAATACCCCAGTGCCAGGCCCTCACCGGCCACATACAGCTCCCCGGTCACGCCCGGCGGCACCGGCTGCAGGAAGGCGTCCAGCACGTACACCTGCCGGCAGGGCAGCGGGCGTCCGATGGGCAGGACCGACCCCACGGCCTCGCCCGGACGCCAGATCCGCCAGGTCGCGCACAGGGTGGTCTCGGTCGGCCCGTACAAGTGCCGTACCACCACATCCGGGCACGCCTCCCGCACCCGCGCCACCGACGCGGCAGGCACCACGTCCCCGCCCGTCAGCACCTCACGCAACCCCGCGAAGCACTCCGGGGCCTCCCCCGCCAGCACGCGGAAGGAGCCCGCCGTCACATGAACCGAGCTCACACCGTCCGCGACGTATGCCCGCATCCGTTCGGCATCCACCACACCGGGCCCGGCGATCACCACCCGCCCGCCCGCGGCCAACGGCACCCACACCTCGAACAGCGACACGTCGAACGCATGCGGCGCATGCATCAGCACCACGTCATCCGGACCCACATGCCACTCACGCTCGCCGACCAGCGCCGCCACACTCCCGTGCGGCACCGCCACGCCCTTCGGCACCCCGGTCGACCCGGACGTGTACATCACATACGCCACGTCAGCCGGACCGACGCGAACCGCAGGCACATCCGCGGAAGCCGCCCCCTCACCCATGACAGCGGGCTCGTCCACCACCACGACCCGTGCACCGGCGATCTCCGGCACCACCGCACGCGTCGCATGCGAGCACACCACCACCGCCGGAGCACAGTCCGCCGACACCAGGGCCACCCGCTCGGCCGGAGAGCCGGCATCCACGGGGACATACGCCGCTCCGGCCCGCCACACGCCCAGGAGCGTCACGACCAGATCCGCGGACCGCTCCATCACCACCGCGACCCGGTCACCACGGCCCACACCCGCGCCCGCCAGGTACGACGCCAGCCGGCCGGATGCCGCCCACAACTCCCCGTACGACAGCGACCGGTCACCGTCCACGAGCGCCACCGCACCCGGCGCGACCCGCACCCGCCGCGCAACCAGCTCCGGCACCGAACCGGCCGGAACCCCACCTGCCGTGGCCCCCCAGCCCTCCAGCACCAGGCCACGCTCGGGACCGGTCAGCACGCCCATCCGGCCCACCAGGACCGAGGGATCCTCGACCAGTTGCTCCAGAACCCGCGCGAGGATGCCGCCCAGTGCCTCGCCGAGCTGCTCGTCGACGAGGTCGGGCTGGTAGGTCACGTCGACGCGGAGGCGTTCGTCGGGGGCGATGCCGACCGACAGCGGGTAGTGAGTGGCCTGGCGTGCCTCCACGGAGGCGAAGGTGACGGTGTCCGCGGCGGGCTGCTGCCGGCCGGTGCGCGGGTAGTTCTCGTAGACGAGGAGCGTGTCGAAGGTCGCTCCGGGGCCGGCCGCGTTCTGGATGTCGGCTAGGCCGAGGTGCTGATGCGGCATCAGTGCGGTGTGGTGGTCCTGGAGTTCGGCGAGCATTCGCAGCACCGGTTGTGCGCCGTCGAGGCGCACCCGCACGGGGACGGTGTTGATGAACAGGCCGATCGCGGACTCGGACCCCGGCAGTTCCGGTGGGCGGCCGGCCACGGTCGCGCCGAACACGACGTCCGTGCGGCCGGTCAGCCGGGCCAGCACCAGCACCCAGACGCCCTGGACGACGGTGTTCAGGGTGAGGCCGTGGGTGCGTGCCAGGTCGGTGAGTGCGGCGGTCGTCTCCGTGGAGAGGTGGACGGACCGCCGCGTCGGTGTTGCCGTACCGGGGGTCGCGGTCGTCGCCGCGGCGACGAGCGTGGGCTCCTCGGCGTCGGCGAGCTCGGTGTGCCAGGCGGCTCGGGCGGCGTCCTTGTCCTGGCGGGCCAGCCATGCCAGGTAGTCGCGGTACGAGGTGACCGGGGCGAGGGACGACGCGTCGCCGTTCGCCTCGTAGATCGTGGCGAGTTCGTCCAGCAGGACGGGCAGGGACCAGCCGTCGAGCAGGATGTGGTGGCTCGTCAGGACGAGGCGGTGCCGGCGGGCGCCGAGCCGTACGAGGAGCAGACGCAGCAGCGGGGCGACCGCCGGGTCGATCCGTCGGGCCCGCTCGCCCCGCACGAGGCGGTCGAGCTCGGCGTCCGCGGCGGCTTCCGTGTGGTCCGACAGGTCGGCCTCGGTCCACGGCAGTGTCACCTCCCGCATGACGAGCTGCACTGCTTCGCCGGAGGCGCGCCGGTGGAAGCTCGCCCGGAGGGCGGGGTGGCGGGCGACGAGCGCCTGCCACGATGCCCGTAGCAGGGCCGCGTCCAGCGGGCCGTCGACGGACAGGACGGACTGCACGGTGTAGATGTCGGGGTGGTCCTGCCCGTCGAAGTCGGCGTGGAAGAGCAGGCCCTGCTGCAACGGCGACAGCGGCCATACCTCCGCGAGGGCGGACCTCTGGGCAGCGGATCCTTGACCGGCCGTGGGTGCCTTCACAGCGACCGTCCTCCTTCGAGTCCTTCGAATCCCTGGATTCCTTCAAGTCCTTCGAGCGGGCCGGGCGGGCCGCCGGGCCCGGCCAGTTGTGCCGCGATCGCCTCGAACTCCTCGACCTCGTCCTGGGCGAGGTCGACGAGGGTGAAGTCGGACGGGGTGTGTCCGCCCGCGGTGGGGTCCGCGGTGTGGCCGGCCAGGGCGGTGAGCAGGTCCAGCCAGGTGCGGCCGAGCCGGTCGGCCGCCGCCTCGTCGAGGACCGCGCCGGGCCAGCTGAGCGTGAGGGCGAGCTCGGGTCCGTCGGGGGTGTCGCGGACGGCGGCGGCGGCTTCGACGACGTGGGCCGCGGGCAGGTCGGGGGCGGCCGAGCCGCCGACGGGTGTCTGTCCTGCCAGCTGCCAGGGGTCCACGGTCCCGGTGCTGGGGGCGGTGGAGAAGCGGCCCAGGTAGTTGAAGCCGACCTGGGGGCTGGGCAGTGCGGCGAGGATGGGGGCGGTCTCGGGGCCCAGGTGGCGCAGCAGGCCGTAGCCGAGGCCGTCGCCGGGTATCGCCCGGGCCTGTTCCTTGACCGTCTTCAACAGGGCGCCGACGGCCGGTCCGCCGGCCAGTGCCTGGTCGAGGTCGACCCGTGCGAGGTCGAGGCGTACGGGGTGCACGCTGGTGAACCAGCCCACGGTGCGCAGCAGGTCCGCGCCGCCGAGCGGGTGGCGTCCGTGGCCTTCCACGTCGACGAGGACGATGCCGGTCCCGTCGCCGGAGTGACGTGCGGCGCCCGCGGGCGCTTCGGCGGTGAGGTGGGGGCGGACGAGGCGGACGGCGCCCGCCAGGGTGGACAGGAGTACCTCGTGGACGCCGCAGTGGAACAGGAGCGGGGTCTCGCCGACCAGGGTGCGGGCCTGCCGTGCGGGCACCGTCCACCTCGCGCGGCGCACGGTGGCCGCGGTGTCCCGGAGCGGGTCGAGGTTCCGCCTGCCCAAGGGGGGTTCCGCGTGGGCCACCACGGCGCCCCAGCCCTCGAGTTCGGCGGTGCGTTCCGGTTCGCTGGCCTGTCCGGCGAGCAGGCTGGCCCAGCGCCGGAACGACGTGCCCACCGGGTCCAGGGCGGGTTCCCGGCCGGACGCGGCGGCCTCGCAGGCGGACCGCAGATCGGGGACGAGGATCCGCCAGGACACGCCGTCGACGGCCAAGTGGTGCACGGCCAGGACCAGTCGGCCGGTGCGTGCGGGCCCGGCGTCCAGCCAGACCGCCCGGACCATGACGCCGGACGACGGTTCCAGGAGCCGTACCGCCTCGCGTGCGGCCCGGTCCGCGGCCTCGTCCAGGTCCGGCTCGGCCACCTGGGTCGCGTCGGTCCTGGTGACCAGTTCCGCCGCGGACACCGCTCCCTTCTCGCGTACGACGAGGCGGGTTTCCGGCCCGGTTCCGTCGGTGCGGGCGCGCAGCATGTCGTGGGTGTCGAGCAGGGCCCGCAGGCCTGCCGTCAGCGCCTCGGTGCCCAGTCCGGCGGGTGCGCCGAGGGTCACCCACTGGGCGAAGCCCCGGCCGGTGACGCGCTCGCCGAGGGCCCGCATCACCGGGGTCCACGGCACCTCGCCCACGCCGATGTCCCAGGCGGGTTCCTGTCCGGTGCCGAGCCGGGCGACGGGTGCGAGGTCCGCCGCCGTCGGGCGCTCGAAGACGTCCTGTGCGGTGAAGGACACGCCGGCCCTGCGCGCACGGCTGACCAGTTGCATTGAGGTGATGGAGTCGCCGCCGAGGCGGAAGAAGTTGTCGTCGGCGCCGACCCGTTCCAGGCCGAGCACCTCGGCGAACAGGGTGCAGAGGATCTCCTCCGCCGCGCCCTCGGGGGCACGTCCCACGGCGCGTTCGGCGAAGTCGGGGGCGGGCAGGGCCGCGAGGTCGGTCTTGCCGTTCGGCGTGACCGGCAGGGTGTCCAGCACCACGACGGCTGCGGGCACCATGGCGGCGGGCAGGATGCCGGCGACGGCCTCACGGACCGACTCGCCGTCCAGGAGCCGCCCTTGAGACGTCCTTTGATACGTCCTTCGATAAGCCCTTTGGGAGGTCCTTTGAGACGTCGCGGAGGCGGCGCCGTCCGGGGCCGGGGTCACGTACCCGACCAGGCGCCCCTCGCCCCTGCCGTCCCTCCGCAGTGCCACCACGGCGCGGCCGACGCCCGGGTGTGCGGCGAGCACCGCCTCGATCTCGCCGGGCTCCACGCGGAACCCGCGCACCTTCACCTGTGCGTCGGCCCGCCCCTCATGGACGAGGTCTCCGGTGCGGGTCCGGCGTACCAGGTCGCCGGTGCGGTACATGCGCTCGCCGGGTGTGAACGGGCAGGCCACGAACCGCTGGGCCGTCAGCCCGGGCCGGTCCAGGTAGCCGCGGGCCAGACCGGCGCCGGCGAGATACAGCTCGCCGACCGTGTCGGGACCCACCGGCTGCAGGAAGCCGTCCAGCACATAGGCGGCGGTGCGGGCGATCGGACGGCCCGTCGTGGGCGGGTCCTCGGCGCGCAGCGGGCGGCTCACCGTCGACGTGACCGCGGCCTCGGTGACCCCGTACTCGCTGTGCACGTCACGTCCGGTGACCGTCCAGCGGCGCCGCAGGTCGTCGGGCGCGGCCTCGCCACCGATGATCAGCACGCGCAGAGCGGGCAGATGTGTGGGCGGGAGCTGCGCGAGCATCGTCGGCGTCATCGCCACGTGGGTCACGCGGGCGGCGCGCATCAGGCGTACGAGGTCCTCTCCGGTCGCGTGCCGCCGTGCGGGCGGGGCGAGCACGAGGCGCCCGCCCGCGCACAGCACCGGCCAGATGTCCGCCATCGACACGTCGAAGCTGGGCGAGACGACTTGCAGGACCCGGCTGGAGGCGTCCATCGCATAGCGCCGCGCGTGGTCGGTGACGAGGTTGCGCAGGGCGCCGTGCGGAACGACCACGCCCTTGGGGGTGCCGGTCGAACCGGACGTGTAGATCGTGTAGGCGGCGTGCGCAGGCCGCAGCGGCGCCCGGCGGTCCCGCTCGGTCACGGGTCCGTCGGCGTGCCCGGCGATCGCCCGTGCCGTGCCGGGGTCGTCGAGGACCACGACGTGGCCCGGATACTCCGGTGGTACGGCGTCCCGGGTCGCGCGGGTGCACACCACGACCGGCGGAGCGACGTCGTCGAGCATCAGGCGCAGCCGCGCCGGGGGATGCCCGGGGTCGAGCGGTACGTGGACGCCGCCCGCCAGCGACACGGCCAGCAGCGCCACGATCAGTTCGACGGAGCGGTCGGCCAGGACGGCGACCCGGCACTCCGGCCCGACGTCCCTGCCGATGAGGTAGCGGGCGAGGCGGGCCGACCCCGCGGTCAGCTCGGCGTAGGTGAGGGTCCGCCCGTCCGCCTCCAGGGCCACGTCGCCGGCCGCTTCGACGGCCCGGCGCGTGAAGGCGTCGGGCACCAGGGCGTCGTCGTGGGTGCCGGAGTCGTGGGTGCCTGAGTGGCCGGTCTCCTCCGCCGCGCGGGCGCGCGCCAGGGCGAGTGCGCGCTCGCCGGAGCCCAGGACGGCGACGCGTCCCAGTGGCTGCGCCGGGTCGGCCGTCATCTGCTCCAGTACCCGGGTGAGTTGGCGGACCAGTTCGGCGACGCGTTCGGGTGCGATCACGTCCGGGCGGCCGACGAGGTGTCCGCGCAGCCGCTCGTCGGGTACCACGATCAGCGCCAGCGGGTAGTGGCCCCGGTCCTGGGGCTCCCCGACGGGCCGCATGGTCAGCGCGGTCGCGGGGGCGGCGGGCGCGGCCGGGGCCTCGGGCAGGTTCTCGAATACAACGAGTGTGTCGAAGACCGCTCCGTCGCCGGCGGTCCTGCGGATCTCCTGCAGGCCCATGTGCTGGTGCGGCATGAGGGAGACGTGGTGGTCCCGCAGATCGGTCAGCAGTTCGGCGACCGGCCGGTCGGGCGTCAGGGCGGCGCGGACGGGCACGGTGTTGATGAACGGTCCGACGATCGACTCGATGCCCGGCAGGTCGGCGTGGCGGCCGGCCACCGTCGTGCCGAAGACGACGTCCGTGCGTCCCACGAGCCGGGCGAGAACCAGCGCCCACGCGGCCTGGAGCACGGTGTTGACCGTCACGCCCCGGTCGCGCGCCAACCTGCCGAGGGCATCCGTGAGTTGGTCGCTGAACTCGAACGACACCGGGCGGGGCACGACCGGTGCCCGGACGGCCTCCTCGGGCACCACCAGCGTGGGCTCCCCGGCTCCGGCGAGCGCCGACCGCCAGGCGCGGCGTGCCGACTCCCGGTCCTGCCGGGCCAGCCACGCCAGGTAGGCGCGGTAGGAGGTCGCGGCGGGCAGCGTTCGTCCGTCGCCGCCGGCGGCGTACACCTCGGCCAGCTCCTCGAAGACGACCGACATCGACCAGCCGTCGAGGAGGGTGTGATGGCTCGTGATGACCTGGTGGTGACGGTGTTCGCCGAGCCGGATCAGGAGCAACCGCAGCAGCGGGGCCGCCGCGAGGTCGAACCGTTCGGCCTTCTCCGCCTCGGCGAGCCGTGCGGCCTCGGCCTCCGCCTCGGGGCCGGGCAGCGTCGACACGTCGGCCGTACGCCACGGCAGGGGCACCTCCCGTGCGATGGCCAGCACCTGTTCGCCGGAGGCGCGCTGGGCGAAGGCGGCGCGCAGGACGGGGTGCCGGTCCAGGAGCACCTGCCAGGATGCGCGCAGCCGCGCCACGTCCAGCGGTCCGTCGAGGGCGAGGACGCGCTGGCTCGCGTACACGTCGGGGCCGGCGTCCTCGAACGTCGTGTGGAAGAGCATGCCTTCCTGGAGCGGTGACAGCGGCCAGACGTCCACGAGGCCGGGCCGCTCGGCACGCAGCCGGGCGAGTTCGTCCGGCGCCAGGTCCGTGACCAGCTGCCCGGTGTCCGGGTCGCCGGTCTCCTCGTGACCGGAGGGCCGCGCCGCGTCGGTGAACGTGGCCACAGCCGCCAGGGCCGCCGGTGTCTCGTTCTCGAACACGTCCTGCGCGGTGCAGAGCACCCCCTCGCGGCGTGCCTGCGCGGCCAGTTGCATCGCCATGATCGAGTCGCCGCCCAGGGCGAAGAAGCTGTCGTCGGCGCCGACCTCGTCCAGTTTCAGTACGGCGGCGAACAGCTCGCACAGCGCGGCCTCGGCGGGTGTCCGTGGGGCACGCCCGGTGGCCTTGCCCGCGAAGTCCGGCGCGGGCAGGGCCGCGCGGTCGACCTTGCCGTTGCGGGTGACGGGCAGGGCGTCCAGGGCGCACACCGCGGCCGGCACCATCGGTTCGGGCAGCAGTCCGGCGACGTGGGCGCGTACGGCGTCGGTGTCCACGCCGTCCGGGCCGTCGGGGCCCTCGGGCACGACGTAGCCGACGAGACGGCGTTCGCCCGGGGTGTCCTCGCGTACGGCGGCCACGGCCTGGGCCACCGACGGATGAGCGGCGAGGGCGGCCTCCACCTCGCCCAGCTCGACCCGGAACCCACGGATCTTCACCTGCGCGTCCGCACGCCCGACGAACACCAGCGCACCGTCATCCGTCGACCGCACGAGGTCGCCCGTCCGGTACATCCGCTCACCCGGCACGAACGGGCACGCCACGAACCGCTCGGCCGACAGGCGGGGTTGAGCCCAGTAACCGCGCGCAAGACCTGCTCCGGCGATGTACAACTCCCCGACCAGGCCGGGCTCCACAGGCCGCAGGAAGGCGTCGAGCACGAAGGCGTGCCGCCCCGGCAGGGCGCGCCCGATGGGCAGCACCGGGCCTGTCGCCCCGCCCGGCCGTATCAAGTGCCAGGTCGCGCACAGGGTGGTCTCGGTGGGCCCGTACAGGTGACGCACTGTCACGTCCGGGCAGGCGTCCCGTACCCGGGCGACCGAGGCGGCGGGCACGACGTCGCCGCCCGTGAGCACCTCGCGCAGCCCGGTGAGGCTCTCCGGCTCCTGGTCGGCGAGGACCCGGAACGTGCCCGCCGTCAGATGCAGCCGCGTCACGCCCTCGGACACGTACGCGCGCACCCGGTGCGCATCGACGGGCCCCGGCTCGGCGACGACCACCCGGGCACCCGCGGCCAGCGGAACCCACACCTCGTACAGGGAGGCGTCGAAGGCGTGCGGCGCGTGCATCAGCACCGCGTCGTCGGGGGTCATCCGCCAGCCGCGCTCGCCGACCAGCGCGGCCACGCCGGCGTGCGGTACGGCCACGCCCTTCGGTGCGCCTGTCGACCCCGAGGTGTACATCACGTAGGCGACGTCGTGGGGGCTCGCCGGGATGGAGGGAGCGCCGTCGTCGACGGCCGGCTCCCCGATGGTGGCAGGGCCGTCGAACATCACCACCCGGGCGCCGCTCTCCGGCACCGTGGCACGCGTCGTCCCGGCGCACACCACGACGGACGCGGCACAGTCGGTGAGGACCCGCGCCACCCGTTCGGCCGGATGGCCCGGGTCCACGGGGACATACGCGGCCCCGGCCCGCCACACCCCGAGCAGCGCCACCACCAGATCAGCGGACCGCTCCATCACGACGGCGACCCGATCACCGCGGCCCACGCCCGCGCCCACCAGACGCCGGGCGACCTGCCCGGACCGGCGCCACATCTCGCCGTACGTCACAGAACCCGCGCCATCGGTGAGGGCCACCGCGTCGGGGCGGCGCAGCGCCTGACCGGCGATCAGCTCGGGCACCAGCGGTGCCTGCACGGGCTCGGGCGCCGGGGAGGCGGCGGGCTCGGGCGACGCGGAAGCGACAGGCTCGGGACCGGCCTCGGCGGCGGACCGTGCGCGGGCCGCGGCGACGGAGACAGGGCGGGTCCCGGCGACGGGGACGGGGCGGGTCGCCGCGTCGATCCGGCCGATCGGCGCGGCCGGGTCCGTCACGAGGCGTTCCAGGAAGCGCACCAGCGACCGGTGGCTCCCCTGCACCCAGTCCTGGTCGTACTTCGCGGGGTTGGCCTCCAGGGAGACGGCCATGCCCTGGTCGTCGGACCAGCCGCCCACCACCACGCTCAGCTCCTCGACGCGGCGGTTCGACAGGTCGCGGACGATGCCCCGGCAGTCGCCGAAGCGGAGGTTCTCGCCGAGGGGCAGGATGTTGACGAAGGGGCCGAAGTGCCAGCGTCCGCCTTCCGGCCAGGCCAGTTCGCGGCGCAGTCGCTCGCCGCGGAACCGCTGGTGCTTGAGCAGGCCGGCGGTTTCGGGCCCGGCCGCGCGGGCCAGGTCGTCGAGGCTCATGGCCGGGGTGGCGGGCAGCCGGAAGGGCAGGACGTTCGCCATCGTGCACGGCGTGCGCCGGCCCGCGGCCGTCAGACGTGCGGCGACCGGCAGGCTCAGTACGGCCTCGTCGGCGCCCGTCATCCGGCAGGTGAACGCGCCCACCGCCGCGACGACCAGCCGGGGCCAGCTCACCTTGGCGCGGGCCGCGGCCTCGTGCAGGGCACGCACGGCGGGCGGCGGCATGTGACCGGCGGCCAGCACGGGGCCGTCGGGGGCGGCGGGGCGGTGACCCGGGATGGCGGCGAGTTCCGGTCGGTCCGCGTAGTGGTCGTGCCAGTAGCGGCGGTCCCGCGTGTACTCCTCGGACTCGCGGTACGCCGACTCCTGCGCCAGCAGCTCGCGCAGCGGCGCGTGGCCGACGGGACGGGCCTGCTCTCCACGCAGCTTCGCCGTGTACAGCTCGGCGACGCGGCGTGCCATGAGAGAGCAGCCGAAGCCGTCCATCAGGAGGTGGTTGTAGCGCTGGTACCAGACGTGCCGGCCGGGGGCGAGGGTGAGCAGCGCGTACGCGAACAGGCCGCTGTCTGCGGAGTGTGCGGTCCGGCGCAGCTCCGCGCGCATCCATGCCTCGGCGGCGGACCACGGGTCCTCGTGCGCGGTGAGGTCGACCCTCGTCAGGCCCAACTCCGGCACCGGACCGACCAGCTGGGCCACACCGCCGCCGGGTTCCTCCACGAACCGCACGCGCAGGATCTCGGTCTCCTCGACGGCCCGACGCAGCGCGTCCTCGAAGGCCCCGGTATGCAGCGGCCCGAGGATCTCGACGTGCTGGCCGATGGTGTAGAAGCCGCGAGAGCTCTCGATGCGCTGGGCCAGCCAGATCCCCTCCTGGCTCTCGGACAAGGTCAGGGTGGAATCCGCTTCGTTGCTCATCGCTCTCCCTTCAGCGGCGCGGCGTGCGGGTCTCGTGGGTGTGCGACGGGGGACGGTCGTCGGGCCCGGATGGAACGGTGTGCGGTCCTGCAACGCCCTTTAGGGGCGCGGGGAACTGCGCGACCAGCCACGAGGACCCGCAGACGCCTGACGGCACATCGCGGCACCTCCATCGGCGCATCGCGGCCCACGCAGCGGAGCGCTAGGGCATCGGCCCCGTCCCGAGCACCGGACCGCCGCCGATGACCGGGCCGTCCCCGAGCGTCATGATCTGCGGCCGCCCGCGAACCCCGTGGCGTCCATCCGAGCCTTCGTCCGCGGCGAGCGGCCCCGCCCCGTTGGCCCCGCCACGCGGCCGGTCGAACTGCGTGCGGTAGAGCTCCGCGTACAGTCCCCCCGCCGCCAGCAGCTCCTCGTGCGTGCCGCGTTCGCGCACCCGCCCCCCGTCGATGACGAGGATCTGGTCGGCTTCGCGGATGGTGGACAGGCGGTGTGCGATGACCAGGGAGGTCCGATCGCGCAGGGCGGTGGTCAGCGCGCGCTGGACGGCCGCCTCGGACTCGGAGTCCAGATGGGCGGTGGCCTCGTCCAGGATGACGACGGAGGGTGCCTTGAGCATGAGCCTGGCCAGGGCGAGCCGTTGTTTCTCGCCGCCCGAGAGGCGGTAGCCGCGGTCGCCGACGACGGTGTCGAGGCCGCTGGGCAGCGAGCGGATCAACTCCCCTATCTGCGCCGCGTCACAGGCCCGCATGAGGTCCTGCTCGGTGGCGTCGGGGCGGGCGTACGACAGGTTCGCGCGGATGGTGTCGTGGTAGAAGTGCGCGTCCTGGGTGACCACTCCGACGGTGTCGCGCAGGGAGTCGAGGGTGACGTCCCGCAGGTCGTGGCCGTCCATGCGGACGGTGCCCGAGGTGGGGTCGTAGAGGCGGGACACCAGATGCGTGATGGTCGTCTTGCCGCCGCCCGACGGGCCGACGAGAGCGGTGAGCCGGCCGGACGGCAGCTCGAAGGACAGCTCGTGCAGCACTTGCGGACCGGCCTTCGAACGCGACTCGGGGGACTGGACGTTGGCCTCCAGCGACGCCAGGGACACCTCGCTCGCGGCCGGGTAGCGGAAGGACACCCGGTCGAACTCGATGCGCGGCGCGGGGCCGGTCCCCGGCGGCGGCAGGGCGGTCGCCCCGGGCTTCTCCTCGATGAGCGGCTTGAGATCGAGCAGTTCGAAGAGGCGGTCGAAGCTGACCAGCGCGGTCAGGGCGTTCGCCTGCATGCCCGACAGCTGGGTGATGGGGCCGTACAGCCGGCCGAGGAGTACGGCGAGGGCGACGAGGGTGCCGATCTGGAACACGTCGTCCAGGACGAGGGCGCCGCCGGCCCCGTACACCAGGGCCGTCGCGAGCGCGGCGAGCAGGCCCATGGAGATGAAGGACAGCCGGCTGAACACGGTCCACTTCACGCCGACGTCGCGCACCTTGCCGGCCCGCGCCGAGAAGGCGGCGGCCTCCGCCCGCGGGCGGCCGTACAGCTTGGCAAGCATCGCGCCGCTCACGTTGAACCGCTCCTGGACGACGCCGGCCAACTCCGCGTTGGACTGCATCTGTTCCCTGGAGTAGCGCTGCAGGCGCCGGCCGACGTAGATGCCCGGCACGGCGAACAGCGGGAGCAGGGCCACGGCGATCAGGGTGATGAGCCAGGACAGGTAGAACATCTCGGCGAGGACCAGGAGCACGGTCAGCACACTGGTCGCCGAGGTCAGCAGCAGGCCGAGGGCCTGCTGGGCCAGCATGACGTCCGCGTTGAGCCTGCTGGTGAGCAGCCCCGTCTGGGTGCGGGTGAAGAACGCCATGGGCTGACGCTGGACGTGGGTGAAGGTCCGGACGCGCAGATCGTGGCTGACCCCCTGGCCGATCCGGCCGGAGAAATAGCTCTGCCCGAGCTGCATCACCGCGTCGACCACGGCGAGCCCGGCTGCGGTGAGGGCCAGCGCGGTGACGAGCCCCAGGTCGTCCTTGAGGATTCCCTCGTCGACGATCTCCTTGAGCAGCAGCGGTGTCGCCACGATGACGAGCGAGTCGACCACGGTGGTGAGCAGCAGGAACAGCAAGGAGCGCCGGTGCGGGCGCATATAAGTGAGCGCGCGGCGCGCGGTGCCGGGCCGCAGGGACTCCCTCTTCTTCTTGCTGTCGGACGAATTCGGGTCTCCGACGGTAATTCCACCAGGACCTTGACTGATTAACACGCGACGGAAACCTCCTGGGCTCACGTAATTCCATCGGCTTCACACGTACCGAGGACACTACCGTTCTGGATTTACCCCGAACAGGCCCGCCGATAGGCAATCCAACCGGTCACGGAGACACCGAAAGAAGGCATGCCAAAATTCCCGGGGACTCGGAAATCCCCGGGTGCGTGAATTCACCGGAAAAGGGGTCGGGGCCGGGCCGCGAGGGGTTCTCCCGCGCGGCCCGACTGTCCGACCGGGCGAATCGGGCAGTTGGACACCCGATGGCGCGCTAAGCCGTCTCGGCGACCTTCCGCTGCACCCTCACCGCGAACTCCGCCCACATCTCGGCGCATTCCTTGGCGAGGTGGGCGACGGCCGCGCCGCAGTGCGGCGGGACCCGGTCGGCGATCCTCTCCCATTCCTCCGTGTCGAGGGTGTGGAGGTTCAGCAGCCGCAGCAGGATGCGCCCGGTCTCGCTGAACCGCAGCGCCGGATCCGCCTTCAGCCGCTCCACGAGCGCGGCCCGGTCCTGTGCCGACGCGCGCGGGGCCACGCCGACGGGGCCGAGGGGCCCACGGCTTGCGCCCTCCTCGCGGTGCGGCTGCCTTCTGCCCTGCGGCTGCGGGTCCTCTCCGCGCATCATGCGGTTGCGTACGTCACGGACCGTCTCGGGCGAGATACGGGCGGCCCGGGCCACCTGACGCAGCGACAGGCTCGGGTTCTCGGCGATGATCTCGCTGGCCAGCCTGCGGCCCTCGGCGCCGCTGACCGGGCGGACCCGGCCGTCCTGGCCGATCCTGCTCGTCCCCCCCGCCTCGCCGTGCTGCGACTGCCGGCGGATCTCGGCCACGGTCCCCGGCGCGATACCGGTGACCGAGGCGATCATGCGGTCCGACCACTGCGGATGCGTGCCGATGATCCGGTCGGCGGCGCGCTTGCGGTCCGCGGTCGTCAGCGGCAGCCCGTGGGCGATGTTGGACTCCACGGCCAGCACGAAGGCGTCGGCCGCGTCGCCGTCGAAGAACCTGGCGGCGATCTTGCGCCGGCCGCGCAGCTGCGCGGCACGTACCCGGTGCAGCCCGTCGATGATCCGCATCGTCGGGCGGTGCACGGTGATCGGTGGCAGCGGTGTCTGCACCGCGGCCAGAGCTTCCACGTGTTCCTGATCGGCTCCGGAGAGCCTCGGCGAATCGGCCGTCGAAAGGGAGCTGATCTCGACTTCGACGACCATGAGTCGATCGAGGCGCGGGTGCCCAGGTGTCGCCAACTCAATTCCCCCTAGTGACTCGGTCCCGCCGCACGCGCATGCGCAGACGCGCGTGGGCTCACACCGTTCCGCAGTGGAACGTTTCGCCGAGTCCTTAAAACCTGCTGGTGCCCATTGCCACTTCCCCGGTCTGCGTTATCCGGCCGAAAGCGTCTTGGAACGTCTCCCGATGGCCGAACACGATGACCTTAACAACGACTTTCCGGGCTTGGACACCCCTAGGCACCCCTACGGGGTCATTCCTGCCGGGTGACCCCTATGGGGCGGGTGACCCCTATGGGGTCATTCCCGTCCGGTCGTCGTCACACCCGGGTGAGGGCGGGGACCACGGCGTCCTTGCGCAGTGGGAACGCGACCTCGACGACCAGTCCGCCACCCGGCCGGGCGCGGGCGGTGAGCCGGGCGTCGTGGGCGGTGGCGATGGTGCGCACGATGGACAGGCCCAGCCCGTGGTGGCGCTCGTCGGCGGTGCGGCCGAGCCGCTGGAAGGGCTCGAAGAGCCGCTCCACCTGGTCCGGCGGGACCTCGGGTCCCGTGTTGGAGACGGTCACGACCGCATACCGGCCCCGCGTGGCCGTGGTGATCTCCACGCGTCCGCCGGACACGTTGTAGTCCACGGCGTTGTCGACGAGGTTGGCCACCAGGCGCTCCACGAGCGCGGCGTCGCCCGCGACGGGGGCGGGCGCCGTCCTGATCTCCAGGTGGAGGTCGCGCCGGCCGGCCTGCGGGCGCGGGATGGCGACCGCCTGCTCGGCGGCGTCGGCGAGGTCGACCGCGTCACGACGGTCCAGGCCGCGCTCACTGCTGGACAGGGTGAGCAGCGACTCGAGCAGACGCGCCTGCTGCTGACTGATCGCCAGCAGCCGCTCCATGTTCGAGCGGTACGACTCCACGGTGGCGTCGCGGTCCATGAGCGACTCCTCCACCAGCGCGTGCTCCAGGGTGAGCGGCGTGCGCAGTTCGTGCGCGGCGTTGGCGACGAAGCGCCGGTGGGAGTCGAGGGCGACCTCCAGGCGGCCGAGGAGTCCGTCGACGGTGTCGGCGAGGTCCTTCAGCTCGTCGGCGGGCCCGGCGACGGCGAGGCGCTCGTGCACGTTGCGTGCGGAGATACGGCGGATGGAGCCGGTCATCGTGCGCAGCGGCCGCAGGACCCGCCCGGCGACCAGCCAGCCGAGCACGATCGAGATCACCGCCATGATGGCGAGGGCGATGCCGCCCTGCGTCAGCAGGTTCTCCAGGCCCTGCTGGTGCTGGCGGTAGGCGTGTTCCCGCAGGTTCCCCATGCCGGTGCCCGGGCCGATCGGGGTGCCGTCGGTCAGGCCGAGGGAGGGGCCGGAGCCGGGGTCGCGGGTCAGGCGGGACACTTCGCCACCCTCCCTGCCGACGATGACGTTCGACGAGGCATGCATGACGAGCAGGTAGGTGATCGCGAGCAGCACCGCACCGGAGGCGACGAACAGCACGCCGTACAGCAGCGTCAGACGCATCCGGACCCTACGGGGCGTCAGGCGGCGTACGGTCGCGGCGAGCAGACGGGCGGCGCCGGCGAGCGGCGCCGCCGTGGGCTTCGGCAGTCGCATCGTGCCTCAAATCCGGTAGCCGCCCCGGGGGACGGTCTCGATCAGCGGCGGGTCGCCGAGCTTGGGACGCAGCCGGTTGATGGTCGCCTTGACGGTGGTGGTGAAGGGGTCGGCCGCCTCGTCCCACACCCGTTCCAGCAACTCCTCCGCCGACACCACCCGCCCCTGGGCGGCGAGCAGGTACTCCAGGACCGCGAGTTCCTTCGGGGTGAGCGCGAGCCGGCGCGTGGCACGCGTCGCGATCCGTCGCGCCGGGTCGAGGCGCAGATCGCCGTGGACCAGCACCGGCGGCACGGCCGGTTGCGAGCGACGGCCCAACGCACGGATACGGGCGACCAGTTCGGCGTACGCGAAGGGCTTGGGCAGGTAGTCGTCCGCGCCGAGGCTGAGGCCCTCGACCCGGTCGGCGATGGTGCTGGACGCGGTCAGCATCAGCACCCTGGCGTGGACGGGCTCGTCGGCCAGCCGGCTGCACACCTCGTCTCCGTGCACGCCGGGCAGATCCCGGTCCAGGACGACGACGTCGTACTCGACGACCGCCGTGCGCTCCAGCGCGTCCGCGCCGTCGTACACCACGTCCACCGCCATGCCCTCACGGCGCAGCACCCGCGCGACCGACTGCGCGAGTTCGACGTGGTCCTCGACCACCAGCACCCTCATCGACCCCTCCTGGCGTCGGGCCGGGCCGGGCGGCCCGCCTGATCACGCCGCACGACACTGCCCGATCCCCCGTCACGCACCGGTCACAGTCCGCTCCCCTCGGTTCTCCGCGGTTCCCGGTTCCCGGTTCCCGGTTCGCAGGGTACCGACGCGAACTCCGCGTCCACAGGCCCGGATCAGGGCACATCCGTCCCCGCCCGGACTCCTGTGACCCACCGACTCCTGTGACCCGCGCGCGCTTTCGGACCGCGCTGTGACCGTCCGCCCCGTAGAACAACCGGAGCGGAACCGACCGTAAGGCTCGCCCGGCAGGGAGTTGTGACCTCGCAGATGACCGACGGACTCCTCTTCCCGGACCTGTCGCGCCCGGTGTTCTCGAACCGGTCGCGCCGGGTGTTCCGGGACCTGTCACGCCGGGTGACGGGCCGCGCGGTGACGGCGCTTCGCGCGCTGACCGGAGCCCGCCGCGGCGGTGGTGATCTTGGCCATCAGGTCCGTGCGGCGCTGGAC
This sequence comes from Streptomyces sp. NPDC107522, assembly GCF_055657525.1. Taxonomy (NCBI): domain Bacteria; kingdom Bacillati; phylum Actinomycetota; class Actinomycetes; order Kitasatosporales; family Streptomycetaceae; genus Streptomyces; species Streptomyces sp. NPDC107522. The sequence goes on along the minus strand of NZ_JBVKAU010000009.1, from coordinate 304,905 downwards.
GTCCAGTTTTCGGTACGCGCGTGTCAGATGCTGTTCGACCGTGCTCACCGTGATGAACAGCTTGTCGGCGATCTCCCGGTTGGTCAGTCCGCGGGCGGCGAGCGTCGCGACCCGCAGCTCCGCGTCGCTGAGCTCGCCAGGGTGCTGCCGCGGCCGAGCCGCCCCCGTGGCGTCCCGGTCGGAGGGCGTGCCGGGATCGGACGGCGGCGCCTCGGGCGGCGCGGACATGGCCGGCACACCGCATTCGCCGGCCAGCTGGCGCGCTCTGCGGGCCAGGGCGCGGGCCTGCCCGGGGTCGCCCAGCTCGCGGTGGGCTCGGGCCAACTCGTCGGTGGCACGGGCGAGTTCGAGCCGGTGCCCGGTTTCCCGCAGGATCTCCACGGCCTCCCCCAGCAGCGGCAGCCGGCGCGCGGGGGCGAGGGTCCGGGCGAGGACCCGCAGCGACACCCCGCGCGTCCACGCGGCTCCCGGTCCGACCAGCGCGAGCTGTTCCTCGGCCAGGGCGCGGGCACGGCGGCGGTCGCCGAGCGCCAGGTGGGCAAGGGCGGCGTCGGTGCGCCAGGGGACCAGGGCGGGCAGGTCGAGGCCCCAGCCGGTCATGGTGTCGCCGCAGGCGCGGAAGTCGTCGAGCGCCGCGTAGGGGCGTCCGGCCGCGAGGTAGTAGCAGCCGCGCGCCCACAGATAGAGCAGCCCGTCGGGGGTCTGGAACGCCGCCTCGGTCACGGGCACGCCGAGGTGGTCGGCCGCCTCGCCGAGCCGGCCCTTGGCCGTCTTCACGTACACGGCGACGGCGACGAGCGACGCGAGGGCCACGCCCCAGCCCTCGGCGGGTACGAGCGTGTTCGCCGTCCGTACGGACTCCTCGGCGGCGCTCAGCCCGCCCAGCCGCACCTCCATACGGGCCTTCACGGCGGCGAACCGTGCCTGCCACATGGGGGCGCCGCGCTCGGTGGCCTCCTTGAACAGCGTCTCGCACCAGTACGCCGCCTCGTCGAGGTGGTCGGCGAGGACGAGGGAGTCCAGGGTGGCGACGAGCATGGGGACCGTGTGGTCGTCGAGGCGGGTGCCCTGGAGGATCTGTTCCGCCCGCACCACGACGTCGTCCCTGCTTGGGTCGTGGGCCGCCCGGGCCAGGGTCGCCACCCGGTCATGGACGCTGCGCCCGGCCGAGGGCGCCCGCGGCACGTCACCGGTCGCGTCGGGCCGGTCGGCGCGGGGCAGTCCCGGGTAGGTGCGGTCCATCCACAGCCGGATGTCGTCGAGCCGGTGGCGCAGGCCCGCGGCCGCGTCGCCGCGTCCGGCGGTGTGCAGTACAGCGAGTGCCTGGTCGACCTGGCCGAACCACAGCAGGTGCTCGGCCAGTTCGGCGGACTGCCGGGGCCCGAGGCGGCCCGCGAGGGCGGCGGCCGTGAGCTCGGGCAGGTAGCGGGCGCCGATGGCCGGGTTGACGCGCCAGGCGGCCCGGGTCAGCGCGGCCCTGACGTCCAGGGACCGCTCCTCGTCCGTGCAGAGGTCGCGGGCGGCGCGCAGGCAGGACAGCGCCAGGGCGACGTCGTCGTCGGTCAGGGCCCGGTCCGCCGCCTCGATCAGGGTCGGCAGCGCCCACGCGTCGTCGATGCGCTGCGCGAGCATCAGATGCCGTGCGACCACGGTCGCGGCCCTGCCGTGCTCGTGCAGCACCGTGGCGACGCGGGCCTCCAGGCGGCCCCGGTGCGCGGGCTCCATGCTGTGCAGCACGGCGACCCGGCCCGCCTCGTGCCGGAACCAGCCGGAGCCGGGGCCGAGCAGCCCCATCGCGCCGAGGGCGGTCAGGCCGCGGTGCACCGACTCGCGGCCGGCACCCAGGACTTCGGCCAGTTCCGCGGGCGAGGCCTGCGGACCGAGGACGGCGAGCGCCCAGGCGATGTGCCGCAGCGCGGGGTCGACGCGGTACAGGCACGCGGTGACGGCCCGCTCGAAGGCCTCGCCCGGCACACAGGCGTCGTGTCCGCCGTCGTCGCCGTCGGCGAGCGACGCGGCCGTGTCCTCCAGGAGCGCTTTCGTCAGCAGGGGGTTGCCGCCGCCGGTCCGGTGCAGGTGCGTGACGAGCGGGCGCGTCCGCCACCGTTCCCCGCCGTAGGCGCCGACCATGTCGCCGACGCCACGTCGGGTCAGCGGGCCGAGCCGGATATTCCGGCAGCCCGGAAGGCGTAGGAAATCCACCTGGAAGCGGGTGTTGTCGGATAACTCGGTGAAGCTTTCCGCGAGCACCATCAGAATGCGGTTTCCGTTCAGCCTTCGCGCCAGATAGAGAAGGCATTCAAGCGAATCCTGATCTATGTGATGAACATCGTCCACGACGACCATCACGGGCCTTTGCCTTGCCTTTTCAAGGACAATCCCGCACTGCTCGGTGACCACCGCGGCGGGAAGCGACACCCGCGTCCGCCGTCCCGGTCCGGCCATCGCCGCTTCACCCGGCGACCGCGACGCACCGGCCATGTCCTCCTCGGGCGACCCGACTGCGAGCAGCAGTTGCCCCATCACCCCAAGGGGCATGTCGCGCTCCGCGTCCGACGCCGTGGCCTGCAGTAACAGTGCTCCGGCGGCAGTCGCCCGCTCCCCGAAGGCACGCAGCAGCGCGCTCTTCCCGCTCGCGACCGCGCCGCTCACCAACAGCACGCCGCCCTGTCCGGCCATCGCGGCGTCGAACATGCCCTCCATGACCGACAGTTCCTTGTCCCGCTCCACCAAGTTCATGAGCCGACTTATCCCCCAGTCCCGACGGCCGATTCTCGCGCGGTACGGGCGGCCGATCAGACGCAGCCTTTCGGACGGGACCGCCCATCCCTGTGAAGATTCTCCCATAGGGAAAAATCAACTACCAGCCCGATTCGCCGCGGAGAGTTCGGGACGACACTGAATTCACGCCATTCAGCCCGCAAACGGACCACTCAATTCCGAATTGAATGGCGCCTCTTGCACGGTTTTCAGATGGCGAAAATCAACTGACCATTCGGTCGGCCGGCGGCCGGAATGCACCTGACCTGGCACGCTCGCCGGCCCACGCGTCCGCGGACGATCGATCCGCAGGCTCGGGCGCACTGCCGAGGCTGGTACAGACCTCCGGAAGGAACGCTTTCTGTCGGCTTTCGGTCAGCATCGCTTGAACATCCGCGGCGCCCCGCGCGTACGACGGTGCAGTGGCCGTCGGCGGCGCGGAGGCGGCGCCGGGCGCAACCTCAAATGTTGCTCTGAAGGTGCCCGCCCGGGGGTTCGGGCCGAGCCCCCGGGGCCATACCCCCGTCACGTCCGAACGTCCGACACGTCGAAGGAGACGGGACAGCGGATACGGAAGAGGCGAAGAGGCCGAGGAGGGGACGATGCAGCGACTGGGCACGGGGATCGGGTGGCGTCCGGAGATCGCGGAGGCCGTGGAGCGCATGCCGGGCATCGACTGGGTCGAGACCGTCGCCGAGAACGTCTGTCCCGGGCACCTTCCCAAGTCGCTGGTACGGCTGCGCCGGCGCGGCGTGACCGTGATTCCGCACGGCGTCTCGCTCGGCCTGGGCGGCGCGGACCGGCCCGACGCCGGCAGGCTGGCCGCACTCGCCGAGCGGGTGGAGGCGCTGGGGGCGCCGCTGGTCACCGAGCACATCGCGTTCGTACGGGCGGGCGGGCCGCTGACGGCGTCCCCGCGCCTGGAGGCGGGGCACCTCCTGCCGGTCCCCCGCACCCGGGACGCCCTCGACGTGCTGTGCGAGAACGTCCGTATCGCCCAGGACGCGCTGCCCGTGCCGCTCGCCGTGGAGAACATCGCCGCGCTCATCTCCTGGCCGGGCGAAGAGATGACGGAGGGCCAGTTCCTGTACGAGCTGGCCGACCGCACCGGGGTCCGCCTCCTCATCGACGTCGCCAACCTCCACACCAACCACGTCAACCGCGGCGAGGACCCCGCCAAGGCGCTCACCGAACTGCCCCTGGAGGCCATCGCGTACGTCCACGTCGCGGGCGGCTTCGAACGCGACGGCGTCTGGCACGACAGCCACGCCCACCCGGTCCCCCAGCCGGTCCTCGACATCCTGACCGACCTCACATCCCGCGTGTCCCCACCGGGCGTGCTCCTGGAGAGGGACGAGAACTTCCCGGAACCGGGGGAGCTGGAGCGGGAGTTGGGGGCGATTCGGGGAGCGTTGGAGAAGGGGGGTGCGGAGCGGGGGGCTTCGCCAGGGATGCGGGAGGATGAGGGGCGGCGGGAGGGGGCGCACGCGGAGAGGCAGCGGGCGAGGCGGGCGTGGCCCGACGGGGCAGGGTCAGCGATGGCGTTGCCCGACGGGGCCCGGGTGCGTTCGGAGGAGGCATTGCCGGACGGGCCGGGCGCAGGGCGGGCATTCCCTGACGGGGCGCCTTCGGAGGGGTCGTCCGAGGACAGGCCATCCAGCGAGGCGCGTCCGGGAGAGCCGCGCCAGGACAGCTCACGCTCGGACGAAGCGCCCTCGGCAGGCAGGTCCCGTGAAGCGGCGGCCATGACTTACAACCCTCAGGAGCCCGCGCACAAGGACGCCGCGCGCGAGCGGGAGGCCGCAGGCGGGCAGGAGCCCGCCCGCGAACAGGACGCGCCGCAACAACAGGAGTCCGCGCCCGACCGTGAGGCGGCACGCGAGCCACGGGTGACACAGGACGCCGCGCGCGAGCCGGACCCCGCGGGCGAGCAGGGGCCGGCGCCCGTGCAGGCCACGCCAGCCGTGGTGGCCGGTACCGAGCACGCTCGTCAGCGGCTCGCTCTCGCGCAGGCCGCTCTGCTGTCCGCGCTCGTCGCCGGGACGCCCGTGCCGGAGGGGTTCGACCGGGTGCGGCTCGGGGTGCAGGCGCGGGCGCTCGCCGGGAAGCGGGCGGATGTCGTGGCGAAGGTCGCGCCCGAGTTGCCGGTGATCCTCGGGGAGGGGTATCGGCGGGCCTTCCTCGCGTACACGCACGGGCACCCGATGACCGACGGCTATCGGCGCGACGCGCTGGACTTCGCCGGGTATCTGCTGGCCGAGGGCCGGCTCGAAGACGCGCGGGTGCGCGCGGAGTTGCGGGAGTGGTGGCTGGAGCGCTCGGGACCGCGACCCCGGTCGCGGCGGCCCGGGGTGCGGCTGGCCCGGGCCACGCGCCGGGTGTTGCTGCGGCGCTGACCGGGCCGCAGCGGTGAAGCAGGCGCGGTGGTGAGTCGGCCGCGGTGATGAGTGGCTGCGAGGCGGGGCGACCGCTCCCTCGTCGGCGGCAGCCCCCTGCACTGTCGCCCCCGGCGGTACAGGTGGCTCGTACGCCCTCCGCGCCCCCGCCCTCGTACGGCAGACGCGCCCGATCACCGGTCGCCGCGAACTCGTACATGCATCGGTCGAGTGGGCCTTCCCATTCGCTTGCGAAACGACCGGGGGCGGAGGGGTGCGAGCAGGCGGCGCCTGAATGGTGCGGCATGGCGGAGTCGCGGCGGTGGCCGGACCGCTCAACGATCAGGTCCGCCCCCACCACCCGACGGACACCGCATACGCCAACCCCCGTCCCCTTCCTAGGCGCCGCCTCCCCCACCGAGTGTGCCGGGGTTAACACTCCACCCGCGCAACACGATCACCGTCCCCCGCTTCGCCCCTCTTTGCCCCGGTACGTCCCCCACCCCCACTCCCCCATACGCCCGTAACAACCCTCGTTGCAACCATTCGCCCCGATACGGAAGTTGGCGTAGACCCCGCCGTACCCCGAAGTAATATGCCAACCCAACCCTCGAAGCGCACTAACGTGCGGTGCCGCAACAGGAGGCACCATGCGACCGCGACCCCCGATCAACGGCCGAGGCATCTTCAGCGGCACCGGGCTCATCATCACGGGCCTGACGGCGACGCTGCTGGCGATGATCTTCCCGATCTGGTCGTACGCCGACCGGTCCGGGACGGGTCTGGACGTGCTCAACGCCGAGACCGTCTCGACCGAGTACGGGCCGCTGTCGGGTCTCGACCGCGAGTTCGTCACGAAGGTCCGGCTGGCCGGGCTGTGGGAGCTGCCGGCCGGTCAGCAGGCGCAGCAGAAGGGGACCACGCCCGCCGTACGCACCGCGGGCCGGCACCTCATCGAGGGGCACACGTTCCTGGACGAGCGGGTGCGTGACGTCGCCTCCAAGCTCAACCTGGAGCTGCCCAACGAGCCCACCGAGCAGCAGCAGGAGTGGCTGGCGACCCTGGACTCCGCCCAAGGCGTCGAGTACGACCGGCAGTTCGCCAACATCCTGCGGCTGGCCCACGGCAAGGTGTTCTCCGTCGTCGCCCAGGTACGGGCCAGTACGCGCAACTCCCTCGTCCGCGAACTCGCCGACGACGCCAACACCACCGTGCTGGACCACATCAAGGTGCTGGAGGCCACCGGGTACGTCGACTGGGACGCCCTCGCCAGGGACATGGTCGCCGGCAGCACTCCCCCGATCACCCCCTCCCCCGCCCCGCCCGGCCCCACCACCGACCCGGACCCGGCGCTACCCATGACGCCGTCGCCGACTCCGACGTACACCCTGCCGCCGGCCGCCACCAGCCCCCCGCCTGACAATTCCGGCAACCCCTGACGACCCTCCCAAAACCGCAACCAGCAATTGATGAACCCCCACGGCGAGCAACCAAGTCCGCGAGAGCGGCGGCGGTTCAGCCGCAAAATGGTGCCATGTTCTGGGTGCTTCTTCTGTTGCTGGCCTGGGCCGTCACCGGGACGGCGTGCACGCGGCTGTGCTTCGCGGCCGTACACGCCGCGGCCATGGACAGGAAAGACACGACCGCAGGCCGAGGACACCATCTGACGCTGTACGAGGCGGCGTTCCTGTCCGGCGGCCCCCGTCGGGTCGCCGATCTGACCCTCGTCTCCATGGCCCGGCAACAGCGGCTGCTGCTCGCGCACACCGGCTGGGCGACGGTCGTCGATCCACGGGGGCGCGACGAGATGGAGCGCTCGGTGATAGGGGCCATCGGACCGGAGGGCCAGTCCCGGATCGAGCCGGTGCGGGACGCCACGGCCGCCGCCGACGCCGTGGGCAGCCTCGCCGACCGGCTGGTCAGCGCCGGCCTCGCCGTCCCCGACGAGGCGCGCAGCGGCGTCGCGGCCGCGCTCCGGCAGGTGCGGCTGGCCGCGGCGGTCGTCCTGGCGCTGGGGGCGGTCGCCCTGCTGGCACCCGCCCAGTCGGACATGCCGGCCCATCTGGTCGCCCTCTGGTTCGCGCTCCCCTTCGTGCTCACCCTGAGTTGCCTCGCCATCGCCCGCGTCGAGATCCACCCGTACGCGCAGTGGGCCTCCCCCGCCGGGCAGCGGCTGCTCAGCGCCCTGGTGCGGCGCTCGACGGGCGGGGACGACCGTACGTATCTCACCTCCGTCGCCGTACGGGGCGTGCGCGCGATCGGCGAGCCGGAACTGCGCCAGGCCTTCGCGCACCGCGGGCCGCACCACGAGGCGTCCCCCTGGCGGGACTGACGGACCCTCGGGCCGGTGACGCATCGGGGGCATTGACGCCGACACCGGCGGGACGGTGCTTGCCTTCGTCAACAGACGAACGAAATATCCCTTTTGTTGCTGCCGTGCACTGAAGGGATACGCGATGAGAGTTCCCGCCCGCTACTCGGTCGCCGGAGCGCTGCTCCTGACCACCCTCTCCACCGCCCCGGCCGGCAGCACCGGGGCCCCGGCCCCGGGCGCGGCCGAGAGCTACGGCGTGATGGTGGCCGCCGCGCGCGCCAAGGCGGCCGGCATCACCTTCGCCGGCTGCCCCAAGGACCTGGACCTGCCGGGCCACGTGAAGTGCGGCACGGTGTCCGTCCCGCTCGACTACGCGCATCCCGACGGCAAGCAGATCAAGCTCACCGTCAGCCGGGTCCGGGCCACGCACAAGGACCCGCACAACAGCAAGCACCGGGTGCCCCGGCAGGGCGCCCTGGTCTACAACCCGGGCGGACCGGGCGCCTCCGGCCTGCACTTCCCGCTGATCGGCGTCCTGCCCGCGTGGAAGCGGCTGGCGGGGGCGTACGACCTGGTCGGCTACGCCCCGCGCGGGGTGCGGCCGTCCGCGCCGGTGTCCTGCCAGGACCCCAAGCAGCTCGAGAAGGGGCCCGCGGACGCGCCGACGCACCCCTCGGAGGCGTACAAACGGGAGCGCATCGCCCGGGCCAAGGAGTACGCACGCGGCTGTGCGGAGCGCACCGGCAGCGCCCTGCGGCACTACAACTCCCTCAACAACGCCCGTGACCTGGACGTCCTGCGCGCCGCGCTGGGCGAGCGGAAGCTGACGTTCATGGGTGCGTCGTACGGCACCTACTTCGGCGCGCTGTACGCGACCCTCTTCCCCTCCCACGTGCGGCGGATGGTGTTCGACTCGGCGGTGAACCCGGACCCGGCGCAGATCTGGTACCGCAGCAACCTCCTGCAGTCGGCCGCGTTCGAGGGGCGGTGGGCGGACTTCCGGGAGTGGGTAGCCAAGCACCACGCCGTCTACGGTCTCGGTGACACGGCCGACGAGGTGCTGCGCCGCTACGACAAGGTGCGGGCCCGGCTGGCCGTGAAGCCGGCGGGCGGGAAGGTCGGGCCCGAGCAGTTGCAGGAGGCGTTCCTGCAGGCCGGGTACTACGACGACTACTGGCCCGCGCGGGCGCAGGCGCTGTCGGCCTATCTGAAGGGCAACCCGAAGCCGCTGGTCGAGCTGGCCGCGCCGGCGACGGAGGCGGCGGCCGAGGAGGAGAACTCGAAGGCGGTCTACACGGCCGTGGAGTGCAACGACGCGCCCTGGCCGACGGACTGGGCGGTCTGGGACCGGGACAACACACGGCTCGCGCAGGTGGCGCCGTTCGAGACCTGGGACAACGTGTGGATGAACCTGCCGTGCGCCTACTGGCAGGCGCCCCGGCAGGAGCCCTTGGACGTGCGGACCGGGCCGGGTGAGGTGCCGCCGCTGCTGATCCTGGCCGCCGAGCGGGACGCCGCCACGCCGTACGACGGGGCGCTGGAGATGCACCGGCGGCTGTCGGGCTCGGTCCTGGTGACCGAGCGGGACGCCGGCACGCACGGCATCGCCTACGGCCCGAACGCCTGCGTCAACGGCCACATCGACGCGTATCTGATGGAGGGCCGCCTGCCCGCACGACGGGCGGCGTGCGAAGGGCACCCCGAGCCGAAGCCGAGCGCTTCGCAGAAGCGCCGTCATGAAACTGCGGCCCGTCGATAGCCGGTCGCGCCCACGCGGCTGAGCCGCACAGCGACACAGCCCCGCGCCCCTGTCGGGGCGCGGTACCGCGCCGACCTTCTAGGCCAGCCCTGCGATCAGCTCTGCAACGCTCTTACGACGCCCCGTGAAGAACGGCACCTCTTCGCGGACGTGCATCCGGGCCTCCGAAGCCCGCAGGTGGCGCATGAGGTCGACGATGCGGTAGAGCTCGTCGGCCTCGAACGCCAGGAGCCACTCGTAGTCGCCCAGCGAGAACGAGGCGACCGTGTTGGCGCGGACGTCCGGGAAGCCGCGGGCCATCTTGCCGTGGTCGGCGAGCATGCGGCGGCGGTCCTCGTCGGGGAGGAGGTACCAGTCGTAGCTGCGCACGAAGGGGTAGACGCTGACGTAGTTCCGCGGCGTCTCGTCGGCGAGGAACGCCGGGATGTGCGAGCGGTTGAACTCGGCGGGGCGGTGCAGCGCCATGTTCGACCAGACCGGCGTGAGCGCGCGGCCCAGCTTGGTGCGGCGGAAGAGGTTGTACGCCTCCTGCAGCTGGTCGCTGGTCTCGGCGTGCCACCAGATCATGAGATCGGCGTCGGCGCGCAGCCCGGACACGTCGTAGGTGCCGCGGATCGTCACGTCCTTGGCGGCGAGCTGGTCGAAGAGCTCCTGGACCTCGTCGGCGTAGCCCGCGCGGTCCTCGGGGAGCACGTCCTTCAGCTTGAAGACGGACCAGAGGGTGTAGCGGATGACCTCGTTGAGGTCCTTGGCCAGCTTGCCCTTGTTCGGGATCCTGCCGGACTCGGTGGTGGAGGCGTCGTCACTCATGCCCCTATTCTCCCGCTCCGCCGTGCAGGCTCTGCACCGGGTTGGCGGTGAGCTCCTCCACACCGCTCAGGTCTCCGCCCAGCTGACCCACGGCGGCGTAGGCGCTCGCGATGCACGCCGGGATGCCCACACCGTCGTACTGCGCGCCGCACACCGCGAGGCCGGGCAGCTTGGCGACGTGCTCGCGGACCCGGGCCACGCGCGCGTGGTGGCCGACCGGATACTGGGGCAGGCCGTCGGTCCAGCGGGTGACACGGGTCTCCAGGGGGGTGGCGTCGAGGCCGGTGGCCGCCTCGAGGTCGCGCCGGGAGACGTCGACGAGGTGGGCGTCGTCGCGCTGGAGGATCTCCGTCTCGCCGTACCGCCCGACGGATGTACGCAGGACGATCACGTCCGGGTTCTCGTCGGCGATCCAGCCCCACTTCTGGGAGGCGAACGTCGACGCCTTGATGGTGCGCCCGTCGACCGGCGGCACGAGGAAGCCGCTGCCGGCCGGGAGGTCGGTGTCGGCGCGCCGGAAGGCGAGGGTGATCAGAGCCATGGAGGCGTACTCGATGCCGTCCAGCTCGGCGGCCGCTTCGGGTGCCTCGGCGCGCAGGAGGGCGGCTGCGGCCGGGGCGGGCAGAGCGACGATCACCGCGTCCGCGTGGAGCACGCGATCGCCGGCGACGACGCGCCATGCCGTGTGCGGCTGCGCCACGGAGCCTTCCGCTTCGCCCGCGCGCGCGGGACGGCCCTCGCCTACGACCGACCCGCCTCGGCCGACGGCACCCGGCCCGTCGGCGCCGCTCGGTCCCGGCACCCTGCGCAGCTCGGTCACCGGCGCACCGGTCACGATCTCGCCGCCCCGAGCGCGCACCGACTCCGCGACGGCGAGCGGGAGTTGGCCGATCCCGCCCTCGATGCCCATGAACACCGGCCCGGTCTGCTGGTTGGCCGCAGCCTTGGCCTGGATCTCGCGGACGGCCTCGGTGATCGAGACATGGGTCTGCGCGGCCTGGAAGAGCTGCGGGACCGCCGAGCGCATCGAGATGCGGTACGCGTCGCCCGCGTAGACGCCGCCGAGCAGGGGCTCGACGAGCCGGTCGACGACCTCCCGTCCGAGGCGCGCCGCCACGTACTCCCCGACCGCCACGTCGTCGCCGACCTCCGTGCGGGGCAGGTCGGCGTCGCGCTCGATGCGGGCCACGCCCTCGTCGGACAGCACGCCGGAGAGCGCGGACGCGGTGCCGGGGACGCCCATGACATGCCCCTTGGGCATGGGGCGCAGGGCGCCGCGGGTCCAGATCGAGGCCGTCGCGGTGGCGGGCGGCTGGAGGCGGTCGGTGAGGCCCACCTCGCGCGCGAGGGCGACGGCCTCGGGGCGGCGCGCCAGCATCGACTCGGCACCGAGGTCCAGGCGCACGCCCGCGATCTCGCCGGGCAGCAGCTTGCCGCCGACCCGGTCCGAGGCCTCCAGGACGGTCACCTGCCGGCCGGCGTCCAGCAGCCGGTGGGCCGCGGCGAGCCCGGCGATTCCGCCTCCGATGACGACGACCCGGCCCGTCCCCGTACGAGTCTGAACTTCGCGCATGTCCACAGCCTCTCAGACCCCACTGACAGTCCGTCCCCGGCCCGGTGTCCTTCACGAGTCCCGACCGTGACCGCATCGGGACCGTTCCCCGCCAACGTCCCGCCCCCTCCAGGCGTCGAAGAAGCGTCAGTCGTCACGACGACCCTCGGGGGTACGCCCACATGCGCGCACGACGATCCACACGATCGGTACGACCCGTTCAGGCCCTCGCCGGCCTCCTGCTGGCCACGGCCCTGGCGCTCACCGGCTGCAGCGCCTCGAGCGATTCGGGGGCGGGCGACAGCAAGGCCGCCGGAGGAGAGGCCGCGCAGGCGGACTCACAGGCAGGTGCGAAGGAGGGCGCCCCGGGCTACGGCTCCGGCGCCGACAAGGCCACCGCGCCGCCCAAGGTCACCGCGAGCCACATCATCCGTACCGCCTCGCTGACCGTGCAGGTCAAGGACGTACCGAAGGCCCTGGACGAGGCCCGCACCACCACCGAGAACGCGGGTGGCTACGTCGGCAACGAGACCACGACCCGGGACGAGGACGGCCACGAGCACACCCGCGTCGTCCTGCGCGTACCCGTCGACAAGTACGCCGAGGTCCTCACCGAACTGGAGGGCGCGGGCAAGCTGATCGAGCGCAGCGCCAAGGCGCAGGACGTCACCGACCAGGTCGTCGACGTGGAGAGCCGCATCAAGTCGCAGCGCGCCAGCGTGGCCCGGATCCGTGAACTGATGGACCAGGCGACCAAGCTCAGCGACGTGGTGACGCTGGAGGGCGAGCTGAGCAGCCGGCAGGCGGACCTGGAGGCGCTGCTCGCCCAGCAGGCGTCCCTGAAGGACCGCACGAGCCTGGCCACCGTCACCCTGTCCCTCTCCGAGACGCCGGTGAAGAAGGCGGCGAAGGACGACGACCCCGGCTTCGTGGACGCGCTCGCGGGCGGCTGGAACGCGTTCGTGACGATGCTGCGCTGGCTCGCGGTGGCGTTCGGTGCCGTGCTGCCCTTCGCCGCGGTGGCGGCGCTGATCGTGCTGCTGTGGCTGAAGGTCCTGCGGCCCCGCCTGCCCCGTCGCCCGGCCACGGCGCCGGCGACGACGGCCCTGGGCCCGCTGCCGACGGCCCGCCCGGCACCGTCGCCCACACGCGCGGGCGACGAGCAGCGCGGCGAACAGGGTGGCGAGCGGAGCTGAAATGCCCGGCGCCCGTAGCGTGTTCGCATGAGCATGAGCGCTGCGAGGGATGTACGGGGCGGGCGGGAGCGACTGGTCGTGATCGGCGGCGACGCCGCGGGGATGTCCGCGGCGTCGCAGGCACGGCGGTTGAGGAGCGCCGAGGAGCTGGAGATCGTGGCGTTCGAACGCGGCCACTTCACCTCCTTCTCGGCCTGCGGCATCCCGTACTGGGTGGGCGGCGACGTCCCCGACCGCGACCAGCTGATCGCGCGTACGCCCGAGGAGCACCGCGCGCGGGACATCGACCTGCGCATGCGCACGGAGATCACGGAGATCGACGTGGCCGGCGGCCGGGTACGCGCGCGTGACGTCGATTCCGGCGCGGAGTCCTGGACGTCGTACGACAAACTCGTGATCGCGACCGGTGCCCGCCCGATCCGCCCCGACATGCCGGGCGCCGACGCCCCCGGCGTGCACGGCGTGCAGACCCTCGACGACGGCCAGGCCCTCATCGACACGCTTGCACGCACGCGTGGCCGCCGCGCGGTCGTGGTGGGCGCCGGCTACATCGGCGTCGAAATGGCCGAGGCGCTCATCAACCGCGGCTACGAGGTGACCGTCGTCAACCGCGGCAGCGAACCCATGTCCACACTCGACCCGGACATGGGCCGCCTGGTGCACCAGGCCATGGAGGGCCTCGGCATCACCATGGTGAACAACGCCGAGGTCACCAAGATCCTCACCGGCGAGGACGGCCGGGTCCGCGCGGTGGCCACCGAGGATGCCGAGTACCCCGCGGACGTGGTCGTCCTGGGCATCGGCGTCCGCCCCGAGACGACCCTCGCCCGGGCGGCAGGCCTCCCCGTCGGCCACCACGGCGGCCTGCTGACCGACCTGGCCATGCGGGTACGCGGCCACGAGAACATCTGGGCGGGCGGCGACTGCGTGGAGGTCCTCGACCTGGTCTCCGGCCAGGAACGCCACATCGCCCTCGGCACCCACGCCAACAAACACGGCCAGGTCATCGGCACGAATGCCGGCGGCGGCTACGCCACGTTCCCCGGCGTGGTCGGCACGGCCGTCAGCAAGGTCTGCGACCTGGAGATCGCCCGCACGGGCCTGCGCGAGAAGGACGCACGCAGGGCGGGCCTGCGGTACGTCACGGCCATGATCGAGTCCACGAGCCGCGCGGGTTACTACCCGAACACCTCCCCCATGACGGTCAAGATGCTCGCGGAACGCCGACGGGCCGACTGCTGGGCGTCCAGATCGTGGGCAGGGAGGGCGCGGGGAAGCGGGTGGACATCGCGGCGGTGGCACTGACGGCAGGGATGACGGTGGAGCAGATGGTGTCCCTGGACCTGGGATACGCGCCCCCGTTCTCCCCCGTGTGGGACCCAGTGCTGGTGGCTGCCCGCAAGGCAGCAAAGGCGGTCAATGCCGGGGCCCTTTGACCGACGGTGCGGGCAACGCCCTCAAGGGGCGCGGGGAACTGCGCGACCAGCCACATCGGACCTGCGGTCCGCCAACTACCCGCACCCCTACGGCATTCAGGCGGATCCGTTGATCCGCTCGATCGCCTGCCGAGCCTGCTCAGCAGGCGGCCGGGAAGGCAACGAAGACACAGACGCACTCACACTCGGCGGCATGGCGGCAGCCGGCTGCTCCCCCGCCGGCTTCGCATGCGCAGCAGACGGCCGAACGGACCGCAACCGATGACTGACGGCCTCGTCCAACGTCACCGGCCGCTGCATCTGCGAAGCAAGCCGTCCCGCCTCCTGCCCCAGCCGCGCAACGTCTTCCCACGGCAACCGCACCACCACGGAAAGCTCGGCCTCCCCGTCCGGCAACGCGTGAATCGGAGGAGGAGTAACTCGGTCGTTCATCGCCTGTTCCTCACGTCGGTTTCCGAGACATACGCACGCGGCGACAGCCACGTTCACCGATTCGCCGGACGTATCCCGGGCAGATACCTCTCGTGGTCATCCCTGTCCATGACGTGAACCCGGTCCGCCGCACCCCCTGGGTGACCTACGCGCTGATCGCCGCGAACGTCTTCGTCTTCCTGTCCACGCCCGGCATAGCCGGCTCCGTGGCCGGTGAGAGCAGCCTGGCCCAGCTGTGCCATCTGCACGCGTTCCTGGACCACTACGCGGCCGTGCCACGGGAGTTGATCCACGACCAGCTGCCGAGAGTGGTCCCGACGGGCGAGGTCGCGCTCAGCCCGCAGGGCCGCCCCGGCTGTGTGATCGGCCCGCCGGGCTACGACAAATCCCCGGTGCTGTCCGTCTTCACCGCGATGTTCCTGCACGGCAGCTGGCTGCACCTGCTCGGCAACATGCTGTTCCTGCTGATCTTCGGCAACAACATCGAGGACCGCATGGGCCACATGCGGTACGCGCTGTTCTACGTCGCCTGCGGATACGCGGCGTCGTACGGCTTCGCGCTTCTCAACGACGACTCGGCCGACCCGCTGATCGGCGCGTCCGGGGCGATCGCGGGGGTACTGGGCGCCTATCTGGTGCTGTACCCGAGGGCACGCGTCTGGGTCCTCGTGCCTTTCCTGATCTTCCTGCCGCTACGGCTCCCGGCCTGGCTGGTCCTCGGCTTCTGGTTCGGGCTGCAGGCGGTGTACTCGTCCGGGGAGGGCGTCTCCGACGCGGGCACCGTGGCATACGCGGCGCACGTCGTCGGCTTCCTGGCCGGCATGGCGCTCGCCTGGCCGCTGAAGCCGGGCACACCTCCACCGCCGGAGCCACGCGGCCTGCTGTTCGGCAGGCGCGCCCGGCCCCGGCACACGTGGTGAGCGGTGCCTAGCGGGCGGTCTGCGTGTGGACGTACTCCACGAGCCGGGTCAGCGCGTCCGGGTCGGTGGACGGCATGACGCCGTGGCCGAGGTTGAAGACGTGCCCCTCCAGGCCCGCCGCGGCGTCGAGGACCTCGCGGGTCTTGGCCTCGATCGCCTCCGGCGTGGAGAACAGGACGGTCGGGTCGAGGTTGCCCTGGAGGGCCTTGCCGGGGCCGACCCGGCGGGCGGCCTCGTCGAGCGGGACGCGCCAGTCGACGCCGACGACGTCCGCGCCGGCCTCGCCCATGAGCTTCAGCAGCTCACCGGTGCCTACGCCGAAGTGGATGCGCGGGACGCCGTACCCGGCGACGGCGTCGAAGACCTTCGCGGAGGCGGGCATCACCGAGCGGCGGTAGTCGGCGGGCGCGAGGGAGCCGACCCAGGAGTCGAAGAGCTGGATCGCGGAGGCGCCGGCCTCGATCTGCACCTTGAGGAACGCGGCCGTGATGTCCGCGAGGCGGTCGAGCAGGTCGGCCCACAGCTCGGGGTCGC
Organism: Streptomyces sp. NPDC107522; assembly: GCF_055657525.1. Taxonomy (NCBI): domain Bacteria; kingdom Bacillati; phylum Actinomycetota; class Actinomycetes; order Kitasatosporales; family Streptomycetaceae; genus Streptomyces; species Streptomyces sp. NPDC107522. Next base: position 288,817 of record NZ_JBVKAU010000009.1, on the reverse strand, counting down.
CGTACATCATCGACTTGGCGTTCTCGTACGTGCGGGACGGGCCGCCCTCGACGAGGTAGCTCGCGAGGGTGAAAGGCGCGCCGGCGAAACCGATCAGCGGGGTGGAGCCGAGCTCGCGGGTGAGCAGGCCGATGGCCTCGGTGACGTAGGAGACGTCCTCGGGGGTCAGGTCACGCAGCTGAGCCAGGTCGGCGCGGGTGCGGATGGGGTGCTCGACGACCGGGCCGACGCCCGGCTTGATGTCGAGGTCGATGCCGATGGCCTTGAGCGGGACGACGATGTCGCTGAAGAAGATCGCCGCGTCCACGTCGTGCCGGCGCACCGGCTGCAGGGTGATCTCGGTGACCAGCTCCGGCCGCATGCAGGACTCGAGCATCGGGATGCCCTCGCGCACCTTGCGGTACTCCGGCAGGGAGCGCCCGGCCTGCCGCATGAACCACACCGGCGTGTGCGGCACGGGTTCGCGCCTGCACGCCTTGAGGAAGGCGGAGTCGTACGTGGCTGTCGGCGGCGTCGGCTGCGTGTCGTTGGCACTCACGGTGGCAAGTCTCGCACGACGCCGGTCAGCCGAATTCAGCCCGTCCGGCGTTTGAGGACGAGGCCCCTGAAGGGCCGAAGCGAGGGTCCGGGGGCGGCAGCCCCCGGTAACGGCCACCCCGACACCGGGCACGGGGTGTCTAGCCCAGCACGAAGCCCCGGTTCCCCTTAACCTTCCGGCATGGCTGCGGCTCAGGGAAGACTGTCGGACGGTACTGGCGGCATGGATGAAGCGAGGGACACCGGGGAGGGGGACCGGCATTCGCGCAATACGGCTCCCCCGGCCTTCCGCGCCGCGGTCGAGGCCCTGCGCAACAGCCGCCTGCGGCCGCAGATCGAGGTCGAGCAGACCAAGGCACCCCAGCGCCTCGCGCCGTACGCGTACGCGCTGGAGGCCGCTGTCGTCGACGGCGACCAGGACCTGGCCGACGGCCGCCTCGTGCTGCTGCACGACCCGGCGGGGCACGACGCCTGGCAGGGCACCTTCCGGCTGGTGACGCTGGTGCGCGCGGAGCTGGAGCCGGAGATGGCCGCCGATCCGCTGCTGCCCGACGTGTGCTGGTCCTGGCTGACCGGTGCGCTGCAGGCACGCGGGCTGTCGTACGGCGAACCGAGCGGCACCGTCACGCGCGCGAGCTCGCACTACTTCGGCGGCCTGGCCGAGCGCCCGGCGGCCTCGCAGATCGAGATCCGCGCCTCGTGGACGCCCCGTGAGGGCCTGGGCGGTGTTCCGGACACCGCGGCCCACCTGGCGTCCTGGTGCGACCTGCTGGCCCAGGTCGCGGGCCTGCCCCCGGCGGGCCCGGGCGACGCGTCGGTGGTGACGCTCCCGCAGCGCCGTGACCCGCAGTCCCGCTGACCGGTTGAGTGGCCGGCGGACTGACTGACTGGCCGACTGGCCGACTGGCCGATCGCCATCGACTTGACCGTCACTTTGTCGATACGGCCACTTTCGGTCAGGAACAGCGCTTGATCGAGCCGATTTGCTCGCCGAACGATCGACCGTGTGTCCGAATTGCCCCGATTGTTACTCACTAAATCGTGATCTTTCCCTAAAGGGCCACGGGTTTGGTGCCGAAGACGACTGTGACCTTGAAAGCCGTCCCCGCCACCCAGGAGGCCTGGTGTCCGTTCTCCTCGAGCAGCCCGCAAGCCTGGTCGCCTACCGCCCGAACAAGCCGACCGCCATGGTGGTCGTGGCCGATCCCCGCGTCCGCTCCACCGTCACCCGCCATCTGTGGGCGCTCGGTGTGCGCGATGTCATCGAGGCCTCGTCCATCGCGGAGGCTCGTCCCCGCATCGGCAACCCCCGCGACATCTGTGTCGCCGACGTCCATCTGCCCGACGGCTCCGGCCTCACCCTCCTGTCGGAGACCCGCGCCGCGGGCTGGCCCAACGGCCTGGCCCTGTCCGCTGCCGACGACATCGGCGCCGTACGCAACGCCCTCGCGGGCGGCGTGAAGGGTTACGTCGTCACCGGCACCCGCACCAACGTCGGGCTCCCCACCCGGCCCGGCGCAGCCCCCATCGGCGCTGCCGCCGCCCGTATGCACCGTCGCCACCCGGGTGCCCCGAGCCACCCGGGCGGCTACCGCGAGCTGTCCGGTCGCGAGGTCGAGGTGCTGCGGCTGGTGGCGGAGGGCCAGTCGAACAAGGCGATCGGCGTCTCGATGGGCCTGTCCGCACTGACCGTCAAGAGCCACCTCGCCCGCATCGCCCGCAAGCTGGGCACCGGTGACCGCGCCGGCATGGTCGCGGTGGCCCTGCGGACGGGCATCATCCACTGAATCCACTGACGATTGATCATTCACTGACGTGCACGGGATCGGCCGCTGATCCCCGCCCGCGTCCACACCTGTCGTGAACCGGATCCTTCACTTACCTGACTGGTTCACGACCCTCAGGCGCCCGCCGACGGAACGTTCCGTCGGCGGGCGCTGTCCATGCAAAGTGAAGATCACTCGCGGGCAGGAGCCGGAGGACGTGAAGATCGGTCAGGCGGGCAGTCCGGGCTGATAGACATGCGCACTGTCGAGTGCCACCTTCCGGCCTCGTGATCCCCTTGCCCCGAACGGAGCCCGTCATGCCCAAGTCCTCCGCCTCCTTGGCCTCCTGGGGCCTCGCCGCCGCAGCCGCCGCCGCGCTGCTGGTGGGCTGCTCGTCGGAGGCCAAGCTGTCCAAGGACGAGGTGGCGAACTCGGTGGCCGAGAAGCTCGCCGCGCAGACGGGTCAGCCGAAGCCGGACGTCACCTGCCCCGAGGACCTCGTCGGCAAGGTCGGCACGTCGCTGCGCTGCAAGCTCACCGCGACCGACGGCACCAGCTTCGGTGTGACGGTCAAGGTCACTTCGGTCGACGGAGGCACCATCAAGTACGGCATCCAGGTCGACCAGACGGCCTCCTGAGCCGGACCGGCACCGCGCTCGCCGGACCGTTCCGGCGGACGCGCGGGAAATGTGTGACCGCGAGGTGCGGATTGTGATGGAACACCAGGGGGGTGGGCCCGCCGAGGGGGCTCGGGGGATGCTGGCGCCATGAGTGGAATCGAAGCAGTCCTGTTCCTGCTGGCGTGTGGTGGCGTCGTGGCTCTCGTCGTGTGGGACCGCCGGGGCAAGGCCCGCAAGAAGCGTGAGTCCGAAGAGGCGTACGCGCAGCTGCGGTCGTTCGCCGAGAGCCGCGGGTGGAACTACGAGGAGGGCGTGCCGAGCCTCGTCGACGCCTACCAGGGGGCCGAGCCGCTCCCGGACAGGGCCAGCAACGTCATGGGGGACAACGTCGTCAGCGGCACTTACCGCGGATTCGGCTTCCGCGCCTTCGAATACCGCTATTACAACAAGGACATCGACTCGGAGACGACGCACGTCATCGTCCACTCCGTCTGGGCCCTGAACCTGGGCGTGGAGGTTCCGGACCTGCGGATCTACCGCGACGGCTGGTTCGACACCTTCTACCGAGGAAGGGCCATGGAGGTGGGAATCCCCCAGCTCGACAAGGACTTCCACATCGTCTCCCGCGACGAGGAGCGTGCCCGGCCCGTCGTGCTCGACGGCCTGGCGGAGTTCCTCACCTCCGACCCTCGCGCCCTGGAGATGCCGCTGCGGCTCCACGACGGTCAGCTGATCACCTCGCGTTCGCGGAGCAAGCTGAGCGGTGAGACGTTCGACGAGCCCCTTGAGTATCTCGTCGACGCCGCTGGCCACTTGGGATCCCTGTCGCCCGCCCGGCCTCCGCAGGCGCCGTAGTACAGCCGTTGCGAGGCGCACGATGCGGTCGCGGTATGAAGCTTCCCGGTAGGAATCATGTGAGGTCCAGGACCGGTGTCGCTGCGTCTTTGCCTTTGGGAGACCCTCTTTACGTTCTCAACAATCAGGGTGCGGACGCGCGTTCGCGCCCTCTTGGACGTAGAGGGGGGAGCGGATGGGCCAGTTCGATGTCGAGCCGTCCGAGTTGCGGTCGGCTGCCAAGAAGATCAAGGACTCCGTGCGCCGGAGCGACAAGGTGAAGCTCGACGAACTCGGGGACTCGAGCGGCGACTTCGGCCACGGCGACGCGGCCAAGGAGTTCAGCCGGCTGATGGCCACGTGGATGGAGGCCATCAAGAGCCCGATGAAGGAGGACGGGGAGAACTCGTCGGCCAAGCTGGACGAGAACGCCGCGTCCTACGAGCGCTCCGAGCGGGAGTCCCAGAACCAATTCACCGGGCCCGCGGTCGCCGGCCCGAGCTACTGACGGGGAAGCAATGGCACAGCTTGGCTCCACTCGGGACCCACGCGTACTCATCCCGGGAAACCCGTCGAAGCTCACAGGCGACGCGGACAAGCTCGACGGTCACGCGAAGACCCTCGACGGCATCGGGGACGAGCTCGGATCCGTCCGGATTCCCAGCTGGCACGGACAGGCCAGCGATGCCTTCTGGGAGGACTTCTCGGGCCAGAAGCAGAAGTGGTACCGCGGCTCGGACGCGCTGGGCGCGGCCGCCGGGGCGCTGCGGGACTACGCCAGGGCCCTCGAGTGGGCCCAGGGGCAGGCGGAAGAGGCCATCCGGTTGTACGACGGGGGCGACGAGAGCGGCGGCGAGCAGCTGCTGGAGTCGGCGCGCGCCCATGTCGAGGCGGAGGGCGACGCGGCGGCCAAGAAGTTCAAGGCACAGGGCGGCGAGGGCGACAACGCGCCCGACTGGCTCTTCTGGGCCTCCGAAGCGACGCAGGACGACACAGGTGCGACGTCCAAGAAGGTCAAGCGCACCGAGCTGGAACGGGCACCCGAGACAAAGCCCAAGGGGGCCTGGGGTGACCACAAGAACATGACGCAGGCGCAGAGGGAAGCGCTGCGCGAGGGCAAGGGCCCCGGCATCACCGTGGCCGGCCCGTCCGTCAGCACCGACGCCAAGGTGTGGGGCGCCGAGGCCAAGGGCCGCGGTGAGTTCGCGGGCGGCGAGGTCTCCGGCAAGGCCGGCGTCAACCTCCTGGGCGTGGATGCCTCCGCCGGGGTGGGACTCATGGACGGGAACGCCACCGCACAGGCATCCGGCAAGGCCTATCTCGCCCAGGCCACGGCCGAAGGCAAGTACGGGGTCGGCATCTTCGAGGCCTCCGGCAAGGCCGAGGCGTACGCGGGCGCCGAGGCCGGCGTCAAGGGCTCCATCGGCACGGACGGCGTCCACGTCGGCGGCGAGGCCTTCGCCGGTGCCAAGGCCAGCGCGGAGGGGCATGCCTCCGTCGCCGGTGTCGGCGTCGGTGGCACCGCGGAGGCGTGGGCCGGCGCCGGTGCCGAGGCCCACTTCGACGCCGGCATGAAGGACGGCAAGTTCGTCATCGGCGGTGACTTGGGCGTCGCCGTCGGCGTCGGCGGCAAGCTCGGCGGCCAGATCGAGATCGACCCGGGCAAGGTCACCGACGCGGCCGGCGACGCGGTCGACGCGATCGGGGACTGGTTCGACTGACCCGCCCCCGACGGCCCCACCCGGGGGCGCCCGCACCAGGGGCGTCCGCAGGAGGGCCCCCGCACCCGGAGCTCCCCGACCATCGCCCCTTCCCCGTCGCTTCCCGTACCGTCGGAATCCGTACCGCAAGGAGTTGATCCACCATGCCGGGCACACTTCCGGTGCCGCTCGACGTCGAGCTCCCGCAGGGCTGGCAGTCGGCACCCCCGGACGAGGTCGGCGCCCCGCACGCCGCCTTCGTCGCCCTGCACATGGCCTCCCGGGGCCAGGGCTTCATGCCCAACATCACGGTCACCGGCCGCACCCTCGAGGGCTCGTCGAGCCTGCACAGCCTCGCCGAGGAGTCGGTGCGCAGGCTGCGCGAGAACGTCGGCGCCGTCGACGTCGTCAAGCGCACCGAGGTGGGCACCTCGCCGGCGCCGGGCCTCATCGACGCCCCTGGGATCGTGCAGAACCTGCGCATCCAGGCCACCGTCAACGGGCAGCCGATGGAGCTCGCGCAGAGCCAGTTCATCCTGGTGCTGGAGAACGAGCAGCGGCGCAGTGAGCGCGCCGAGATCGAGATCGCGCTGACGGCGAGGACGAGCCAGCTCCAGGACGTCCTCGAGGACTACCGGTCCTTCATCTCCACCCTCCGCCCGGCCGCCCCCACCACGGAGGGCTGACCGGTGGCGTGCTCCGCGAGGAACGGCGAAAAGCAAGGTCATCGGTCGGGCCGCACTCGTTGCAGGGGCACATCGGGGGCACGGGTGGCCGAGATGCACCGGTAAGCCATGACAAACGACGAGACGTGTTTCCGCAGGTCAGCGCCAATGTGTCCGGAAGGCGCAGGTCAGACGTTCGTCCGTACAGATACCCTTGACATGTGACCGACGCCCAAGAAACCGCAGCAGACACTTCACTGCGAACCACCGGAGGCGCCCCTCCGGACGACGGCGGATCTTCTGTTACGGAGGCGCCGATCCCCTTGCTGGAGCCCCGCGAGGGCATTCCACCCGTGATCGCCGACGAGGCCGCCCTCGCCGAGGTGATCGCCGCCTTCACCGCGGGCTCGGGCCCCGTCGCCGTCGATGCCGAACGCGCGTCCGGATACCGTTACGGCCAGCGCGCCTATCTGGTGCAGCTGCGCCGCGAGGGCGCGGGGTCCGCCCTGATCGACCCCGTGGCCTGCCCCGACCTGTCGGCACTCGGTGAGGCGCTGTCCGGCGTGGAGTGGGTGCTGCACGCGGCCACCCAGGACCTGCCCTGCCTCCGCGAGATAGGCATGGTGCCGACCCGGCTGTTCGACACCGAGCTGGCCGGGCGGCTCGCCGGGTTCCCCAGAGTCGGCCTCGGCGCGATGGTCGAGGGCGTGCTCGGGTTCGTCCTGGAGAAGGGGCACTCCGCCGTCGACTGGTCGACCCGTCCGCTGCCCGAGCCGTGGCTGCGGTATGCGGCGCTGGACGTCGAGCTCCTCGTCGATCTGCGCGATGCGCTGGAGAAGGAGCTGGACCGGCAGGGGAAGCTGGAGTGGGCGCAGCAGGAGTTCGCCGCGATCGCGGCTGCGCCGCCGGCCGAACCGCGTAAGGATCCCTGGCGGCGGACGTCGGGGATGCACAAGGTGCGGCGGCGTCGGCAGCTGGCTGTGGTGCGGGAGCTGTGGCAGACGCGGGACCGTATTGCTCAGAAGCGGGATGTGTCGCCGGGGAAGGTGCTGAGTGACGCGGCCATCGTCGAGGCCGCGCTCTCATTGCCCGGGAACGTGCACGCCCTCGCCGCGCTGAATGGTTTCGGGCATCGGATGGGGCGGCGGCAGCTGGAGCAGTGGCAGGCCGCGGTGGATCGTGCGAAGGCTTTGGCCGAGTCCCAGTTGCCGGCGCCTGGGCAGCCGGTGACGGGGCCGCCGCCGCCCCGTGCCTGGGCCGACAAGGACCCCGCTGCGGCGGCTCGGCTCGCTGCGGCTCGGGCCGCGGTTTCTGCGCTGGCCGAGCAGCTCGCCATGCCTCAGGAGAATCTGATCACTCCGGACACGGTGCGGCGGGTTTGCTGGGAGCCGCCGAAGGTTGTCAACGCCGAGTCGGTTGCGGAGGCACTGGCTGGTTACGGGGCTCGGGCCTGGCAGGTTGAACAGGTCACGCCGGTGTTGGTTGCTGCGTTGTCCGCCTAGCCGCCGTAGGAGTTCTCTCGTACGGCGGCCAAAGGCCGTATGTGGTTGCTCGCGCAGTTCCCCGCGCCCCTGTGGGGCGCGCTTACCTGGTCGCCCCCTTCATGAAACCGTTGTAGATGAACCGTTGCAGCAGCAGGAAGACGATCAAGGTCGGCAGGATCACCAGCACCACTCCTGCCGAGATCGTTTCCCAGTGGGCGCCGAAGGGGCCCTTGAAGCGGAACAGCGACGTCGAGATCACGCCAAGGTCCTCCGAGGGCATGTAGAGGAACGGGTTCGATGTGACCGGCCTGAGCGGCCGGCTCTCGGTGCGCTTCGCCTCCGCGTACGCCGAGGCCGAGGCGGTGCGCGGGAAGCTGGGCGAGCGGCCCGCCGCCTATGCCGAGCCCTACCAGTACGTCCGCAAGATGGCCTGCTCCTTCGGCTGGGACTGGGGGCCGACCCTGGTGACGGCCGGGATCTGGCGTCCGGTGCGGCTGGAGCACTGGTCGACGGCCCGGATCGCCCGGGTGCGGCCGCTGGCGACCGTCGAACAGGGCACGGGGCACGTCGAGTTGGCGGTCGACGTCGAGCGGCCCCGGGTCGAGACGCCGCTCACCGTGGAGGCGACGGTCGGCGGGGTTCCATGGGGTGGGGTCGCATCCCGTGCCTACTCCTGTGCTGACTCCTCGGGGGTCCACAGCGCCGCCTCGGTGAGGTCGTACGGGTCTGCGGGTCGTGGTGGGTTGCTCGCGCCCACGCGGCGGAGCCGCATATCGATGCAGCCCCGCGCCCCTGTCGGGCCGCGCCGGCACCGCCCGCTTTGATGTGACCTTCGCCGCTCCCGCCTCCAGGACTGTGCAGCCACGTTACTCGTAAGTAGCATGGGCCTGAGCGCGCGCTCAGCGCTTGCGCATCGCAGCAGTGCCATCCCGCACCTGGAGGAGAGCCATCGTGCCTCGTACCGTCAGGGACGTCGTCTTCGTCGACGGCGTCCGCACCCCGTTCGGCAAGGCGGGCCCGAAGGGCATCTACCACGAGACCCGCGCCGACGACCTCGTCGTGAAGGCGATCCGGGAGCTGCTGCGCCGCAACCCCGGTCTCGACCCCAAGAAGATCGACGAGGTCGCCATCGCCGCGACCACGCAGATCGGTGACCAGGGCCTGACCATCGGCCGCACGGCCGGCATCCTCGCCGGTCTGCCGCAGTCGGTGCCCGGCTACTCCATCGACCGTATGTGCGCCGGCGCCCTGACCGCCGTCACCACGGTCGCGGGCTCCATCGCCTTCGGCGCCTACGACGCCGTCATCGCCGGTGGTGTCGAGCACATGGGCCGCCACCCGATGGGCGAGGGCGTGGACCCGAACCCGCGGTTCGTCAGCGAGAAGCTGGTCGACGAGTCGGCGCTCTTCATGGGCATGACGGCCGAGAACCTGCACGACCGCTACCCGCACATCACCAAGCAGCGCGCCGACGAGTACGCCGTGCGCTCGCAGGAGAAGGCCGCCAAGGCGTACGCCAACGGCAAGATCCAGCAGGACCTGGTGCCGATCTCGGTGCGCCGCACCAACCCCGAGGCCGGCGAGACCGGCTGGGGCCTGGTCACGGCGGACGAGCCGATGCGTCCCGGCACCACCCTGGAGAGCCTCGCGGGTCTGAAGACCCCGTTCCGCGTCCACGGCCGGGTCACCGCCGGTAACGCGGCCGGTCTGAACGACGGCGCCACCGCCTCGATCATCGCGTCCGAGGACTTCGCCCGCGAGAACAACCTCCCGGTGAAGATGCGCCTGGTCTCCTACGCCTTCGCGGGCGTCGAGCCGGAGGTCATGGGCTACGGCCCGATCCCGGCCACGGAGAAGGCCCTCGCCAAGGCGGGTCTGTCGATCGAGGACATCAACCTCTTCGAGATCAACGAGGCCTTCGCCGTCCAGGTCCTGGCCTTCCTCGACCACTACGGCATCGCGGACGACGACGAGCGCGTCAACCAGTACGGCGGCGCCATCGCGTTCGGCCACCCGCTGGCCTCCTCCGGCGTGCGTCTGATGACGCAGCTGGCCCGCCAGTTCGAGGAGCAGCCGAACGTCCGCTACGGCCTGACCACCATGTGCGTCGGCTTCGGCATGGGCGCGACGGTCATCTGGGAGAACCCGAACTTCGACGGAGGCAGCAAGTGAGCACCACCGCTGAGCTTTTGAAGGGTGCGGCCGAGCTGTTCCCGGACGAGGTCGTGACCCAGGCGCACGTACGCCACCTCGACCTGCCGTTCGGCGCCGGGCGCTTCGCCCTGATCACGCTGGACAACGGCTTCGACCACACCAAGCCGACCACCTTCGGCCCGCAGTCGCTGGCGAACCTCGACAAGGCCATCGACCAGGTCGAGGCGGAGGCCGCCGCCGGTGACATCGTCGGTGTCGGCATCACCGGCAAGCCGTTCATCTTCGCCGTCGGCGCCGACCTCAAGGGCGTCGAGCTGCTGAAGGAGCACAAGGACGCGCTGGCCATCGGCAAGGGCGGCCACGAGGTCTTCAAGCGCCTGTCGGGCCTCGCTGTCCCGACCTTCGCGTACTACAACGGTGCCGCGATGGGCGGTGGCGTCGAGGTCGGTCTGCACTGCAAGTACCGGACCGTCTCCAAGGCGCTCCCGGCGTTCTCGCTCCCCGAGGTCTTCCTCGGCCTGGTGCCCGGCTGGGGCGGCTGCACGATCCTGCCGAACCTGATCGGTGCCGACAAGGCCGTCCAGGTCATCATCGAGAACAGCCTCAACCAGAACAAGCAGCTCAAGGGCCAGCAGGTCTTCGACCTGGGCATCGCCGACGCCATCTTCGAGGGCGCGGACTTCCTGGAGCAGTCGCTGATCTGGACGGCGAACGTCCTCAAGGGCGACATCGAGGTCGAGCGTCCGGTGATCGACCGCGGTGAGGCCTGGGACCAGGCCGTCGCCAAGGGCCGCTTCATCGCCGACGGCAAGGTGCACGGCGCCGCCCCGGCCGCCTACCGTGCGCTGGACATCATCGCCGCCGCCAAGAACGGTGACCTGCAGCAGGGCTACGACGCCGAGGACAAGGCGCTCGCCGACCTGATCATGGGTGGCGAGCTGCGCGCCGGCATCTACGCCTTCAACCTGGTGCAGAAGCGCGGCAAGCGCCCGGCCGGTGCGCCGGACAAGAACCTGGCGCGTCCGGTCACCAAGGTCGGTGTCGTCGGCGCCGGTCTGATGGCCTCGCAGCTCGCGCTGCTCTTCCTGCGCCGCCTCGAGGTGCCGGTCGTGCTGACCGACATCGACCAGGAGCGCGTCGACAAGGGTGTGGGCTACGTCCACGCCGAGATCGAGAAGCTGCTCGGCAAGGGCCGTATCAACCAGGACAAGGCCAACCGCCTCAAGGCCCTGGTCACCGGTGTCCTGGACAAGGCCGAGGGCTTCGCGGACGCGGACTTCATCATCGAGGCCGTGTTCGAGGAGATCGGCGTCAAGCAGCAGGTGTTCGCGGAGGTCGAGGCGGTCGCCCCGGCGCACGCGATCTTCGCGACGAACACCTCCTCCCTCTCCGTCTCGGAGATGGCGTCGAAGCTGAAGAACCCCGAGCGGGTCGTCGGCTTCCACTTCTTCAACCCGGTCGCGGTGCTGCCGCTGCTGGAGATCGTCCGCGGCGAGAAGACGGACGACGCCTCGCTGGCCACGGCGTTCGCCGTCGCCAAGAAGCTGAAGAAGACCGCGGTCCTCACCAAGGACGCCCCGGCGTTCGTCGTGAACCGCATCCTGACCCGCTTCATGGGCGAGATCCAGAACGTCATCGACGAGGGCACGCCGGTCGAGGTCGCGGAGAAGGCGGTGGAGCCCCTGGGCCTGCCGATGTCCCCGCTGGTCCTCCTCGAGCTGGTCGGCCCGGCGATCGGTCTGCACGTCTCGGAGACCCTCAACCGGGCCTTCCCGGACCGCTTCAAGGTCTCCCCGAACCTCGCGGCCGTCGTCAAGGCGGGCAAGCGCGGCTTCTACGTCTACGACTCCGGCAAGCCGGAGCTGGACCCCGAGGTCGCCGCGCTCCTCAAGCAGGGCGACGTCGTCCTGACCGAGGAGCAGGTCCGCGACCGCGTCCTCGACGCCGTCGCCCAGGAGATCGGGCTCATGCTCGACGAGGGCGTCGTCGCCGAGGCCCAGGACATCGACCTCTGCCTGATCACGGGCGCCGGCTGGCCCTTCCACCTGGGCGGCATCACGCCGTACCTGGACCGCGAGGGTGTCTCCGAGCGCGTGAACGGCAAGAAGTTCCTGGCGCCGGGCGTGGCGAGCGTCCCCGCGTAGGCACTCCGCTGTGAACGCCGGTGCCCTGCATGCCGACTCGGTGTGCAGGGCACCGGCGTTTGCGCGCACGTGCCTGGGGGCTCCGCCCCCAGACCCCCGTATCGGCCTGAACGGCCTCGTCCTCAAACGCCGGACGGGCTGAAGTTGCCAGGACCGGCGTCTCAGAAATTGAATGTGCGGCTACCGCCGCGTGGGCGCGAGCAACCACGTACCACCCGCAGCCGCCGTACAAGAACAGCCGCCCACCCCTCAGGCGCCTCAGACCTCCCGCCAAGCCTCCAACGCCAGCCCCGGCTCGTCCTTGCGCCGGGTGATCAGCAGCTGCCCCGTCGACGGCGACAACGTGGCCGCCACCACCCGCTCGTCCTCGTCCACCGCCAGCGCCACCACCGCGTCCGCCGGCAGCTGCGGCCCCGACTCGGTCCACCAGGCACCCGCCGACTCCTGCTCCGTCGGATAGGCGGCGAAGGCGACACGGCCGCTCGCCGAGCGCTGGGCGAGCAACGTGCAGTCGTGGCCGTCGAGTTCGCAGCGGATCGCGGACACCGGGCCGGGGCCGGCGGACGCCAGCAGGGTGACGGGCTTGGTGCCGGGGCGCCAGGCGCACAGGTCGCCGGAGTCGTCCGCGTAGAAGAGGGTGGTGTGGTCCGCGGAGGTGGCCAGGGCGTGCAGGGTACCCGGGCGGACCGGGGTCTCCATCGCCTCCTCCAGGACCGGGACGCTGCCCGGCTTCTCCTGCTGCCAGTGCAGGATGGCGCCGGGAACCGCCGCGTACAGCTCGACCAGCCCGGACTCCCCCGTCACGGCGGCGAGCCGGTCGTCGACCTCCCGCCCCTTGAGGTCACGCCACGGGCCCCAGCCGCCCGCCTCCTTCTGACCGCGCATGCTCACGCCGCCGCCCTTGTTGCGCACGAAGACATGCGCCCGCCCCTGCGCGTCGACCGCGACGGCGGGCGTACCGGTGCGGTCGCCGGCCTTGTTCGGGTGGCCGATGGAGATCCAGTCCAGGGCGGCCAGGCGCGGCCGGAAGTGCGTGGAGTGCACCAGGCCGGCCTCGCCCGGCGCGGTGGGGCGCCAGGCGGACAGATGGGCGTAGGCGTCGGCGCCCTGGCCGACCGCGGGGCCGGGGCGCAGCTTCTGGTCGCCGCCGACCCGGCGCGGGGGTTCCCAGGGGCCGCCCCGTCCGAGTTCCGCCCGGCACAGGACGGCGTCGTCGGTCGGCAGATAGACGCTGAGGCGGCCGTCGCGGCCGCGGATGAGCCAGTCGCCGTTCACCGGATCACCCTATGCGGGGCGAGCCTCCGGTCACGTCCCGGCCCCCTGCTCCGCAACGGTACGGAGCTGCGGGCCGGGATACGGAAGAAGACGCCTCCCCATGCCCCACGGCCTTGATCACAATCTGGCGCGATCCCACGTGACTCGACGGTCAGGTACGTGCCGTCCGGCGCCGAGCGGGCAGGCTGGACGTCGGCAGCAACATCCGCAGGAGAACAGGAGAAGGGGAGGTCGACGTCATGACCGACAAGCTCACCGTGGGCGTCCTGGGCACCGGCATCATGGGCGCCGCGATGGCCCGCAACCTGGTCAGGGCCGGACTCACCGTCCGCGCCTGGAACCGCACCCGCGCCAAGGCCGAGCCCCTGGCCGCCGACGGAGCGTTCGTCGCCGACTCCCCCGCCGAGGCCGTCGAGGGCGCCGATGTCGTCCTGACCATGCTGTACGACGGTCCGGCGGCGCTGGACGTCATGCGTGAGGCGGTGCCCGCGCTGCGCTCCGGTGCGGTGTGGGTGCAGTCGACGACCGCCGGTATCGAGGGGATCGCCGACCTGGCCGCCTTCGCCCGCGAGCACGGCCTCGTCTTCTACGACGCCCCGGTCCTCGGCACCCGCCGGCCGGCCGAGGCCGGTCAGCTCACCGTGCTGGCCGCGGGGCCGGTCGAGGGACGGGCGACGGTGACGCCCGTGTTCGACGCCGTCGGCGCCCGTACGGTGTGGACCGGCGAGGACGGCGCGGCGGGCACCGCGACCCGCCTGAAGCTGGTCGCCAACAGCTGGGTGCTCGCAGTGACGAACGCGGCCGGTGAGATGCTGGCACTGTCCAAGGCCCTGGAGGTGGATCCGCAGCGGTTCTTCGAGGTGATCGACGGCGGGCCGCTCGACATGGGATACCTGCGGGCCAAGTCCGGGCTGGTGCTCGACGACCGGTTGTCCCCGGCCCAGTTCGCGGTGGCCACGGCGGCGAAGGACGCACGGCTCATCGTGGCGGCGGGCGAGCGGTACGGCGTACGCCTGGATGTGGCCGAGGCGAGTGCGCAGCGCTTCGAGCGGGCGGCCGCTCAGGGGCACGGGGCCGAGGACATGGCGGCGGCGTACTTCGCGAGCTTCGACGAGAAGGGGACGGCCGAGGAGTGAGCCGTACCCGTGCCTCATGAGTGCCGTGGACTCCGTCCACCATGAACGCCGTGCGACCCTGGCCGCATGAATGAGGACGCCCCGCTGCTTGTGATCGTCGACGCCGCGAACGTGGTCGGGTCGGTGCCCGACGGGTGGTGGCGGGATCGGCGGGGGGCCGCGGAGCGGCTGCGGGATCGGCTGGCGGTGGACGGGGTGCCGGGGCGGCCGGGGCCCGTGGAGATCGTGCTCGTGGTGGAGGGGGCGGCTCGGGGAGTGGAGCCGGTGCCGGGGGTGCGGGTGGAGTCGGCGGCCGGGAGCGGGGACGACCACATGGTCGAGCTCGTCGCGCGGGCGGGTGGGCGGCCCTGTCTGGTGGTGACGGCGGATCGGGAACTGCGCCGCAGAGTCGCGGAGTTGGGGGCGGAGGTGGCGGGGCCGCGTACGGTTCGGCCCTAGGAAGCCGCCATACGCCGCTAGGTTCGGCTCCGTACGTACAGCACCGCCCCCTCCACCACCCCCGCCTCCTCGTACCCCGCCGCCAGCAACCGCCGAAGACCGGGCACCCGTTCCGCCCCGTACGGCTTCCCCCGCGAGTCGTCGACGATCAGCGCCGGCGCCCGTTCGGCCATCTCCTCGCGGAAGACCGCCCAGGCCCCTTCGACCGCGTACCGCTCGCCGACCTGCGGTCCGTCCCGTCCTCCGCTGTAGTTGGTGAGGAGCCCCGCCGTGAGGTACCGGCTCGCGGGACGGCGGTCGGCCAGCCAGTACGTCTCCGGGTGTATGCCCCAGAACAGGACCGGCTCCCGCGGATCGGTCCGGGCCGCCACCTCGTCGGCCAGTCTCCTGGCATGGTCGAGTTCGGGGCGGGGCGCGAGCAGTCCCCAGGTCAGGAACAGGGCGCAGCAGCACGCCGAGGCCAGGACCGTGTGCGTCAGGTGGCCGCGCGGCAGGAGCTGCAGCGCCGCCGTCGCCAGCAGGGCGAGGGGCGGGAGGAGTTGCAGGTAGTAGTGGCCGAAGAAGTGGAAGCCGAGCACAACGGCCCCGGCCGATGCGGCCAGCCACAGCCACAGGTCCACGGCCCCGGTACGGGCCGGCCGCAAGGTCCGCACCACCGGCGGGATCAGGCCGGCGCATCCCACCGCAAGGATCGCCGTGTTCGTCAGACCCCTTGTGAGCACGTGGAGTTCGGAGCCGGCGAAGGAGATGTACGCCCCCGACCCCGTCACCGTCCAGAACAGGAACCCCGCCGGGTCGGTCACCACGGCCGCGCCCAGCACCGGCGCCACCACCCCGGCAGCCAACCGCACCAGTCCCCCGCCTCGCACCGCCCCCGAGACCACGCACAGCCACACCACCGGCACCAGCACCGCCCCGCCGGTCTGCTTGGCGAGGAACGCGCCCGCGACCGCCAGGCCCGCCGCTCCCCATCGGCGCCGGTCGGCGCACCACATCGCCGCCGCCGTGCACGGCAGCATGAACACCTCGAAGGTGGCGGCCTGGGCGTCCTCGGGGTTGAGCCCGACCGACACCAGCAGATAGAGGACGCCGGCCGTCCCGCCCGCCGTGTCACCCCAGCGGCGGCGCGCCAGCGAGGCCAGCAGCACGGAGGTCAGCAGCTGGGCCGCGACCGCGAGGACCCGCACCGGCGTGAGCGATCCGGATCCGGCCACCGCGAACGCGGCCTCGTACA
This sequence comes from Streptomyces sp. NPDC107522, assembly GCF_055657525.1. Taxonomy (NCBI): domain Bacteria; kingdom Bacillati; phylum Actinomycetota; class Actinomycetes; order Kitasatosporales; family Streptomycetaceae; genus Streptomyces; species Streptomyces sp. NPDC107522. Next base: position 272,830 of record NZ_JBVKAU010000009.1, on the reverse strand, counting down.
GCCCCGGCACCAGCGGGGGCTTGCGGTCGACGACCGTGTCGTACAGCTCTCCGCCGTACGCCAGTATCCGTGCCTGTACGGCGAGATAGCCCTCGTCGGGGTTCCACAGCGGCCGGACGAAGGAAGGGACGCGGGTGATGCAGGCCAGCAACGCCAGGGTGGGCAGCAGCCGTCTCCAGAAGCCACGGTCCGCCCGGGTGCCGGACACGGAGCGTGGCGGTGCCAGGAGCTCGGCGAGCATGGGTGAACGCTATCCGGCCCCGTAGTCCCGGCCGAAGCGGGACATACGGGGACGGAAGGGTAGGGCTGACCGCTTGTCAGCCCTCGATTCGACTACTCGGCGTCTCCCCGCGGCGGCTTCATGACCTCGCCGACGGCTGTCTCCTCCTGCTGCCCGAGACGGCTGTGGGAGCGGCCGTAGAGGAAGTACACGAAGAACCCGGCGACCATCCAGATGCCGAACCGCACCCAGGTCTCGGCGGGCAGGTTGATCATCAGCCACAGCGAGGCGAGCACGGACAGGATCGGGATGACCGGCACCCATGGCGTGCGGAAGGACCGGTGCAGGTCTGGGCGGGTCCTGCGAAGGATGATCACGCCGATGGCCACGACCACGAAGGCGAACAGGGTGCCGATGTTCACCAGGGCGGCGAGTTCGGTGAGGGGGGTGAAGCCGGCGAGGACCGCGATGATCACGCCGAGCAGGATGGTCGGCCGGTGCGGGGTCTTGAACCGCGGGTGGACGTGGGAGAAGAAGCGGGGCAGCAGCCCGTCGCGGCTCATCGCGAAGAAGACACGGGTCTGGCCGAGGAGCAGGATCATGCAGACCGTCGTCAGGCCGACCGCGGCGCCGAAGCTGATGAAGCCCGCGTACCAGGGGTGTCCGGTGGCCTTGAAGGCGTCGGCGAGGGGGGCGTCCACGGACAGCCGGCTGTAGTGCTGCATACCGGTGACGACGATCGACACGGCGACGTACAGCGTGGTGCAGATGAGCAGGGAGCCGAGGATACCGCGCGGCATGTCACGCTGCGGGTTCCTGGTCTCCTCGGCGGCGGTGGCCACGACGTCGAAGCCGATGAAGGCGAAGAACACGACCGAGGCGGCGGTGAAGATGCCCATGACGCCGAAGTTGGAGGGCGCCCAGCCGAACATCAGCTGGATCAGCGGCGCCTGGAGACTCGATCCGGCATCCACTTCCTGCGCCTTCGGGATGAACGGGTCGTAGTTGTCGCCGTTGATGAAGAAGGCACCCGCGATGATCACGGTCAGGACGACGGTCACCTTGATGGCGACGACCAGGGACGTGATCCGCGCGGACAGCTTCATGCCGAGCACGAGGATGCCGGTGAGGACGAGCACGAGCGCGGCGGCGAGGATGTCGAAGCCGAAGGCGTCGGCGCCCTCTCTGCTGCCCAGGGCCGCGGGCATCTCCCAGCCCGCGTTGTCCATGAGCGACTGGATGTAGCCGGACCAGCCGACGGCCACCACCGCCGTACCGAGCGCGAACTCCAGGACGAGGTCCCAGCCGATGATCCAGGCGGGCAGTTCGCCGAGGGAGGCGTACGAGAACGTGTACGCGGACCCGGCGACCGGGACCGTGGACGCGAACTCGGCATAACAGAGCGCGGCCAGCGCGCAGGCGACGCCGGCCGTGACGAACGCCAGGGCGACCGCGGGCCCGGCGTTGTTCTTCGCGACGGTGCCGGTGAGAACGAAGATGCCGGTGCCGATGATGACGCCGACACCGAAGACGGTCAGATCCAGCGCGGACAAGGACTTCTTGAGCGCGTGCTCTGGCTCCTCGGTGTCGAGGATGGACTGCTCGACTCTCTTCGTCCGGAAGAGGGTGCTGCTCACGGGCGTACCTCCCACGCTTGTCGTCCTCGACATGATCGAGAGGGGGCGTGGTACGCATGCCCCGGCGCGGGCGTATTCACACAGATGGGCCGGTTTCGCCACCAGCATGAGTGGCGAACCGGCCCATCCGGCCGCACTGCTGTTGTCAGTCCCGGGCGGGCTCCACCGAGTCGACCTCCTCGGCCGTGCGGTCGAACCGGCCGTCCAGCCTGGAGACGAGGCCGGTGACCTGGCGGGCGATGTCGGGGGCGGTGAGCCCGATCTCGGCCATGACCTCGGCGCGGGAGGCGTGGTCGAGGAAGCGCGGCGGGATGCCGAAGTCACGCAGCGGGACGTCGACGCCCGCGTCGCGCAGGGCCTGCGCGATCGCCGAGCCGACACCGCCGACGCGGCTGTTGTCCTCGACGGTGACGACCACGCGGTGCCGCTCGGCGAGCGGGGCCATGGCCTCGTCGACGGGCTTGACCCAGCGCGGATCGACGACGGTGGTGGAGATGCCCTGGTTGTCGAGGAGCTTCGCGATCTCCAGGCACATCGGCGCGAGGGCGCCCACGGAGACGAGGAGCACGTCCGGGGTGTCCGTGCCCGGCTCGCGCAGGACGTCCATGCCGCCCACCCGCCCCACGGCGGGTACGGCGGGGCCGACCGCGCCCTTGGAGAAGCGCACGACGGTCGGCGCGTCCTTGACCTCGACGGCCTCGCGCAGCTGGGCACGTACCTGGTCGGCGTCGCGCGGGGCGGCCAGCCGCAGCCCTGGCACCACCTGGAGGATCGACATGTCCCACATGCCGTTGTGGGAGGCGCCGTCGGTGCCGGTGACACCGGCGCGGTCGAGCACGAAGGTGACCCCGCACTTGTGCAGGGCCACGTCCATGAGGACCTGGTCGAAGGCGCGGTTGAGGAAGGTGGCGTAGACGGCGAAGACGGGGTGCACACCGCCCGTCGCCAGGCCCGCCGCGGACACGGCACCGTGCTGCTCGGCGATGCCGACGTCGTAGACCCGCTCGGGGAAGCGCTTGGCGAACCTGTCCAGGCCCACCGGCTGGAGCATGGCCGCGGTGATGGCGACGATGTCCTCGCGCTCCTCACCGAGCTTGACCATCTCCTCGCCGAAGACGGAGGTCCAGTCGGCGCCGCTGGTGGCGATCGGCAGTCCGGTGTCGGGGTGGATCTTGCCGACGGCGTGGAAGCGGTCGGCCTCGTCCTGGAGGGCGGGCTGGTAGCCGCGGCCCTTCTCGGTGAGGCAGTGCACGATGACCGGGCCGCCGAACCGCTTGGCCCGCGCGAGCGCCGACTCCAGCGCCTCGATGTCGTGCCCGTCGATCGGGCCGACGTACTTCAGCCCGAGGTCCTCGAACATGCCCTGCGGCGCGATGAAGTCCTTGAGGCCCTTCTTGGCCCCGTGGAGGGTCTCGTAGAGCGGCTTGCCGACGACGGGCGTGCGGTCGAGGATCTCCTTGGTGCGGGCGAGGAAGCGCTCGTAGCCGTCGGTCGTCCGCAGCGTCGCCAGATGATTGGCAAGCCCACCGATCGTCGGCGCGTACGACCGCTCGTTGTCGTTCACGACGATGACGAGCGGGCGGTCCTTGGCCTCGGCGATGTTGTTCAGCGCCTCCCAGGCCATACCGCCGGTCAGCGCGCCGTCACCGATGACGGCGACGACATGGCTGTCGCGTTTGAGCAGCTGGTTGGCTTTCGCGAGCCCGTCGGCCCAGCCGAGAACGGTCGAGGCGTGCGAGTTCTCGATGATGTCGTGCTCGGACTCGGCCTGCGAGGGGTAGCCGGACAGACCGCCCTTCATCTTCAGCCGCGAGAAGTCCTGACGCCCGGTGAGCAGCTTGTGGACGTAGGACTGGTGACCCGTGTCCCACAGCACCTTGTCCCTGGGCGAGTCGAAGACCCGGTGCAGGGCGATGGTCAGCTCGACCACACCGAGGTTGGGGCCGAGGTGGCCGCCGGTCTTGGAAACCGCGTCGACGAGGAAGGTCCGGATCTCCTCTGCCAGCTGTTCCAGCTCCTCAGGGCTGAGCCGGTCCAGATCGCGCGGTCCCGTGATGCGGGTCAGCAGCGGCACCCGTGCCTCCTTGCAGTAGAGCTGTTCGAGCTGTTGCCGGGCTTGTCGAGTCTAATGTTCCGCTCAGGCGGAAGGTTCCCGGCCCGGGGGTCGCACATCACGCATTCGGCCCTACCCGACAACGCCCTGTACTACAACGCCGCAAAGGGGCGCGGGGAACTGCGCGACCAGCCCACCCGGACCGGCACCCGCCAGTTCACCCACGCCCCTGTGGCGCTCCGCGCTATGCGCGACCCGCGGTCTTCTGCGTCTTGCGGGTGATCGAGTCGATCACCACGGTCGTCAGCAGGACACCGGCGGTGATCATGTACTTCACCGGCTCGGCGATGGACTCCAGCTGGAGCCCGTACTGGATCGAGACGATCACCAGCACACCGAGCAGCGCGTTCCAGGTCCGCCCACGCCCACCGAACAGCGACGTACCACCGATGACAGCCGCCGCGATGGCGTTCATCAGCAGGTCACCGGTACCGGCGCTCTGGTTGGCGGACGCGATCTTCGAGGCCAGGAACAGACCACCGATCGCCGCGAACCCACCGGAGATCGCGAACACGGAGATCCGCACCGCGGTCACGTTGATACCGGCACGACGCGAGGCCTCGACACTGCCACCGAGCGCGAAGACCTTACGGCCGTACGAGGTACGTCGCAGCAGGAAGTCCGTGCCCACCAGGAACACCAGGAAGATCACCGTGGCCAGCGGCAGGCCCTTGTACTGGTTGTACATGATCGCCGCGGCGAAGGAGACCACACCCAGCAGCACCGTCCGCAGGATGGTGTCGCTCAGCGGCCGGGACGGGATCCCCGCGGCCTCACGGCGGCGGTTGCTCAGGAAGGAGGTGATGAAGAACACCGCGGTCACGAAGGCCGCCAGGCCGTACGCGGCTGCCACGTCCGTGAAGAAGTACGTCGTGAGCTTGCCGATCAGCCCGTCGCTGTCGAGGTTGATCGTGCCGTTCTCGCCCAGCGTCTGGAGCATGAAGCCGAGCCAGAACAGCAGACCGGCCAGCGTGACGGCGAAGGCGGGGGCGCCCAGCACCGCGAAGAAGAAGCCGTGCGCCGCGCCGATGACGACGCCCGCCGCGATCGCGAAGAGCACGGCAGCCCACTCGGGCCAGCCCTGGTTCACCGCGAGTACGGCCGCGATGGCGCTGGACGCGCCGCTGACCGAGCCGACGGACAGGTCGATCTCGCCGAGCAGCAGCACGAAGACGATGCCGACGGAGATCATGCCCGTGCCGACCATCGTGACGGTGATGTCGTTGATGTTCTGCGCGGACAGGAACGCGGAGTTCAGGCTCTGGAAGATGACGCAGATGGCGACCAGGCCGAGGATGACCGGCAGGGAGCCCAGCTCACCGGCCTTCATCTTGCGCCGGAACTCGGTGACGTAGCCGGCCAGGCCCTGCTCCTGCACCAGCAGGCGCGGGTCGACCGCGGTCACCGCGGCCGCCGCGGCCTCGGTGTTCAGGACCTCGTGCTCGTCCTGCGGTGTGGTGGAGGTCTTGTCGATGCTCACTTGGAAACCTCCCCGGTCGTGCGCGCCGCACGGCGGGTCACGGCGTTGTCGGTGGCGCCGGTGATGGCGGAGATGATCTCCTCCTGCGAGGTCGTCTTGACCTCGAAGACGCCGTTGTTGCGGCCGAGGCGCAGGACCGCGACCTTGTCCGCGACGGCCTTGACATCGGCCATGTTGTGGCTGATGAGGATGACGGCGTGCCCGCGCTCGCGCAGCCGCTCGACCAGGTCGAGGACCTGGGCGGTCTGCTCGACGCCGAGGGCGGCGGTGGGCTCGTCGAGGATGACCAGCTTGGGCTCGCCGAGCATGGAACGGGCGATGGCCACGGTCTGGCGCTGACCGCCGGACAGCGAGGCGATCGGGATGCGCACGCTGGGGATGCGGATCGACAGCGTCTGGAGCAGCTCGCGCGAGCGGCGCTCCATCTCCACCTCGTCGAGGACGCCGCGCTTCTTCAGCTCGCGGCCCAGGAAGAGGTTGCCGACGACGTCGATGTTGTCGCACAGCGCGAGGTCCTGGTAGACCGTCGCGATGCCCAGGGCCTGCGCGTCGTGCGGCCGGTTGATCGAGACGGCCTTGCCGTCCCATTCGATGACGCCCTCATCGATGGGGTGCACGCCGGCGATCGTCTTGACCAGCGTGGACTTTCCGGCGCCGTTGTCGCCCACCAGGGCGACCACTTCACCGGCGTGGACCTCAAGCTCTACGTCGGTGAGCGCCTGAACGGCACCGAACCGCTTGGAGACCCCGCGCAACGCCAGCACGGGCGTAGCGGACACGTGAACCATCTCCTTCGCCGCCTGACCCGGCGGAAGGTAGTGCAGAAGAGTGAGAGGGGGGTCCGTCCGGCGCCCCGCGCCGAGCTTGCGGGGCTGACGAATGCGTGGGGCGCCGGAGGAGTCTGGAGCAGTCATGTCCCGTGCGGGAATTCAAGGATGAATTCCCGCACCTGAGAAGGGACCTGACGCTGCTTACTTGAGGCCGGCCTTGTCGCAGGCGCTCTTGTACTTGGCCGTGCAGATCTCGTCGACCGTGTAGAAGCCTTCCTTGATGACCGTGTCGTTGATGTTGTCCGTGGTCAGCGACACGACCGGGATCAGCGCGGCCGGGATGTCCTTCGCGCTGCCGCTGGAGACCTTGTCCTTGGCGATGGAGTCCAGCTTCTCGCCCTTGGCCAGCGCGACCGCCATCTCGGCGACGACGTTGGCCTCCTGCGGGTACGACTTGAACACGCTCATGTACTGGTCACCGGCGACGATGCGCTGTACAGCGGCGAGCTCGGCGTCCTGGCCGGTGACCGGGACCTTGATGCCGGCGGCCTGGAGGGCGGTGATGATACCGCCGGCCATGCCGTCGTTGGCGGAGTAGACGCCCGCGATGTTCTTGGCGCCGAGGGCCGAGATCGCGGCCTCCATCTCGGAGTTGGCGTTCTCCGGCTTCCACTCCTTGGTGTCGTAGGACTTGGCGATGTCGACCTTGCCCTCGAGGACCGAGAGGGCGCCCTTCTTGAACTGGGCGGCGTTCGGGTCGGTGACCGAGCCGTTGATCATCACGATCTTGGAGGACTTCGTGGCCTTGTCGCCCATGCCCTTCAGCAGGGCCTCACCCTGGGTGCGGCCGACCTCCTCGTTGTCGAACGAGGTGTAGCCGCTGATCGGGCCCTCGGCCAGACGGTCGTAGGCGACGACCTTGATACCGGCGTCCACGGCCTTCTGTACGGAGTTCTTGATGGCCTTGGCGTCCACGGCGTCCAGGATCAGCACGTCCACCTTGTTGGTGATCATGGTGTCGACCTGCTGGGCCTGGAGGTTGGCGTCCTGCTTGGCGTTGTTGTAGTCGATCTTCGCCTTGCCGTTCGTCAGCTCCTTGATCTTCTTCTCGATCAGGGGCCGGTCGAACTTCTCGTAACGCGCGGTCTGGTTCTCCGGGAGCAGGAGACCGACCTTGATGTTGTCGCCCTTGGCCGCAGTGGCGGTGGAGTCGTTGTCTCCGCCCGCTTCCTCGGCGCTGCCACAGGCAGCCAGCGAGACGGCCATCGCACCAGCGGCAATGGCAACGGCGGCACGACGCATACGCGTGTTCACTTCAGAAACCTCCCTGACGAGGCCGCGACACTGCGGCCGAGGTGGCTGGAAGTCAACTCGGCCACACGTGCGACGTCAAGAAGTAAATCCTTAACGGGTTGGCAACGGTGCCATCCGTTCTCTAAGTGAAGGCAGGGGTGGCGGCCTGCAGCGTGCTGGCGACACTTCCATCCAAAAGCGCCGAATCCCCCATCTCGCTGAGCGCGAGCGCGAGTGCTCCGAGCACCTCCGCACGACCGCCAAGTGCCCCGGGGAGAACGGACAGTTGGCGCGCCGCGCTGGGGATGGCGTAGCGGCCGACGGACTCCCGGATGGGCCCGAGGACCAGCTCACCGGCCTCGGCGAGATCACCGCCCAGGACCACGCGGCTCGGGTTCAGAAGATTGCAGAGATTGGCGACTCCACTGCCGATGTGGCGGCCGACGTCGGCGATCACCCGACGGCAGCCCGGGTCTCCGTCCCTGGCCAGCCGTACGACGCCCTCCATGGTCAGATCGGTGCCGTGGCTGGGCTGGAGGAGCGGAAGCACATAGCGGGCGGCCGCGAAGGTCTCCAGGCAGCCCCGGTTTCCGCAGCGGCAGACAGGGCCAGATTCATCAAGAGTAATATGCCCGATTTCTCCCGCCGTGCCACCCGGGCCCCGGTAGATCTTGCCGTCGATGACCAGACCGGCGCCGACACCGCTGGCCACCTTGATGTACGCCAGGTCCCTGACGCCCCGCCCGCTGCCCCAGACCAGCTCGCCGAGGGCGCCCAGGTTGGCGTCGTTGTCGACGTGCACGGGCACGCCCAGCCGGCCGCGCAGCTCCTCGGCGGGTTTGGTGCCGGTCCAGCCCGGCAGGATGGCGGTCGAGCCGAGGGTGCCGGACTCGACGTCGATCGGGCCGGGCACGCCGAGGCCGACCCCGGCGATCTTGGAGCGGTCGACGCCGGTCGCCGCGATCAGCCGGTTGACCAGCTCTTCGGCCCGGTCGAAGCCCTGGGTCGAGGAGGCGTCGACGTCCAGCGGCTCGGACTCCTCGGCGAGCACCTGATGGGCGAGATTCCCGACCGCGACGCGCAAATGGGTGTGCCCGAAGTCGACCCCTATGACGATCCCGGCGTCGCCGCTCAGGGAGACGCTGCGGGCCCGGCGGCCACCCGCCGATGTGGGCGTGACCTCGACCGTTCCGCCGTCCTTGAGCTCGCGCACGATGTTGGAGACCGTCGCGGCGGACAGACCCGTGGTCCGGGCGATCTCCGCCTGGGTGAGGGATCCGGCCAGCCGGACGGCCCGTACGACCCGCTCCAGGTTGGCTCGGTGCAGCGACGACTGCGACCCCGGAGTCTCCACGACGACCTCCTGCGCGCGGGACCGCTTCTATGAGGCCCCGTTCGTGTCCAACTAGTGAACTCTAAGCTGAGCCGTTCGGGTTGGCTCCCGTCAAGAGGTTGAACCGGATCCGGGGATGTGTACGCGCACACGTAAGCCACCCCTGTGTGGGATGGCTCACGGATGACGTGGGGTGACGCGGCGCTTACGTCCGGGTCAACAGAGAGCGTTTACTTAAGCGCACCGGCCGTCAGACCCGCCTGCACCTGCCGCTGGAAGATGAAGTAGACGATGAGCACCGGCAGCATGGCGATCATCATGCCGGCCATCAGGGCGCCCCAGTCGTTCTCGTACCCCTGCTGCAGGGCGATCATCGCCAGGCCCTGGGTGAGGACGTACTTGTCCTCGTTCTGGTTGAGGACCATCGGCAGCAGGTACTGGTTCCACTGACCCAGGAAGTTGAAGATCCCGATGCTGATCAGGCCCGGCTTGGCCATCGGCAGCATCACCTGGAAGAACGTTCGCGTGTGCGACGCCCCGTCGATGAGCGCGGCCTCCGCGACCGACGTCGGCAGGGTGCGGAAGAACGCGGTCATGAAGAAGACGGTGAACGGCAGCGAATAGGCGATGTAGACGAGGATCAGCCCGTGGTACGTCGCGAGCAGCGAGCTGCCCGGGAAGTCCCGTAGTACGAAGAACAGCGGGATGACCAGCATGAAGACCGGGAAGGACATGCCGGCCACGAACATGAAGTAGATGAACCGGTTGCCCGGGAAGGTGAACCGGGCCAGCACGTACGCGGCCATGGAGCCCAGCACCATGGTGCCGGTCACCGAACCGCCCACCACGATCAGGGTGTTCAGGAAGTACCGGCCCATGTTCGCCTTGTTCCAGGCGTTGGCCCAGTTCTCGAAGTGGAACGTGGTCGGCAGCCCCCATGGGTCGGACAGGATGCCGTTGCTGGTCTTGAAGGAGCTCCACAGCACCCACAGCAGCGGCACGCCGACCATCAGCGCCCACAGGACGAGCATGCCGTGCGAGAAGACGTGCAGGATGCCGCCCTCGGAGCTGCGTCCGTCGGTCGGGCCGAGCGTCTTGGTGACCCCCGGACGGTCCGGCTCGTCCGCCTTGGTGAGCGTTCCGGTGTTCGTGTCGGTCGTCATGTCGCCCCGTACCCCTAGAACTCGATCCGCTCACGCCGCGCGAAGCGCAGGGTGAGCACTGCGAACGTCATGGTGACGATGAGCATCGCGACGCCCATCGCGGACGCGTAGCCGAACTGGCTGTCGCGGAAGGCCGTCAGGTACAGGCGCAGCGGCATGACGTCGGTGGCGCCGTCGGGGCCGCCCATGTTGACCGACATGATCTGCACCAGGGCGAAGGCGTCCAGGGCGATGATGCCCATGTACACCCAGCCGGTCTGCACGGTGTCCCACAGCAGCGGCAGGGTGATCCTGAAGAAGGTGTGGAAGCGGCCCGCGCCGTCGAGCAGGGCCGCCTCGTAGATGTCCCGCGGGATGGACGCCATCGCCGCCGAGAACAGCACGACGTAGAAGCCCACGTGGGACCAGATCATCACCGCCATGATGCACATCAGGGCGAGGCTCTTCTCCCCCAGCCACGCGTTCTGCCAGCTGTCCAGACCGACCGCGCCGAGCAGGGAGTTGAGCATGCCGTCGTCGGGGTCCGGGTTGTAGATGTTGAACCAGATGACGGCGATGATGGTGATCGAGATGACCTGCGGGAAGAAGAAGACGAAGCGGTAGAACTTGGAACCCGCGACACCGGTGATGACTTCGTTCTTACGGCGCTTTCCGCCCACGTTGAGCATGAAGGCGAAGAACAGTCCGAGCCCCAGGGTGATGATCGGCACCGCGATCAGCATGTAGACGTTGTGCCGCAGCGCGTTCCAGAAGTCCTCGTTGTTCCAGAGCTTTTCGAAGTTCTCCAGTCCGACGAACTTCGCCGTTCCCACCAGACCCGACCAGTCGGTCAGCGAGATCTGGAAGGCCTGCACGAACGGCGAGATCACGAAGACCGCGTAGACGATGACGGGCAGGGCCAGGAAGCCCACGATGAATCGGTATTTGCCGTGTTGCATGCCGCTTCCCGGCCCTTCCCCTCGGTAACGTCCCCGGTCTACTTCTCGCGCTTGAACTTCTTGACGGAGTCGTCCTTGGCCACTTCGTCGGCGTACTGCTGCGTCTTCTTGATCCAGTCGGCCGCCTTGAGTTCACCGGTGAGCAGCTGACCGGTGAGGCCGCCGATCTTCTCGTCCGTCAGCGACGGGTACCACTCCTGGAGCTGGAGGCTGATGATGTTGTCGCCGGCGTCCTTGAAGGCCTTGCTCGCCGAGGCGAGACCCGGCGAGAGAGTCATGCCCTCGGTGGCGTCGACGACACAGGTCAGCGATTTCACCAGCTTGGCGAAATTCTGCGCGTGCTTCTTGGAGAGCATGATGCGCAGCATTTCCATACCGCCGGCCGGGTTCTTGCCCTTGCTCGCCACGATGTACGGCTCGCTGGGTTCGGCGCGCAGGGTGCCGTGCGGCATCTTGTCACCGCTGGAGCCGTCGAAGAGGGCGCCGACGGACATCTGGAAGTCCTTGGGCGTGGTCGGCGCGGCCTCGTTCTCCACCCAGGAGCCGTTGGGGATGAAGATGGCCTTGCCCTTGTTCCAGGCGGTCTGCGACTGGATGTGCGTCAGACCCTGGCTGCCCTGAAGGAAGTACTTCTTGGCGGCCAGTTCCTCGTAGTGCTCGGCGACCACCTTCACCGCGTCGTTGCTCGTCCAGGCATTGGGCTCCAGGTTGTCGATGGCGATCCAGCCGTCCATGCCGCCGATCTTGGCGATCTGGGCGAACAGGTTGAAGTGGACGTAGTACGGATACTTTCCGGCATACGTCCAGGGCGCGATGCCCTTCTTCTTGATCTCGCCGCAGAGCTTGACCATGTCGTCGAGGGTCTTGGGGTATTCCCAGCCGTTGTCGTCGAGGGCCTTCTGCGAGTACCAGGTGCCGTAGATGGTGAAGGCGTAGTAGAGCACGTCGAAGGTGTCGCCGTGCTTGCCCTTCTCGATGGTGCTCGGGTGGATGACGTCCGAGATCTTCTTGCTCGCGTCGTCCAGCGAGGGCGCGTCGAGCAGCGCCTTGAGGTCCTGGAGCTGGCCCTGGGTGGACAGCTTGTTCATGTCGAGGTGGTCGGCGCCGGAGTTGTCGATGACGTCCGGCGGGTTGCCGCCCGCGAAGCGCGGGGTCAGCTTGGGTCCGACCTGCTGGGTGCCGGTGTGCTTGACGTCGGCCTTGTACTTCGCCTTGTAGTCGGCCTCGGCGTCCTTGGCGTACTGGTCGCCCAGGCCGCCCTTGAAGATGAACGCCTCGAGCGCGAGGCCCTCCTTGACCCCGAGGGGGTTGGTGGCGGACTTCGCGCCACCCGGCGCCTTGCTCTCCTCCTCGTTGCCGCCGCCTCCGCCGGTGGCACACGCGGACAGGAAGCTCATCGTGGGTACGGAGATCAGACCGAGCGCGACGGACCGCTTGATCAGGTCACGGCGTCCGACTGCTGCGGAGCCGTTGTTCTCCGGGTTCTCGGCGGAAGTGGATCCCATGCTCAAGTCCTCGCCTTCTCCAGGACTCAGGCGGTGAACCGGATCCTCCCGGCACCGCGGTCGGGTCGAGCTGGTCGTGCAGGCTGGGTCGTGCAGGAAGTGCGGATCGTGTGAATCGCCGACAGGTATAGTCCACTTCCCGCCAACGGAGCAAGATCGAATGCAAGGTTGGCCGGTGGTCTTTTCCGAGTTGAGACCTCGCGGAAATATGAGCGACCTGTGTGTTCCTTGGCGGAAAAATCCCTGTCACTGAGCCCGGATGCCACATCCAACACCCTTGACACGGCTGACCACTTGAGACACAACTGATCCTTGCGCAGCGAAGTTGACAACGTTGTCCCGTGCGCAGGGAGGGTACCCGTTGAAGCAGCAAAGAGCTCGGCACAGATGGGGTACGGCGGTCGTGTCGGCGGCCGCTTTTGTCATGACGGTGGGCTCGCAGGGGGCGGCGGTCGCGCTCCCCGACGCTCCCGACGCGGCCGCCCGGGAGTTCGCGTCCTCGTTCGAGGCGGGGGATCCGGCACCCGACTGGCTCAACACCGTCGACACCGCACCGGACGGCGGCAAGCGGGCCTCGGGCGTCGACGGCGGCTACAGCAGCGGCATTCCGGGCAATGTGACCGACCATGTCACGGACGTGCGGGCGAACGGCGAGAACACGGGCGGCGGGGAGGTGAAGGAGAACCTCGTCGACGGCGAGCCGAGCACCAAGTGGCTGGTCTTCGAAACCACCGGATGGGTGGAGTTCGACCTGGACAAACCGGTCAAAGCAGCCAAATACGCGCTCACTTCGGCCAATGACTACGCCGAGCGCGACCCGCGGGACTGGACCCTGAAGGGCTCCACGGACGGCAAGGACTGGAAGACCCTCGACACCCGCTCCGGTGAGGCGTTCGCCGAACGGTTCCGGACAAAGACGTACGACATCGCGGAACCGGCCGAATACCAGCACTTCCGGCTGGAGATCACCAGGAACAACGGCGCCTCCGGCATCCTGCAGCTCGCCGACGTCCAGTTCTCCACGGGCGGCAGCGAGGGCCCGGTGCCGCAGGACATGCTCTCCCTCGTCGACCGCGGCCCGAGCGGCTCGCCGACCGCCAAGGCGGGCGCGGGCTTCACCGGCAAGCGGGCCCTGAAGTACGCCGGCCGGCACACGGCGGACGGGCGGGCGTACTCGTACAACAAGATCTACGACGTGAACGTGGCCGTCGGCCGCGACACCCGGTTGTCGTACCGCGTCTTCCCGTCGATGGCGGACGGCGACCTCGACTACGACGCCACGAACGTCTCGGTCGACCTGGTCTTCACCGACGGAACCTCCCTGAGCGGCCTCGGCGCCACCGACCAGCACGGCTTCCCGCTGACGCCGCGCGGGCAGGGCGCCGCAAAGGTGCTGTACGTCAACCAGTGGAACAACGTCGTCGCGCGGATCGGGTCGGTCGCGGCCGGGAAGACCGTCGACCGGATCCTGGTGGCGTACGACTCCCCGAAGGGCCCGGCGAAGTTCCGGGGCTGGCTGGACGACATCACGCTGAAGCCCGTCGCACCCGAGCGGCCCAAGGCACACCTGTCCGACTACGCGCTCACCACCCGCGGCACCCTCTCCAGCGGCGGATTCTCGCGCGGCAACAACTTCCCGGCGACCGCCGTGCCGCACGGCTTCAACTTCTGGACGCCGGTGACGAACGCGGGCTCGCTGAGCTGGCTGTACGACTACGCACGTGCGAACAACGACGACAACCTGCCGACGATCCAGGCGTTCAGCGCCAGCCATGAGCCCAGCCCCTGGATGGGTGACCGGCAGACCTTCCAGGTGATGCCGTCGGCCGCGTCCGGCACCCCGGACACCGGCCGTGAGGCACGCGAGCTCGCCTTCCGGCACGAGAACGAGACCGCGCGGCCGTACTACTACGGGGTGCGGTTCGAGAACGGGCTCAAGGCGGAGATGGCGCCGACCGATCACGCGGCGGCGCTGCGCTTCACCTATCCGGGTGACGACGCGAGTGTCCTCTTCGACAACGTGACGGACCAGGCCGGGCTCACGCTCGACAAGGAGAACGGGATCGTCACCGGCTACTCGGACGTGAAGTCCGGGCTGTCGACGGGTGCGACCCGGTTGTTCGTGTACGGCGAGTTCGACAAGTCCGTGACCGAGGGCTCCGCCAGTGGAGTGAAGGGCCACCTCCGCTTCGACGCCGGATCCGACCGGACCGTCACCCTCCGCCTCGCCACCTCGCTCATCGGCATCGACCAGGCGAAGGACAACCTGCGCCAGGAGATCCCCGACGGCACCTCCTTCGACACGGTGAAGTCCCGCGCGCAGCGCCAGTGGGACCGCCTGCTCGGCAAGGTCGAGGTCGAGGGCGCGACGCCGGACCAGCTGACCACGCTGTACTCCAGCCTGTACCGGCTGTACCTGTACCCGAACTCCGGCTTCGAGAAGGCCGGTTCGAAGTACCAGTACGCGTCGCCGTTCTCCCCGATGCCGGGTCCCGACACCCCGACCCACACGGGCGCGAAGATCGTGGACGGCAAGGTGTACGTCAACAACGGCTTCTGGGACACCTATCGGACGACCTGGCCGGCGTACTCGCTACTGACGCCGAGTCAGGCGGGCGAGATGGTCGACGGCTTCGTGCAGCAGTACAAGGACGGCGGCTGGACCTCCCGCTGGTCCTCCCCCGGCTACGCGGACCTCATGACCGGCACCTCCTCGGACGTCGCCTTCGCGGACGCGTACGTCAAGGGCGTCGACTTCGACGCGAAGTCGGCGTACGACGCGGCCGTGAAGAACGCGACCGTCGTGCCCCCGTCGTCCGGCGTGGGCCGCAAGGGCATGGCGACGTCGCCCTTCCTCGGTTACACCAGCACCGAGACGCACGAGGGCCTGTCATGGGCGCTGGAGGGCTACCTCAACGACTACGGCATCGCGCGGATGGGCCAGGCGCTGTACCGGGAGACGGGCGAGAAGCGCTACAAGGAGGAGTCGGAGTACTTCCTCAACCGCGCCCGGGACTACGTCAACCTCTTCGACTCCAAGGCAGGGTTCTTCCAGGGCCGTGACGAGAAGGGCGACTGGCGCGTCGAGTCCTCGAAGTACGACCCGCGCGTGTGGGGCTACGACTACACCGAGACGAACGGTTACGGCTACGCCTTCACCGCCCCGCAGGACAGCCGGGGCCTGGCCAATCTCTATGGCGGCCGCGGCGGTCTCGCGGACAAACTCGACGAGTACTTCGCCACCCCGGAGACGGCCTCGCCCGACTTCGTCGGCTCCTACGGCGGTGTCATCCACGAGATGACGGAGGCGCGGGACGTACGGATGGGCATGTACGGCCACTCCAACCAGGTCGCCCACCACGCCATCTACATGTACGACGCGGCCGGGCAGCCCTGGAAGGCGCAGAAGAACGTCCGCGAGGTGCTGTCGCGGCTGTACGTCGGCAGCGAGATCGGACAGGGCTACCACGGCGACGAGGACAACGGCGAGCAGTCGGCCTGGTTCCTGTTCTCCGCGCTGGGCTTCTATCCGCTGGTGATGGGCAGTGGCGAGTACGCCATCGGGTCGCCGCTCTTCACCAGGGCGACGGTCCACCTGGAGAACGGCAAGGACCTGGTGGTCAAGGCGCCGAAAAACAGCGCACGCAATGTGTATGTGCAGGGGCTGAAGGTCAACGGGCTTCCCTGGAAGTCGACTTCGCTCCCCCACTCACTGATCGCCAAGGGCGGCGTCCTGGAGTTCGACATGGGCCCGCGGCCCTCCTCGTGGGGCACCGGCAAGAACGCCGCGCCCGTGTCGATCACCAAGGACGACGAGGTACCGGTGCCGCGGGCGGATGTGCTGAAGGGTGAGGGTGCCCTGTTCGACAACACATCGGCGACTCAGGCAAGCGTCACCTCGCTGGAGCTGCCGGTGTCCGGGCGCACCAAGGCCGTCCAGTACACCCTGACATCGCCGCAGGACCGCGCCCAGGCGCCGACCGGCTGGACGCTCCAGGGCTCGGACGACGGGACCACCTGGCAGACCCTCGACAAGCGCTCGGGCCAGTCCTTCACGTGGGACCGGCAGACACGGGCGTTCACGGTGGGGTCCCAGGGTACGTACGGGAAGTACCGCCTGGTGCTCGACGGCGAGGCGGTGGTGTCGGAAGTCGAACTGCTTGCCTGAGCAGACGCATTGGGGGTCTCATGCAGGGTGTCGATCCGGCCTGGCTGCCGGACGAGGCGTTCCGGCCGATCGGCACCCGGCGGACGCTGATCCGCGGTTCGGGTCCACTGGTGGACACGGTCCACGGGGAAGTGGCACAGGCCTGTGAGCGGTTCGGGGGCCGCGTCGAGCGCGACGCGGCCCCCGGGCCGTACGACTTGGTGCTGGAGCTGACGGGCGCCGAGGGCGGCGACGGCGACGACAGCGGTGAGGCCTTCACCTTCGAGCGCGCGGCCGGCCGTACGACCGTCACCGCGTCCGGCGGACCCGGGCTGCTGTACGGCCTCTTCCACGTCGTACGGCTCGGGGAGGCGGCGTTCCAGGGCGCGTACGGCCGTGAGGAGCACCGCCCCGCGTCCACTCTGCGCATGCTCGCGGCAAGACGGTGATCCAGCACATATATGACACGCACTTCGAGGGTGTCGATGAGGTGGAGGCGGCCCGGGAGGTGTGGGCCTCGCTGGCCGGATCAGTGGATCCGGCGCGCCACGCGCGCGTGGCTGAGCGGCTTGAGGAGCAGCTCCGCAATGCCTCTCCACCGGGCGCGCCGCCATCAACACGTCCGCGTGTGCCGCCCCGTTGAGGGTGTCGTGCCAGAACTCGTCGAAGTCGGCGGGCTCGCGGGGCTGCGGCTGACCGAGACCTGGGACGTGACCTTCCGCGGGTTCGCCGGCGACCCGGTGCGGGCCTGGTTCAGCAGACCGGCCGGGGTGCCCGAACCGCTGCCGGCCGTCGTCGAGTACGCCGGTTACGGCCGTGGCCGCGGCCTCCCGCACGAGCGGCTGACCTGGTTGAACGCCGGGTATGCACACCTGCTGATGGACAACAGGGGCCAGGGCGACCAGTACGGCAGCGGCGGCGCCACCCCGGACCCGCACGCCACCGCACCGGGCGGCCCGGGCCCTGCCGTACGCGGCCTGCTGTCCCCTCGGGACCACCACTACCGGCGCCTGATCACCGACGCGGTCCGGGCGGTCGCGGCGGTGCGCGCACTGCCGGGCGTGGACGGCACACGGGTCGCCGCCGTCGGCAACAGTCAGGGCGGCGGGCTGGCCCTGGCGGTCGCGGGACTCGTCCCCGACCTCGCGGCTGCCTTGGTCACCGCCCCGTTCCTGTGCGGCATCCGGCGCGCACTGGACCTCACCGACGCGGCGCCGTACGGCGAGATCGCCGCGTACCTCTCCGTGCACCGGGGCGCCGAGCGGGCCGCGTACGACACGCTCGCCTACCTGGAGGGGATCTCCTTCGCGCGGCGCGCCCACGCCCCGGCCCACTTCGGGGTCGGCCTGCGTGACACGGTGTGCCCGCCCAGCGGGGCGTACGGCGCCTTCAACCGCTATGCGGAGCTGTCGGGGGCCGACCCGCGCAAGGAGATCCACGCCTATCCGTTCAACGGCCACGAAGGCGGCGACGCCGTGCACGTGCGCCGCCAACTGGGCTGGCTCGCAGACGAGTTGGCCCCCTCGTGAACCGGACGGACGTCACGCCCGGCCGGCCTTCACCTCCACGGAGAGGTCGTTGTCGACCGTGTAGTACGGGCGCACGACGACACCCCCGACGGAGGCCGCCGGATAGACGAAGATCTCCTTGCGGTCCGCCACGTCGTCGAGGAGGCGGCCGATCCGGACGGCAGATGTCCCCGCAGCGGGTTGCGGCTGGACGGAGAGATCCCAGACACCGGTTCCGGTGCCGTGGTCCGCGGCCAGCTCCCCGTACTCCACGGTGAAGGAGAACGACCGGCCGTCGCTGACGTCCTGGGGCTTCAGGGTCCGTACGACGTCCTTCCCACCCCGAAGACGCAGTCGTACGGCGGCTCCGTCGACGAGCGTGGCGCCGTGCAGCCGGACCTTCACCGTCATCGACCCGTCCGTGACCTCGGTGCCCTCGACCTCCGCGTGGGCGGTGCGCAGCCAGGCCCGCACCGCGAGGTAGCCGTCCTTCGTGGCGTACGGGACCCGGACGGCCACCGGCGCCGGCCAGTCACGGGACTGTCCGTCGACGAGGGCGCGCAGGTCGCGCAGACCGGGGCGGACGCGCTGCCGTCGCGCTGCGGGTTCTCCTGCTTCTGCGGGCTCGGCGGGTTCTGCGAGTTCGGCGGGTTCTGCGGGTTGGGTCACGAGGTATACGTCCCAGCGGCCCTCGGCGAGAGCGGGCTGCGGCTCCAGGACGGCACGCAACTGGTCACCGTCCACGGGCTCCAGGTCGAGGACGTGCAGGACCTTCTCGGGCCCGCCCTTCTTGGGGCGCAGCCGCAGCAGCAGCCGGGACGACCGGAAGTCGACGGCCGCCGACGGCCGAAGGGCGAAGACGATCCGGCCGTCCGTGTCGATCGTGCAGTCGGCGCGCAGGTGCGTGTCCCGCGTGGCGCCGGGTTCGGTCGTCATCGCCGTCCCCTCCGTACGGTGTGCAGCGCGCGGGAGGCCACGGTGTGCGCGGTGTCGCGTGCGGCGAAGCCCTGGCTGACCAGGACGTTGCGTATTCGGCCCGATTCAGCTTCGCGTTGTCGCCCGGTCCTGCGGGCCGTCATCGCCTCGTCGATCAGGCGCTCGGCGTGCTCCACGATCGGTGCGGGGGCGAACCGTCGCGCGTTCTCCAGGGCCGTACGGCCCATCCGCCGGCGTCGCTCGTCGTCGCGGACCAGCTCCAGCAGGGCGGCGCCCAGCGCGTCGCGGTCCCCCACCGGCACCAGCCGGCCGTCGACGCCGTCCTTGATGATCTCGCCGGGTCCGTGCGGGCAGTCGGTGCTCACGACCGGCAGGCCGCAGCGCATCGCCTCGACGATGGTCATGCCGAACGCCTCGAAGTCGGACGCGGCCACGCCGATGGAGCCCTTGACCCACTCCGCCTCCATGGGGGCGGCCGCGCCCATCAGGAAGACGTTGTCGCACAGGCCGAGGCGGTCGATGAGCGCCCGGAGCCGGTCGTGTTCCTCTCCCTTGCCGTAGATGCGCAAGTGCCAGTCCGGGCGTTCGGCGGCCACCAGGGCGAACGCCTCGATGAGCAGGTCGTACCGCTTCACCGGGCCCAGCCGGCCCGCCGCGACCACCACCTTCGCGGTGCCGTCCGCGGCGGGCAGCACCGGATCGGGGACGCTGTTCGGGAGTGCTTCCACCAGGACCCCGGGCAGCCGCATCCTGCGCCGGTACGCGGCGGCGTCCCCCTCCGTGACGGTGGTGAGCACGTCGAGCCGGCGGTAGGCCCGGCGCAGCGCGCTGCGCAGCCGGGGCGGATGGTTGTCGAGGGAGAGGTGCTCCTGCCCGACGCGGACGACGTGCTCCGGCGCCTGGAGGGCGAGGTGCACGTTGAGTCCCGGCCGGGTGCCGATGACGACGTCGGCGTCGATCGCGGCCAGGTACTCGCCGATCCGCTGGTCGGTCAGCTCGCTGTACTGGTGGTGGCGGTACTCGGCCTCGGGGAACACTCTCGCCGGTCTCAGATGCAGAGGATGTTCCTTCTCGTGCCGCAGGTCGACCAGTGGTCTTAAGGCGACTTTCGGGTCCAGGGTGAGGTTGGGGCGTTCCCGGTGCCGCAGCGCGGAGACGATCTCCACCTCGTGCCGTTCGGCCAGCGCTTGGGCCAGGTTGAAGGTGGTGGTGATCGTGCCTCCGATCCCATAGGCGTTGTGCAGCAGGAAAGAGATCTTCATGGCGGGCTAGACCGTACTGATTACCCTTCGGTTGCCTTCTGTTACCAGTTTGTTTTCCTGTCAAACACTCCTTCGGCACGAAATGCCGACACGAGGACATGCCGACGGCCCCGGTGGGCGACGGCTCGACGCCCACCGGGTCCGCGCGGCGCGGAGGTTCAGCCCACCCGGCAGGGCAGGGTCGTCGTACTGTCGCCGCCGGAACCGGAGACGACGTAGCCGAACGTCGCACTCTGACCGGGACTCAGCGAGCCGTTCCAGTCGGCGTTGTGGACCATCACGGCCTGGCCGTTGTAGGTGGCGTTGCCGCTCCACAGGCTCTCGACCTTCTGGCCGGCGGGGAGCGTCCAGTCGACCATCCAGCCGAGCATCGGGACGTCACCGGTGTTGGTGACGGTCACCTCGGACTGGTAACCACCGTTCCAACTGCCGGTCGTGCGGCGGGCGGCGGAGCACTCGCCGGGCACCGGGTCGGTCGGGTTGCCGGGCTCCTTGATGCCGGTCACCTCGCCGTTGCCGCCGTCGAAGACGACGTCGGAGCAGGAGTAGAAGGTTTCCTGACTGTCGGAGCGCTGCCAGACCATGTAGATGATGTGGCGTCCCGACTTGTTGTCAGGAAGCTTTCCTGTCCAGGAGTAGTTGGCCTCGACCGTGCCCGGGGAGCCGTTGAGCGGCGGGTGGTCGACGGAGAGGAAGGGCCGCTCCTCCACGTCGTTCCAGGTGAGCGTCTTCGTCGGGTCGAAGCCGTCCTTGGTGATGTAGACGTAGAACCAACCCGGGTGCGCGGCCCACGCGTTGTACGAGAAGTCGACCGTCGCGCCCGAGGTGAGGTGGGTGAGCGGCCAGTCCTTGCTCGGTGTGTTGAAGCCGGTGAAGTTGGTGTTGCCGCCGCTGCACAGCTCGCCGTCGGGCACGAAGCCGCGGGTGCGGCCGGCGCCGTCGGATCGCAGCACGGAGAACCAGTTGTAGAACGGGGTTGTTCCGCTGACCTGTTGGGCCGCCCTGCAGGCCGGGTTGACCGGCTTGATCTCTCCGGTGTCGGTCAGCCCGTCCTGCCAGCACAGGAAGGTGCGGCTGCCCGGTTTCATGGGGGTGCCATGGGCCTCCGCTTGACCTCCGGTGCTCATGACGAGGGCGACGGCCGGGATGGTCGCGAGCAGGGAGACCAGGACGAGGAAGAGGGCTCTGGCGCGGGTGGGGAGTGTCAATCGGCGGGATGGCGACGCCGAGTGGGTTGTCAGGATCATGACAGACGAGTCCGTTCCTTGAGGTACGGGCCGTATGGATGCGTGTGTGCGGATGAGCGGGGCGGGGGCGCCTATCCCGGGCAGGTTCCGGTCCACCCGTGTGGGAGCGCTCCCACCCCGCCTGTTGCGGAAGTTAGCGCCGTGGGGCGCGGTTGTAAACGCCTGACGCACAACGCGTCAATGACGCGCCGCCTCCCCACAGTTGCCCGCCAACGTCCGGGAGGATCGCACCGGTGCCGGAACGGACGGACCGGACACCGTGTCCAGCGGCGGCGGTTCGGCGCCCGCGGGCGGCAGTTCGATCGTGAACTCCGTGCGCCCCGGCTCGCTCTCGACGTCGATACGGCCGCCGTGCGCGGACACGACCGCCGCCGCGACGGCGAGGCCGAGACCGGAGCCTGCGCTGTGCCGGCCGCTGCGTGCCCGGGAGGCGTCGGCTCGGGTGAAGCGCTCGAAGACGGTGGGGAGGAAGGGCGCCGGGATGCCCGGACCGTTGTCCCGGACGCGCACCACGACGCGGGAAGCCTCCCTCGCCTCCACCGTGGCCACGACCCTCGTCCCCGCCGGAGTGTGCACGCGCGCGTTGGCCAGCAGGTTGGCCACCGCCTGACGCAGACGCTGCTCGTCGCCGACGACCAACGGCGGTCCGTCCAGGCGCAGTTCGAGCCGCCAGTCATGGCCGCTCTCGGCGGCTCGCGCGTCCCACACCGCCTCCGCGACCACAGCCGCGAGGTCCACCTCGGCGGACACCAGCGACCCGCCCTCGTCGAGGCGGGCCAGCAGCAACAGGTCCTCGACCAGGCCCGTCATCCGCGCCGACGCCGCCGAGACACGGCGCCAGGCGAGCACCGGCTCGACCTTGCCGGTGCCGCGGTTCATCAGCTCCGCGTAGCCGGCGATCGAGGCGAGCGGCGTACGGAGTTCGTGGCCGGCGTCGGCCAGGAAGCGGCGCATGCGCTCCTCGGTGCGGCGGCGGGCGATGACGGAGGACTCGATGTGGTCGATCATGAGGTTGAGCGCGGCACCGACCTGGCCGGCCTCGCTGCCGGGGTCGATGTCATGGGCGGGGACGCGGGGGAGGCCGGTGACCTCGCCGTGGTCCAGCGGCGCCCTGGCGACCTCGGCCGCGGTGGCGGCGACCCGGCCCAGGGGGCGCAGTCGGCGGCGTATGACCACGGCGCACACACAGCCCGCGGCGGTGAGTGCGCCGGCAGCGACCACTGCCTCGGTCATGGCCATGCCGCTGATCATCCGCCGGACGTCGTCCATGGGCAGGCCGGTCAGCACCCGGACCCCAGCGCTGTCCAGGGCGGTGACGCGATAGGTGCCGAGGCCGGGAACCGTACGCGTGTGCAGGGAGCCGTCGGCCTCGATGCCCTCCAGGGCCGCGCGCTGGGGACCGGTCAGGGTCTGCGGTGCGGTGTCCTGGCCGACGACCGCCGCGGAGAGGATGTCGCCGTCACCGTCGAGCCGGGCGGCGAGCAGGCCGGCGGCGTGGCCGCTCCCGTCGAGGAAGCCGAGGCCGTCCGTCGGCTCCGGGTGGCGGGAGGCACCGCTGAGACTGCGTTCGGCGGCGTTGCCGACACGGTCGTCCAGGTTGCCGAGCACATAGGCGCGTTGGACGAGGACAGTGGTGAGCACGATCGCGGCGCACAGGGCGACGAGGGTGGCGCCGATGAAGACGAGGAGGCGGGTGGGCGTCGAGCGGGTGCGCGGCTTCGGCCACGGCCGGTGGGTCATCTCCCGCCCCCCGCCGGCCGGATGGCGTGTCCGAGTCCGGGCACGGTGTGGATCGGCGGCGTCCGGCCCGTCAGGACGGGCAGCCGCGACGTCTCGTCGCCGGGTTCGTCGTCGACGACGAGGTCGCGGAGGTGGCCGGTGCGGGGTCCGGGGGTGCCGTACATGTCTCGATCCTGTCCCGGTCCGCTGAAGGAATCCTGTGTGCAGCCTGAGCCCTGCCGACGTCTCGGGACGAAGAGCCGGAAAAGCGGTGAGGACCGCACCCCCGTTCGCCGGGGATGCGGCCCTCAACCGCCGTGCCGTACCGCTTGCTTGTGTTACTTGCGGATCAGGCTGCGCAGCACGTACTGCATGATGCCGCCGTTGCGGTAGTAGTCGGCCTCACCGGGGGTGTCGATGCGGACGACCGCGTCGAACTCGACGCCCGTGTCGGTGGTGACCTTCACCGTGCGCGGGGTGGTGCCCTCGTTCAGCTCGGTGATGCCCGTGATGGAGAAGGTCTCCTCGCCGGTCAGGCCGAGCGAGTCGGCCGACTGGCCCGCCGGGAACTGCAGCGGCAGGACGCCCATGCCGATGAGGTTCGAGCGGTGGATGCGCTCGTACGACTCGGTGATGACGGCCTTGACGCCGAGCAGGGCCGTGCCCTTGGCCGCCCAGTCACGGGACGAGCCGGAGCCGTACTCCTTGCCGCCCAGGATGACCAGCGGGGTGCCGGCGGCCTGGTAGTTCTGCGAGGCGTCGTAGATGAAGGAGACCGGGCCGCCCTCCTGCGTGAAGTCACGCGTGTAGCCGCCCTCGGTGCCCGGCGCGATCTGGTTGCGCAGGCGGATGTTGGCGAACGTACCGCGGATCATGACCTCGTGGTTGCCGCGGCGGGAGCCGTAGCTGTTGAAGTCGCGGCGCTCGACACCGTGCTCCGTGAGGTACTTGCCGGCCGGGGTGTCGGCCTTGATCGCACCGGCCGGGGAGATGTGGTCGGTGGTGACCGAGTCGCCCAGCTTGGCCAGGACGCGCGCGCCGGTGATGTCGGAGACCGGGGTGGTCTCCATCGTCATGCCCTCGAAGTACGGGGGCTTGCGGACGTAGGTCGACTCCGGGTCCCACTCGAAGGTGTTGCCGGTCGGGATCGGCAGCGCCTGCCACTGGGCGTCGCCCGCGAAGACGTCGCTGTAGGACTTGGAGAACATGTCCTCGCCGATGGCGTTCGCCACGACGTCGTTGACCTCGGCCTCGGAGGGCCAGATGTCCTTCAGGAAGACCGGGTTGCCGTCCTGGTCGGTGCCCAGGGCGTCCTTGGTGATGTCCACCTTCATGGAGCCCGCGATGGCGTACGCGACGACCAGCGGCGGGGACGCCAGGTAGTTCATCTTGACGTCGGGGTTGATACGGCCCTCGAAGTTCCGGTTGCCGGAGAGGACCGAGGTGACCGCGAGGTCGTGGTCGTTGACGGCCTTGGAGACCTCCTCCGGCAGCGGGCCGGAGTTGCCGATGCAGGTGGTGCAGCCGTAGCCGACGAGGTTGAAGCCGACCTTGTCGAGGTACGGGGTCAGGCCCGCCTTGTCGAAGTAGTCGGTGACGACCTTCGAACCCGGGGCGAGGGTGGTCTTGACCCACGGCTTGCGGGTCAGGCCCTTCTCGACCGCCTTCTTGGCCACCAGCGCGGCGGCGACCATGACGTACGGGTTGGAGGTGTTGGTGCAGGAGGTGATGGCGGCGACCGTCACCGCACCGTGGTCGATCTCGTACGTCGAGCCGTCGGGGGCGGTCACGGTGACCGGGTTCGACGGGGCGCCGTTCGGGGCGACGGCCGGGGCGTCGGAGGCCGGGAAGGACTCCTGGCCGGCCTCGTCGACGACGTCGACGTAGTTGCGTACGTCCAGCTTGAACTGCTCGGCGGCGTTGGCGAGGACGATGCGGTCCTGCGGGCGCTTCGGGCCGGCGATGGACGGGACGACCGTCGAGAGGTCGAGCTCCAGCTTCTCGGAGAAGTCCGGCTCGGCCTTCGGGTCCAGCCAGAGGCCCTGCTGCTTGGCGTACGCCTCGACGAGCGCGAGCTGCTGCTCGGAGCGGCCGGTCAGCTTGAGGTACTTGATGGTCTCGTCGTCGATCGGGAAGATCGCGGCGGTGGAGCCGAACTCCGGCGACATGTTGCCGATGGTGGCGCGGTTGGCGAGGCTCGTGGCCGCCACGCCCTCGCCGTAGAACTCGACGAACTTGCCGACGACACCGTGCTTGCGGAGCATCTCGGTGATGGTCAGCACCAGGTCGGTGGCGGTGGTGCCGGTGGGCAGCTCGCCGGTGAGCTTGAAGCCGACGACGCGCGGGATCAGCATGGAGACCGGCTGGCCGAGCATCGCGGCCTCGGCCTCGATGCCGCCGACGCCCCAGCCCAGGACACCGAGGCCGTTGACCATGGTGGTGTGCGAGTCGGTGCCGACCAGGGTGTCGGGGTAGGCCTGGCCGTTACGGACCATCACCGTACGGGCCAGGTGCTCGATGTTCACCTGGTGGACGATGCCGGTGCCCGGCGGGACGACCTTGAAGTCGTCGAAGGCGGTCTGGCCCCAGCGCAGGAACTGGTAGCGCTCCTTGTTACGGCCGTACTCCAGCTCGACGTTCTGCGCGAAGGCCTCGTTGGTGCCGAACTTGTCGGCGATGACGGAGTGGTCGATGACCAGCTCGGCCGGGGAGAGCGGGTTGACCTTCGCCGGGTCGCCGCCGAGCTCCTTCACGGCCTCACGCATGGTGGCGAGGTCGACGACACAGGGCACGCCGGTGAAGTCCTGCATGATCACGCGGGCCGGCGTGAACTGGATCTCCTGCGACGGCTGGGCCTGGGAGTCCCAGTTGCCGAGGGCGCGGATGTGGTCGGCGGTGATGTTCGCGCCGTCCTCGGTACGGAGCAGGTTCTCGAGGAGAACCTTGAGGCTGTACGGAAGACGGGCCGAGCCCTCCACCTTGTCCAGCCGGAAGATCTCGTAAGACTCGTCGCCCACCTGCAGCGTGCTGCGGGCGTCGAAGCTGTTCGCCGACACGACAGTCTCCTTCATTTTGGTGCGCTTACCACCGCATCCTGCCGCCACGCCGGCTTGGCCGATCCGCTGAGGTAAGGCTAAGTTAGGTATGCCTTACTGCCAGACTCGGCGAGAGCGTGCGGCTGCGGTGCGCCTCGGCAGATATCTCGATGTCGAGATAACTCTAGTACATGGGGCCGGGATGGTCATGCCCGGCCTCCCTCTCGCATCCCATTGGGCCATGTCACCGAGACCTCCGCATGAGCCCTTTGCATGATCATGCGTCATCATGCATACTCTTCCTATGTCCAAGGTCCTCACCTCCCTGCCCACCGGCGAGCGCGTCGGCATCGCCTTCTCCGGCGGTCTCGACACCTCGGTCGCGGTCGCCTGGATGCGCGACAAGGGCGCCGTCCCGTGCACCTACACCGCTGACATCGGCCAGTACGACGAACCCGACATCGCCTCGGTGCCCGGCCGCGCCAAGACCTACGGCGCCGAGGTCGCGCGCCTGGTCGACTGCCGGGCGGCGCTGGTCGAGGAGGGTCTGGCCGCGCTGACGTGCGGCGCGTTCCACATCCGTTCGGGCGGGCGTGCCTACTTCAACACCACGCCGCTCGGCCGCGCCGTCACCGGCACGCTCCTGGTGCGGGCGATGCTCGAGGACGACGTCCAGATCTGGGGCGACGGCTCGACCTTCAAGGGCAACGACATCGAGCGGTTCTACCGCTACGGCCTGCTCGCCAACCCGAACCTGCGGATCTACAAGCCCTGGCTGGACGCGAAGTTCGTGACCGAGCTCGGCGGCCGCAAGGAGATGTCGGAGTGGCTGGTCGCCCACGACCTGCCGTACCGGGACTCCACGGAGAAGGCATACTCCACCGACGCCAACATCTGGG
Organism: Streptomyces sp. NPDC107522; assembly: GCF_055657525.1. Lineage (NCBI taxonomy): Bacteria > Bacillati > Actinomycetota > Actinomycetes > Kitasatosporales > Streptomycetaceae > Streptomyces > Streptomyces sp. NPDC107522. The sequence continues at coordinate 245,625 of NZ_JBVKAU010000009.1, read as the reverse complement.
GCGCCACCCACGAGGCCAAGACCCTGGAGCACCTGGACACCGGCATCGAGACCGTCGAGCCGATCATGGGCGTCCGGTTCTGGGACCCGTCCGTCGAGATCGCCACCGAGGACGTGACGATCGGCTTCGAGCAGGGCCGCCCGGTGACGATCAACGGCAAGGAGTTCGCCTCCGCCGTCGACCTGGTGATGGAGGCGAACGCCATCGGCGGCCGCCACGGCCTGGGCATGTCGGACCAGATCGAGAACCGGATCATCGAGGCCAAGAGCCGCGGCATTTACGAGGCCCCCGGCATGGCCCTGCTGCACGCGGCCTACGAGCGCCTCGTGAACGCCATCCACAACGAGGACACCCTCGCCCAGTACCACAACGAGGGCCGGCGCCTCGGCCGACTGATGTACGAGGGCCGCTGGCTGGACCCGCAGGCGCTGATGATCCGCGAGTCGCTGCAGCGCTGGGTCGGTGCCGCGATCACGGGTGAGGTCACCCTCCGTCTCCGCCGCGGCGAGGACTACTCGATCCTCGACACCACGGGCCCGGCGTTCTCGTACCACCCGGACAAGCTGTCCATGGAGCGCACCGAGGACTCGGCGTTCGGCCCGGTGGACCGGATCGGCCAGCTCACCATGCGCAACCTCGACATCGCCGACTCCCGCGCCAAGCTGGAGCAGTACGCGGGCCTCGGCCTGATCGGCACCGGCAGCCCCACCATCGGCGCCTCCCAGGCCGCCGCCACCGGCCTGATCGGCACCATGCCGGAGCTCCCCCAGGGCGGCGCCGAGGCCATCGCCTCCCGCGGCGAGGTCTCCGAGGAGGACGCCCTCCTGGACCGCGCCGCGATGGAGTCCGGCACGGACTGACCGACCGGGAGGGGACGGACCACCGGAAAGGGCCGGCTCGACGCGCCGAGGGCGCCGAGCCGGCCCTTTTCACGCCCTGCCCCGCCTGCCCACGGGCTCACCGGCTCACACGGCGTCGTCGACCGGTGTACGTCGGCTACACGTTGAGGCACGTCGAGAAGCTCCCCCAGCTGGGCGGCTTCCAGCGCCGGCCACCATGGCGCCACCCGGTGGTGGAGACCGCCGCGCAACTGCTGGGCCATGTCGGCGTGCCGGTCGTCCCGCAGACGGTCCTCGAACACGCAGTTCCCCGACGCCCGCCAATGCGCCTCGATCACCGCGCCGTCTACCGGGACGCCCTGCCCTGGCTCGGTCGAGAGGGCGAGGTCGTCGACACCGTTTGGCTGCCCCCTCCGCAGGTGGCCCGCCTCATCGCCGACGCCGTCTCCGCGGCCTCCGCGTGACGAGGTGCCATCAATCGGCCAAGTCGGGGTACTCGTGGGAGACATACCGTGACCTCGGAGGGAGGCGTTCGTGCCCCTTACATTCCGCAAGAGTTTTCGGATTCTTCCGGGAGTTCGGCTGAACATCAACCGACGCTCCTGGTCCCTGACCACCGGCGGCAGGAATGGGCCGCGACACACCCACAGCAGCACTGGACGTCGTACGACATCGGTGGATTTGCCCGGACCTTTCGGGTGGCGTCGTACCCGTACCGCCAGGCGACGTTGACGGGACGTCACCCGAATGGACCCCCAGGCGTGTGTCATCTCATATCTGAGATAACCTCAACCTCATGGCAGACGACTACCTCGTACGCATCGGCAAGCTCATCCGTGACGCACGGCAACACCGCGGCTGGACACAGACGCAGCTCGCCGAGGCGCTCGGTACCTCTCAGAGCGCCGTGAACCGCATCGAGCGCGGCAACCAGAACATCAGCCTTGAGATGATCGCCCGAATCGGTGAGGCCCTGGACAGTGAGATCGTGTCCCTGGGATACGCCGGTCCGATGCATCTGAGGGTCGTCGGCGGACGTCGGCTGTCCGGTTCGATCGACGTCAAGACCAGCAAGAACGCCTGCGTGGCCCTGCTGTGCGCCTCACTGCTCAACAAGGGGCGCACGGTGCTGCGCCGGGTGGCCCGCATCGAGGAGGTCTACCGTCTCCTCGAGGTGCTCAACTCCATCGGCGTGCGCACCCGTTGGATCAACGACGGCACCGACCTGGAGATCGTGCCGCCGGCCGAGCTGAACATGGTGGCGATCGACGCCGAGGCGGCCGTACGGACGCGGTCCATCATCATGTTCCTCGGCCCGCTGCTGCACCGTATGGACCGCTTCAAGCTGCCGTACGCCGGCGGCTGCGACCTCGGCACACGGACCATCGAGCCGCACATGATCGCGCTGCGCCGGTTCGGGCTGGACGTCGCGGCGACCGAGGGGCAGTACCACGCCACGGTCGACCGGTCCGTCCGCGTCGACCGTCCGATCGTGCTGACCGAGCGCGGCGACACGGTGACCGAGAACGCGCTGCTGGCCGCCGCACGGCACGACGGCGTCACGGTCATCCGCAACGCCTCCTCCAACTACATGGTCCAGGACCTGTGTTTCTTCCTGGAGGCGCTCGGCGTCCGGGTCGAGGGCATCGGCACCACCACCCTCACCGTGCACGGCGTGCCGGCCATCGACGTCGACGTCGACTACTCGCCGTCCGAGGACCCGGTGGAGGCGATGAGCCTGCTGGCCGCCGCGGTCGTCACCGAGTCGGAGCTGACGGTGTGCCGGGTGCCGATCGAGTTCCTGGAGATCGAGCTGGCGGTCCTGGAGGAGATGGGCCTCGACCACGACCGTACGCCCGAGTACTTCGCGGACAACGGCCGTACGCGACTGGTGGACCTCACCGTCCGGCCCTCCAAGCTGGAGGCGCCGATCGACAAGATCCACCCGATGCCGTTCCCGGGCCTGAACATCGACAACGTCCCGTTCTTCGCGGCCATCGCGGCCGTCGCGTCCGGCAAGACCCTCATCCACGACTGGGTCTACGACAACCGCGCGATCTACCTCACCGACCTCAACCGCCTCGGCGGCCGGCTGCAGTTGCTGGACCCGCACCGCGTCCTGGTCGAGGGCCCGACCCGCTGGCGCGCCGCCGAGATGATGTGCCCGCCCGCGCTGCGGCCCGCCGTGGTCGTCCTGCTGGCGATGATGGCGGCGGAGGGCACGTCCGTGCTGCGGAACGTGTATGTCATCAACCGCGGTTACGAGGACCTCGCCGAGCGCCTGAACTCCATCGGGGCGCAGATCGAGATCTTCCGGGACATCTGAGCGGCACGCCGGGCCGTTGCACGCGAAGAAGGCGTCATCCCTTCTTCTCCGGGTTCACCGCGTCGAAGACGAGCACCTTCCGCTCCAGGTCGGCAAGGAACGTCGCCGTGTAGCGGTCCCCGGTGACGGCACGGGTGAAGTCGGCGCTCGTCTGCCAGCGGGCGCCGGCCGGCACCTGAGCGCGCAGGTCGGCGGGGAGTTCCGGCTGGCCGGTGGTGTCCTGCCAGGCGTAGCCCTTGTGCAGCCGGGCCGCGTCGGCGTCGGTGAGCCGGACGATGCCGGACATCCGCACATCCGTGGGTCCGGGCACCGACGACCGGTCGTCGCCGCCGAGCGCTTCACCCTTCCAGAGCGTGGAGGAGAAGTCTCCGAACTCCGGGAAGCGTGCCCGCACCGGCTCCTCGTCCCGCCGGAGGCCGGGGGACTGGGAAGCAGCCCTCGCGGTCGCCCGGGGGGCCTCGCTCCGGGCGGTGTTCACGGACTGCGCCTGCTCGGCGCAGCCGCTCAGCATGAGCGTGACCACGGCCGCGGCCGCCGCGGTGAGGGAGGCGAGGCGGTCAGCCAAGGGTCAGCAGTTCCTCGTAGAAGCCACCGAACTGCCGCCCCCGGTCGACGAGATGGATCTCCAGGATCCAGTGGCATTGGCGCCCGGCCTTGTCGGTGCGCCGAAGTGGGGTGTCGTTGGCGGGTGCGATGTACGACTCCACGTCGGCGCCGTCGATCCACTCGTGCGGGAACTCACCCACCAGGTGGCCGGCGTGCCAGCCGCCGAGTTCCCACCCGGCGTCGGCGGCCAGCCGTTCGACCTCGGCGTAGAGCCGCTTGCCGGTGATGTCGGGGTCGCTCTCGAAGAACCGCCGGCCGGCGTCGAAGACCTTCGGCAGGTCGTCCCGCAGCCGGTGCTTGACCGGGTCGTCGCCGAGGACGAAGGTCCGGCCGAAGTCGGCCTCGTACTCCTCGAAGATCGGCCCGAAGTCGGCGAACACGATGTCGTCCGCGCCGATCACCCGGTCCGGCGGGTTCTCCCGGTACGGCATCAGCGTGTTCGGTCCCGAGCGCACGATCCGCTTGTGCCAGTGCCGGGTGGTGCCGAAGAGCTCGTTCGCCAGGTCCCGGATCCGGTCGCTGACCGCCCGCTCCCCCTCCCCCGGCGCGACGAGCCCGCGCTCCTCGATCTCCGCGAAGAGCCGCTCGGCCTTCGCCTGGGCATCCAACAGCCTTGCCGCGCGCGTGGGTTCGTCGTCCGCCATGCGCCCGACGGTAGGTCGCTAGATCGTTTCACGGCAACCGAAATATGTGCGGGCCCCCTGTACGAACGCATATACCAGGCTTCGCAGCCCAGGGGCGGGCTCATGCGAAGCGACAAGGGACTTTTGCCTTGCATATGCGGCAGTATGCTCATCGTATGCGTCCATGAGCGTGTGCGCCCATGAGAAGGAGTAGATCCGTGACGACCCGTTCCAGGCGCCGGACCAGCCGGCCCCGCCGCACTCGCCACAGCCGCCGCATGCTGCAGGTGACCGGCGCGAGCGCCGCCGCGCTGCTGGCCCTGAGCGCCTGCTCCTCCTCCGACGACTCCTCGTCCGGCGCATCCGGCTCCTCCGCGTCGGCGTCCGGGTCCCCGAAGCTGTCCGGCACGGTCACCGTCTTCGCCGCCGCCTCGCTGAAGGAGAGCTTCGAGAAGCTGGGCAAGCAGTTCGAGCAGGAGCACCCGGGCACGAAGGTGACGTTCAGCTTCGGCGGCAGCGACTCGCTGGCCGCGAGCATCACCGGCGGGGCGCCGGCGGACGTGTTCGCCTCCGCCAGCCCCAAGACGATGAAGATCGTCACCGACGCCGGGGACGCCTCCGGTACGCCCGCCACCTTCGTCCGCAACCAGCTGGAGATCGCCACCCTGCCGGGCAACCCGGACAAGATCTCCTCGCTGAAGGACCTCACCAGGTCCGGCCTGAAGGTAGTCCTGTGCGACAAGGAGGTGCCGTGCGGCGCCGCCGCCCAGAAGGCCCTCGATGCGAGCAGGCTGAAGCTCACGCCGGTGTCGTACGAGCAGGACGTCAAGGCCGCCCTGACCAAGGTCGAGCTGAAGGAGGCGGACGCCGCGGTCGTCTACAAGACCGATGTGAAGGCCGCGGGTGACAAGGTGGAGGGCGTGGAGTTCCCCGAGTCCGCCGACGCCGTCAACGACTACCCGATCGCCCTGCTCAAGGACGCGACCAACGCCGAGGCCGCCAAGGCGTTCGTCGCGCTGGTGCGGTCCGCCGAGGGCCAGAAGGTCCTGACCGAGGCCGGGTTCCTCAAGCCATGACCCCGCTCGACAAGTCCGGTGCCGCGACCCAGACCCTGACGGGCGGACCGCGGCGCCGGCGCGGCCGGGCGGCCCTGTCGCGTCGGCGCAGTCCCGTGCCCGTGCCGCTCCTTCTGCCCGCCCTCGTGGGCCTGGCATTCCTGATCGTGCCGCTGATCGCCCTGCTCGTCCGCACCCCCTGGCACAGCCTGCCGGACCAGCTGACCAGCCCCGCGGTGTGGCAGGCCCTGCGGCTGTCCCTGCTGTGCGCGACGGCGGCCACCGCGGTGAGCCTGGTGATCGGCGTGCCCCTGGCCTGGCTGCTGGCCCGCGTCGAGTTCCCCGGACGCGGGCTCGTACGGGCCCTGGTCACGCTGCCGCTCGTGCTGCCTCCGGTGGTCGGCGGTGTGGCGCTGCTGATGGCGCTCGGCCGCAACGGGGTCGTCGGCAAGTGGCTGGACGCGTGGTTCGGGGTCACCCTGCCGTTCACCACCGCGGGGGTCGTGGTCGCGGAGGCGTTCGTCGCCATGCCGTTCCTCGTCATCAGCGTCGAGGGCACGCTGCGGGCCGCCGACCCGCGCTACGAGGAGGCCGCGACGACGCTGGGCGCCTCCCGCTTCACCGCGTTCCGCCGGGTCACGCTGCCGCTGATCGCGCCGGGTGTCGCGGCGGGCGCGGTCCTCGCCTGGGCACGGGCGCTCGGCGAGTTCGGCGCGACGATCACCTTCGCGGGCAACTTCCCCGGCCGTACCCAGACCATGCCCCTCTCCGTCTACCTCGCCCTGCAGAGCGACCCGGAGGCGGCCATCGCCCTCAGCCTCGTCCTGCTGACCGTCTCGATCGCGGTCCTCGCGGGGCTGCGCGACCGCTGGATGACCGCCTCATGACCGACATCGGCAAGATCGACAAGGCCGTGCACGACGGCAAAATCGACGAGACTGTGCACGACGCCGAGGCCGGCTCCGACAGCGGCGCCGGAGCAAGCTCCGACACCGACATCGGCGCCGCGTCGCGTTCCGCCGGCGAGGGGTTGGATGCCCGTCTCGTGGTCGACCGAGGCCGTTTCCGCCTCGACGTGGAGCTGACGGCCGCCCCCGGTGACGTCGTCGCGCTGCTCGGCCCCAACGGTGCCGGCAAGACCACGGCCCTGCGCGCGCTGGCCGGGCTCGTTCCGTTGACGGACGGCCATCTGCGGCTGGACGGCGAGGAGTTGGACCGTACGCCACCGGAGTCGCGCCCGGTCGGCGTCGTCTTCCAGGACTACCTGCTCTTCCCCCACCTCACCGCCCTCGACAACGTCGCCTTCGGCCCTCGCTGCCACGGGGCCGGCAAGGCGGAGGCGCGGGCGCAGGCCGCCGAGTGGCTGCGGCGGATGGACCTCGCCGAGCACGCCGACGCCAAGCCCCGTCGCCTCTCCGGCGGCCAGGCCCAGCGCGTCGCCCTCGCCCGCGCCCTGGCCACCCACCCGCGGCTGCTGCTCCTCGACGAGCCCCTGGCCGCGCTGGACGCGCGCACCCGCCTCGACGTCCGTGCCCAGCTCCGGCGCCATCTCGCCGGCTTCGAGGCGGTCGCGGTGCTCGTCACGCACGACCCGCTGGACGCCATGGTGCTGGCCGACCGCCTGGTCGTCATCGAGGACGGCCATGTGGTGCAGGAAGGCACCCCGGCCCACATCGCCCGCCACCCGCGCACCGACTACATCGCCCATCTCGTCGGCCTGAACCTCTACAAGGGCGAGGCCGAAGGGCACACCGTACGACTCGACACGGGTCCCGCGATCACCACCACCGAGGACCTCACCGGCCCGGTCTTCGTCACCTTCCCGCCGACCGCGGTGACCCTGTACCGCGACCGCCCGACCGGCGCCAGCGCCCGCAACCTCTGGCGCTGTGAGGTGGCCGGCCTGGAATCCCACGGCGACCAGATCCGCGTGGCCCTCACCGGCGATTTCCCGCTCACCGCCGACCTCACCACGATCGCCGCCGCCGAACTCGGCCTCCGTCCCGGCGCTGTCGTCTGGGCGGCGGTGAAGGCGACACAGACGCACGCGTATCCGGCCTGACGCGGGCGGGGCCGGTCAGCCGTCCCTGCTCACCGCCGCGTCGAGGAGCGGCCCCAGCTCCCGGACCACGGTCGTCAAGGCACGGACGTCACGCTCGGCGCGGGCGATCAGGATGGCCCCTTCCAAGGTGCTGATCATGAGCGTGGCCAGGGCGCCGGCCCGTTCCTCGGGCACGCCCATGTCGGCCAGGGCGCCCGCCACCGGGCCGGTCCAGGTGGCGAACGCGGCCGCCGCGGCCTCCCGCGTGGAGGTGGTGGACTCCGCCCAGTCCACGGTGGCGGCGGCCACGGGGCAGCCGCCCGCGAACCCGGCCGCCTCGTACTCGTCGATCCACTGACGGACCATCTGCGCGAACAGCCCGCTGGGCGTCGGCTCCGGTAGCGCGGCGAGAAAGCGGGCGACGCGCTTGCCCGCGTAACGCCCCGCCCAGCCCACCGCCTCGTTGACCAGCTGCTCCTTGCCGCCGGGGAAGTAGTGCTGGAGCGAACCGCGCGGCGCGCCGGCGTGGGCGGCGACCTCGCGCATCCCGGTGGAGGCGACCCCGTCGCGCCGGATGAGCTGGGCCGCGCTGAAGACCATCCGCTCGCGCGGCCCGCGTTCGGACACCGCCATCCGCGATCTCCCCCTTGTCGTAGGTCTTCCGGTTGTCGTGGATCTTCCGGGTGTCGTAAGTCTTCCGGTTGTCGTGGATCTCCCGGCTGCCGTGGGTTTTCCGGAATCCACCCTATGACCGCTGTCATAGCGACGACTACTATGACCGCTGTCATAGTCAGGTCGGCGGCTCGGAATCGACGGTGGTGATGCCTCATGTCCGGGGGCTCAGCGGTGCTTCATACGTGTGGGTTCGTCGGCCTCGGGGTCATGGGCCGGCCCATGGCCCTCAACCTCGCCCGCGCCGGGACGCCGCTCGTCGTGTGGAACCGCACTCCCAGCCGGTGCGCACCGCTGCGCGCAGCCGGAGCCGAGGTCGCGGCGAGCGCCGCCGAGGTCTTCGAACGGGCCGGCACCGTGATCCTCATGCTGGCCGACGAGGCCGCCGTCGACGCGGTGCTGGGGCGCGGCACCCCGGACTTCGCCGCGCGCGTCGCCGGTCACACCGTCGTCCACATGGGCACGACCTCGGCCGAGTACTCGGGCAGCCTGCAGGACGACATCCGGGCGGCGGGCGGGAGATACGTCGAGGCACCGGTCTCCGGCTCCCGCGTCCCGGCCGAGCGGGGCGAACTGGTGGGGATGCTGGCGGGTGACGACGACGCCGTGGCCACCGTACGGCCCCTGCTCGCGCCCATGTGCCGGGAGACGTTCGGCTGCGGTCCGGTGCCGGGCGCGCTGCTGATGAAGTTCTCGGTGAACCTGTTCCTGATCACCCTGGTCACCGGACTGGCCGAGGCCTTCCACTTCGCCGACCGGCACGGACTCGACCAGCGCCTGCTCCGGGACGTCCTGGACGCGGGCCCGATGGCCAGCGCCGTCTCCCGCATCAAGGGACCCAAGCTGCTGGCCCGCGACTTCGGCGTCCAGGCGGCCGCCGGCGACGTGCTGAAGAACAACCGGCTGATCGCCGAGGCCGCCCGCAAGGCCGATGTGGCCTCCCCGCTCCTCGACGTCTGCCACAGTCTCTTCCAGGAGACCGTGGCGCAGGGTCACGGCGGCGAGGACATGGTGGCCGTGCTGCGGGCACTGGAGGCCCGGACCGACGGCGATCCCGGACGTGTACGGCCGTCTGCGCCCGTACGACCGTCCGCGCCCGTACAGCCGACCGGGCCCGCACGATCGGAGGAACGCGCATGAGCTGGACGATCGGACGCCGCGGCCGTGTCGCCGTCGTGACGATGACGACCAACCCGGTCAACGCCCAGAACCGCGCCTTCTTCGCCGACCTGCACGACGCCTTCGACCGGCTGGAACGCGACCACGCCGACTCGCCCGTCGTACTGACCGGCACCGGCGCGCGTTTCTCCGCCGGACTCGACCTCGACGAGGCCTTCCCGCTCCTGGCGGGCGATCCGGCGGCCGTCGCGTCCTGGTTCCAGGAGTACCGGGCCACGAACATGCGGCTGTTCACATACCCGCGCCCGACCGTCGCCGCGGTCAACGGGCACGCCTTCGCCGGGGGACTGATCACCGCCGCGGTGTGCGACTACCGCGTCGCCGTCTCCGACGGTGCGCGTTTCGGGCTCAACGAGGTGCCCATCGGCGTCCCCATGCCCGCCGTGTACGTCCGTATGCTCGCCCACGCCTGGGGTGAGCCGGTCGCCTCCCAGGCGTGCCTGCGCGGGGAGCTCTTCACCCCGGAGCAGGCACACGCACTCGGCATGGTGCATGAGCTGGCGACGGCCGAGGACCTGCTGGACCGGGCCGTCGCCGTCGCCGGGCAGACCCCGGAGGACTGCATCGAGCAGTACGCCTTCACGAAGCGCGCCTGCCGGGCGGCTGCCCTGCGCGACATCGCCGAACTCGCCGATCCGCTGGACGAGGAGCTGGCCGACGTCATGGCGAGCGAGCCGGCCCGGCGCGCGCACCGACGCTATTGGCAGCAGCTCAAGGGGCGCCCCGCGGAGTGGTGAGCCGGACCACGGGCCGTGCCCCCTCCCGATCGGAAGGAGGCACGGTCCGCGTCCGTCGTGCGGGGCGGGTTTCCGTCACGCCCTCGACAGGGTGATGTCCTCCGTCTGCAGCGCGTGGAAGCGGGGCAGGGGCAGGATGCCCACGGGGTGGAGTTCCACGATGGTGGCCTCGACGTCCGCCTTGCCGTGCTTGAGGGTGGTCGGGGAGGGCCTGCTCGTGTTCTCCCAGCGGTGCAGCTTGCCGTCGCACACGGCAGGGGTGCCGCCGATGGAGTACCGGAAGTTCTCGGACCGCTGGCCGATCGAGGAGCTCACGTACACCGGTCCCACACTGTCGACGCAGCGGTAGGTGCCGGACAGGGTGACGGTGCCGTCCTCGGCCATACGGCCGACGGAGTCGATGGTCACGGTCTCCCTGGGGTCGGCGAGCGCCGAGGAGTCGGCGGGGGCCGAGGGCGCGGCGACCAGCAGGAGCAGGGCGGCGAAGGCGCCGGTGGCGAGAGCGGGGCGTAGGGGCATGGGATGACCTCCCGAGTGAGCGGAGTGGGGCCTTCCACTGGTACCCGGCGGGTGCGCCCACGGACGTGACCGTCACCCACTCGGTGGCGAGTCCGCTCCGACCTTCGTGGATCGGTCAGAGTGTTGTCCGCGTGTTGTCACGGTTCATGACCGGACGTTCCGATGAGTTCGGAGCGGGAGCATGGTCTACCCATATGGACGAACCGCACGGCTCGTCCACCCGATGTGGAGGTGCGCCATGTGTTCCCACCAGCCTTCGTGCCCTTCCTCCGACAGCCACGCCCCCCATGTGGTCTCCGCACACCCCGAGCAGGGCTGGAGCCTGCTCTGCAACGGCGCGATCGTCTTCGACGACAGCGGTGAGCTGCTGCCCGACGGCCGCGTCGTCGCGCCGCACCGAATGCCGGCCGAGCGGCTCGCGATGGCCGCGTGAGCGAGACCAGCTACGGCAGCACGGCGAACCCGTCGAGCTCCACCATCGCCTCTTCGTCCCAGAGCCGCACGACTTCGACGACCGCCATCGCGGGGTAGTCGCGCCCGGCCAACTGCCGCCAAATGCGGCCGAGTTCAGCCGCCTGGGCGCGGTACGCGGCGACGTCGGTGGCGTAGACGGTGACCCGGGCGAGGTGGGCGGGGGTGCCCCCGGCGGCGGCGAGTGCGGCCAGCAGGTTGGTCAGGGCCCGCTCGAACTGCTCGGGCAGGGTGTCGCCGGTGACCTTGCCGTCCGCGTCGAGGGCGGTCTGCCCGGCCAGGAAGACGATCCGTGAGCCGGTGGCGACGACCGCGTGGGAGAAGCCGGTGGGCGGGGACAGGTCGGGCGGGTTGACGCGCTCGGTGCTCACTGGGCGGCCTCCATTTTCGCGTACAACTCCTTGGCGATGATGCCGCGTTGGACCTCGCTGGCGCCCTCGTAGACGCGCGGGGCGCGGACCTCGCGGTAGAGGTGTTCGAGCAGGTGGCCGCGGCGCAGGGCACGGGCACCGTGCAACTGGACGGCCGTGTCGACCACGTACTGCGCGGTCTCGGTGGCGAGCAGTTTCGCCATCGCGGCACGCTTCGGGACGTCCGGGGCGCCTTCGTCGTACGCCGTCGCAGCCGCGTACACCATGAGACGGGCCGCCTCCGTGCGCAGCGCCATCTCGGCGACCTGGTGCGCGACCGTCTGGAGGTCCTTCAACTTGCCGCCGAACGCGTCCCGTTCGGCCGTGTGGGCGAGGGTGGCGTCCAGGGCCGCCTGGGCCATTCCGACGGCGAAGGCACCGACGCTGGGCCGGAAGAGGTTGAGGGTGCCCATCGCGACCCGGAAGCCGCGGTCGGGCTCGCCGAGCACGTCGTCGGCGGTGACGGGGACGGCGTCGAAGGCGAGGGTGCCGATGGGGTGCGGGGACAGCATGTCGAGGCCCGCTCCGGTGAGGCCGGGGCGGTCGGCCGGGACCAGGAAGGCGGTGACGCCGCGGGCGCCGGCGCCGGGGGTGGTGCGGGCGAAGACGGTGTAGAAGTCGGCCTCGGGGGCGTTGGAGATCCAGCACTTCTCACCGCTGAGCCGCCAGCGGGTGGGGCCGTCGGGCTCGGCAGCGGGTGAGCCGACCGGCGCGCCCCCAGGCCCGCCCCTCCGCGAGGGCTCCCGTTCCGCCCGCAGCTCCAGCGCCGCCGCGTCCGAGCCCGCCCCCGGTTCGCTCAGTGCGAAGGCCGCCACCGCGCTGCCCTCCGTCACCCGGGGCAGCCAGCGTTCCCGCTGGGCCGGGGTGCCGTACGCGTGGACCGGATGGGCGCCCAAGCCCTGCAACGCAAGCGCGGTCTCCGCCTCCGTGCAGGCATACGCGAGGGATTCGCGCATCAGGCAGAGATCAACGGCACCGGAGGTGAACAGCCGCTCCAGGAACCCCAGTTGGCCGAGCTCGGCGACCAGCGGGCGATTCACATGCCCCGGTTCGCCCTTCTCCGCCAGCGGGCGCAGGCGTTCGGCGGCCTGGGTGCGCAGCTCGGCACACCAGGCGGTTTGCGGCGGATCGAGTGAGAATGCGGGCATTGCCGACCTCCCAGCGGAGCCGTCCGCGACGGACGCTCCCGACGACCTGCTCGACGGACATCTTCGCCCGACCTCTTCGACGATATCGCGCACCATTGACTGTCGTCACCAACACGATACGCTCCCTGTGCGAGCCACCACGACGCCCAGAAGCACGACGCCCACAAGGCAGCCCACAGCGGCCCACACGGCAAGGGGGCGAACCGCCATGGCCGGTCTGCACCGCTCCGCCCACGTCGACACCTTCGCCCGCGAGCATCTGCCACCGCCCGACCAGTGGCCCGAGCTCCGCTTCGACCTGCCGGGGCTGCGCTACCCCGAACGGCTCAACGCCGCCGCCGAGCTGCTCGACGGCCCCGACGACGAGCGGCCCGTGTTCCACACCCCGTCCGGCGCCACATGGACGTACGGCACACTGCGCGCCCGCGTCGACCGGCTCGCGCATGTGCTCACCGACCACCTCGGCGTCGTCCCGGGCAACCGGGTGCTGCTGCGCGGCCCGACCACACCCTGGCTGGCCGCCTGCTGGCTGGCGGTGCTGAAGGCGGGCGCGGTCGCCGTCACCGTGCTGGCCCAGCAGCGCCCGCACGAGTTGCGGACCATGTGCGAGATCGCCCAGGTGCGGCACGCCCTGTGCGATGTCCGCGCCGTCGACGACCTCGCCAAGGCCGAGATTCCAGGGCTCCGCATCACCACGTACGGCGGCGACGCCCCCGACGACCTGCTGCGCCGCCCGGCGCCCGACGCGCCGTACCCCGCCGCCGACACCGCGGCCGACGATGTCGCCCTCATCGCCTTCACCTCCGGCACCACCGGACGGCCCAAGGGTTGTATGCACTTCCACCGGGATGTGCTCGCGATAGCGGACACCTTCTCGGAACATGTGCTGCAACCACATGTGGGCGACGTCTTCGCCGGCAGTCCCCCGCTCGGCTTCACCTTCGGACTGGGCGGGCTCGTGATCTTCCCGATGCGGGCCGGCGCCAGCGCCCTGCTCCTCGAACAGGCCGGGCCCAAGCAGCTGTTGCCCGCCATCGCCGCACACCGGGTGTCCGTGCTTTTCACCGCGCCGACGGCCTACCGCACGATGCTCGACGAGCTCGACTCGCACGACATCACCTCCCTGCGCCGCTGTGTCTCCGCGGGCGAGAACCTGCCCGCCGCCACCTGGCATGCCTGGCACGAGCGGACCGGCCTGCGCATCATCAACGGCATCGGCGCCACCGAGCTGCTGCACATCTTCATCTCCGCGGCCGACGAGCACATCAGGCCCGGCACGACGGGGGTGCCGGTGCCGGGGTGGCACGCGCGCGTGGTCGACGAGGAGGGCCGGGAGAGGCCCGACGGGGAGCCGGGGCTGCTGGCCGTGCGCGGGCCGGTCGGCTGCCGCTATCTCGCCGATCCGCGGCAGCGCGAGTACGTGCGCGACGGCTGGAACATCACCGGCGACACCTACGTCCGGGAGAGTGACGGCTACTTCCGCTATGTCGCCCGCGCGGACGACATGATCATCTCGGCCGGTTACAACATCGCGGGCCCGGAGGTCGAGGAGGCGCTGCTGCGCCACCCGGACGTACTGGAGACGGCGGTGGTCGGGCGGCCCGACGAGGCACGCGGACAGGTCGTGGTGGCATACGCGGTGCTCAGGGAGGGTGCGCGACGGGGCGCGGAGGCGCTGCGCGCGTTCGTCAAGGAGGAACTGGCGCCGTACAAGTGCCCGCGCGAGATCGTCTTCCTGGACGCGCTGCCGCGCACCGCGACCGGCAAGCTCCAGCGGTTCCGGTTGCGCGCCGACGGGGACTCGCAGGGTGACCGGCAGTGATCCGTACGACCTAAGATGATCAACGTGTCCGACCAGCATGCACCACGGTCTCTCATCGTCACGCTCTACGGCGCCTACGGCCGCCACATGCCCGGCCCCGTGCCGGTCGCCGAGCTGATCAGACTGCTGGCCGCGGTCGGCGTGGACGCCCCGTCCGTACGGTCGTCGGTGTCCCGGCTGAAGCGGCGCGGGCTGCTGCTTCCGGCCCGTACGGCCCAGGGCGCGGCCGGATACGAACTGTCGCCGGACGCCCGCCAGTTGCTCGACGACGGCGACCGGCGCATCTACGCCACCGCGCCGCCCGAGGACGAGGGCTGGGTGCTCGCGGTGTTCTCGGTGCCGGAGTCGGAGCGGCAGAAGCGGCATGTGCTGCGCTCCCGGCTGGCCGGACTCGGCTTCGGCACGGCGGCCCCCGGCGTGTGGATCGCGCCGGCGCGGCTCCACGAGGAGGCCCGGCACACCCTGCACCGGCTGCGGCTGGACGGGTACGTCGACTTCTTCCGCGGCGAGCACCTCGGCTTCGCGCCGACCGCCGACGCCGTCGCCCGCTGGTGGGACCTGGCCGTGATCGCCAAGGAGCACGAGGCGTTCCTCGACCGGCACGCGCGCGTGCTGCACGACTGGGAGCGACGGGAGGACACCCCGCCCGAGGAGGCGTACCGCGACTACCTCCTCGCCCTGGACTCCTGGCGCCACCTCCCGTACACCGACCCCGGCCTGCCCGCCCGCCTGCTGCCGGAGGACTGGCCGGGAGCGCGCTCGGCGGCCGTTTTCCGGGGACTGCACGAGCGCCTGCGGGATGCGGGGGCGGTGTTCGTCGGCCTGTGAGCCAGGGACAGCAAGGAGCTCGACGACGGCCGTGACTCAACCGCCGAGCGTCAAGCGCGGCTTGGGGGCGTCCGTGCGGCCGGTCTGCGGGCGGCGGCTGCCCGCACGGTACGGGGTCGGCCAGACGACGCCCGGCCCCTCGTAGCCCTGCTCGGCCGCCGCGTGCAGCGTCCAGTGCGGGTCGTATAGGTGGGGGCGGGCGAGGGCGCACAGATCCGTGCGGCCCGCCAGGATCAGGGAGTTGACGTCGTCCCAGGAGGAGATCGCACCGACCGCGATCACCGGCAGGCCGGCGGTGTGCCGGATCCGGTCCGCGTACGGAGTCTGGTACGACCGCCCGAACTCCGGCTGCTCGTCGGCCACGACCTGCCCGGTCGACACGTCGATGGCGTCGGCGCCGTGCGCGGCGAAGGCACGGGCGATCTCGACGGCGTCCTCGGCACTCGTGCCGCCCTCGGCCCAGTCGGTGGCGGAGATACGGACGGTCATGGGCCGTTCCTCGGGCCATACGCCGCGTACGGCGTCGAAGACCTCCAGCGGGAAGCGGAGCCGTCTGTCGAGGGAGCCGCCGTAGGCGTCCGTGCGGAGGTTGGTGAGCGGCGAGAGGAAGCTGGAGAGCAGGTAGCCGTGCGCACAGTGCAGTTCGAGGAGGTCGAAGCCGGCGCGGGCGGCACGCCAGGCCGCGGCGGTGAACTGTTCGCGGATGTCGGTGAGTTGGGCGCGGGTCAGCTCGCGCGGGGTCTGGCTGTACGGCTTGTACGGGATCGGGGACGGCGCCACGAGCGGCCAGTTGCCGTCGTCCAGGGGCTCGTCGATGCCCTCCCACATCAGCTTGGTCGAGCCCTTGCGTCCGCTGTGGCCGAGCTGCACGCCGATCGCGGCGCCGGGGGCCTGGGCGTGCACGAACTGGACGATCCGCTTCCAGGCCTCGGCCTGCCGGCCGGTGTAGAGGCCGGCGCAGCCGGGGGTGATCCGTCCCTCCGGGCTGACGCAGACCATCTCGGTCATCACCAGGCCGGCGCCGCCGAGGGCGCGGGCGCCGAGGTGGACGAGGTGGAAGTCGCCGGGGACGCCGTCGGTGGCCGAGTACATGTCCATCGGGGACACGACGACGCGGTTGCGCAGCGTCAGGCCGCGCAGCCGGAACGGCGTGAACATCGGGGGCGTACCGGGCGGGCAGCCGAAGGCGCGCTCCACGGTCTCGGTGAAGTGGGCGTCGCGCAGGCGCAGGTTGTCGTGGGTGACGCGACGGCTGCGGGTGAGCAGGTTGAAGGCGAACTGGCGGGGTGGCTGGTCGAGGTAGAGACCGAGGTTCTCGAACCACTCCAGGCTCGCGCGGGCGGCCCGCTGCGTGGAGGCGACGACCGGCTTGCGCTCCTCCTCGTACGCCCGCAACGCGCTTGCGAGATCCGGCTGTTCCTCCAGGCAGGCGGCGAGCGCGAGGGCGTCCTCGACGGCGAGCTTGGTGCCGGAGCCGATGGAGAAGTGGGCGGTGTGGGCGGCGTCGCCGAGCAGGACGATGTTGTCGTGCGACCAGCGTTCGTTGACGACGGTGCGGAAGGTGGTCCAGGCCGACTTGTTGGACTTCAGGGGTCGTCCGCGGAGGGCTTCCGCGAAGATCTTGGCGCAGCGGTCGACCGACTCGTCCTCGTCGAGTTCGTCGAACCCGGCGGCCCGCCACACCTCTTCGCGCATCTCGACGATCACGGTGGAGGCGTCGGGCGCGTAGGGGTAGCCGTGCAGTTGCATCACGCCGTGCTCGGTCTCGGCGATCTCGAAACGGAAGGATGTGAAGGCGAAGTCTGCGGCGAGCCAGATGTAGCGGCAGCGGTGTTCGGCCACATGGGGGCGGAACACATGGGCGTAGGCCTCGCGGGTGGTGCTGTGCACACCGTCGGCTGCGATGACGAGGTCATGGGTTTCCGCCAGCCAGGCGGCGTAGGGGGCCTCGGAGCGGAAGCGCAGTTCTACGCCGAGGGACTGGCAGCGGTCGTGGAGGACTTCGAGGAGGCGTTTTCTGCCGAGGGCGGCGAAACCGTGTCCTCCGGAGGTCTGGCGGGTGCTTCGGTGGACGATGTCGATGTCGTCCCAGCGGGTGAAGTGGTTTTGGAGCGCCGTGTAGACCACGGGGTCGGCGTGTTCGATGCCGCCCAGGGTTTCGTCGGAGAGGACCACTCCGAAGCCGAAGGTGTCGTCGGGGGCGTTGCGTTCCCAGACGGTGACTTCTCGGGTGGGGTCGAGGCGTTTGAGCAGGGCGGCGGCGTAGAGGCCGCCGGGGCCGCCGCCGATGATGGCGACTCGTAGGGGGTGGCTGGTCTTGTTCGGCGGCTGCCGGTTCGCTGCGGCTGGTCGCGCCCACGCGGCGGTAGCCGCAGATTCAATACAGCCCCGCGCCCCTGAGGTCGGCACAGTCCCCTGGGTCGAGAGCATCCCTACCTCCCCTGCCATTTCGGTGGGCGCTTCTCCCTGAAAGCCGCGTGGAATTCCGCGTAGTCCTCGCCGTTCATCAGGAGGGCCTGCGTCGAGGCGTCCATCTCGACCGCTGCCGCCAGGGGCATGTCCAGCTCCGCCGTAAGGAGCGCCTTTGTCTGGGCGTACGCCAGTGCCGGGCCGTCGGCCAGGCGGCGCGCCAGCGCCTGTGCGGCCTCGTCCGCCCGGCCCTCGTCCGTGAGCTCGCTGATGAGACCGATGCGCTCCGCCTCCGGTGCGCGGACCGGTTCGCCCAGCATCAGCAGCCGGGTCGCGTGACCGAGACCCACCACCCTCGGCAGGAGATAGGCCGCACCCATGTCGCCGCCCGACAGGCCGACCCGTGTGAAGAGGAAGGCGAAGCGGGCGGTGGGGTCGGCGATCCGGAAGTCGGCCGCGAGGGCCAGGACCGCCCCTGCCCCCGCCGCCACCCCGTGCACGGCCGCGATCACCGGGAACGGGCACTCCCGTACGGCCCGCACGACCTGCCCGGTCATCCGGTTGAAGTCGAGGAGCTGGGCGGTGTCCATGGACAGGGTCGCGCCGATGATCTCGTCGACGTCGCCGCCGGAGCAGAAGCCGCGCCCCTCGCCGGCCAGCACCAGGGCCCGTACCGCCCTCTCCCGGGACAGCTCGGCGAGCAGGTCGCGCAGGTCGGCGTAGGCGCCGAAGGTGAGCGCGTTCAGCTTCTCGGGGCGGGCGAGGGTGACGGTGGCGACGCCGTCGGCGTGCTCGACCCGCAGATGCTTCCAGTCGGAGGTGCCGGCGGCGGAGCCGGTGAAGGGACTCATGACGTGCGGCCTCCTCGGGCGGACGGCGGGCACTGGTTCACTGAGCTCTGCTCTTCGAGCTCCACCTTCGAAGTTATCACCCAACTTTGACCATCGTCACGAGCACGCAATAAGCCATCCGGGTGTGACCATGTGACCCGGCCCCGTCACATCCGTCACGGCTCGTCGACACACCCGTAACGACGGGATCAGCCGTGCGAGGCCGGCCGTTCACCCGGGTAAGCCGCCCAGCAGTCGGGGCCGAAGGTCCCGAACGGCGCCCGCCGGACGTCTCTGCGGGGTGGCGCCGTACCATTCATAAGGTTGAAAGCAGGACAGCCTGCTCATGAACGGACCCGCCTTGCACGATCGCTCCGCCGCCTCCGCCTCCTGGCGCATCGCGCTGCCGCACACCGCCGCGGCCGTGCCCGTCGCACGGGCTCTCGTCCGTACGGCACTGGCCGAGCTGGAGCACGCCGCCGACAGCGACACCGCGGAGCTCCTCACGGCGGAACTGGTCGCGAACGCCGTGGAGCACACCGCCGGGGACGCCCCGATAGAGCTGGTGGTGGAGCTACTGCCGTCCGGCTGCCAGGTAGAGGTCCACGACCCGGACCCCGCCCCGCCGGGCAACCTCACACGGCCGGCCGAGGGTGAGCCCGACCCGTGGCAAGAGCACGGGCGGGGCCTACTCCTGATCCGCGCCCTCAGCTCATCCTGCGGCCACCGCCCCACCGACGCAGGCAAGGCAGTGTGGTTCCGACTGCCGATCATCCCCGCTCAACGACAGCCCACCTAGGGGCGCGGGGCTGTATTGAATCTGCGGCTACCGCCGCGCGGGCGCGACCAGCCACACACAACCAGCACCCGGCGGACGATCCACACCCCTACGGCGCTTCCACAAAATCAAGCCAGCGTGGCCACCAAAACGGCCTTGATCGTGTGCATCCGATTCTCCGCCTCATCGAAGACCACCGAGTGCCCCGACTCGAACACCTCGTCGGTCACCTCGAGCGACTCCAGCCCGTGGCTCTCGAAAATCTCGCGCCCCACCTTCGTGCCGAGATCGTGAAAGGCCGGCAGACAGTGCAGGAACTTGACGTCCGGATTGCCCGTGGCGCGCAGCACGTCCATGGTCACGGCGTAAGAACCGAGCGCAGTGATCCGCTCGTCCCACACCTCCTTGGGCTCACCCATGGAGACCCAGACGTCGGTGGCAACGAAGTCCGCGCCCGCCACGCCCTCCTCGACCGCCTCCGTGAGGGTGATGCGCGCCCCGCTGGTCTCGGCGAGTTCCCGGGCCCGGTCGACGATCTCCTGGGCGGGCCAGTAGGTCTTAGGCGCGACGATACGCACGTCCATGCCGAGCAGCGCGCCGGTGACCAGGTAGGAGTTGCCCATGTTGAAGCGGGCGTCGCCCAGGTAGGCGAAGGCGATCTCCTTGAGCGGCTTGGCGCTGTGCTCGGTCATCGTCAGCACGTCGGCCAGCATCTGGGTGGGGTGCCAGTCGTCCGTCAGGCCGTTGAATACAGGCACGCCCGCGTACTCCGCCAGTTCCTCCACCTTCTGCTGGCTGTCCCCGCGGTACTCGATCCCGTCGTACATCCGCCCGAGCACGCGCGCGGTGTCCTTCACGGACTCCTTGTGGCCGATCTGCGAGCCCGAGGGGTCCAGGTACGTCGTCGAGGCGCCCTGGTCGGCGGCCGCGACCTCGAACGCGCAGCGCGTACGCGTCGAGGTCTTCTCGAAGATCAGCGCGATGTTCCTGCCCCGCAGGTACTGCGTCTCGGTCCCGGCCTTCTTGGCGGCCTTCAGCTCGGCGGCCAGCTCGACCAGCCCGCGGAACTCCTGCTCGGTGAAGTCGAGCTCCTTGAGGAAGTGGCGGCCGGCGAGGGCGGTCGGGACAGTCGCCATGGGGGCGCTCCAGAGGTACGAGAACAGGGGACTCTGGAAGTCTATACGACCTTCAGAATTTCTATACGGCCTCCCGTTCGACCGGACAGCTCATGCACCGCGGTCCACCCCTCCCCCGCCCCAGCTCGCTGCCCGGGATCTCGATCACCTCGATGCCCTGCTTGCGCAGATGCGTGTTGGTGGTGGAGTTCCGCTCGTAGGCGACGACGACACCGGGCTCGACGGCGAGCACATTGCAGCCGTCGTCCCATTGCTCGCGCTCGGCCGAGTGGACGTCCTGGGTCGCGGTCAGGACGCGGATCTCGCTCAGCCCGAGGGCGGCGGCGATCGCGCGGTGCATGTGCTCCGGCGGATGGTCGGTGACCTTCAGCTCCTTGTCGCCGGTGCCCGGTTCGATGGTGTACGAGCGGAGCATGCCGAGCCCGGCGTACTGGGTGAAGACGTCGCCGTCGACCATCGTCATCACGGTGTCCAGGTGCATCAGGGCACGCCGTTTGGGCATGTCCAGGGCCACGATCGTCTGCGCTGACCCGGCGGCGAACAGCTTGTGGGCGAGCATCTCGACGGCCTGGGGGGTCGTCCGCTCGCTCATCCCGATCAGAACCGCCCCGTTGCCGATGACCAGGACGTCGCCGCCCTCGATGGTGGAGGGGTAGTCCGCCTGACCCTCGGACCAGAAGTTGAACGTTTCCTCGCGGAACAGCGGGTGGTGCCGGTAGATCGCCTCGAAGTGCACGGTCTCGCGCTGCCGGGCCGGCCAGCGCATCGCGTTGACGGAGACGCCGTCGTAGATCCAGGCGGAGGTGTCACGGGTGAAGAGATGGTTGGGCAGGGGCGCGAGGAGGAAGTCGTCGAGTTCCATGACATGGAAGCGCACGGAGGTCGGCTCGGGGTGCGCCTCCAGGAACTCCCGCTTGGTCATGCCGCCGACCAGGGCCTCGGCCAGCTCGCGCGCGGGCAGGCCCTCGAAGGCGGCACGGAGGTGGTCGGTGGCGAGCACCCCGTACTCCTTCTCGTCGAAGACCCGGTCCAGGACGAGCTTCCTGGCCACCGCGATCTCCAGGGCCTCGGTGAGCAGGTCGCCGAAGAGGTGGACGGCGACACCACGGTCGCGCAGCACGTCGGCGAACCCGTCGTGTTCGGCGCGCGCCCGGCGCACCCACAGCACGTCGTCGAAGAGCAGCGCGTCCTTGTTGCTGGGGGTGAGCCTTTTGAGCTCGAGATCCGGCCGGTGCAGGATGACGCGGCGCAGCCGCCCGGCCTCGGAGTCGACATGGAATCCCATGCCTCCATCCTGACCATCGGGGGCCGCGTTCACCCCCTACTCGCCCCCATCTTGTTTTCGTCCTCTTGACGACAAGCAGGCCTCACGCTTATCGTCTCGACGACGAAAAGAGGGGGCTTCATGGCCGACATCACCCGGCGCCTCGGCTGGCGCCATCTGCGCGGCGCGCCCACGGCACACATCCGCCACCACCGCGGCGGAAAGCTGCTGCACGACGGCCCCGGGCTCAGCTTCTGGTTCCGGGCGCTGACCGCCGCACTCTCCGAAGTGCCGGTCGACGACCGGGAGTTGGCGATGACCTTCCATGCCCGTACGTCCGACTTCCAGGACGTGGCCGTCCAGGCGACGGTCACCTACCGGATCAGCGACCCGGCGGTGGCCGCGACCCGCCTGGACTTCTCCGTCGACCCGGACACGGGCGCGTGGCGGGGCACTCCGCTGGAACAGCTGGGGACGCTCCTGACGGAGACGGCCCAGCAGCACGCACTGGACGTCCTGGCCCGTACGCCGCTGTCGGCGGCGCTGGTCGACGGGGTCGCGGCGGTGCGGGAGCGGATCGCGGCGGGCCTGGCCGGGGAACCCCGCCTCCCGGCGACCGGCATCGAGGTGGTCGCCGTACGCGTCGTCGCGCTGCGCCCGGAACCGGAGGTGGAGCGGGCGCTGCGCACCCCGGCGCGCGAGCAGATCCAGCAGGAGGCGGACCGGGCGACGTACGAGCGGCGTGCGGTGGCCGTCGAACGGGAGCGGACCATCGCCGAGAACGAACTGGCCAGCCAGATCGAACTCGCCCGCCGTGAGGAGCAGTTGGTGGACCAGCGGGGCACGAACGCGCGGCGGGAGGCGGAGGAGCACGCGGCGGCCGACGCGGTCCGGGCGGAGGCGGAGGCGGCACGGACGGTACGGCTCGCCGAGGCCGAGGCCACCCGTTCCGTACGGCTGGCCCGGGCGGAGGCCGAGGGGGCGCGTGAGGTCGGTGAAGCGCGGGCGCAGGCGCAGGCGGCCTGGCTGCGGGTGCACGCGGAGGTGGACGTGGCCACGCTGCACGCCCTCACCGGCACACGGCTGGCGGAGAACCTGCCCAGGATCGACAGCGTGACAGTGTCGCCGGACGTGCTGACGGGGTTGCTCGCCCGGCTCGGCGCCCAGGAGCAGGCGTGAGCCTCGCTCCCCGGGTCGTCCTCGTCCATCGGACCACGGAGTACGAGGAGTTGGTGGCCCGGCACGGCACGCACGGCCAGGCCGCCTTCTTCCTCTCCTCCCGCGGCAGGGACATCGAGGAGGTCGCCGAACGGCACCGCCGGACGCGACAGGCGCTGACGGAGGTGGCCTCGGCGATCCCTCTGACCTGGCGTCAGGCCAGGGTGGAGCGGGCCGACCTGGACCGGTTCCTGTTCGCGCCGGAGGACGTGGTGGTCGTGGTCGGGCAGGACGGGCTGGTCGCGAACGTGGCCAAGTACCTCGCCGGACAGCCGGTGCTGGGCATCGACACCGACCCCGGCCGCAACCCGGGCGTCCTGGTGCGCCACCGTCCCGCGGACGCGGCCAAGTTGTTCGCGTCCACGCAATCCGGAAGCGGCCCCTTCGACGAACTCACCATGGTCGAGGCCGTCGCCGACGACACACAACGCCTCGTGGCACTGAACGAGATCTACCTGGGCGCCGCCGGACACCAGACGGCCCGATACCGCCTGGGCCTGGAGGGCGACGGGGGTGTCGTCGAGGCCCAGGCTTCGTCTGGGGTGATCATCGGCACGGGCACGGGGGCGACCGGCTGGATCCGGTCGGTGTGGCAGGAGCGGGGCGGGCGACTGCGGTTGCCCGCCCCCACGGAGAAACGGCTCCTGTGGTTCGTCCGCGAGGCCTGGCCGTCCCCGGCCACCGGGACATCCCTGGTGGCCGGGGAGCTCGCCACCGCGACCCGTCTCCAGTTCACCGTCGAGTCCGAGCGGCTGGTCGCGTTCGGGGACGGGATGGAGTCGGACGCGGTCGAGCTCACCTGGGGGCAGACGGTCCGGGTGGGGGTGTGCCGGGACCGTCTGCGCCTCGTCGGATGACCGTCACAGCCGCGGGTCCACCGGCTCCGACTCCAGCGCCAGCACCCCGAACACCGCCTCGTGCACCCGCCACAGCGGCTCGCCCTCCGCCAGCCGGTCCAGGGCCTCCAGCCCCAGCGCGTACTCGCGGATGGCGAGGGACCGCTTGTGGTTAAGGAACCTCTTGCGCAGCCGGTCCAGGTTGTCGGGGCGGGTGTACTCGGGACCGTAGATGATCCGCAGGTACTCCCGGCCCCGGCACTTGATGCCGGGCTGGACCAGACGGCCCTCGCCACTTCGCACCACGGCACCCAGCGGCTTCACGACCATGCCCTCGCCGCCCCTGCCGGTCATCTCCAGCCACCAGTCGACGCCGGCCTGCACCGACTCCGGGTCACCGGTGTCCACGTACAGGCGCCGGGTGGTCTGGAGCAGACCGGTGCTGTCGTGCTCCACCAGCCGGTCGAGGAGCGTGAGCTGCTCGTCGTGCGGCAGGGCGGCGAGGCTGCGGCCCTGGACCGCCAGGATCTGGAACGGGGCCAGGCGTACGCCGTCCAGGCCGTCCGTCGTCCAGCAGTAGCGGCGGTACGCCTCCGTGAACGCGGCCGCGTCCGAGGCCCGTTCGCGCTGGCGCGCCAGCAGGCCGGTCACGTCGATGCCGCGGGACGCCGCGCCCTCCAGCGCGGCCAGCGCGCCCGGGAACGCCGCTCCGGAGGCGGCGCCGACCGCCGCGTACTGCGAGCGCAGCAGTCCCGACGCCTTCAGCGACCACGGCATGAGCTCGGCGTCGAGCAGCAGCCAGTCCGTCTCCAGCTCGTCCCAGAGGCCGGCCTCGCCGACCGCCGTACGGACCCGCTCCAGGATCGTCTCCGTCACCGACTCGTCGTCGAGGAAGGGGCGGCCGGTGCGGGTGTAGAGCGACCCGGTGGGACCGTCCACGCCGAAGCGCTTGCGGGCGGCCTCCGCGTCGCGGCACACCAGGGCCACCGCCCGCGATCCCATGTGCTTCTCCTCGCACACGACCCGCTCGACGCCGTCCTCGCGGTACTGCGCGAAGGCCTCCGCCGGGTGCTCCAGGTAGCCCTCGACGTTGCTGGTCGCCGTCGGTGCCATGGTCGGCGGGAGGTACGGCAGCAGGCGCGGGTCGATCGCGAAGCGGCTCATGACCTCCAGGGCCGCCGCCGCGTTCTCCTCGCGGATCGAGACGCGGCCCTCGTGCCGGGTCTCCACGACCCTGCGCCCGTGCACGTCCGCCAGGTCGAGCGGCCGCCCGTCGTGCCCGCCGGGTGCCTCGCTCCGCAGCGGTTTCGTCGGCTCGTACCAGACCTGCTCGGCCGGTACGTCGACCAGCTCCCGCTCCGGCCAGCGCAGCGCGGTGAGCTTGCCGCCGAAGACGGCGCCGGTGTCCAGGCAGATCGTGTTGTTCAGCCACGTGGCCTCCGGGACCGGTGTGTGGCCGTACACCACGGCCGCCCGGCCTCGGTAGTCCTCGGCCCACGGGTAGCGCACCGGCAGCCCGAACTCGTCGGTCTCCCCGGTGGTGTCGCCGTACAGCGCGTGCGAGCGGACCCGCCCCGACGTACGGCCGTGGTACTTCTCCGGCAGACCGGCGTGGCAGACGACCAGTCGGCCGCCGTCGAGGACGTAGTGGCTGACCAGCCCGTCGATGAACTCCCGTACCTCCTGCTTGAACTCCTCGCTCTCACCCTCCATCTGCTCGACGGTCTCGGCGAGTCCGTGCGTGTGCTGGACCTTGCGGCCCTTGAGGTAGCGGCCGTACTTGTTCTCGTGGTTGCCGGGCACGCACAGCGCGTTGCCCGACTTGACCATCGACATCACCCGGCGCAGCACGCCCGGGCTGTCGGGGCCCCGGTCGACGAGGTCGCCGACGAAGACGGCGGTACGGCCGTCGGCGTGGACGCCGTCGACGTAGCCCAGCTTGCCGAGCAGCGCTTCCAGTTCGGACGCGCAGCCGTGGATGTCGCCGATGATGTCGAAGGGACCGGTGAGGTGGGTCAGGTCGTTGAAGCGCTTCTCGGTGACGACGGTGGCGTTCTCGATGTCCTCCACGCCCCGCAGGACGTGCACCTTGCGGAAACCCTCGCGCTCCAAGTGCCTTATGGACCGCCTGAGTTCACGGGTGTGCCGCTGGATGACCCGGCGCGGCATGTCGGCCCGGTCGGTGCGGGCCGCGTTGCGCTCGGCGCACACGTCCTCCGGTACGTCGAGCACGATGGCTATCGGCAGCACGTCGTACCGCTTGGCCAGGTCGATCAGCTGCCGCCGGGAGTCCTGCTGCACGCTCGTGGCGTCGACGACCGTACGACGGCCGGCGGCCAGGCGCTTGCCCGCGATGTAGTGCAGGACGTCGAAGGCGTCCTTCGTCGCGCTCTGGTCGTTCTCGTCGTCGGAGACCAGTCCGCGGCAGAAGTCGGAGGAGATGATCTCGGTGGGCTTGAAGTGCCGGCGGGCGAAGGTGGACTTGCCGGAGCCGGAGGCGCCGACGAGCACGACGAGGGAGAGGTCGGTGACGGGCAGGACACGCCCGTTCGGTGCCTGGGTGGTCTCGCTCATGCGGCCTTCACCTCCTTCTCGTCGTTCACGTTGCTCTGTGTACCGGTGCTCATCTCGAAGACGGCCATCTGTGTGGGTGGCCCCACCTCCGGATCGTCCGGCCCGACGGGTACGAACTCCACGCCGTACCCGTGCCGTTCGGCCACCGCCTTCGCCCACGCGCGGAACTCCTCGCGCGTCCACTCGAAGCGGTGGTCGCCATGCCGGACATGGCCGGCCGGGAGGGATTCCCAGCGGACGTTGTACTCCACGTTCGGAGTCGTCACGAGGACGGTCCTCGGGCGGGCGGAGCCGAACACCGCGTATTCCAGGGCGGGCAGCCGGGGCAGGTCGAGGTGCTCGATGACCTCGCTGAGCACGGCGGCGTCGTAGCCCTTGAGCCGGCGGTCGGTGTAGGCGAGGGAGCCCTGGAACAGCTTCACGCGTGAGGCCTGCCGCTCCCCCATCCGGTCCAGCTTGAGCCGCCGCCCGGCGATCGTCAGCGCCCGCATCGACACGTCCACGCCGACGATCTCGGTGAACGCCGGGTCCTTGAGGAGGGCCTGCACCAACTGGCCCTGCCCGCAGCCGAGATCGAGCACGCGGGCGGCACCGGACGCCTTGAGCGCGGCGACGATCGCGTCCCGGCGCTGCACGGCGAGCGGGGTCGGCTTCTCCTCGGCCTCGCTCTCGGCCTCGACGGCGTTGTCGATCTCCTCGACCTCGCTGTCGTCGGCCTCCGCGAGCCGCACCAGCTCCAGCCGCTCCATCGCCTCGCGGGTCAGCGACCAGCGGCGCGACAGATACCGGCTGGTGATGAGCTTCTGCTCGGGGTGGTCCGGCAGCCAGCCCTCACCGGCCCGCAGCAGCTTGTCGACCTCGTCGGGGGCGACCCAGTAGTGCTTGGCGTCGTCGAGGACGGGGAGCAGGACGTAGAGGTGACGCAGGGCCTCGGCGAGGGTCAGCGCCTCCGACTCCAGGACGAGACGGACGTAGCGCGAGTCGCCCCACTCGGGGAACTGCACGTCCAGCGGCACGGGTTCGGCGGTCACCGCCCAGCCGAGCGGCTCGAACAGCCGTCGCACGAGCTCCGGGCCGCCTCGGGCCGGCAGCGCGGGCACCTCGATGCGCAGGGGCAGCGGCTGGGCGGCGCGCTCGGGGCGGGCGTTGCACACGCCGCGCATCGCGCTGGAGAACACGGCGCTGAGCGCGACGGCGAGCAGTGAGGAGGCGGCGTACGGGCGGTCGTTGACGTACTGCGCGAGTGCCGCGTCGGGCGCGCCGCCCCGGCCCTTGCCCTTGCCGCGCCGGACCAGTGCCACCGCGTCGACCTCCAACAGCAGCGTCGCCGTGCAGCGCTGGGCGTCCGCCTCTGGGTAGAGGACGTGCGCCTTGCCGTAGGACGTGGAGAACGCCTGCGCCTTCTCGGGGTGCTTGTGCAGCAGGAAGCCGAGATCGGTGGCGGGGCGGTCCGGGGTGCCGGTGGTAGTGATCGTCAGGAACACGGTGGGTTGGCCTTTGGATAGGGTCTGAGCTGCGCATGTGCGCCGCCTGTACAAGGTACAGAGGGCGTGTCGGAACCACCCGGGCTTTTTCGCCCCGTCCGTTCCCGCCCCGTCCCGCCCTTCCCGCGGCGCCCCCGCGACCCTGATTGTCAGTGCCCTCTGTCAAGATCCGGCCATGGATCTCGCGGATGCCCTCACCGGGCTCGACGACCGGCCCTGGGCCGCCCTGCAGCACGCGTACGGCAGTGCGGAGGATGTTCCTGCCGTGCTGCGTGCGCTGACCGACGACGACGCCGAGGCGGCCGGGGAGGCTCTGCATGAGCTCTACGGCAACATCTGGCACCAGGGCACGGTGTACGCGGCCACGGTGGAGGCGGTGCCGTTCCTGGCACGGCTGGCGGCGGCCGGGTGCCGGAGCGCCGATGTGCTGGCCCTGCTCGGCTCCATAGCCGAGAGCGCCGACGAGCACGGGGTGGCCCGCGGTGCGTGCCGCGACGCCGTCGCCGCCCAGTTGCCCCTGGTGCTCCCGCTGTTGGACGCCGAGGACGCGCAGGTGCGGCAGGCGGCGGCGTGGATGTCCGGGCACACCGCCGCGCGGCACCGGGCGTGGCCGGCGCTGGAGCGGCGGTGGGCCGTGGAGCGGGAGCCGGTCGTCCGGGCGGAGCTGCTGACCGCCATGGCCCGGCTGGACCCGCAGGCGAGTGCGGGTACGGCCGTGGCGGCGCTGGATGCGGCGGGTCCTGCGGAGTTGCGCATCGCCGGTGTGCTGGCCTCTCTGGATGCGGGTCTGCCGTGGGACGCCGCCCTTCTCGACGCGACCCTTTCGGTGCTCCCGGCCGACGACTTGGTCTCGGAGCGGTTGGACGAGGGTCGGCGTGAGCCGCTGCGGGCCGTGGTCGACGCGCTGCTGCGCCGGGGCACGGAAGAGGAACGGGAGGCGGCGTTCGGGCTCCTGGAGGCCGCCTTGGCGATTCCGGGGCCCGAGGTGCGCGCGGAGGCGGTGTGGGCCGCCGACCACACCTGCATGATCTCGCGTGCCGCCCCGGCGCGGCTCCTCCCCCGGCTGGTGCCCCTCCTCGACGACCCGTCCTCCGCGCCGCACGTCCTCAGTCTGCTGCACAAGATCGCGGACCTGGCGACGGGTTCGGTGGCGGACGCTCTCGCCGAAGCCCTGACCCGCCTCGCCACCGGTCCCGAGGCCGACGACCCGGCGGACAGCGCACTGGCGGCCCTCGTGACCGTCGCCCCCGCACGCGCCGCGCGCCTGCTCGCCGCCGACCTGCCCCGGCGCCCTCGCGCGCTCGCCGTGGCGTCCGGGTCCCGGGGCCTCGGTACGGCGGACGCGGCGACGCTGCCCTTCGAGCCCCTGCTCCTCGACGCGGTCCGCGGGCGTCTCGCCGACCCGGAGGTGCGCGGCAACGAGCCGATCCACCTCACCCTGCTGCTGACCTCCTGGGGCGCGCAGGCGTCCGCCGCCGTGCCCGAGCTGCTCGACGCGCTGCCCCGTGTTCCGCTCGTCGGGCCGAAGGCTCTGGTGGCCCTGTGCCCCGCCGAGGGCCCGGTGCGGGGGCGCGTCGAGGACCGGCTGCGCGTGGCGGCGCACGACGGGTCCGAGGAGGGCCGCCTCGCCGCGGCGCACGCGCTGTACGAGCTGACCGGCGACGCGTCCGCGGTCCGCACGGCCGTCCGTTCCCGGCTCTCGGGCCACTACTACGGCGTCCGCGACGCCGCCGAGCGCATCGCCGAACTGGGCGCGGCTGCCGCAGAGTTGGTGCCCGACCTGCGCGCCGCGCTCAGCGACCCCGGACAGCAGCGGGCCACCCCGCAGCTGGACGCCGACGTGCGGCTGGCCGAGGCGCTGTGGCGGATCACCGGCGATGCCACGGAGGCCGTACGCATCCTCGGCACGGTGCTCGCGGAATCCGACGGGCCGTGGTTCACCTGGACGGGAGTCCGGGCCGCACGGCTGGCGGCACGGCTCGGGCCCGCCGCACGCCCCCTGCGCCCGGCACTGGAGCGCATGCTCGCCACGCCGCTGCACGCCCCGGCCTGCGCGCTGGCGCTGCTGGCGATCGGCGTCGAGGAGGAGCTGCGCGGGACGCTGGCCGATCCGGTGCTGACCGCGGCGGAGCACAACCACGACCCGGACACGGCGTTCGAGGCGCTGCTGGCGCTGGGCAGGCGCCACCTCACGGACGCACACCTTGACCAGCTGGCGGCCCTGGCGGACGGGGACCGCCGAGTGGTGACCTCGGGACTGGAGGACCAGATCATCCACGCCGACGAGCGGCTGCGCGCCCGGGCCCGGGCGACGCTGTCGGCACTGGACGGGGAGGCGGCGCCTGAGTGAAGGAATTCACGGGGGAGTTCGAGCCCGGTCTCATGCTGACGGCGACAGCCGCATCCGATGCGGAGGACCGCCTCCCGCGCCGGACGGAGCGGCTGTGCGCCGACGGGTTCGCCGTCCACGGCGACGGCCCGGACCTGGACCGTGGCCGGATCGACGAGAGCACGGGCGGGGGCTGAGCTCACCGTGACGGACCGGCCGACCGACATGACCGCCGGCATGCCCGCCGATGTCTCCGCCCGCCTGCGGTGGCGCAGGGCACGCCGCGCGGCACTCGACCATCTGCTCCGACTCGTCGCAGAGTCCTCGCTGGCCGACCAGTTGGTGCTGCGGGGCAGCATGGTGATGCCGGCGTGGGTGGGGGCCGGGGCCCGGGAGCCGGGAGACCTCGACTGGATCGTCCCGCGACCGCTGATCGTGCCGATCGACCCGTTGGACCCGTATCCCTACGTGGACGACCTGGCGGTGGTCCAGCAGTGGCCGGAGGCGGCGGACGGTGCCGGCGCCTACGAGATGTGGGAGCAGGAGGAGCACGACACCCGGGGACTGCGAGCCGTGCGACCCCCGGAGGGTCTGCGCTGGGTCACCGGCCCAGAGCCCGAACCCGAAACCGTCCCGCCCCACAGGGAGTTGCTCGACCTCGTACGGCAACGGCCGGTCGCCGCGCCGGGTGTCGTCCTCGACCCGGACGCGGCCCGTGACGACGGCACCTGGACCTACGCCGAGTACGACACCCCGGGTGTCCGGGTGACGGTCCCCTGGCGCGCCGAGGGCCTGCCGCCCGGCGAGGCCCGCATGGACTTCGCCCGTGACGAACGGCTTCCGCAGGCGCCCGTGTGCACGGCGGTGCCCCGCGCCGACGGCGGTGCGCCGGCCGTGGTGCGGACCGCGAGCCGGGAGCTGTCCCTGGCATGGAAGCTGCTGTGGCTGCACACGGACGCCTCGGCCGAGGGAGGGGCACAGGGCAAGGACCTGTACGACGCCGTCCTGCTCGCCGAGACACGGGGTATGCGGCTGCCCGCGCGGCTGCTGCGCACGGTGTTTCCGCCGGGAGTGGCGCCGCCCACCGGGGACGTGGTGCGGTCGTGGTCCGTGGAGTGGGAGCCCTTTCGCGCGGAGCACCCAGCGGTGCAGGGGCCTGCCGAGGAGTGGCTGGACCGGCTGGGCCGTGCGCTGACCTCGGTGACCGCGCCGTAGCGATGCCTCCGGAGGCCAGGGGCCAGTGGGCGGCGTAGATGGCGCACGCGCGACGGCCCCCGGGCCACGTGGTCCCGAGGGCCGCGAACAGAGGTATTCGTGAGGGGAATTACGACAGCTGCGACTGAACCTGCGAGGAGATGAGCTCCAGGTGGTCCAGATCGTCGAGGTCGAGGACCTGGAGGTAGATCCGCCGCGAGCCGATCTCCTGGTACCGGCCGATCTTGTCGACGACCTCGTCCGGGGAACCGGCGAGCCCGTTGAGCTTCAGCTCGTCGACCTGACGCCCGATCGCGGCAGCGCGCCGGGCGACCTCGT
Source organism: Streptomyces sp. NPDC107522 (assembly GCF_055657525.1). Taxonomy (NCBI): domain Bacteria; kingdom Bacillati; phylum Actinomycetota; class Actinomycetes; order Kitasatosporales; family Streptomycetaceae; genus Streptomyces; species Streptomyces sp. NPDC107522. The sequence goes on along the minus strand of NZ_JBVKAU010000009.1, from coordinate 213,958 downwards.
GGTCGTCCTTGCCCACGCACACGACGAGGGCGTTGGAGTAGACGAGGTCGTCCCCCTTGCGACCGACCTCCTCGGCGGCGGCCCGCACCCGCCCGAACTGCCGCTCGCTGTCCTCGACCGAGGCGAACGGCATGTTGAACTCGTCGGCGTACTTTCCGGCCAGCCGCGGAGTGCGGGTGGCGCCATGACCGCCGATCAGGACGGGGATCCTGTCCTGGGCCGGCTTCGGCAGCGCGGGCGACTCGGTGAGGTCGTAATAGGTCCCGTGGAAGTCGAAGGTCTCACCGACCTTCGTCGCCCACAGTCCCGTGACGATGGCCAGCTGCTCCTCCAGCCGCCCGAACTTCTCCTTCGGGAACGGGATGCCGTACGCCTTGTGCTCCTCCTCGAACCACCCTGCGCCCAGGCCGAGTTCGACCCGGCCGCCGGACATCTGGTCGACCTGCGCGACCTGGATGGCGAGGACGCCGGGCAGCCGGAACGTGCCCGCGGTCATCAGGGTGCCGAGGCGGATCCGCCTGGTCTCCCGTGCGAGGCCGGCGAGGGTGATCCAGGCGTCGGTGGGTCCGGGAAGCCCGTCCACGGAGCCCATCTTCAAATAATGGTCCGACCGGAAGAACGCGTCGAAGCCAAGGTCTTCGGTGGCCTTCGCCACGGTGAGGAGGGTGTCGTAGGTGGCCCCCTGCTGGGGCTCGGTGAAGATGCGAAGATCCATACCTCCATCCTGCACGCCGCGGCACCGGTCGGCCTCGCGGGTCCCCCTGGCCCTGGCCGCCCCGGTCGGGTGAATTCCGTCAACGCCCTTGCAGGCCGCCGGGCCGGGCCAGTGACCGGCCCCGACGGTGATCGTTGGCTCGGTCGGAGCCGGACCGCCCGGCGCCCGCGCCGGCCGTTGACCGCCGGAGCGTCACCATGTCGGCCCACTTTCTGTCGGGGGCCGGAGGCCGAGGAGGCCGTCATGTCCGAGGAATCCACACCGCAGCAGGCCGGCGGCGCCGGTCAGCCGAAGGGGCTGCTGCAGCAGATGGAGGAGCTGATGGCAGCGCTGAACGCGGACCTGTCGGCCCTGGATGCGGATCTGCAGGCGACCGGGGGGCCGGGGCGTGGGAAGCGGCAGGACGGGGAGGTCTGCTGAGGTTCCGGTTGGCTGGGGTGGTGGGCGGCGTCGGTGCTTGGGGGACGGTGTGCGGCCCGCGATTTCTCGCCCCCGCCGCCCCTACCCGTCCCATCCTTGAAGGGGCTCCGCCCCTTCCACCCCGCCAGGGGGCCCCGCCCCCTGGATCCCCGTCGGCCCTGAAGGGGCCTCGTCCTCAAACGCCGGACGGGCTGAAAGATGCAGACCGGCGTCGAGAAGTGCGGCCACCTGCGGGTGGGTGGGGGCTGGGGACGGTGGCGCCTCGTCCTCAAACGCCGGACGGGCTGAAAAGCCTGGACCGGCGCTGAGATGCGGGGCTCACCCTGTGCCAAGGCCCGCCCGACCGCCGGAGGCGCCCGCTATCCCGCCTCCCTCTCCGCCAGCACCTGATCCCGGTCCGCCAGTCTGCGGAGCATCTCCCGTACCCGGTCCCGCGACTCGTCCGCCGCGTCGATCGCCTCCATGCACTGCCAGTACGTCGCCTCGTCATCCGCGCCGCTGGCCACACCGACCAGGGCAATTCCCACCTCCCCCAGCAGGCTCCCCAGGTGCATCAGCGCCTGCCGGGCATCCCCCAGCTCCGTGAGCTGCGCGGCGCGTAAGTCGCCCTCCGTCAGATCCGGTGCGTCCAGGACCCCGCAGCCACGCCCGGCCAGCTCGGTCAACCCCAGTGCCTCGCCGCGCAGTTCGGGTGGGCCGAAGACCGCCAGCCGGCTCCCTATCGCCTGGGCCAGGGCCTGCGCCTGCCACACCTCGGTCATGATCTCCGGCGCGCCCCCACTACCGGCCAACGCACGCCTGCTCGTCACGATGAGCCGCACCGCGTCCATCCGCTGTCCCCGTCCGTCCCGACGCGCTGCCCACGCGCCACCCGAACTCCCGAACTCCCTTGTCCACTACCCAGAGTGAAGGCCCCTGAGACGAAAAGCCAGAGGAAGACGGAAATCTGCGGACAACTTTTCAGTTACGCACCATGAAACGAACACGGAGAGTGAAAGTGGACTCCACCGCTCCTTACGGCGCCGGAAACCTGCGCTCGTTCCGGTCGATCTTCGCGTCCAACGCCGCCAGCGGATCGATCCCGAGCACCTCGCACAGCTGCAACAGATACGCCAGCACATCCGCGACCTCGTCCGTCACCCGCTCCGCGGTCTCCGCGTCGTCCATGACCCGCGCCGACTCATCCGGAGTCAACCACTGGAAGATCTCGACCAGTTCGGACGCCTCCACGCTCAGCGCCGCGACGAGGTTCTTGGGCGTGTGATACGGCTGCCAGTTGCGCGCGGCGGCGAACTCGGCCAGCCTGCGCTGCAGCTTGGCGACATCAAGAGGTTCGGTCACGGCTCAAGGTGTACCACCGTCACCCCACCGGCCCCCGCCACCCCATCGACTCCTGCCACCCCACCGACTCCCGACACGCCGCCGGCTCCCGGCACCCCTGCCACGTCGCTCACCGCCCCGACCACCCGGATATGCCCCCGCTCACCCATCCGCGCCGCCAACCCGACCAACTCCCCCCGCTGCACCGGATCGAGCCCCCGATCGAACCCGTCCACCAGCACGGTCAGCGCCTGCATGGCCTCCGGCACCTCGCCGACCGGATCGACCTCCAGCACCCCGGGCCCGGTCAGCAGCACCAGCGCCAGCGCGAGATACCGCAGCTCACCGTCGCCCAGCCGGCCGAGCTCCGTCCGAACCCCGTCCCCCCGGTCGAGCAGCGCCCGCACCGTGCCGTCCCCGAGCACCTCCGCGACCACATCCGCCACCGCCCCGGCACACCCCGCCCGCGCCGCGCCCACGAGCTGCGCATGCCGCCGCCCGCACTCGGCCCGGGTCCGCCACAGCACGTCGGCGAGGTTGTCGCAGCCGCCGAGCAGCCGCCCGGACCCGACCGGCACGGGCCTGCGCATCCGGTCGGGCCGAGGATCGCAGGCGAAGACCGACCGCAGGGCCACCACCGTCTGCTCCGCGGCGGCGAGCACCCGCCGCTGCCCGTCCGTCCTGCCCGCCACGCGCAGCGGCAGCAGGGCGGTACCGAGCCGGTCGTCGGGCAGCGGCGCCCGTGTCACCGGCGACTGACCTGCCGTGTGCCAGGCGGCCTGCACCCAGGGCCGGCTCGGATCCCGCAGGGCCGTCTCCAGCAGAACCACACCGCCCGCGCTCAACCGCTCCCCCACGATGCGCAGTTCGGGCTCGGCCTGCACGGCGACGTCGAGCCGGACCGGCCCCTCGGGGCCGTCGACCGTGCAGCCGATACGGAAGCCGCGCCGCCGCTGCGCATCGGGCCGGGCCCGCTCCGGCACACAGGCCACCGGGTCGGGGAACACCTCCCCGACACCGGCACCACCACCGAGCCGCGCCAGTGCCTCGTACGCCCGTAACGCGCTCGACTTCCCGCACCCACTCGGCCCGGCGAAGAGCGTGTACGCCCCGAGCGGAAACACGGCCCCCCGATGCCGGGCGAACGCGGACAGCCGCAGCTCGGTGAGGCGAGGCCGGTCGGGGTGGATCGCCGCGCCCGCGGGGCGCGCCGCAGACGGCTCATCCCCGCCGGACACGGATGCGCCGGACACAGCCGATGCACCAGAAGCCCCAGAAGTCCCGGAGGCCCCGGACGTCCCCGACACAGACGGCACAGACGACACACCCATGCCCGGACCGTAGGACCCCGGCCGTCAGGCGAACCGTTCCACCCCGAGGAGCTTCCTACGATCGAGCGACCGCCCCGCAGACCAGCCGCCGCCTCACGTGCCCGGAACCCCGGCCCCCTCCATCAGCCCGCTCACCTCGGTCCCCGGCGGCGTCAGCAGGAACACGTTCCGGTCCACCCGGTGCATCCCGCTCGCCAGCCCGAAGACGACACCCGTGCTGAAGTCGAGGACGCGCTTGGCGACCTCGGTCTCCGCCCCCGTCAGATCCAGCAGCACCGGAATCCCGGCCATCAGTGTTTCGGCGACGTCACGGGCGTCCGCGAACACATTGACCCGCAGGACGACGAACCGGCGTCGCGGCTCCGTCACCGCCTCGGGGGGCACTCGGTGGTCCACCGCGGACGGCCAGGCGTCTCGGCCGCGCAACGGCACGACCTGGGCGAGCCCCTCCCACTGTTCATCGGTGACGTCGTGGCTGTTCACCGGCTCCCCCCGCCTTGACTCGCCTTCAATGCCTGCACCAGCCAATTCTTACGCCAAGTCACCCGTTCGGCCCAACAGCGACACGGACCGCGACCGCCCCACACCCCTCACATCGCGCCACGGCCCGCGATCGTCACCCCTCACATCGTGCCTCGGGCGGCTGTGTGGCCGACGTAACTCCTCATGATCAAGGGATGTGACATCGACGTAACGGGCAATTCGTACGCTCTAGACACCACCCCCGACCGCCGGAGAAGGGCAGCGCGTGACCTCGACCACCTCCACGACTCAGGTCCGGACGGTCTGCACGTACTGCGGGGTCGGCTGCGGAATCCTGCTGGACGTCGGGATGGGGCCCGACGGACGGCGTACGGTCCTGAAGGCGTCCGGCGACAAGGCGCACCCGGCGAACGCGGGCCGGCTGTGCACCAAGGGCGCCACGACGGCCGAGATGCTCGCCGCGCCCGGGCGGCTGACCACCGCGCTGGTCAGGGACGACCGGGGCGAGGAGCCGGTGCCCTCCCCGATGGCCGACGCGATCGCCGAGACGGCCCGCCGACTGCGCACGATCATCGACGAGCACGGGCCGGACGCGGTCGCCCTCTATGTCTCCGGGCAGATGAGCCTGGAGGCCCAGTACCTGGCGAACAAGCTGGCCAAGGGCTTCATCCGCACCAACCAGATCGAGTCGAACTCGCGGCTGTGCATGGCCAGCGCGGGCATGGGCTACAAGCTGTCGCTCGGCGCCGACGGGCCGCCCGGGTCGTACGAGGACTTCGACCACGCGGACGTCTTCCTCGTCATCGGCTCGAACATGGCCGACTGCCACCCCATCCTCTTCCTCCGCATGATGGAGCGGGTCAAGGCGGGCGCCAAACTCATCGTGGTCGACCCGCGACGCACCGCCACCGCTGCCAAAGCCGATCTGTTTCTGCAGGTCAAGCCGGGTACTGACCTCGCCCTCCTCAACGGGCTGCTGCACCTGCTCGTCGAGAACGGCCACACCGACCCCGATTTCATCGCCGCCCACACCGAGGGCTGGGAGGCGATGCCGGAGTTCCTCGCCGACTACACGCCGGCCGCCGTCGCGGAGATCACCGGGCTCGCCGAGGACGACCTGCGCGCGGCCGCCCGGCTGATCGGCGAGGCGGGCGAGTGGATGAGCTGCTGGACGATGGGGCTCAACCAGTCCACGCACGGCACCTGGAACACGAACGCCCTGGTCAACCTGCATCTGGCGACCGGCGCCATCTGCCGCCCGGGCTCCGGCCCCTTCTCGCTCACCGGGCAGCCCAATGCCATGGGCGGACGTGAGATGGGGTACATGGGGCCGGGGCTGCCGGGGCAGCGGTCCGTCGCCGTGGACGCCGAGCGGGACTTCGTCGAGCAGCTGTGGGAGCTGCCGCCGGGCACCCTGCGCGCCGACGGGGTCGGCAAGGGCACGGTCGAGATGTTCCAGAAGATGGCCGACGGCGAGATCAAGGCCTGCTGGATCATCTGCACCAACCCCGTCGCCTCGGTCGCCAACCGCCGGACGGTCATCGAGGGGCTGGAGGCCGCCGAGTTCGTCGTCACGCAGGACGTGTTCGGCGAGACCGAGACCAACGCGTACGCCGATGTGGTGCTGCCCGGCGCGCTGTGGACCGAGGGCGAGGGCGTCTTCGTCAACAGTGAGCGCAACCTCACGCTGACCCGGCCGGTGGCCGATCCGCCGGGCGAGGCGATGGCGGACTGGCGGATCATCGCGGCCGTCGCGTGTGCGATGGGGTACGAGAAGGGGTTCTCGTACGACAGTGCCGAGGACGTCTTCGAGGAGATACGGCGGGCCTGGAACCCGGTGACCGGCTGGGATCTGCGCGGGGTGACGTACGAGCGGCTGCGGGACACGCCGGTGCAGTGGCCCGCCGCCGAGGTGGACGGGCCCGAGCGCAATCCGATCCGGTACGTCGACGCCGAGGGCGGGCTGCGGTTCCCGACGGCGAGCGGGCGGGGTGTCTTCCATGCGCGTCCGCACATGCCGGCCGCCGAGATGCCGGACGACGACTACCCCTTCGTACTGAACACCGGGCGGGTGCAGCACCAGTGGCACACGCTGACGAAGACGGGAAGGGTCGCCAAGCTCAACAAGCTCAACCCGGGGCCGTTCGTGGAGGTGCATCCGCAGGACGCGCATGCCCTGGGGATCGCCGACGGGGACCGGGTGGAGGTCGCCTCGCGGCGGGGGCGGGCCGTGCTGCCTGCGGTGGTGACCGACCGGGTGCGGCCGGGGGGCTGTTTCGCGCCGTTCCACTGGAACGACCTGTTCGGGGAGTACCTGAGCGTCAACGCGGTGACGAGCGACGCGGTGGATCCGATCTCCTTCCAGCCCGAGTTCAAGGTGTGCGCCGTCTCGCTGGCGAAGATCAACGAGCCCACGGCGGCTCCCGTGCCGGACGAGCCCGTCGAGGCGCTGACACCCACGGCCGTCACCCCCGGCTCGGCTGATCCCTTCGGGCTCGAACCCGCGCCGCCGCCCGTCCTGTCCGCACAGGAGCGCCTCTACCTCACCGGGTTCCTCGCCGGGATCGACTCCGGTGCGCCGGGCGTCCCCGTGCTCCCGCCGGACGCGCCCTTCAGCCCCGAGCACGCGCTGTGGGTGAACGGCGTCCTGGCCGGCATGTACTCGCGGACCGCGGTGGAACCGCGTGCGCAGGACGGCCGTGAGGTCGTCGTGCTGTGGGCCTCGCAGACCGGCAACGCCGAGGAGTTCGCGACCGCCACCGCCGAGCGGCTGAGCGCGGCCGGGCACCGGACCACCCTGGTGGGCATGGACGACGCCGACGTCCGCGGCCTCGCCCGCACGGCCGACCTGCTCTTCATCACCAGCACGTTCGGCGACGGCGACGCGCCCGACAACGGGTCCGGCTTCTGGGACACGCTGTCCGAGGAGGGGGCTCCACGGCTGGACGGAGTGCGGTACGCCGTGCTCGCCTTCGGCGACTCGTCGTACGACGACTTCTGCGGGCACGGGCGCCGGCTCGACGCACGGCTGGACGAACTGGGTGCGCTGCGCCTGGCTCCCCGTACGGACTGCGAACCGGACTACGAGCCGTCTGCCGGGGCGTGGCTCGACGAGGTCCTCACGGTGCTGGGCGGCGCGGACGCCCCCGCCGTCGAGAAGCCGGCCGATAATCCGAAGGCCAAGCCCAAGTCCAAGCCCGCCCCCGCCACCGCCCGCCTCGTCGGCAACCGGCTGCTGAGCCTGCCCGGCGCGGGCAAGGAGGTGCGGCGCTTCACCTTCGACACGAGCGGGACCTCGCTGACGTACGAGGCGGGCGACGCCCTCGGCGTACGGCCGGTCAACTCGCCCGCGCTGGTGGAGGAATGGCTCGCGGTGACCGGTGTCGACGGGTCGGCCGCCGTGGAGGTGGACGGAGTGGGTGCGGTGTCCTTCGCCGAAGCCCTGCACCGGCATCTCGACATCACGAGGATCACTCCGGACCTGCTGCGCTTCGTCGCCGAACGCGTCCGTGACGACCGCGAGTTGCGCCGCCTGCTGCGCCCCGACAACAAGGACGGTCTGGCCCAGTGGAGTTGGGGGCGGCAGGCCGTGGACGTCATCGCCGAGCACCCCGTGCGGGCGGGCGCCGAGGAGTGGGCCGGGGTGCTGAAGAAGCTCCAGCCGCGGCTGTACTCCATATCGTCCAGCCCGCTCGTGGACCCGCACAGCGTCTCGCTGACGGTCTCCGTCGTGCGGTACGAGAACCTGCACGGCCGGCCGCGCGGCGGGGTCTGCTCGCCGTTCCTCGCCGACGCCGAGCCGGGCACGGAGGTGCCGGTCTTCGTGCAGCGCTCCCCGCACTTCCGGCCGCCGGCGGACGCCTCGACGCCGATGGTGATGGTCGGCCCCGGCACGGGCGTGGCGCCCTTCGTCGGCTTCCTCCAGGAGCGGCGCGCGCTCGGGCACAAGGCACCCAACTGGCTGTTCTTCGGCGAGCAGCACCGGGCCAGCGACTTCTACTACGAGGACGAGCTGACCGCGCTGCTCGACGAGGGGACCCTCGCCCGGCTCGACACCGCCTTCTCCCGCGACCAGCGCAACAAGGTGTACGTGCAGGACCGGATGCGCGAGCACGGCCCGGAGCTGTGGCGCTGGCTGCAGGACGGTGCCTACTTCTACGTCTGCGGCGACGCCTCACGCATGGCCAAGGACGTGGACCGGGCCCTCAGGGACATCGCGGTCGCGCACGGCGGGCTGGAGGAGGCCGAGGCGTCGGCGTACGTGAAACAGCTGGCGGCGGCGAAGCGGTACGTCCGGGACGTCTACTGACCGGTCACGGCGATCGCGCGGAGTTCTTCTCACCCGCCTCACACCGGACTCTTCACCTCCCTCGGCACCCCGCTCACCAGGCCTGATTACGGTCCGGTGCCGTGCAGTTGGCAGCAGAACCGCAGCCGGTGACACCCGCCCGGCGGACACAGTCGTCGATACCGGCCGTCCTGGCACCGGAGCCGCCCGCCCAGTGGCACCGCGTCCTGACCCTCCTCGCGGACATCAGCCTCTTCATCGGCACGCGGGCGATCTGGACGCAGGCGGCGAGCCACCGGCTCGTCGTGGCCGCCGCCATCTCGGTGTGCTACGCCTCGATCCTGGTCTGCGGCGTGCTGGCGCTGGTCGTGCGGCGGGCGAGGTCGCTGGCGCGGCTGGATCTGTGCGTCCTGGTGACCGCCGTGACGCTGACGCTCTGCGCGTGGGCGATGAACCACCAGGGCAGCGACGAGGCGGTCCTCACCACCCAGGCCGCCCGCGAGCTGGTCGCCGGGCACCCCGTGTACGGGCAGCCGTGGCCCTGGCTCTTCGGCCACGGCGTGGCGCTCACGCCGACGGTTACGGGCGGCTACGACTTCACGTACGGCTATCCGCCCCTGACCCCGCTGCTGAGCGCGCCGCTGCTGTGGCTGGGGCACGGTGGCACGCCGGCCACGGCGGTGAGCACGGCCGCGCTCCTCGCCGGCACGGTCGCGCTGTGGCGGATGCTGCCCGCGCCGTGGCGGTCGGCGGCGACCATGGCGTGCCTCGGCTTCGGGTTTCTGCCGTCCTACGGCCGCCTCGGCTATCCGGCGATCGTGGCGCTGGCCCTGCTGGTGCCGGTGGTGGTGCGGTGGCCGCGGATGGGGCGGGGCGGGCGGCTCGGGGCCGGCGGGCTGGCGCGGGCGGCGTGTCTGGGGGCGGCGTGCGCGGCGCAGCAACTGCCGTGGTTCGTGGCGCCGTTCCTGCTGGCCGGGATCTACGCCGTGCGGCGCGGGGAGCTGGGGGCGCGGGCGGCGGCGCTGGTCGTGGCGCGGATCGCCGGGGCCGCCGGGGTCGTATGGCTGTTGGTCAACACGTACTTCGTCGTCAGTGAGCCGGGCACCTGGGTCCGGGGCATCGCGCTGCCGCTGACGCAGGGCGCGGTGATCCACGGGCAGGGCGTGGTCGGCGTCTCGCTGTACTTCACCGACGGCAGCGACCGGCTCGACTGGTACTCCCACGCGAGCATGCTGCTGGCGGCGGGGCTGCTCGCGCTGTTCGTGCTGTTCGTGCGGCGGCTGGGGCCCGCGGCGACCGTGCTGCCGTGGTGCGCGTTCTTTCTGGCGACCCGGTCGCAGGACGGCTACTACCTGATGATGACGCCGCTGTGGCTGGCGGCGGCGGTCACCGCGCCGGCGTCGGAGTTCGCCACTGCCTGGCAGCCGCGCCCGCGCTTGCTGGTCCGACGCCCGGCGCGGATCGCGGCGGCCCTGCTGCTGCTCACCCCGGCCCTGGCGGGCGCGGCATGGGCGGCGACCGGGATGCCTCCGCTGGGCATGCGGGTGACGTCGGTGCGGTGGGCGACGCCGACCGCCCTGTCCGGCCTCGATGTCGAGGTCGCCAACACGGACGCCGCCGCCCTCACGCCCCACTTCACGCTGACCACGGGCCAGGGGATGGATCCGTACTGGACGGTCGTACGGGGCCCGGCCCTCCTGCCCGGCCACAGCTCGGCGCGCTATGAACTCCGGCCGCCCGCAGGGAGGTTCGTCCTCCCCCGTCCCCGCACGCGGATCCGGCTGCGGGCCTTCACGGCCGTACCGCAGACGCTGTCGAGTGCCGACGTCAGGCTGCCGCGGTCCGGGTGAAGCGGAGCGTGGCGGCGACCGTGGTCAGGCCGCGGATCATGCCGAGCTGGTTCCAGCCCATGCCGAACTGGTCGCGGTCCACGCTGAACTCGGCGTCCAGGGTGAGCGCGTCGGCGTCCGCGCCGACGACGCGAGCGACGAAGGACCTGGGCTGGCTGACGCCACGGGCGGTGAGCTGACCGACGATGTGCACGGTGTCGTCGGCGCGGAGTTCGGCGCTGCGCACCGCGAAGGTGAGGTCGGGGTGGTTGGCGACGTCGAAGAAGTCGGCGCCGCGCAGGTGCTCGTCACGCTTGGCGTTCCTGGTGTCGAGGGAGGCGGCGTCCAGGGTGATCGTGCCGACGGCGGAGCCGTCGGGGCGGACCTCGCCGTTGCCGGTGACGGCGGCGAAGGTGCCCTTGACGGTGACCAGCCCCCAGAACGTCTTGTGGCGGATGGCGACGGTGGAGGCGGCGGAGTCCAGCTGCCAGGTTCCGGTTTCGACGGCGACGGTCATGATCTTTCACTCCTGGTCATCGGGGGGGTCGGGTCATCGGCGATCATCGAGCCTGTAGTCCAAATTTGGATGACCACACGCTAGCCGATACTCCAAATTTGAACAACGGCTACACTCGAATTCATGGCCGACCTCCCCGACTGCCCCTCCGCCTCCGGCGACGGACTCCTCCCCGTCGAGCTCCACGCCTGGATGCTGATGCTGGCCGCGACCGGAGCCGTCGAGCAGGAGCTGCGCAGCGTGGTGAAGGAACGGCTGGACGTCTCGCACGACGAGTTCCTGGTCCTGTGCCTGCTCGCCGCGGACCCCGGCCAGGCCCTGCGCATGACGCGGATCGCCGAGCTCCTCGGCCGCCCCAAGACCCGCCTCACCTACCAGATCGCCTGCCTCCAGCACGCCGGCCTGGTCACCCGCAAGTCGGTCTGCGGCGACAAGCGCGGCGTCGAGGTCGCCCTCACCGAAAAGGCCCGGCGCCTGATCGAGGAGGCCTCCGGTGTCCTCGCGGAGACGGTCAAGGAGGCACTGGCGCGGTTCATGGGTCCCACCCAGCGGCAGGCGATGTGCGCGCTGATGCCCGACTTCGCGGCGGAGGCGACGCCGGAGTAGGAAGCCGGAGTAGTCCCCGGTGCGGTTGCGGGTACCCGGGCGGTGCCCGTACCGACACCGAGGAGGGGTTCATGGGCACCTTGGACCTGCCCGCTCCCGTCGTCCGCCGCGAGGCGGCGCCCCCGCCCGACCCGGCCGCCCTGGAGGCCGCGTTGCGCGAGCGCGTCGACGGTGAGGTCCGCTTCGACGCGGGGAGCCGGGCCGCGTACTCCACCGACGCCTCGAACTTCCGCCAGACGCCCATCGGCGTGGTCGTGCCGCACACGCCGGAGGCGGCCGCGGAGGCGGTGGCCGTCGCCCGGGAGCACGAAGCGCCCGTGCTGTCGCGGGGCGGGGGGACTTCGCTGGCCGGGCAGTGCACCAACACGGCCGTCGTCATCGACTGGTCGAAGTACTGCACGGGTCTGGAGTCCGTCGACGTGGACGCCCGCAGGTGTGTCGTCCAGCCGGGGATCGTCCTCGACGAGCTCAACCGGCAACTGGCCCCGACCGGGCTGCGCTTCGGCCCCGAGCCCGCCACCCACGCCAACTGCACGATCGGCGGCATGATCGGCAACAACTCCTGCGGCGCCACCGCGCAGGCGAACGGCAAGGTAGTCGACAACATCGCCCGTCTGGAGGTGCTCCTCTACGACGGCACCCGCTTCTGGTGCGGGGACACGAGCGACGACGAGTACGCCGAGATCGAGCGGCACGGTGACCTGCGGGCCGCCGTGTACCGGCGGTTGCGCGCCCTGCGCGACGCCTACGCCGACGAGATCCGCCGCCGCTTCCCGCGCATCCCCCGCCGGGTCTCCGGCTACAACCTGGACTCGCTCCTGCCCGAGCACGGCTTCGACGTCGCCGGGCTGCTCGTCGGCAGCGAGTCGACGTTGGTCACCGTCCTGCGGGCGGAGCTCGAACTGGTGCCGGTGGTGAAGGAACGCTCGCTGGTGGTGCTGGGGTTCCCGGACATCATGCGCGCCGCGGACGCCGTACCGGCGATCCTGCCGTACGAGCCGATCGCGCTGGAGGGCGTGGACCGCCACCTCGTGTACGACGAGCGGCTCAAGCACCTCAACGAGCAGGCGATCTCCCAACTGCCCGAAGGAAACGCCTTCTTGATGGTGCAGTTCGGCGGCGAGACCCTTCAGGAGGCCGACGAGCGGGCGCACCGGATGCTGGACGGGCTGCACGAGTCGGAGCACGACGCCGAGGTCGCCTTCCTGGACGACCCCTCCCACGAGGAGCAGCTCTGGCAGGTCCGCGAGGCCGGGCTCGGCGCCACCGCGCACATCCCGGGCCGTCCTGACACCTGGGAGGGCTGGGAGGACTCTGCGGTGCCGCCGGAGCGGCTCGGCGACTATCTGCGGCGGCTGCGCGGCCTGTTCGAGGAGTTCGGGTACCAGAGCGACACCGGGCCCAGCCTCTACGGCCACTTCGGGCAGGGGTGCGTGCACACGCGGATCCCCTTCGATCTGTACAGCGCCGAGGGGGTGGCCGACTACCGGCGGTTCATGGAGCGCGCGGCCGATCTCGTGGTCGAGTTCGGCGGCTCCTTCTCCGGCGAGCACGGGGACGGGCAGAGCCGGGGCGAGCTGCTGCCGAGGATGTTCGGGGAGGAGCTGGTGGAGGCGTTCGGCCGGCTCAAGGGCATCTTCGACCCCGCCGACCGGATGAACCCGGGGAAGGTCGTGGCGCCGTACCGGCTCGACGAGAACCTTCGCATCGGCAGCGACTGGGCCCCGTACGACCCCCGCGACCTGCACTTCCGCTTCCCCCACGACGGCGGGTCCTTCGCCGAGGCCGCCAACCGGTGCGTGGGCGTGGGCAAGTGCCGACGGCTGGAGAGCGAGGGCGGCGCGGTGATGTGCCCGTCCTACCAGGTCACGCTGGAGGAGGAGCACTCCACGCGCGGCCGGGCCCGGCTGCTGTTCGAGATGCTCGACGGGCACGGCGACAGCGCCATCCGCGACGGCTGGCGTTCGCAGGCGGTGAAGGACGCCCTCGACCTGTGCCTCGCCTGCAAGGGCTGCAAGAGCGACTGCCCGGCCGATGTCGACATGGCGACGTACAAGGCGGAGTTCCTCTCGCACCACTACGCGGGCCGTCCTTGGCGCAGGCCCCGCTCGGACCTGTCGATGGGCTGGCTGCCGGTGGTCGCGCAGGCCGTGGGCCGGGGCGGGCTCGGCCCGGTGGTCAACGCGTTCACCCACACTCCGCCGCTGTCCCGGGCCGCGGTCGCCATGGCCGGGGTCGAGGAGCGGGAAGTGCCGCTGTTCGCACGGCAGTCGCTGCAGCGGTGGTTCGCCCGCCGCGCGCCGGACGGCTGTTACGGCGACGGGGAGCGCGGGTCGGTGCTGCTGTGGCCGGACACCTTCAGCAACTTCTTCCATCCGCATGTCGGCCAGGCGGCGGTGGAGCTGCTGGCGCACGCGGGCTGGCGTGTCACGATGCCCACCGAGCCCCTGTGCTGCGGGCTGACGTGGATCTCCACCGGCCAGCTCGGCGTCGCCGAACGCGTCCTGGCCCGGACCGTCCGCCATCTGGCCGGTCATCTCCGGGAGGGCGGGCTGGTGGTCGGCCTGGAGCCGAGCTGCACGGCCGTGTTCCGGTCGGACGCGGGTGAACTGTTCCCCGGCGACCGGGATGTACGCCGGTTGGAGGAACAGACCGTGACACTGGCCGAGTTGCTCATCGAGCACAGCCCTGGATACGAGCCGCCTCAGGTGCCCGACCGAAGCGCCCGCGCGCTCGCCCAGGTGCACTGCCACCAGCACGCCGTACTGGGTTGGGACGCCGACGACGAGTTGCTGCGCCGCGCCGGGGTGGACGCTGAACAGCTGGCATCCGGCTGCTGTGGTCTGGCCGGCAACTTCGGGTTCGAGCGCGGCCACTTGGAGGTCAGCCAGGCCTGCGCGGAACGCGTCCTGCTGCCGCGGCTGCGCGAGGAGGACGCCGGGACCGTCGTCCTCGCCGACGGCTTCAGCTGCCGTACGCAGATCCACGAGTTCGACAGCGGCGGCCACGAGGCCGTCCACCTGGCGGAACTGCTGGCCTCGGCACTGCCGGTGTCCGAGGTGGCGCCGAGTGCGTACGGGGTTGCTCCGGGGGTCCGGCCGGCCCCTCCGGGGCGCCGGGCACGGGCTCTCGCACTCGCTTCGGCGGGCTTGGCCGTGGGTGGGGTGGCCGCGGGGGCGGCTCGTATGGTTCGGGCGATGCGGGGTTGAGCGGGGGCGGGCCGTGGGCGCCCGCACTTCGACGGATGGTGACCGGCCGCCCCCCCAACGGCGGCCGGTCATCCCCCCGTCAGGCGGCAGGCCTCCCGGAGAGGACCTCCACCCGGCCCGTGTCGAGCGAGTAGTAGGCGCTGACGACGGCGAGCTCGCCCTTCTTCACGAGCGGCGCGAGACTGGCGTTGCGCCGCAGGTCGGCCGCGGTCTGCTGGGCGTTGGCCCGGATCATGGCGTCGACGGGGTCGGCGTGCTTCTCCTTGGATATCGCCTCGTACGCCGGGCGGAGGGCCTCCACGATCGACTGCAGGTTGCCGCCCAGCGGCTTGCCCTCCTTCAGCGCCTTGTACGACGCCTTGACCGCGCCACAGCGCTGGTGCCCGAGGACGACGATCAGCGGGCTCCCCGCGGTCAGCGGCCCGTACTCGACGGAGCCGGTGACCACCGGCGCGACCACCTGCCCACCGGTGCGTATCACGAACAGGTCGCCGATCCCGGTGTCGAAGGTCAGCTCCGGGTCCACCCGGGAGTCGATGCAGGAGACGACGACGCCGTACGGATCCTGCTCCTCGGCGACCGCCTTGAGCCGGGCGAGGTCCTGATGGGGGCGCTGGAGCGCTCCGGCGACCCACCGCTCGTTGCCCTCCAGTAGCCGGTCGAACGCCGCCCGAGGTGTGGCGGGGGCTGCGCTCGCCGACGACGAAGGGGTTGCCGCGGCTGCCGCGGGCGTGACCTTCGGCGCCGCGGTGCCGGCGTCCGCCTTCGACGAACAGCCGGTGATCACGGCCGCGGTGGCCACGAGCCCTCCGGTGAGAACGGCTCGGCGCTGCGGAAGCGAGGCACTGCCCATGGCACTCATCCCTTCTGGTGTTTTCCCTGGTGGGGCGGGTGATGCCACTGTTGCGAAGGGGCAGTTAAGGCCCGTACAGGGCTGATCAAGCGCACGAGAAGGGCGCGTCCAAATCACGGAGAGTGGCCGGGCGGGGGTTCCGGCGAACGTTCCCCGGGCGACCGGCGTCATAGCGGTAGTCGTCGTCGAAGGGACTGCCACCATGACCGCCGCCGTATCTCCCACCCGCCCTGCCGTGGGCCGAGCCGTGCTGATCGGAGGGCTGCTCTGCGCGGTCGCCGCCTGCGGCAACGGCACGGAGAAGGCGGTGACTCAGAGCCGGGCCCCCTGGCAGGAGCCCGCCTCGTACAGCTACACGCTCCGATCGAGCGAAGGGGAGCGGGCGTTGCTCGGCTCCTTCCGGATCACGGTCCGCGACGGCGACGTGATCAAGGCGCAGGGCCTCGACGACAGCGCCCGACGGCTGGTCGAGGACACGCCCGACACGGTGCCCACCCTGCGGGAACTCCTCGACGAGCTCGAACAGGCACGGCGGGACGACGCGGACACGGCCGAGGCCGAGTACGCGGCCGACGGGCATCCGGTGAGCATCTCCCTGGACTGGGAGAAGAACGCGATCGACGACGAGGCCCGCTACGACATCAGCGCCTACGAGCCGGGCGACCGCTAGGTGAGTCTGCCGGTGCCCCTGTCACCCCGCTCGCCGCGCTCCCCCCGCTCACGCCGCCCGCGCGCACTCCGCCGCCACGCGCAGGCTCTCGGCGACCGCGTGAGGGATGTCGACGACAGGGAACACCGCGTGCCGTACGGTCCGTTGGGCGTCGACGACCAGGATCAGCCGCTTGTGCCGCAGTCGGCCCGCGCCGCGGAAGGTCGGCAACCGCAGGGCCGCGGCCAGCTGGTGGGCGGCGTCGGAGAGAAGGGGGTACGGGATGTCCTCGGCGCGGGCGAACTCCGCCTGCTCCTCGGCGAGCTGGGTACTGACGCCGCGCACCTCCACGTCCGCCCGGCGGAAGTCGGGCCAGGCGTCCCGGAAGAGCCGGTTCTCCAGCGTGCAGCCTGCGGCTCCGGGGATCGGGCCCCATTCGATCCCCGTGCCGGGGTAGGTGAACAGCACGGTGGCGGCGGCGTCCGGTGAGACGACGGGCAGCTCCCCGCCCTGCGCGCCGGGCAGTTCGAGGCCGTCCGGCACAGGCGTGCCCACCAGGGCGTGGACGCGGGCGTGTTCGGCACCGTCCGCCTCCGCGGTCGCGGTGAGGCTTCCGTCGCCGAGCACCCACCGGTCGCCCCAGTCCTGCATGGCGACCAGCAAGGGCAACAGCGCGGCTCCGGCGTCGGTGAGGACGTACTCGTAGCGCACCGGGCGTCGCTGGTAGAGGCTGCGCCGCAGCACCCCGGCCGCGACGAGCCGGCCGAGCCGCTCGGTGAGGACCTTGCGGGACAGGCCGATCTCGGCGGCCAGCGCGTCGAAGCGGACATGGCCGCGGGCGACCTCCCGCAGCACCAGTACGTTCCACCAGTCGCCCAGGACCAGGGCGGCCTGGGCGATGCCGCAGGTCTCGTCGGCGTTGTGCATCCTCATGCACCCATAGTAGGTTCCCTTTCGGGACTCACTTTGTTTCCAAAGGGAACTTTCCAAGGGGAACTCTCCAAAGGGAACTTCCCGAGGGGTACTTACGCCCGCCGCTCCGCGGGCCCAGCGCGAGGAGAGATGTCGTGACCGCCATCAGCCGGGTCGTCGCACGGGAGATCATCGACAGCCGGGGCAATCCGACCGTCGAGGTCGACGTGGAACTCAAGGACGGATCGCTCGGCCGCGCCGCGGTCCCGTCCGGAGCCTCGACCGGCGCCCGAGAGGCGGTGGAACTGCGCGACGGGGATCCGACCCGCTTCCACGGCAAGGGAGTTCGGCGCGCGGTCGACGCGGTGAACGAGAGCATCGCGGACGCCGTGATCGGGCTCGACGCCGAGGACCAGGCGACCGTGGACCGCACCATGATCGAGCTGGACGGCACGGACACCAAGTCACGGCTCGGCGCCAACGCCCTGCTCGGCGTCTCCCTGGCCACCGCCAAGGCCGCCGCGGCCGCCCACCGCCTGCCGCTGTACCGCTACGTCGGCGGAGTCGACGCCCGTCTGCTGCCGGTGCCGATGATGAACATCGTCAACGGCGGTGCCCACGCGGACAATCCGCTGGACTTCCAGGAGTTCATGATCGCCCCCATCGGCGCGGCCACCTTCGCCGAGGCCGTCCGCATGGGCTCGGAGGTCTTCCACACCCTGCGCGGCAACCTGATCGCGGCCGGCCACGGCGTGAACGTCGGCGACGAGGGAGGCTTCGCGCCCGACCTGCGCACCGCCGACGAGGCGTTGGACTTCGTCGTACGGGCCATCGAGCAGACCGGCTACAAGCCGGGCACCGACATCACCCTCGTCATGGACCCGGCCACGTCGGAGTTCTTCCACGACGGGATCTACGACTACACGGGCGAGGGCGTCCGCCGCACGTCCGCCGAACACGCCGACTACCTCGCCACCCTCGTCGACCGCTACCCCGTCGCCTCGATCGAGGACGCGATGGCCGAGGACGACCACGACGGCTGGCGCGCGCTGACCGCCCGGCTGGGCGAGCGCTGCCAGCTCACCGGCGACGACGTCTTCTGCACCAACGAGACGCTGCTGCGCGCCGGGATCCGGGACGGCATCGCCAACTCGATCCTGGTGAAGGTGAACCAGATCGGCACCCTCACGGAGACGCTGGCCACCGTCGCCACCGCGCACCGCGCCGGCTACACCGTCGTGATGTCCCACCGCTCCGGCGAGACCGAGGACACCACCATCGCCGACCTCGCCGTCGCCACCGGATGCGGCCAGATCAAGACCGGTTCGCTGTCCCGCGCCGACCGCACCGCCAAGTACAACCAGCTCGTCCGCATCGAGGAGGAGCTGGGCGCACAGGCCCGGTATGCGGGCGGGGAGGCGCTGGGGCTGCGCCGCTGACCCGGCGCCACCGGCTTCGCTTCTGGCCGACCCCGACAGGGTGTGATCGTTGTACCTTCGGCCAACTCGGCGCTGCCATCAAGGAGTTGTTTTCAGAGAACAGCCCGATGGACGGTGCACCGCCGCGACCGATCCACTGGGCGGGTGGACAGCAGCGACGAGCCGGACATGCCCGGCGTGATGGTGATCGAGCCCCTGGGCAACGCGGGACCCTTCCTTGTGAGGGCCGCGGCCCGGTTGGGCATACGGCTGTACGCGGCCACCGACGAGCGGGTTCACGCCGGTTACGAGCCCTGGCTGGCCCGCGGCCTCGCCGGGGTGTGTCTGACCGAACTGGCTGATTCCGCACGCGCGTTGGACGACATGGAGGCGTTCTGCCGCACGCACCGCATCGCGGGTGTCGCCGTCTGCTGGGAGTTGCTGACCCCTCTCGCGGCCATGCTCGCCGCGCGCCTCGGGCTGCCGGGCAACGATCCGCTGCGCGCCAAGGCCGCGCGCAACAAGATCGCCATGGCGGAGGCGTTCCGTGCGGCGGGTGTGGCGGCCCCTGCGGACGCGGTGGTCGCCACCGCCGAGCAGGCCCACCAGGTGGCCGCTTCCGGCCGGTTGGGGTGGCCGCTCGTCGTGAAGCCCGCCGAGCAGGGCGGCTCCTGGGGCGTGAGCGTCGTGGCGGGCCCGGACGGGCTCGATGCCGCCGTGGCCGCCGCCGGGCGGTTCACGCGGGCCGAGCCGCACGGTCTGCCGCTGGACTCGCGCGTGCTGCTGCAGAGCTATGTGCCCGGCGAGGAGTTCTCCGCCGACACGGTCGTGCACGACGGGGTGCCGTACCCGCTGCCCGTGGTCCGCAAGGACACCACGGCGGGCAGGTACCGGGTGGAGACCGGACACTCCTGTCCGGCCGGGCTCGACGCGCGCACGGTGCGGGCGATCCAGGACGCCGCGGCGCGCGCCGCGCTCGCCGTCGGGGTGCGCAACGGCATCGCCCACACCGAGGTGAAGATCCTTCCCGGCGGAGAGCCGGTCGTCATCGAGACCGGGGCCCGGCTGCCCGGGGACAACATCTGCGAGATCGTCGAGGCCGCGACCGGCGTCAGCGAGGCCGCCGCCTATCTGCAGGCCGTGACCGGGCAGCTGCCGCACACCGCGCCGACCCGTGACGCGGCGGCCGCGGTGCGCTTTGTGCTGCCCGAGCGGGCGGGAGTTCTGGAGGACGTCGTCATCCCCGACGTGCCCGGCACCCACAGCCGGATCCATATCCGTCCCGGGCAACGCGTGCCCGAGCCGGCCGACAGTTCCGGCCGGGTCGGGCACGTCGTGGCGCGGGCCGCGTCCGTCGACGAGGCCCTTCACCTCGCCGCCCAGGTGATCACCGACACCCGGGTGAAAGTGACCTGATCCGTGCGCAAGCCCGTGCAGAAGCTCGCCTCTTCCGCGACCTCGCCGGCTCGGCGTCGAGAGGTGGCGGCGCGCGCCGGGGAAGTCCGAGGAGCGTGCCGCCTTCGCAGCGGCCGGGCTCGAGGGCACCACGGCCCTGCACGCGGGGACGAAGGCGATCGAGGCCAAGCGGCTGCGGGGGCCCTTGTCAGCGGGCTGTACGCGCCGCATGACACGTATACGGGCACCTGGACCGGTCAGGGCCTGGTCCATGTACGCGGACCAGGCCCTGACCGGCTTCCGGGATTCCGTACTCCACCGGAAGGCCCCGACCTAGAAGCCCGAGTTGTTGCAGCCCATGCCCGAGCCCAGGTGGGTGTCGTCCTGCCCACCCGAGTTGCCCTCGCCGCCGAGCGCGTTGCCCAGCGCGCCGTTGAGCACACCGACCTGGCCGAGGACGTCGACGTTGAGGTCGTGCGACTTGCAGGAGGAGCTCTGCAGGATGCTGACCTTGTCCCCGCCCTTGCCGCCGCCACCGTCGAGGCCCTGAGCGGTGGCCGTGCCGGTGCCCAGGAGTCCGACGCTGCCAAGGGCGACGACCAGGACGGCAGCCTTGCGAAGCTTGTGCATGTCATCTCCGATGGAGTGAGGGGAGTTGCGATCCATGCGGGATCGACTTCGTACAGTGAGAAGAGATTAAGAGGAAAAATCCCAATATATTCTCACGGCACGCCGAGGCTCGCGATCTGAGGAGCCGTCGGAAACAGTTCCTTCATCCAGGAAGTATTTAGGTGTAACGACTCCTGCCTAGCGTCCCTCCTCATGGCCACGACTGCAGTCCCCCACCCGCAGCAAGGAGGCGAGGCGTGAGCACCGAGCCACGACTGGCAGAAGTCACCGAACCGGGAACCGCGCCGCAGTCGGCGCGCGGTACCGATCAGGCGATCAAGGAGACCCTGGAGGACTACACCCTCCGCTTCGCGCCCCGCAGTTACCGCCGCTGGACCCCCATGGTCGTGGCCACCACGGCACTCGGCGGCATCGCCTACATGGCCGACTTCTCCATCGGCGCCGGCATCGGCCTGGCCCACGGCACCGGCAACGCGCTCGTGGCGATCGCGGTCGCCGCCGTCGTCATCTTCATCACGGGCTTCCCCCTGGCGTATTACGGCGCCCGCTACAACATCGACCTCGACCTGATCACCCGCGGCTCCGGCTTCGGCTACTACGGCTCGGTGTTGACCAGCGTCATCTTCGCCAGCTTCACCTTCATCTTCTTCGCCCTCGAAGGCTCGATCATGGCCCAGGGCCTGAAGCTCGGCCTCGGAATGCCGCTGTGGCTGGGCTACTTGGTGTCCACGCTGATGGTGATCCCGCTGGTCGTCTACGGCATGAAGGCGCTGAGCAAGCTCCAGGTGTGGACGACCCCGGTCTGGCTGCTGCTGATGGTCGCCCCGCTGGTCTACCTGATCGCCACCGACCCCGGCACGGTCGACCGTTTCCTGGCCTACGCCGGCACGGATGGCGACGGCGGCGTCAACACCGCGTCCGTGCTGCTGGGCGCGGGCGTGTGCCTGTCGTTGATCGCACAGATCGGCGAGCAGATCGACTACCTGCGCTTCATGCCGCCCAAGACCGAGGCGAACAAGCGCACTTGGTGGACGGCGGTGGTCATGGCCGGCCCCGGCTGGGTGGTGCTCGGCGCGCTGAAGCAGGCCATCGGTGTCTTCCTCGCCGTATACATCCTCGCCAAGGTCGGCCCGGCCGCCGCCCCCGAGCCGATCCAGCAGTTCCGCGGCGCCTTCGACGCGATGATGCCGTCCTGGATGGTCGTCCCGCTGGCCGTGGCCCTCGTCGTGATCAGCCAGATCAAGATCAACGTGACGAACGCGTACTCCGGTTCACTGGCGTGGACGAACTCCTTCACACGCGTCACCGGGCGCTACCCCGGCCGCATGGTCTTCGTCCTGGTCAACCTGGGCTTCGCGCTGGCCCTGATGGAGGCCGACATGTTCAGCTTCCTCAACAGCATCCTGGGCTTCTACTCGAACTGCGCCATCGCCTGGGTCGTCACCGTCGCCACCGACATCGGCGTCAACAAGTACGTACTGAAGCTGTCCCCGCTCCAGCCGGAGTTCCGCCGGGGCATGCTGTACGCGGTCAACCCGGTCGGCGTGGTGGCCTTCGTCGCCGCCTCCGGTCTGTCGATCGCGATGTACTTCCACGCGCTGGGCGACACCTTGCAGCCGTACTCCCCGGTCGCCGCGGCCGTGATCGCGTTCGCCCTCACCCCGCTCATGGCCGTCGTCACCCAGGGCAAGTACTACCTGCGCCGCGCCGACGACGGCATCGACGAGCCGCTGCTGGACGCGGAGGGCAACCCGAGTGCGACGACGTACGACTGCCATGTCTGCCACCAGCCCTACGAGCGCCCGGACCTGGCGGCCTGCCGGACGCATGACGCCGTCGTCTGCTCGCTGTGCCTGAGCACGGACAAGGTCGGCGACCACGTACTGCCGGCCGCGCCCGTCCACCGCTGACGCTCATCCACTCCCTCCGGACCCCGAAGGGCTCCCGCACGTCACGTCCGTGCGGGAGCCCTTCGTCGTGCCGCCTGCAAGTGAAGGTTGAGAAGACGATCACTGGCAGGACGTCTGGGCGGATGCGGTCACCGCTTCACGGCGCGAGCAGCAGGCTGTCGCCGCGCTCCTTGGCGGCGGCGTAGCGCTTGGCCACGTCCTGCCAGTTGACGACCTGCCACATGCCCTCGATGAAGTCGACCTTCTGGTTGCGGTACTGCAGGTAGAAGGCGTGCTCCCAGGCGTCGAAGACCAGGATCGGGGTCGAGCCCTGGCCGACGTTGCCCTGATGGTCGTAGACCTGCTCGACGATGAGGCGACCGCTCAACGGCTCGTACGCCAGCACGCCCCAGCCCGAACCCTGGGTCGTCGCCGACGCCTTGGACAGCTGCGCCTTGAAGTGGGCGAAGGACCCGAAGGACTCGGCGATCGCGTCCGCCAGCTCGCCCACGCCGTCCTTCTCCAGCGGCTCGCCGCCGCCGTCGCCGGTCATGTTGTGCCAGTAGATCGAGTGCAGGATGTGCCCGGAGAGATGGAAGGCCAGATTCTTCTCCAGACCGTTGATCGAGCCCCACGACTCCTTGTCCCGCGCCTCGGCGAGCTGCTCCAACGCGTCGTTCGCGCCCTTCACGTATGCCGCGTGGTGCTTGTCGTGGTGCAGCTCGATGATCTCCGGGCTGATGACCGGCGCGAGCGCCGAGTAGTCGTACGGAAGCTCCGGGAGCGTGTAAACCGCCATGTCCAACGTCCTCCGACGTTATTGCGAATGATGTGCAGCTGCACGCTAACAGCAAGAGTGATGCCTTTTCGATCAGGCCTTGGACCTAGGACCTCGCGGCCCGGGGCTTGAGGAAGGCCAGGGGTGCGGCCACGGCGGTGGCCACGGCCATCACCCCGGCGGTGACGGTGACGTCGCCGGTGAACAGGCTGCTCGCGACACCGGTGAAGAGGGTGACCAGCAGCGCCCGGCCGCTCATGTTCAGCGAGGACGCCGCTCCCTGCAGTTCGGGGAAGACCTGGAGGGACCGGCCGAAGACGACGGGGTAGACGGCGGCGAAGCCGACGCAGAACGCGGCCAGCGACAGGGTGGTGGACACCGGGCCGTCACCGAGGGCGAGCAACAGCACGACCCCGATCACCGTCGCGGCGATGCCGCACGCCACGGTGCGTCCGGGTCCGCCGAGGAGGGTCATGAGCCTCGCGGCGAAGAGGCTGGTGACGGCGAACGACGCGACGATGACCAGCAGATTGCCCGCGAAGGCGAGCGTGGACAGGCCGAAGGTGTCCGTGTACAGGAACGAGCCGGCGGCGATGAACACCATGTACGCCGCGAACAGCAGGCTGGGTACGAGCGACGCGGCGACGAACTCCTTGCTGCCCAGCAGCCGTCGGTAGTCGCCCGCCACCTGCCGGACGCCGACCTTGACCCGTTCGGCCCGGGTCTCGGGCAGGAACAGCGCCATCAGCAGCAGCGACACCAGGGTGATGCCGAAGACCACCGCGTAGTTGCTGCGCCAGCCGATCGTGCGGTTGACCAGGCCGCCGAGGGCCGGGGCCGCCGTCATGAAGGTGGACATGGCGGCGTTGGTCAGCCCGAACATCCTGAGCAGCTCGGTGCCCTCGTAGACGTCCGCGATGATCACGAACACGAGCACGACGGATGTGCTGGCGCCGACACCCTGCACGAACCGGGACGCCAGCAGGAACTCGATGGTCGGCGCGATGGCGCAGCCCAGCGCGCCGGCCAGCATGACGGTGTTTCCGGCCAGCATGACGCCGCGCCGGCCGAACCGGTCGGACAGCGGCCCGTAGGCGAGGGCACCCAGGCAGTAGCCGAAGAAGTTGTAGGTGAAGGTCAGTTGGACCGACGACTCGGACGCGTCCAGCGCCCGTGCGATGTCGGGGAAGCTGGGCACGGACATGTCCAGCTCGACGATGGTGCCGATCAGCGCCACGACGAGCAGCGCAGGCAGAAATCTCTTGTTGTTCATGGCCTCGTGAGGGAAGGGCCGGGGCGCAGGCGGGCGCCGGGTCCGCGCGAGGGCGCGACGGGCCGCGGGCATGCCGGATACCGGCCGGATGAGAAGAGGTGGGCACGTGGAACCGCGCCGTGCCTGGCGGCAGAGCTCGCGGCAAGGCTCAGCGGTGCGTGGTGAGTCTTCGAATCAGCGGCCACCAGGTGGCCTGTGCGTTGCGCGGCCTGCGGCCTGCTCGCTCACCACCCGTGGCGCGTGACGCCGACTGCAACGTGTCCCCTTCTGCGTTCCCCGATACGAGGTCGACCGTCGATACGACGTTGACCGTCGCTGTGAGATGGGTCGTCGCGCATCGTAACCACAGCGTCGTCGGTCGCGACAACGGGTTTCTTACGACCAGGCGGATCCGGTCCTCGGCCGCCAACTGCGCCGCCAGTTCGAAGTCCTGTGCGCCGCCTCGACCCGTGCCGTGTGGATCAGCTGCGGATCAGCCCCAACTCCCCCGCCCGTACTCGGCTTGGAACCGTGAGGCCGCCTCCAGGCCGGCGAGCAGCTCCGCGACCCGGCGGCGGTAGGTGCGCAGCGACATGCCCAGTTCCCGTGCGGCTGCCTCGTCGGTGGCGCCGGAGCACAGGGCGCGCAGGACCTTGGCGGCCTGCTCATCGATGCGGGGCCGTCTCGGATCGAGGAAGGTGGCCAGGTCGGTCGCGCTTGCCCAAGCGGCTTCGAACAGCGCGTACGCTCCCGGGCAGCGTGAGGCACCAGGGGTTACGGGGTGGTGAGGTAGGCGCGTTCGATCGTCTGGACGAGCGTGTTGCCGTTGCGGTCCGTCAGTTCGGCGCGCAGGGAGACCGAGCCCGCCTTCGCCGGGTGCTTCAGCGACAGGTGCGTGCCACCGACGGCCCTGGCGGGCTGCCAGGTGGCGCCGTCGTCGTACGACACCTGGAAGGCGAGCTTCGCGGGTCGCTGCCCGGCCGCCGCGCCCTCGACGGTGAAGGGAACCTTGAAGCGCTGGCCCGCCTTCGCCGTGCTGGCCAGGGTCAGGTCGGGGCTGAAGCGGACCGTCGACAGCGGCAGCGCGGCGAAGTCGCCCTCGGGGGTCCGGGCGGAGCGGAAGGTCCACTCCGCGCGGACGCGGGTGCTGACGGCGTACACGGCCGGGTCGCGGGAGTTGTCCACGGTCAGCGTGTACGCGGTGTCCTCGGCGGGAACCGTGTACTCGGTGACGCCGTCGGTCGGCGGGATGCCGTACTCGTCGGAGATCTCCTTGCCGTCCGCCTCCAGCCTGGTCGTCACGGAGGTCGTGTCGCTGGTGCCCCAGTGCCCGCCGCCGTCACCGAACAGCGGCAGATACGCCCGGAGGGTGTTGCCGGAGCGGCCGGCGCCGGGGAAGCCCCTGGCCGGTCCGGGGGAGTCGGGGCCGCCAAAGGCCGGGCCGAAGACGCCGACACCGAACCGCTCCCGGTAGCTGTGGCCCGCCTTCCAGGTCTGGTCCATCCTCATCAGGAAGTTCTCGAAGACCGACTCCCGGCCCTCGCCCGAGACCTGCCAGGTGCGCACCGACCACTTCACGCCGTTGTCGAGGATGTACTCGGTGCTCCGGAACGGGAGATCACCCCGCATGTCGGTGAAACCGCGCACCAGGTCGCCGTCCGGCAGGTGCGGGCTCACCTCCGCCTGGACGCGCCGGCCGTCGACCGCCTCGCCCACCTGCAGGTCGACCTTCGCCAACTGCCTGCGCTCGACCCGCGCGGTGAAGCCGTCCAGGCTGCCCTTCCGGTACCAGGCGGCGTGGTAGTTGACCGGCCTGCCGTCCCCGGCCTTCGCGGTCCAGTTGCCGGAGTACAGGGCGGTCAGCCTCTCCACGGCCTCCCCGCCGCCGAGCCGCCCGAACCGCGAGCCCTCGAAGGTGGGCATCAGGTACTGGAGGGAGCCGTCGCTCAGCCCCTCGCCCCGCCCGAAGCCGATCGCGACCGTGGCGTCGGTGTTCTCGGCCGCCGGGTCCGGCACGGTGATGTCCACCGGCTTCGCCCGCCGGGCGTCGACGGTGACCGTCTTGTCGCCGTCCAGCCGGAACTTCGGCTCCAGCAGGACGGCGTGGGCCAGGGACGAGGTCTGCGGGTGGATCACACCGCTGAGGATGTAGTCGCCCTTGGGCAGCCGTACCGTCAGCTCGCCGTCCTGCTCGTCGGCGCACTCGGCGTAGAGGTCGCTGTAGAGGCCGGCGACCGCGGTCGCGGCGTCGCCGGTCGGCCGGCCGTCCTCGTCGATGTGCTTCAGCGTCAGGCTGTACGACTCCACTTCGCGCGCCACGCCGACGGCGGACCGCACCTGGACCTTGCCGTCGGCGGAGGTCGCCTGCACCGAGCCGCCGAAGCTGCCGTCGGCGCCGCCCGCGCGGGTGTCCGCGGTGACCTCGGCGCTCGCCGTGCCGCCCGCCGGGACGGTGATCCGCTGCGGTGAGACGCTGAACATGCCTTCGGCGGCGGGCTTTCCGGCCACCGTGTAGGCGTCGACGGACAGGTCCAGGGTGACCGGCTCGGTGCCGAGGTTGCGGTACGTGAGCTGCTTGGTGGACGGCTTGTCGTCGGCGTGCGGCCACTGCTGCTCACCGAAGTCGAGCGGACCCTGCTCGGTGACGACGCTCTGCTCCAGCGCCCGGACCAGGTCCGTACGTCCGGTGCCCTGCTGGAAGGAGCTGTACGTCCCCGGCTTGGCGGAACCGGTGAGGACCGCCTTGAGGCGCTCGCCGCTCCAGTCGGGGTGCTGTTGGGCGAGGAGGGCGGCGGCGCCCGCGACGTGCGGGGTCGCCATGGACGTACCGTCGAGGGTGGCGTAGCCGGGGACGCCGGAGGGGTACTCGCTCTCGACGAGAGAGCCGGCCGCCGCCGCGGCGGTGATCTCGACACCGGGCGCGGTCAGGTCGGGCTTGACCCCGCTGTCCCCGACGCGCGGACCGCGGCTGGAGAAGTCGGCGAGGGCGTCGGACTTGTCGACGGCGCCGACGGTGAGCGCGGCGTCCGCGCTGCCGGGCGAGCCGACCGTGCCCTCGCCGGACTCGCCCTCGTTGCCCGCCGCGACGACGAAGAGCGTGTCGGAGGCGGCGGAGAGCCGGTCGACCGCCTCCTCCATCGGGTCGGTGCCGGGCAGGTCGGTGCCGCCGAGGCTGAGGTTGACGACGTCCGCGCCCTGGGCCACCGCCCACTCCATGCCGGCGATGATCCCGGAGTCCGAGCCGGAGCCGGTGTCGTCCAGGACCTTGCCGTTGAGGATCTTCGCGCCCGGCGCCACGCCCTTGAACCTGCCGTCCGACTTGGCGCCGGTGCCGGCCACGGTGGACGCCACGTGCGTGCCGTGGCCGAACTTGTCGCCGGGGCCGTCGGAGCCCGAGAAGTCCTTCTCCTCGACCACCTGGGACGCGAGGTCCGGGTGGCCGGTGTCGACTCCGGTGTCCAGGACCGCGACCTTGACCCCGGTGCCGTCGTACCCGGCGGCCCAGGCCGTCGGCGCGCCGATCTGCGGGACGCTCTTGTCGAGGGAGGCCTTGCGGCGGCCGTCCAGCCAGACCTTCTCGACGGCCCCGGATCCGGCGGCGGTGACGGTGTCCCAGAAGTCGGCCGTCCGCTTCTTGACGGACCGCATCGACTTGCCGTTGACCACGGGCAGCGCACGGCCCATCCGGGCCCCGGCCGCGGTGAACGGGCTCATCTAGGGCGTCTTCTTGCCCTTGAACGTGACGATCAGCGGGACGTCGGAGCGGCCCGCGTCGTCGTAGCCATCCTTGATCAGCTGGGTCACGTCGAACAGCCGCGTGTCCAACTTGCGCTGGGCCAGCAGCAGTTCGGCGTCACCGGGGACGACCCGGGTGTGTCCGGCGACCTCCCGGATCGAGAAGGGTATGTCCTTCCGGCCCGGGGCCCGCTCCACCCCGGAGACCCGGCCGTCGCCGTCGACCAGGACGCGGTCGCCGGTGACCAGCGTGACCGTGAGTCACCCGAGGAGGGCAGGTCATGAATGCCGTCCGCGCTCTCGCACTGCTGGCTTCCCTCTTCGCGCTCTCGTCCTGCGAGATCCCCGCGACCGGGGTGGTGGAGGCCGGTGGCCCCGCGAGCGGGATCCCCCCGATCACACAGGTCTACTTCGTCCACGGTGACACCCTCGTCGCGGTCCCGCGCTCGACCGCCCACCCCACGGACGCCGGGGCGGCGCTGCAGTTGCTGATGCGCGGACCGACGTCCGCCGAAGCCGGCAAGGGCCTCACCACCGAAATGCCCGCACCGCCGACCTCCGCACCGCTCCCGCCGCCCACCGCCGACGAGTTCGGAGACCGCCCGTCGGACGCCCCCACCGTGACCGCCAACGGCGACACACTCTCGGTGGAACTCCCCTCCGGAATGCGGGCGTTGACGCGCACAGCCACCCGGCAGCTGACCTGCACGGCCGCCGCCGCACACCACCTCGGCAGGCCCTCGGCCGACCCGGTGAGGGTCCGGGTCACGAGCGAGAGCGGGTGGCACACCGAGGGGTCCGACGAGGACTGCCCCGAACCGTGAGCGAGCCCGGGCCCGCTCACTGGGTTGGGTTCGCTGCCCCATCTCCCCGGGCGGTGGACATCCAGGAGCGCCGGGCACAAAGGGCCCAGCTGCGCAGGTCGACCGGTGGCTGCTCTTCGCCGGGCGCCCGGCCCGGCCTCCGGCAGACGGATCGAGGCTGCTCGTGGGCGGTGCGGGCGCATCGGCGCGACACACGTCCCGGACATCGCGCGGGTAGGCGACAACGCCATCGCTGCCGCCGACCTGGAATCCATCCTCCGCCCCGGTGACGTGGTACTCGTCGAATGGTCCCGCGTCGGTCAGCTCTGCAGATCGCCCAGGCGCTCACCGGACAGGCCTCGCGGCCTGCGAGCCGACTATGACCTGCTGGGTGCTGTGACCCGCGAAGATCCTCCGCGCGACGACTCAGGTGACGCTGCCGGCGCCCGTGACGACGGCGAAGACGATGTAGGCGGCGGAGACCGGGCCCCCCAGCGCAGAGCGTGCCGGGCACCTTCCTGCCCGACCTGGAGGACATACAGCGCGTCTGGGCCGACCGCGCCGTGGAGCAGTTGGCCGAGAAGGCGTCCACGCACGGCAGTCGACTGTTGCTGGAGCCGCAGTCCCTTGCCCATACCTCGCTGCCTCCTCGTGGGCCCTGCTGCTGAGGCGGTTCAGGAGTTCACGGACGACAGTCCGGTCTTCGTCGCCGCAAGGGTACGTCGAGGTTGGCGGTGTACGGGGTGCCCCGGCCTACGCGTTCTCGGTTGGGATAGTCGGCCTGTTCGCGTGCTTCTGCGTATCGGCCCAGGTCGCCAGCAGGGTGAGACCGTCCGCGCTGGGCGTGCCGGGATCTGCGGTGTAGGTGGTGATGGAGACGTGCGGGTCGCCGTGCAGCGCGAAGTCGTCGTAGGCGAGGTCCATCCTGCCGACGGCCGGGTGGTGGACGACCTTGCGTCCGCGCGAGTGGCGGCGCACGTCGTGCTTGGCCCAGCGGGTGCTGAAATCGGTGCTGCGGGCGGAGAGCTCGCCGATGAGTTCGGTCACCTGCTGGTCCAGCGGGTCGCGTCCGGCGGTCGCGCGGAGTACCGCGACCAGCTGGTTCTTCGCCTCGTCGATGTCGGCGTAGAAATCCTGGGCACGCGGGTCGAGGAACGGAGGGCGGACGAGGTCGCAGCGGCCGTCCTGTGGCTGTGCAGCCCCGGCGCCGGCTTCGTCACCGCAACAGCTCTCCCCGTCGATGGTGGCTTCACCGCCCACTGACTCTCGGCAACCGCCCACGAAGCACTCGCACTTACCTTGTCCATGAAACGAAGGACCCTTCCGTCCCTGCTAGTTGCGTACGGCGTCCGAGATCGGCTTGGCGCCGCCGTGTGCGGTGAGTCCGCCGTCCACGGGAATCTCCGCGCCGGTGATGAAGGACGCGTCGTCGGAGAGGAGGAAGGTGACGAGCGGGGTGATGTCGTCGACGGTGCCGGTGCGGCCGAGCGGTGTCCCGCTGAGGTTGGCCTCGCGGAAGGCGGGTGCGGCGGAGGCAGTCATCTCGGTCTCGATGTAGCCGGGGTGGATGGTGTTCAGGCGGATGCCACGTGGTCCCAGTTCCATGGCGGCGGTGGCCGACAGGCCCCGCAGCGCCCACTTGCTCGCCGTGTACGCCACCGGGTAGTGGCCGGTCAGCGCCGCCGACGAGCCGACGTTCACGATCGATGCCCCGGGGCGCATCAGCGGTGCCAGGTACTGGATGCCGAGCAGCGGTCCGGTGACGTTGACGGCGTGGACGCGGGCCATGTCCTCGGGGCGTACGTCGTCGAGGCGGGCGCGCCAGGTGATGCCGGCGTTGTTGACCAGGCCGTGCACCTGGCCGTACGACTCCCCCAGTTCGGCGGCGAGTCGGGCCCAGTCCTGCTCGCTGGTCACGTCGAGCCTGCGGCATCCCGGGGCGTCGACGGCATCGGTGGCGATCACCTGGGCGCCCTCGCGGGTCAGCGCCTCGGCCTCGGCGGCGCCCTGGCCGCGGGCCGCGCCGGTGACGACCACGACCTTGCCGAGCAGCCTCTTGGTGTACGGAGCGGTCATGGCCGCTCCCGGCTGCGGCGGCGGCCCGTCGGCAGCGGCACCGGTGCCGCGCCCGGGACGACGGTGTTGGACACGGAACCGATGCCCTCCACGGTGAGCGTCACCGTGTCGCCGGGCTTCAGCGGCGGCGGATCCTGTCTGCCGCGCACACCCCACAGCTCGGCCAGGCAGCCGCCGTTGCCGCAGGTGCCGGAACCGAGCACGTCTCCCGGGCGTACCCAGGTGCCGCGGGAGGCGTAGGCGGCCATCTCCTCGAAGGTCCAGCTCATGTTGGACAGCAGGTCCTTGCCGACGACCTCGCCGTTCACGGAAGCGGTGAGCGCCAGCCGCAGGAAGCCGTCGGCGTCGCGGTACGGCTCCAGTTCGTCGGCGGTGACCAGGTACGGGCCGAGGGTGGTGGCGGTGTCCTTGCCCTTGCAGGGGCCGAGGCCGACCTTCATCTCGGCGGACTGCAGGTCGCGGGCGGACCAGTCGTTGAAGACCGTGTAGCCGACGATGTGGTCCCGGGCCTGCTCGGGGGTGAGGTCGCGGCCTTCGCGGCCGATCACGGCGGCGACTTCGAGTTCGAAGTCGAGTACGGCCGACCCCGGCGGCATCGGGATGTCGTCGTGCGGGCCGTACACCGCGTAGGGGTTGGTGAAGTAGAAGGTCGGCGCCGCGTACCACCGCTCGGGCACGCCGGCGGTGCCGTCCACGGAGCGCCGTACGCCTTCGACGTGCTCCTCGAAGGTGACGAAGTCCCGCACGGTGGGCGGCTGCAGCGGCGGCAGCAGCCGTACGTCCGAGACGTGCGGGCCGGCCGGGACGTCGAGCATCGCCGCGCCCGTGTCGAGCAGTTGGGGCAGGCCGTCGCCGTCGGCGAGGAGCCCGGCCAGGGAACGTACTCCGGGAAGTGGGTAGAGCGTGCCGTCCTCTTCGACGACGGCCACGTGGCGTCGGTTGCGGTACTCGTACGCGGCGAAACGCATGGGGGGTCCTGTCGACGGGAGGACGGCGGAAGGAGCACAGGGGAACGAGGCCGGGGGCGCGGCGGGGAGTCAGGGCGTGACAGGGCTGCCGCACCCCCGGTGACCGGGGGTGCTTGCGGATCAGACCGGCGGGGCTACGAACACGCCTCGGTCGACGTCGTTGAAGGACTCCTTGGTGACCAGCTCGTTCATGGGATTGGCGGTGCCCCACTGGTCGGTGACCTCGGGCTGGGAGAAGTCGTAGACGTGCGGGTGCCAGGTGTCCTCGTCCAGCAGCTCCAACTCCGTGGTGTATTCGACGGTGTTGCCGTGCGGGTCGAGGAAGTACGTGAAGGTGTTGTCGCCCGCCATGTGCCGGCCCGGCCCCCAGATCTTCCTGAAGCCGGCCCGCATCACCCGGCCGGAGCCGCGCATGTACTCGTCGATGCCGCGCATCTCGAAGGAGATGTGGTGCAGGGAGGTGTGCGGGCCCTTGGCGATGGCCATGGAGTGGTGCTGGTTGCTGATCCGCATGAAGTGCATGACGTCACCGATGTGCGGATGGCCGAGCGTGTCGGACAGCCGGAAGCCGAGGTGCTCCTCGTACCACGCCTTGGTCTTGTCCAGGTCCGGTGAGTTCAGCACGACGTGCGACAGCTTGACCGGGATCGACTCCTTCTCCTCGATCTTGCGGTGCTGCCGGACCTCGACGTCGGCGGACACCTCGATGGTGCGCCCGTCGACGTCGAAGAAGCGGAAGCCGTAGCCGCCGCCGGGGGTGTCCACCTTGCCCGGCTGCGATATCAACTGCACGCCTGCTACGGAGAGTTGCTCGGCGAGCGTGTCCACGTCGGCCGCGTTCGCCACCCCGTAGGAGACCAGGTCCAGGCGCTTCTCGTCGGCCTTGCGCAGCCGTACGACGTACTGCTCGGGACTGCCCTCGGCGGCCAGGAACGAGATGCCGGAGTCCTCGGCGACCTTGGTCAGGCCCCAGACGCCGGCGTAGAAGTCGAGCTGCTTGTCGTAGTCGGGCACGGCGAGGTCGACGTGCCGCAGGTGGGTGAGCAGGCGGTTGGACATGTGGGGCCCTCCTCAGGCGAGGTTGAGCAACGCGGCGGCGTTCGCACCGCGTACGGCGTGGAAGTCGGGGTCGGGCAGCCGGGCGGCGCGCAGGGCGGCGAGCGGGTCCTCGGTGCCCATGTCGAAGGCGTAGTCGGAGCCGAGCAGCACCCGGTCCGCGCCCGCGGTCCGGACGAGCTCGCGCAGCACGTGCGGGTCGTGGACGAGGGAATCGAAGTACAGGCGCTTGAGGTAGCTGCTGGGCAGGTGGGCGCAGTCGGCGCCCGCGTCGGAGCGGGTCGACCAGGCGTGGTCGGAGCGGCCGATGTGGGTGGGCAGGTAGCCGCCACCGTGCGCCGCGATCAGCTTCAGCGACGGGTGCCGGTCCAGCACGCCGGAGAAGATCAGGTGCGACAGCGCGACCGCGTTCTCCACCGGCTGGCCGACCGTGTTGGACAGGTACCACTGGTCCAGGCGCTCGTCGAGCGTGCAGCCGAAGGGGTGCAGGAAGAGGATCGCGCCCCTCTCCTCGGCGCGGGACCAGAAGGGCTCGTACGCCGGATCGGACAGCTCGCGGCCGGGGGCGTGGCTGGAGATCTCGACTCCCGACAGGCCCTGCTCCAGGGCGTGTTCGAGGGCGCGCACGGCCTGCTGCGGATGCTGCAGGGGCACGAGCCCGAGGCCGTGGAGCCGTCCGGGAGCCTGGGCGCAGTGGGCGGCCGTCGCCTCGTTGGCGAGCCGGTAGACCTTCTCGGCCGTCTCCTCGTCCGCCCAGTAGTGGTAGTGCGAGGGGGACGGGCTGACCAGCTGCACGTCGACGCCCTGCGCGTCCATGGCGGCCAGCCGTGCGCCGACGTCGGTCATCCTGGGGGCGCGCTCGCGGACCATGGGGCCGCTGACGGCGAGGGCCGCGGGACCGTTGCGGCGGGCGTCGAGGGCCCTGGCCCCGGCCAGTCCCGGCAGGTCCGCCACCAGGGCGTCGACTTCGGGCAGCAGGACGTGGGCGTGCACATCCACGGTGGGGGATGTCACGGCAGCTCCTTCAGCATGCTCATGGTGCGACCGATCAGCCCGGGGACGTCCGCGTCGCGCACGCCGTCCAGCTGCCACTGGCCGATCTGCACGGACGCCTCGACGACGGTCCGCACCCGGGGGACGCGGCGCTCGTAGTAGGCCCGGAACAGCTCGTCGTCCCAGTCCCGTCCGCTCGTGAGCAGCTCGGCGAGGACTAGGGCGTCTTCCAGGGACATGGCCGCGCCCTGGGCGATGGTGGGCGGGCAGCAGTGCGCGGCGTCGCCGACGAGGACGACCCGGCCGCGGTGCCACGAGCCCTCGACCAGCATCCGGTTGAACCAGGTGTAGTTGACCTTCGTCGGGTCGGTGATGTGCTTGGTGATCTCCGGCCAGGCGCCGCCGTACTCCTGCGCCAGGCGGCGCATCTCGTCGGCGTGGTCGGCGGGGTCGATGGAGGCACGCTCGCGGCATCCCTCGACGACGAACGCGTAGAGGGTGGTCTCGCTGGTCGGGGTGTAGCCGGCGATGTAGGCCGAGCCGCCGTAGGCGAGGTCGCTGCGCTCCACGCCCGCGGGGCGCGGGGCCGCGATGCGCCAGATGGCCATGCCGGTCGGCTCGGGTTTCTCGGTGATGCCGATGGCGGCGCGGGTGGCGGAGTTGAGGCCGTCGGCGGCGATCACCACGTCGTAGCGGCCGTCGGTGCCGTCGCTGAAGCGCACCGAGACGCCGTCGGCATCCTGTTCCAGGGCCTCGGCGGTGGTGCCCAGGCGCACGGTGGCGCCGGAGGCGCGGACCGTGTCGATGAGGATCTGCTGGAGCTGGGGGCGCTGCATGCCGAGAGTGGCGGGCAGGTCGTCACCGCCGGTCTTGATGTCCTCGGCGACGTGCAGCACGGTGCCGTCGGGGGTGGTGATGCCCAGTGTGCCGAAGGGGAATCCGGAGGCCTCCACCTGCTCCCACACACCCAGTTCGCGCAGGACCCGCAGGGCGTTGCCCTGGAGGGTGATGCCGGAGCCGGTGGTGGCGTTCCAGTCGGGCCTGGCCTCGATCAGGTCGACGGCGATGCCGGCGCGGCGCAGCAGGATGGTCACGGCGTTGCCTGAGGCACCGCCGCCGATGACCAGGACTCGGCGATTGGTTGCCATGTCGGGGATTCCTCCCGAGGTTGGGCCGCGCGGCTTCGGGCGGCGGGGGTGCGGCTCGCCCGCCGCGAGGACGGGCCAGGGGGCTCTGCTGAGTCACCCGTCAGCGGGTGGAGCGGTGGGCGTGGGCCGGATGCGTCGCTGCTGTCCCGTAAGGACCCATCCGGCCTGCTCTGCGGGCTACTTGACGGCGATCGGGTTGACCGGGGAGCCGACCGCTCCGGTGATGGGCAGCGGGGCGGCGGTGAGCCAGAACTCGTACACGCCGTCGGTCGCGCAGTCGGCGGCGAGCGTGTCGAGGTCCCACATCTCGCCGATCAGCAGTCCCATGTTGGGGATGACGACCTGGTGCAGCGGCTGGAAGGCGTGCTCGAACTCGTTCGGCCGGACCTCGAAGCCCCAGGTGTCGGTGGCGATCGCGGCGATCTCGCTGCGGTGCAGCCACCCGGCCGTGGTGAACGACAGCCCCGGCGCGGGCCCGCCCGCGTAGTCGCCCCAGCCGTCGCGCTTGGCGCGGGCGAGCTGACCGGTGCGTACGAGGACGATGTCGCCGCGGTCCACGATCACGTCATGGGCCTCGGCAGTGGCGATGAGGTGTTCCTCGGTGATGGCGAAGCCATCGGACAACTCACCGTCCCGGCCGATCACTTGGCCCACGTCCAGCAGCACTCCCCGCCCGGCGACATACGGCGCCATGTGCTCGATGCCGGTGACGAGGTCGCCGTCGGAGGTGACCACCTTGTCGGCGCGACGCCCGTTCCAGGCGAACCCGTGGTCGAAGATGTGCCCGAGCCCGTCCCACTGGGTGGAGCACTGCAGCGGCATCGCGATCACGTCGTCGGCGCCGCCGATGCCGTGCGGGAAGCCCTGGTTGCCCAGGGCCGCGTCCGTGCCGGTGTCGAGCATGGTGTGCACGGGGTTGGTCCGGCGCCGCCAGCCCTTCTGCGGCCCGTTCATGTCGAACCGCTGCGACAGCGAGAAACTCACGCCCCGCCGCACCAGCGCGGCACCCTCCCGGCGCTTGGCCTCGTCGAGGAAGTTGAGCGTGCCGAGCACGTCGTCCGCGCCCCAGCGCCCCCAGTTGGAATACGCCTTGGCGGCCTCGGCGATCGCGCCCTCGGGGTCGTGCCGGTTCGGGCTCATCGCGGCGTCTCCGCCACACAGCGGGTGCGCTGTACGCCCAGCCCGGTGATCGACCCCTCCATGACATCCCCGTCGCGCAGCAGTCGCCCCCAGTGGATGCCGTTGCCGGCCGGGCTGCCGGTGAGCACCAGGTCGCCGGGCAGCAGCCGGGCGGTCTGCGAGATGTACGACACCAGGCGGGCTGTCCCGAAGAGCATGTCCTCGGTGGACTCGTCCTGCATGGTCTCGCCGTTGAGCTTCAGCGTGACCCGCAGGTCACCCGGGTCCGCGATCGACGCGGCCGGGACGATCCAGGGTCCCAGCGGCGTGAAACCGGGGGCGTTCTTGCTGCGCAGCCAGTCGGTGCCGATGGCCTTCATGTCCCGGCGGAAGACGGTGGCGCGGTCGGTGAGGTCGTTGGCGATGGTGTACCCGGCGACGTACGCCATGGCCTCCTCGACGGACACCCGGTAGGCGGGCTTGGCGATGACGGCCGCCAACTCCAGCTCCCAGTCCGGCTGTTGCGCCCACGAGGGGAGTACGACGTCGTCGTACGGGCCGGTGAGGGCGGTGGGCAGGCCAATGAACACATACGGCAGGTCCTCGGCGGCCCGGCGGTCCATGACCGCGGCGATCTCGGCGCGTGCCTCCTCGACCGTGCGGGGGTCGTCGGGGGCACGGTGAGCGACCTCCAGGTCGATGACGTGCTGCCGGTAGTTGGCACCGGAGTGGAAGATCTGCCGGGGCTCGACCGGGGCATGCACTCGCAGGCCCTCCAGCGGCTGCCACTCCAGGGCGTCCTCGTCCGCGAGGGTGCGCAGGACG
This sequence comes from Streptomyces sp. NPDC107522, assembly GCF_055657525.1. Lineage (NCBI taxonomy): Bacteria > Bacillati > Actinomycetota > Actinomycetes > Kitasatosporales > Streptomycetaceae > Streptomyces > Streptomyces sp. NPDC107522. The sequence continues at coordinate 176,741 of NZ_JBVKAU010000009.1, read as the reverse complement.
GGGAGGGCGTCCTCCCACCGTTCGAGCACGGAACGCACGTCGGCCGGCTCCCAGGCCAGGGCCTGGCTCAGGTCCAGCACCCGGTCCCGGACCACGAGGCCGGGGAACGGGCTCCCGTCCGGTGCGGAGAGCGTGCCGAGCGCGAACGGGCCGGCGGGTTGCGCGAGCGTTGCCATGAGATTTCCTCCCGCTGAGTTGCGGTCTACTCTGACCTGGATCATCCGATCGCGGAAATGAATCCTGTGGATGAGCCACATCCACACGGTGAATGCCTCTCGCCTGCCAGGTGGTGCCCGGTGAACCTGTCCCGACTCGACCTCAATCTGGTCGTCGCCCTGCGCGCGCTGCTGGAAGAACGCAACGTCACGCGGGCCGGCGAACGCATCGGACTGAGCCAGCCGGCGATGAGCGCGGCGCTGTCCCGGCTGCGCCGCCACTTCGACGACGAACTGCTCGCCCGGACCGGCAACTCCTACGAACTGACGCCGCTCGGCGTCGCGTTGCGGGACCGCAGCGCGACCGCCTGCGACCTGCTGGAGCGCGTCTTCGCCAGCCAGGCCGACTTCGACCCGGCCGCCGAGTCCCGCGAGTTCACGCTGCTCGCCTCCGACTACGGCGCGGCCGTGTTCGGCGCCGCCCTGGCCCGCGCCGTCCACCACGAGGCGCCCGGCATCCGGTTCACCTTCCAGCACCCGGCGCCCGGGGTCGTGGAGAACACGGCGACCACGCTGAGCACCGTGGACGGACTGCTGATGCCGCACGGCATCATCGACGGCTTCCCCGCCGTCGAGCTCTACAGCGACCGGTGGCTGTGCCTGATCGCCGACGACCACCCCGAGGTCGGCGACACCCTCACCCTCGACCACCTGGCCCGGCTGCCCTGGGCCGTCTACCAGCGCCCCTACGACGCCCCGGCCGCCCGCCAGCTGAGCATGCTCGGCATCAGTCCCCAGGTGGAGGTCTCCGTGCAGACGTTCCAGCTGCTGCCGCACATGGTCGAGGGCACCCGCCGGATCGCCATGCTCCAGGAACGCCTGGCCCGCAGGGCGGTCCGCTCCGCCGCGGTACGCGTCCTGCCCTGCCCCTTCGAGGCCGTCCCCGTACAGGAGGCCCTGTGGTGGCACCCCGTACACACCCAGGACGCGGCCCACATCTGGCTGCGGCACAAGGCCGCGGAGGTGGGGGCGACGCTGACGGGCAACGGCAATGGCGACCTCGTCACGGGGGCGCGGGGCTGAGTGGAATGCGGTCGCACCGGGTGGACGCGAACGGTGCTGTCAGTGCCCGTTGATAACGTGCTTCGTCCGGTCGTGGAGTTCATGAAGGGACGGGCTACGTGCGGAATGTGCCATGTCATCAGGTCGGCGAGCAGCGGTTGGCCGAGGCGCTCGACGACATCGACGGGCGGGCCTACACGCGGTGGCACTCGCTGCGGTACGGCAGCATCTCGCCGACGCTGATCCGGGCCATGGCGGCCGAACTGCTCGACCATGTCGCCGCGCGAACGGTGACGGAGCCGGGGCTCGACGCTGCGGCCGGCACGGTCGCCGTCACCGCCGCGGAGTGTGTGCACGGAGTGCTGAGCATCATGTGCTTCCCGGACGGGGACCAGGAACTCCGGTTCCCCCTCGTCGGGGAGCGGATCAGCACGGACCCGGACGACGACGAGTTCGGGGACGGGCCCATCACCTTCCGGGACGTCGTCCAGGAGGCGCCCACCGCGCGGACCTGGCTCGACATGTTCGAGATATGTGTCGTCAGCGGGCATGTGTGGGACTGGGAGCGGGTCACCGGGCTGCTGCTGCGCGGCGACTACGCGCCCGCCATCCGTGACGGCGTGCCCTACAACCGGTACACCTCCGTCTCCTACCCCGCCGACCTCGCCGCCATGGACGCCCTGTGCCCCTATCTCACCGAGGCGGCCGGGCATCTGCCCCGCGACTGGCCCACGGTTCCGCTGCGCAAGCCGGACGCCGAAGAGCGCGCGGAGGCCGCCCGACGGCTCGACGAGGTCGGCGACGCGCTGAGCGCGGACCAGCGGCTGCTCCGCGTACTCCTCGACGACGACCAGCACGCCTTCGAGGACGCCCTCGTCGCCCGGCTGGTCGCATACCGGGAGAGCGTCGAGGCCGATGCCGGTGATCCCGCGCCCCGGTCCCTCCTCCCCCTCGGCACCCTCGCCCTGGCCTGCCTCGCCGTCCAGGTCCACGGGTGGGAACTCGGTGTCCGGTCCGGGTATCTGCCGTACGGTCTGCTGGGATCGCCGGACGCGCCGCGCCGGGCGGCGGAGGGGAACCGGAACACCTTGGGCTGCTGGGCCGCCAAGTAGGCCACCCGGGATGCGGAAGCGGGCCTGGCCCGACATCCAGGACATCGTCGTGGAGACGGACTCGTCCCCACCGAGGCAGCGCGTACGTCGGTGCGACAGCCAAGGACGGAAGACCACCCTGCCCCACGTCGGCGTACGCCCTCTGCCGGATCTCCACGCCCTGCGCCCCCGGTAGCCGCGGCGACGCCGAGCCTCAGTCCGTGTCTTTCGCGATGATCCGAAAGACACGGCCCAGCCACGATGCGTGCGGCCGCGCGCCGGCGCATCGTGGCGGTCCCGGTGGAGCGTGTGCCGTCAGGCCACCTGTTCCGGCAGCGGCCGGGGATCGACGGCGCCGGCGCGGCGGCGGGCCGCCAGGAGACCCGCCGCGACGAGGCCGGCGGCCAGCCCCAGCACGCCCACCGCACCGGCGAGGCTGCCGACCGCCGATTCCACGGCCAGCAGTACGAGCGGGCAGACGAACTCGCCGCCGAAGAAGGCCGCCATCCACAGCCCGGTGCCGCGGCCGCGGTCCTCGAACGCCAACCGGGACATCGCGCTGGTGAGGAGGGCGGGCAGCAGCATGCCCGTACCCACACAGTTGATCACCGCTCCTACGACCAGCAACGGAGCGTTGCCCGCCAGGAACATCACCCCGAAGCCGACCGCGCAGAGCGCGAGAACGGCGGGCAGCATGGGGGCCGGGGAGCGCCCCAGCCGGGCGAAGGTGACCGCTCCGCCGACGGTGGCGGCGCTGGCGATCGCGGTGGCCAGGCCGATGACGCCGGAGTTCTCCACGCCGAGGTCGTCGAGCAGGTACGACATCTCCACCGGGACGGTGTAGAACACCATCGCCCCGAAGAAGGTGAGGGCGCAGATGCCCGCCAACCGCCGCCAGGGGAAGGCCCGGCGGGTCTCCGCCTCGGCCGGGGTCTCGTCGGTGGTCGTGCGGGTAGCCGGGTTGGGCAGAGCGGTGGCCATCAGCGGGGCGAGCACCAGGCTCACGGCGTAGACCCAGAAGGGCACACGCCAGCCCGCCGAGCCGGCGGCACCGCCGATCGCGAAGAAGACGGTGGCCGACGCGGAGGCGCACATCGTCTGCAGCGCGAGGTACTTCACCCGCCGGTGACCGGAGTAGTAGTCGCCGATCAGCGTGGTGCAGCACGTCATGATCGCGGCCTCGGTGACACCGACCAGCGCACGGCCGGCGATGATGGCGCCCAGGGAGTCCAGATAGAGCGGGGCCGTTCCGAACACGGCGTACAGCACGGTGGCCACGATCAGCAGCCGCTTGCGGCCCAGCCGGTCCACGATCACCCCGGCGAACGGGGCCAGCAGCGCCAGTGCCAGCGCCGGGACGGTCAGCGCGAGGGGAACCAGCGCCTTGGCACCCGGGGTCGACTCGAAGTGGTCCTGCATCTTCGGCAGCACCGGAGCGATCAGCACCGCCCCCAGGATCGGCAGACAGCTGCCGGCCATCAGCAGCGTCACCCGCAGCAGATGCGCCGCGCCCGAGACGGCGACAGACGACGCGGCGACATCATCGGCCGCGGTGGCAGGCGGCGTTGGCGAAACGGAACCGGGCATGGCGACTCCAGGGGACGGCGTACGGAAGCAGGCATGCCTGTCACGGGCGCCGACGGCGCACGGCATGCCGAGGATGGCCGCACGTCGGCCGCTGGTCCGGACAGCGGCGTGCGGTAGGGACGACTATGGGCGGCCCGGGTCCCCGCTGCCATCCCCTGAGCGATCCGAATCGCGTATCCAGCTCATCCATGCCATGAATGGCCCCTGGAGAAGCCACTGATGACATCAACTGCCCTTCCGGTAGCGCAGGCGGCGGTGCCCCGACCCGGACCGACCAGGCCGAGGGACACTGCTCGCCGACCACGGGAGTCGCGGGCCGCCGAGCGATCAGCGGCCCGGCAGCCGCAGGACACGCCGGTAGGCGAGAACGGCCAGGCGGCGGGCCTGCCGCAATGCGCACGGAAGGCGCGGCTGGCCAGGATGGCTCAGCGGCGTGGCATCAGCGTGTGATCACGGTCAGCCCTTCCGGCGCGACGACGTTCACTGTTCCGTCGGCCGTGACGGTGACGTCCAGCCGACTCCCGCCGACTTGGAGTCCTGTCACGGTGAGCGGTGCGTACGCCGAGGCGAAACCGGGCGTCACGGTGACCGTTCCGGCGGGGACGTCCGCGTGGAGGCCGAGGGCGGCCTGGAGCACGAGGACCGAGGAGGTGGCCGCCCAGGCCTGGGGTCGGCAGGAGGCCGGGTACGGGGCGGGCCACGGGCTGTCCTGACTGCCGTGGCCGGCGAAGAGTTCGGGCAGGCGGGCGTCGAAGGCGGCCGAGGCGGTCAGCAGTCCCTGGGCCAGGGATGCGGCCGCGTCCGGGAAGCCGGCCCTGACCAGGCCGTGTACGGCGATGGCGGTGTCGTGGGGCCAGATGGAACCTGTGTGGTAGCCGTAGGGGTTGAAGCCGACCGAGTCGCTGCTCAGCGTGCGCAGGCCGTGGCCCGCGTCGAGGTCGGGGCCACTGAGCCGGGCGGCCAGCAGTGCGCTTTCCTCCTCGTTGAGCAGTCCCGTGCCGAGGAGGTGGCCGAAGCCCGAGGTCACCGCGTCAGCCGGCCGGCCGTCGCGGTCGAGGGCGACGGCCGGGTAGGGGCCGCGTTCGTCCTCCACCCAGAAGTGCTTGCGGAACCGGTCGGCCAGTTGCTCGGCCCACTCCTCCCACTGGTCGGCCCCCGGGCGGCCGAACGCCCGCAGCAGCGCTGCCCCGCCGCGTGCCGCCTCGTAGGCGTACGCCTGGACTTCGCACAGCGCGATCGGCGGGGTGGCGAGGCGGCCGTCGCGGTGGCGGATGGAGTCGCCCGAGTCCTTCCAGCCCTGGTTGGCCAGGCCGTGGGCGCTGTGGTCGCTGTACTTGAGGAAGCCGTCGGCGCTCGCGTCCGCCTGGTTGCGCATCCAGGCGAGGGCCGACTCGGCGTGCGGCAGCAGCAGTTCGACCTCCCCGGAGGACAGGCCCCAGCGCCAGGCGTCGTGGAGGAGGGTGATCCACAGGGAGGTGGCGTCGACGGTGCCGTAGTACACCGGTGGGAGGGAGAAGGGGTCGGCGCTCTGGAGGGTGCCGCGGCGTACCTCGTGCAGGATCTTGCCCGGCTGTTCCTCGAGGGTCGGGTCGGTCACGGCGCCCTGGCGGCGGGCGAGCGTGCGCAGGGTGCCGGCGGCGAGGTCGGTGCCGAGCGGGAGGAGCATGCGGGCGGCCCAGAGCGAGTCGCGGCCGAAGAGGGTCAGGAACCAGGGGGCGCCGGCGGCCAGGAACTGGTCCGGGCGATCCGGGTCGGGGGACTGCGGGTCGGTCAGGCGCAGACGGTCCAGGTCGGCCAGTGACTGCTCCAGCCAGCGGTCGAGACCGCGGTCCGCGCTGCGAACCACAGGGACACGCCAGGGGAGTCGGTCAGCGGGCGGGGCCGGGAACTGGTCGCCGTCCGCGTAGGCCGCGGTGCAGTTCAGTGTCATGCTCCATGAGGCACCGGGCCGGAGGGCGATGTCGTACGACAGTTGCCCCGTCGGCAGCTGAAGGGCGTCCGGCGCGGGTTCGCTGACCAGGCTGACGACGAAGTCGCCGCCGGTCCAGGACAGACCGACGCCGTCGGCGTCCACGGCCTGCGGCGGTACTGCCGCCAGGGCCTGCCCGGACTTGACCTGCTGCATGGTGGCGAGGTCCGTGCCGACGGTCACCGTGAGCCGGAGGTGGACGTGCTCGGTGCCCGCGTTGGTGATCTCGACGACCTCCTCCATCCGGCCGGCCTCCGTGCGGCGGCGCCGGTGCAGGGCGACCGCGGGGTCCGCCGTCACCTCGCCGAGGCCCCGCAGGATCGCGCGGAAGTCCGCCCGATGTGCGCCCCGCAATCCGCCTTGGACCTGTGCCAGGGGGATGCCCTCAGCCGCGACCGTCAGCCGGGACAGGGCCCTGCGGTCGCCGTGGTAGAAGCCGTCCGCTCCCCCGCTGAGCTGCCCACTTGCCTGTGAGATCACCAGGCTCGGCGCGCACAGGGTGACGACGGCGTCGTGCAGGAACGGCTGCAGACCGCCCGCCGCGGTGGCGGGCGCCGTGACCGCACCGCCGGGGTCCTGAGTCTTGACATTCATGTCCAAGGGAGTAGAACCTCTCAGTGTTTTAGCGTTCCAAGGACAGTAAGTCCCTCGCCAAAGCCTTGGCAACGACTTTGGAACGCTAAAACTGAATCCAAAACTCATCTGCAAGCCGGAGAGCCGCATGCCTCGCTCCAGCAAGAACCCCTCGGTCAAGGGCGGCCCGGTGACCCTCGCTACGGTCGCCGCCCGCGCCGGGGTCTCCGCGCAGACCGTGTCGAACGCGATCAACTCGCCGGACATGCTGCGGCCCGAGACCCTGGAGCGAGTCCGCCGTGCGATCGACGAGACGGGTTACCGCCCCAGCCGCGCCGCGCAGACACTGCGCAGCGGTTCCAGCAAGCTGATCGGCTACGGCATCCAGCCCACCCCGCCCGGCGCCGCGGGTGCGGTCATGGACCGCTTCCTGCACGCCCTGTCGCAGGCCGTCGACGAGGCCGGGTACCGGATCCTGCTGTTCGCCTCCCCGCCCGACGGCCCGAGCCTGAAGGGCTACGAGGAACTGCTGGCCCAGCACGAGGTCGACGGCTTCGTGCTCAGCGGTACCGACCGCAGCGACCCGCGCCAGGCGTGGCTGGCCAAGCGGGGCGTGCCGTTCGTCGGGTTCGGCCGGATGTGGTCGGGGCGGCAGATCGGTGACTGGGTCGACGTCGACGGCGCCTCGGGTACGGATGCCGCGGTCGAGCACCTGGTCGCCCAGGGGCATCGCAAGATCGCCTTCCTGGGCTGGGAACGTGGCTCCTCCGGCGCCGGTGACGACCGTGCGGAGGGCTGGCTTCGAGCGATGAAGCGGCACGGGCTGCCCACCCGGGGGCGGCGCGGGCAGAGCGTGAACGACATCGACGCGGCCCGCGCCGCCGTGAAGCCGCTCCTGGACGCCGGCGCGACCGCTGTGATCGCGGCCAGCGACATGCTGGCGCTCGGCTGCTATCAGACGCTGCGCGAGCGCGGCGCGCTGCCCGGCCGTGACGTCGCCGTGGTCGGCTTCGACGATTCACCGACCGCCGAGATCCTCTCCCCCGCCCTGACATCTCTCGCCCAGCCGCTGGAAGAAGTCGGTCGCGAGTGCGTACGGCTGCTGCTGGCGCGTATCGCCACCCCCGACGCACCGCCCGAGCGGCTTCTGCTGCAGCCGTCCCTGGTCATCCGCGACAGCAGCACCGCATCAACGTCCATCGCCGGCGAGTAGGCACCCGCAGCCCCCGCCACCCCGGGTCCCCTCACCCCGAAACGTTCCGCCCTCCTCCACCCCCACACCCCGGGCCCACGATCCCTGCGTGGCTCGGGTGGAGCCGCCCTGCACCACCCCGCACCCCGGAGGAATCCATGGTCAACCGTACGGCCGCCGCAGCCCTCATCACCTGCGCGGCACTCCTCTCCGCCACCGGCTGCTCGTCGAGTTTCGGCAACGACAAGAAGACCACGCAGGACACCAGCTCCAAGCAGCACCTCACCGTGCTGATTGCCTCCTCGGGCGACGCGGAGACCAAGGCCGTCAAGGAGGCGGCGGCGGCCTGGGCCGAGCAGTCCGGCAACTCGGTGACCGTGGACGTCGCCAAGGACATGAACCAGCAGCTCGGTCAGGCCTTTGCCGGGCACAAGCCGCCGGACGCCTTCTATGTCGACGCCGGCCAGTTCGCCAACTACGCCAAGGGCGGCTCCCTTTACCCCTACGGCGACCAGATCAAGGACGCGGACGACTTCTCCGCCCAGCTGCGCGCCTCGTTCACCCACGACGGCAAGCTGGTCTGTCTGCCCAAGGACACCTCCACCCTCGCCCTGGCGATCAACACCGACCTGTGGAAGAAGGCCGGGCTGACCGCGAAGGACTACCCGACCACCTGGGCCCGGCTGAAGACGGTCGCCGCGAAGCTGACCAAGGGTGACGTCACGGGTTTGGTCATCAACGGCGAGTACGCGCGTATAGGCGTCTTCATGAGACAGGCCGGCGGCTGGATCACCAACGCCGACCAGACGAAGATGACCGCCGACAGCACGCAGAACACCCAGGCTCTCGACTATGTGCGGTCGCTGCTGAAGTCCGGCTCCCTGAAGTACGCCAACCAGGTCGACACCAACTGGGGCGGCGAGGCCCTCGGCAAGGGCAAGGCCGCCATGACCATCGAGGGCAACTGGCTCACCGGCGGCATGAAGGCCGACTACCCGGGCGTGAAGTACACGGTGGTCCCGCTGCCCGCCGGCCCGGCCGGCAAGGGGACCCTCGCCTTCAGCCAGTGCTGGGGCGTCGCCCAGGAGAGCGCCCACCGGGCAGCCGCCGTGGACCTGGTGAAGTACCTGACCGGCAGCGCGCAGATGCTGAAGAACGCGGACCGGTTCGGCGTGATGCCCTCCCGGAGCAGCGCCCTCGCCGAGTACGCGAAGAAGTACCCGTCCGCCAAGGCGTGGGCCGACGCGACCACCTACGCGCAGGGTCCGGTGACCGTCGCGGGCTTCGACAAGGTGCTCACCCAGTTCAACACCGACCTCGCCGGGCTGGCCACCGGCGATCCGAAGAAGATCCTCGCCGACCTGCAGCGCAACGGCGAACCGGCTCTCACGACGGGCGAGTGAGCAGCCATGTTCTCGCGTACGTCACAGACCCCTCGCCCGGCCGCGCGTTCCCGCGCGGGCGTGGGTTCCCGTACGGCCGTCTCGCCGGGCGCACCTGACGCGCCCGGCGGGGGCGGCCCGGCCGCGGCGCCCCGCGCCAAGCCCGCCCCGCGCGTGGGGCGCCGCGCCGAAGGTGCCTGGGGCTGGCTGTTCGTCAGCCCCATGGTGATCGTCCTCGGTCTGTTCCTCGTCCTGCCGACCCTGATGGCGCTGTGGGTGAGCCTGCTCAACTGGGACGGCCAGTCCAACCCCTTCAGCGGCCAGGCGGACTTCGTCGGCCTCGACAACTACCGGTCTCTGCTCACCCAGGACGGCCTCGACCGCACCCTCTTCGCGACCTCCCTGCGCAACAACTTCTACTACGTCCTGCTGACGGTGCCGCTGCAGACGATCCTCGCGCTGACGCTGGCGATCATCGTCAACCAGCGGATGCTGCGCGGCCGTAGCGCCCTGCGCACCGCGTTCTTCTTCCCCTCGGTCACCAGCTCGATCGCCGTCTCCACGATCTTCCTGTTCCTGTTCCAGGGCAGCGGCGCCGTCAACACCGTGCTGTCCTGGATCGGGGTGAAGGGGCCGAACTGGTTCACCGACTCCCGCGGCGTGCTCTCCCTCGTCCTCGGCGGCCTCGGCATCGTGGACACCGACCACCCCACCGGCGCCCTCGCCGACCGCTCCTTCATGGGACTGTCCTGGTTCGAGTGGCTGTCCGGGCCGTCCGTCGCGATGTGCACGATCATCCTGCTCGCCGTGTGGACGACCTCCGGCACCTTCATGCTGATCTTCCTCGCCGCCCTCCAAGGCATCCCGCGCGAACTGGAGGAGGCCGCCGCCATCGAGGGCGTCAGCCGCTTCCAGATGCTGCGGTATGTGACCCTGCCCGCGCTGCGGCCGGTGCTCTTCCTCGTCCTCACCCTCGGCCTGATCGGCACCTGGCAGGTCTTCGACCAGGTGTACGTGATGAGTCAGGGCGCCCCCGGCAACACCACCCTCACCCCGGCCTTCCTGTCGTACTCCTCCGCCTTCGGCGACGCCGACTTCGGGCAGGGCGCGGCCATCGCGTTCCTCCTGCTCACGCTGATCCTCACCATGACCGCCGTCCAACGCTTCCTCTTCCGGGAGCGCACCCCCCGCACCCGGAGGACCCGATGAGCGCCAAGTCCCCGGCCACCGCCCGGGCACAGGGACGTCCCGTCCTGGGCCGCTTCCCCCTTTCGCTGCGCATCCTCGGCTACACGGCGGTGGCCGCGCTCGGCCTGCTCTACCTCATGCCGTTCGTGATCCAGCTGGTCACCGGCTTCAAGACCGACCCCGACGCGGCCGCCCACCCCCTGGGCCTGCTCCCCACCACCCCGACAACGGCCGCCTACCAGCGCCTGTTCGGAGCCGGCCAAGCCGACGACGGAGTCCCGTTCCCGCGCTGGCTCGGCAACTCCGCCTTCGTCGCCGTCGTCGTCACCGCCGCACGCGTCCTGTTCGACGCGATGGCCGGCTACGCGCTGGCCCGACTCCGCTTCCCCGGCCGCACGCTGCTGTTCGGCTTCATCCTCGCCGTCATGGCGGTGCCCGGGGTGGCGCTGCTGATCCCCAGGTTCCTGGTCCTCAACACCTTCGGCCTCTTCGACACCTACACCGGCATGATCCTGCCGCTGATGGTGGACGCGGCCGGCATCTTCATCATGAAGCAGTTCTTCGAGTCGATCCCCCGGGAAGTGGAGGAGGCCGCCCGCGTCGACGGCGCCGGTGTCTTCCGCACCTTCTGGTCCGTCGTCCTGCCCATGGCCCGCCCCGCCCTGCTCACCCTGACCATCCTGTCCTTCCAGGGCTCGTGGAACGAGTTCACCCACTTCCTCGTGGCCACCCAGTCCAGCCAGTACGAAACCCTCACCACCGGCCTCGCCCGCCTCGTCTCCGGCGGCCTGGGCGGCGGCACCCAGTACCCCTTGAAACTCGCCGCAGCCCTGCTGGCCACACTGCCCGTCGCCGCGCTGTTCTTCTGCTTCCAGCGCTACTTCGTCCAGGGCGCCAATGCCGGAGCCGTCAAGGAGTAACCCCCGGGGTCCCTGGAGCGCCGGGCTGCTCACAGGCCCTGCCGGCAAGGCTTCGCGGTTCGGGTGGCTGTCACAAGCCGAGAGCACCCCGATGAGAGGAGTGCAGGTGTCAACCGACCGGCAGCCCATGGGCCTTGAGGCATATACGGCTCGTGCACGAAGCGGGCTGTGTTTCGTCTGCGCGTTCTTGGCCGGGCATCCGGACTACCCACAGGAGACGGTCTTCGAGGACCAGGACCACATCGCGTTCCTCGATCGATGGCCCACCGTGCGGGGGAAAGTGCTCGTCGCGCCGAAGGCGCACATCGAGCACGTGGTCCGCGACCTGGACGAAGGCCGGCCGGCGTCCCCTACGAGCAGCAGCAGTTCCACGCCCTGATGACCGAGCACGGCGTCTTGTCCGTGCCACCGCAGGAAGCAGCCGAGATGGCCTCCCGCCTCCGCGAGGCCGTTGCCGCCCGGGGCGTCCCTCGCATGAAGGACGTACGCCGGCATCGCCGCGAACGCACCGAGTGAGGGCCAGTGGAGTCAGGCGAGACCGGCGAGCTTCAGCAGCAGCGGTTTCACGTCCGTGGCCCGGATCGGACCTGTGACGGCTCCGGGCGTGGAGCACAGGATGAGTGGGCCGTCGTTCGGGTCGTCGGGGAGGCGGCCGTGGCTGCCTCGGACAGGTGACGGATCCAGGGGCGCGGGCGTCGTCGAGCCGGCGCCGCTGATCATCCCCGAACCTGCAAACTCCGCAGGCTCCTTCATGGACTTTTCTTCACAGTCACCCAGTTCCCTCTGGACCCGAGCTCGATCCTGGTGCACACTCCGGCTGGCATGGATGCTCGAATATGCTCGAAACTGCCGCCTATCACTCAACTTTATCCACGATTGCGAGTTGAGGACAAAGCTATGCGCGAAAGCACGATCAATGTGATCGCGGTCTGCGCGGCCGGTGCACGGTCCCTCCGCGTCTGGACCTGCGGATTCAATCAGCACAACCAGAGCTGGGCGCTGCCCGCTTGATACGTCCCCGTCGGCATCAACGGCTTCATCGGCAACTGCACCGTCCAGGCAATACAGGCCTACCTGACGAGAGGACCGCCATGAACCCCGTCCGCCCGTGGCACCGCAGATCCGGTGCACTCCTCGCCTTGCTCCTCACCATGTGCTTGGCCCAAGCACTGGTCACGGCACCGCCCGCCTCCGCCGCGACCCTCGGCAACGTCACCGGGTTCAGCCAGACCGGCGACACCTTCACGATCACCGCCGGGTCGGCCAAGGTCCGGGTCGACTTCGCCCGCGCCGACATCTTCCGGCTCTGGCTCGCACCCGACGGCACCTTCACCGATCCCGCCGGCAGCAAGCTCGCCACGAACACCGAGTTCGGCGCGGTCAATCCGACCTACGCCGACGCTGGCGACCACTACCGGATCACGACCGGCGCCCTCACCCTGCGCGCCTACAAGTCCCCGCTGCGGTTCGCCCTCTACAAGGCGGACAACACCACCCTCGTCTGGTCCGAGACCACCGGCCTGACCTGGGACGGGACCAGCGCCACGCAGACCCTGTCCCGCGGCGCCGACGAGCAGTTCTACGGCACCGGTCTCCGCCTGGGTAAGTGGGCGCTGCGAGGCATGTCCGTCCCGATCAAGGTCGACAACCAGTGGAAGGAGAACACCAACGCCAGCCCCGCGCCGTTCTACATGTCGACCAACGGCTACGCGGTCATGCGCAACACCTGGAAGCCGGGCCAGTACGACTTCCTCTCCCCCGTCACCACCCGGCACGACGAAAACCGGTACGACGCCTACTTCTTCGTCGGAGACACCCCCAAGAACCTCCTCGGCGACTACACCGACGTCACCGGCAAGCCGTTCCTCGCTCCCATCTGGGGACTCGAACTCGGCAACGCCGACTGCTGGTCGACGTACAACACCGATCCGGAGCAGGGGCCCCAGAACCGGCCGGGCCACCTCAAGACCCCTGACGTCCTCGCCTACGCCAAGGACGCCCGCGCCAAGGACATGCCGTCCGGCTGGTTCCTGCCCAACGACGGCTATGGCTGCGAGTACGAAGACCTGCCGTCCACCGTCGGTGAGTTGAAGAAGCTCGGCTTCCAGACGGGTCTGTGGACCCAGCGGAGCCTGTCGAACATCGCCTGGGAGGTCGGCACCGCTGGAACCCGCGGCGTGAAGACCGACGTCGCCTGGGTCGGCGGCGGTTACGAGCCCGCCTTCGACGGCGTCCAGTCGGCCGTCAACGGAATCGAGAACAACTCCGACGCGCGCCGCTTCGTCTGGACGGTCGACGGCTGGGCCGGCACCCATCGCAACGCCGTCGTCTGGACCGGCGACACCCACGGCACCTGGAACGACATGCGCTGGCACGTGCCCGCCATTGCCGGTGCGGGCTTCTCAGGCTTCAACTGGGCCACGGGCGATGTGGACGGCATCTACGGCGGCTCCGGCCCCACATACGCCCGCGATCTGCAGTGGAAGGCCTTCACCCCCGCCTTCATGACCATGTCCGGCTGGGGCGCGACCAACCCGTCGACCGGGTACAACGACAAGCAGCCCTGGCGGTGGGCCGAGCCCTATCTGTCGGTCAACCGCAAGTACCTGAAGCTGAAGATGCGGCTGACCCCCTACTTCTACACCCACTCGGCAGGCGCCTCGCAGACGGGAGTGCCGACCGTCCGCCCCATGGCCCTGGAGTTCCCCGATGACGCCGTCTCCCGGGGCAACCTCACCTCCCAGCAGTTCATGGCCGGCGACGCCTTCCTCGTCGCCCCCGTCACCTCCGACACCACCACCCGAGACGACATCTATCTCCCCGCCGGCACCTGGACCGACTACTGGACCGGCAAGACCTGGACCGGCCCAGGCTGGATCGACGACTACAAGGCCCCCCTCGACACCCTGCCGCTGCTGGTGAAGGCCGGTTCGATCGTGCCGATGTGGCCGCAGATGAACCACAGCGGCGAGAAGCCCCGCACCCCGATCACCTTCGACATCCACCCGCGCGGCTCCTCGTCCTTCACCCTGTACGAGGATGACGGGGTGACCCGCGCGTACCGGACCGGCGCGTCCGCGCGCCAGAAGGTCGAGGTCACGGCCCCCGACCGGGGAACCGGCGACATCACCGTGAACGTCGGCGCCTCCCAGGGCAGTTACACCGGCAAGGCCGCCTCGCGCGGCTACCAGCTGGACCTTCGCGTGAGCAGCGCCCCCACCACCGTGAAACTGGACGGCAAGCCGCTCCCCGCCCACGCCACGAAGGCGGCCTTCGACGCCGCTGCCACCGGCTGGTTCTTCGACCCGGCAGCACGCTCGGGCACGCTCCACATCAAGACCGGAACCAAGTCGACCAGCGCGGCCTTCACCGTCGTCGCCTCCGGCGCCACACTGCCCACCGGCACCGCGCCCACCGGCGACGCACCCGGCACCGGCACACCGACCGGCCCGGTCAAGGGAGTCGGCTCCGGCCGCTGCGTGGACATCCCGGGCGCCGACACCACCACCGGCACCCAGCTCGCCATCTGGGACTGCCACGGCGGCCCCAACCAGACCTGGCAGCTCTCCACCGACGGTACGATCCGCGCCCTGGGCGTCTGCATGACCGCGGCCACCGCCACCAACCTGACCCCGGTCACCGTCTCCCCCTGCACCGCAGCCCCCACCCAGCAGTGGACCTACGAACCCGCTGCCCGGCGTCTGCGCAATCCCGCTTCCGGCAAATGCCTGGACGTCAACGCCGGCGCCACCGCCAACGGCAGCAAGCTCATCCTCTACACCTGCCACACCGGCACGAACCAGCAATGGACCGTGCCCAACTGAGGTGAAGCGCGCCCGGTGCGGGACGGCGGCCACGGCGGCCACACCGTCCCGCACCGGCACCCGAACTCCCGCCCGTTCCGTACCGGTGCATCCCTACGAAGACGTTCGCGCCACCACGTCGTGCACCAGACTCATCAAGGCTGTCACCTGACAGGCACAACGCAGGCACGCTACAGGTCAGGAGCCCTTGGCCACCGGTTCAAGGATGGCCACGCACTCCACATGATGAGTCATCGGAAACAGATCGAACGCCCGCAACATCCGCACCCGATACCCCCCATCCCGGAAGTACCCCAAGTCCCGCGCCAGCGCCGCCGGATCGCACGCCACGTACGCGATCCGCCGCGCGCCCAGCGACGCCAGATGCGCGACCGTCTTCCGGCCCGCCCCGGCGCGCGGCGGGTCCAGGACGATCAGGTCCACCTCGGTGATCCCGGTACGGGGGAGCACCGTCTCGACCCTGCCCTGCTCGATCCGCACCCGGTCGAAGTCGGCCAGGTTGTGCCGGGCGTCCTCCACCGCGCGCTTGCCGGACTCGATGCCGAGCACCGCGCCCTTCTCGCCGAGCCGGTCGGCCAGGGCCCCAGCGAACAGGCCCACACCGCAGTACAGGTCGAGCGCCATCTCGCCCTTGCGCGGCAGCAGGCCCTGCATGACCGCCGTCACCAGGGTGTCCGCGGCCTTCGGGTGGACCTGCCAGAAGCCGCCGCTGCCGACGCGGTACGTACGGCCGTCCGCGCGCTCGCGGACGAAGGGGCGGCCGTGGACGCGGTGGGTCCCGCCGTCCTTCTCGCCGACCCTCATCACCGACACCGGCCGGTCCAGCTCCACCAGCGGCAGTCGCGCCCCCGGCTTCGGCGTCAGGATCACCTGCCGGTCCTGCGATCCCGTCGCCGCGATCGCCTCCACCCCGGCCATGCCCGCCCAGTCGCGCTTCTCGATGCCCAGTTCGCTGACGCCCTCGGCGGCGATCATGCAGTGGTCGATCGGCTCGACCTCGTGCGAGCGGTGCCGGCGCAGTCCGGCGTGGCCATCGGCGTCGACGGCGTACTGCACGCGCGTCCGCCACTTCGGCACCTGTCCGGCCGGCAGCTTGTCGCCCTCCGCCGGCATGACCGTGCCGTCCCAGCCGACGTCCTCCGGCGTCAGTCCCGCGAGCCGCTCGAGCTGCTCGGCGATGACCTCGCCCTTCATCCGGCGCTGCGCCCCCGGCTTGGCGTGCTGCCAGTCGCAGCCGCCGCAGCGGCCGGGACCGGCGAAGGGGCAGGGCGCCTCGATGCGGTCCTTGGAGGCGGACAGCACCTCCACCGCGTCGGCGCGCAGGAAGCGGTCGCCCTCCTCGCCCTCGGTCACCCGGGCCACGACCCGCTCGCCGGGCAGCGTGTGCCGGACGAACAGCACCTGGCCGGCGTCGGTGCGGGCGATGCAGTGCCCGCCGTGGGCGACGGGGCCGATCTCGACCTCGTACTCCTCCCCCACCAGCGACTTCTTCGGTTCTGCCTGCATGGCGGGGTGACTCCAGATCGAAAAGGGGATACGGCCGGGGTACGGCCCTCTACAGAGGTCTCCGGAGGGCCTGGACAACAGCCCACCAGTCTACGTGCTCCCGATCGCGCCGCTGCCCCCGTCAGTGCTCCCTGCCCGCGTCAGCGCCGGGCGTCCGGCTCCTTCGCCCGCTCCTGGGCCGGCCCCCGCCGCACCGAACCCGGTGCGTTCCACTCCTGGCGCTTGCGGGCCCTGGCCTTCGCCAGCTCGGAGGACTGGAGCTGGTACGGCACGGAGGTCACCATGATGCCCGGCGTGAACAGCAGCCGGCCCTTCAGCCGCAGCGCGCTCTGGTTGTGCAGCAGATGCTCGTACCAGTGGCCGACGACGTACTCGGGGATGATGACCGACACGGCGTCGCGCGGGGACTCCTTGCGCAGGCTCTTGACGTAGTCGATGACCGGGCGCGTGATCTCGCGGTACGGCGAGTCGAGCACCTTCAGCGGTACGTCGATGCCGCGCCGCTCCCACTCCGCGCGCAGCGCCTTGGTCTCCGCCGGGTCCACGTTGACGCTGAGCGCCTCCAGGGTGTCCGAGCGCAGCAGCTTGGCGTAGGCCAGGGCGCGCAGGGCGGGGCGGTGGATCTTGGAGACGAGGACGACGGAGTGCACGCGGGACGGCCGTACGCTGTCGTCGCTCGGGCCCTCGGGGGCGGCGAGCTCCTCGGAGACGTGGTCGTAGTGGCGGCGGATGGCCGTCATCGTCACGTAGAAGATCACCATGCCGAGCAGGGCGACCCAGGCGCCGTGCGTGAACTTGGTGACGAGGACGACGACCAGGACCAGCCCGGTGAAGAAGGCGCCGAAGGTGTTGATCGCACGGGAGCGGACCATGTGCCGGCGCTTGGCCTGGTCCTTCTCCGTGGCCAGCAGGCGGTTCCAGTGGCGGACCATGCCGGTCTGGCTGAGCGTGAAGGACACGAACACGCCGACGATGTACAGCTGGATCAGGCGCGTGGAGTCGGCGCCGTAGATCCACACCAGCAGCGCGGCCGCGCCCGCGAGGAGCACGATGCCGTTGGAGAAGGCGAGCCGGTCGCCGCGGGTGTGCAGCTGGCGCGGCAGATAGCGGTCCTGGGCGAGGATCGAGCCGAGCACCGGGAAGCCGTTGTAGGCGGTGTTGGCCGCGAGGAACAGCACCAGGGCGGTGGCCGCGGCGAGCACGATGAAGAAGAAGCTGCCCTTGCCGAAGACGGCCTCCGCGACCTGGGTGATCACGGGGTTCTGGACGTAGTCGGCGCCGACCGCGACACCGTCCTTCAGCAGGTCGACGGCCGGGTTCTCGGCCATGCGGACCTTGGTCACCATGGCGAGCGCGATGATGCCGCAGAACATGGTGACGGCCAGCAGGCCCATCATCGCGAGCGTGGTCGCGGCGTTCTTCGACTTGGGCTTGCGGAAGGCCGGGACACCGTTGGAGATCGCCTCCACGCCCGTCAGCGCGGCACAGCCGGAGGAGAAGGCGCGCAGCAGCAGGAAGACGAGCGCGAAGCCCGCGAGTCCCTCATGCTCGGGCTTGATCTCGTACGACGCCGTGGGCGCCCGCATGGTGTCGTCCAGGACCAGCCCGCGGAACGCGCCCCACGCGATCATGATGAAGACGCCCGCGACGAAGACGTACGTCGGGATCGCGAAGAGGCTGCCTGACTCCCTGACGCCGCGCAGGTTCATCAGCGTCAGCAGCACGATGACGCCGACCGCGCACTGGACCTTGTGCTCGACGACGAACGGGACGGCGGAGCCGAGGTTCTCGATGCCGGAGGCGATGGAGACGGCGACGGTCAGGACGTAGTCGACGAGCAGGGCACTCGCGACGGTCAGGCCGGCCTTGGGTCCGAGGTTGGTGGTCGCCACCTCGTAGTCGCCGCCGCCGCTGGGGTAGGCGTGCACGTTCTGCCGGTAGGAGGCGACCACGGTGAACATCAGCACGACGACCGCGACCGCGATCCAGGGGCTGAAGTGGTACGCCGACACGCCCGCGATGGAGAGGACCAGCAGCACTTCTCCGGGCGCGTACGCCACGGACGACAGCGGGTCGGAAGCGAAGACGGGCAGGGCGATGCGCTTCGGCAGGAGCGTTTCCGCCAGCCGATCACTGCGCAGCGCGCGCCCGATCAGAATCCGTTTGGGCACGTCGGTCAGTTTGGACACAACAGAGAATCGTAGGCCCCCTGCCTGGGGCGGAGCACATCCGGGTGAAATCGCGCGCGGCGCGGGGGTGAATTCGGTCCTCCGCTCGCGCCGGGCTCCGATCCGGAAGAGGTCCGCGTGCCTCCATGACCTGCGTCGGTACGCTCATCACATCCGGGAGACCTCATGTCGCAGACGACCGCTCAGCTCGTCGGTGCCCTCGTCGCGCTCGCCGGACTCGCGGCCCTGGCCCTGGCCAGCCTCCGCAGCTTCAACCGCCGTTGAGGGGGCCCCTCGTCGCGTGAGACGGTGCCTGGTCGGTGTGTCCGACCCTGACGTTACGGTGGACTGAGGCACACGCGCTCCCACGATCCGAACCGCGAGGGATCATCGCCGGTAATCCCCGGCATGATGTTGCCCAGCGGTCCGCGACCGGCCCGCGCCTGTTGCCCGGCGAACCGAGAGAAGGATATGAGCACCACGTTCACGCAAGTCAGACGCCTAACGAGGAGTGCGGGGTAAGACCGTGCACATCGTCATCATGGGTTGCGGAAGGGTGGGCTCCGCTCTTGCCCAGACCCTGGAGCAACAAGGGCACACGGTCGCCGTGATCGACCAGGACCCCACCGCGTTCCGCCGGCTGGGCCCCGGCTTCGGCGGCCGCCGGGTCACCGGCATCGGCTTCGACCAGGACACCCTGCGCGAGGCGGGCATCGAGGAGGCGGGCGCGTTCGCCGCCGTCTCCAGCGGTGACAACTCCAACATCATCTCCGCGCGCGTGGCCCGCGAGATGTTCGGCGTGGAGAACGTCGCGGCCCGGATCTACGACCCCCGCCGCGCCGAGGTCTACCAGCGCCTGGGCATCCCCACCGTGGCCACGGTCCGCTGGACGGCCGACCAGATGCTGCGCCGTCTGCTGCCCTCGGGCGCCGAGCCGCTGTGGCGGGACCCCACCGGCGGCGTCCAGCTCGCCGAGGTGCACGCGTCCGCCGCCTGGGTGGGCCACAAGATCAGCACGCTGCAGGAGGAGACCGGCGTCCGCGTCGCGTTCCTCACCCGCCTCGGTGAGGCGATCCTGCCCACCTCGCAGACGGTGCTGCAGGAGGGCGACCTGGTGCACGTGATGATGCGCACCGACGAGGTCGACAAGGTCGAGGCGTCCTTCGCCAAGGGTCCCGAAGAGGAGGGCGGTCACTGATGAGGGTCGCCATTGCCGGTGCCGGCGCGGTGGGCCGCTCCATCGCGGGCGAACTGCTGGAGAACGGCCACGAGGTCCTGCTCGTCGACAAGGCGCCGACCGCCATCTCGGTCGAGCGCGTGCCGCAGGCGGAGTGGCTGCTGGCCGACGCCTGCGAGATCACGTCGCTGGACGAGGCGGCGCTGCAGCGCTGCAACGTGGTGATCGCCGCGACGGGCGACGACAAGGTCAACCTGGTCGTCTCCCTCCTGGCGAAGACGGAGTACGGCGTCCCGCGCGTCGTGGCCCGCGTGAACAACCCCAAGAACGAGTGGCTGTTCAACGAGGCCTGGGGCGTCGACGTCGCCGTCTCCACCCCCCGCCTCATGTCCGCCCTGGTCGAGGAAGCGGTATCGGTCGGCGACCTGGTCCGCCTCCTCCGCTTCAGCCACGGCGACGCCAACCTCGTCGAACTGACCCTCCCCGAGGAGTCGGCCCTGGCCGGCACCCAGGTCGGCGACGTCGAGTGGCCCGAGGACACGTCCCTGGTCACCATCATCCGCGGCACCCGCGTCCTCACCCCGTCCCGCGAGGACTCCCTGGAGGCCGGCGACGAGCTGCTGTTCGTGGCCGCGCAGGCACGGGAGGAACAGCTGGAGGACCTGCTGTCGGTCCGCCGGGAGGACACGGCGAGCTAGCCGCTTCGCGCGATACGGCAGGAAGGGCGCCCCACAGCTTGCGGGGCGCCCTTCGCCGTTCACGCCAACGGTCACTTCCCAGCGCCGGTCCAGGCAATCTCAGCCCGTCCGGCGTTTGAGGACGAGGCCCTTTCGGGGCCGAAGCGGGGGTCTGGGGGCGGCAGCCCCCGGCGGGCCTGCACCAACGCAGGGTGCCTACTCAGTCGGCCGAGCAGCAGCTTCCCGCGCCTTCTCCTCGGCTTCCATCTCCGCGAACACGTCAATCGGCGCGGGCGCCTTCGCCAGGAACACCCACGTCAGCCACACGGCCAGCAGGAACGGCGGGATCTTCAGCGCGACCAGCACCCACCCCAGCTGCGTCGTGTCCGCCCACCAGTACAGCGGGAAGAGAATCGCGCACTTGGCGAGCAGGATCAGCCCCCACGCCCAACTGGCCTTCGCATACGCCTTCTTGCGCCCGGGGTTCCGCTTGCGCCAGGAGAGGTTCTCCTTGAACACCGGCCCGAGGATCAGCCCGATCAGCGGCACCCCGCACAGCGTCGTGATGATGTACGCGAGCCCCAGCCCCAGCGTGTAGAGCATGCCGGGCAGATAGAAGTCCTTCGCGTTGCCGGTCATCATCGCGAACACGACACCGAAGGCGACGCCGAAGACACCGCTGAACGCGTGCTTGATGGTGTCCCGCATCACCAGCCGCACCACGACGAGCACCAGGGACACCACGAGCGCGGCGATGGCCGACAGGTGCAGGTCCTTGTTGATCGTGTAGATGGTGACGAAGAGAAGACCGGGCAGCACCGTCTCGATCATGCCGCGCATGCCGCCGAAGGCCTCGAACAGCGCGGCCTCGGTCACCGCCCGGGCATCCTGCTCGGCGTCTGCGGTGGTGTCTTCAGTCGGCTTGTCGAGCGACGTCACCGGCTACTCCCGTCCGAGGGGTCTCAGTTCGTATTTCGGGTTGAACAGCACCCGGCGGCCTCGGCTCATGGAGATCCGGCCCGATGCGATCAGCCGGCGCCCCGGCTCTATGCCGACTATGGAGCGCCTGCCGAGCCACACCACGTCCAGGGCGGCGGAGCCGTCGAACAGCTCGGCCTCCAGGGCCGGGACTCCCGCACGCGGCCGCAGGGTGACCGTGCGCAAGGTACCAGTAACCGTCACGATCTGGCGGTCACGGCAGTCACCGATCCTGGTGCATCCGGCCGTCTCGGCGTCCTCACGCAGCTCCTCGGACTCCAGGTCCTCCTGCGACGAGGAGAGCCGGTCGAGCATGCGCCGGAACCGGCCAACCGACTTTTCGGAACGAGGAACAGCACTCATGACTTGAAGCCTACCGGGGTGCACCGACACCTTCGTACCCGTGGTGCCCGCCCTCGAACCGACCCTCTCTGACCGGCTCTTTTCTCGAATCGACCGGCCACTTCCCGACCGGTCGCCTCTCGACCGGTCACTTCTCGAACCGGTACCCCATCCCGGGCTCGGTGATGAAGTGCTTGGGATGCGAGGGGTCCGCCTCCAGCTTCCGCCGCAGCTGGGCCATGTACACCCGCAGATAGTTCGTCTCCGTCCCGTACGACGGCCCCCACACCTCCTGCAACAGCTGCTTCTGGCCGACGAGGCGCCCCGTGTTGCGTACCAGGACCTCCAGCAGGTGCCACTCCGTGGGGGTCAGCCGTACGTCCTTCCCGCCCCGGTTGACCTTCTTCGCGGCCAGGTCGACGGTGAACTCCCCGGTCTCCACGATCACGTCCTCCTCGCCGCCCCCGGTCGGTTCGGCCCGTCGGACGGCGGCCCGCAGCCGGGCCAGCAGCTCGTCCATGCCGAAGGGCTTGGTGACGTAGTCGTCGGCGCCCGCGTCCAGCGCCTCGACCTTCTCGTCGGAGGAGTGCCGGGCGGA
This sequence comes from Streptomyces sp. NPDC107522, assembly GCF_055657525.1. Classification (NCBI taxonomy): domain Bacteria; kingdom Bacillati; phylum Actinomycetota; class Actinomycetes; order Kitasatosporales; family Streptomycetaceae; genus Streptomyces; species Streptomyces sp. NPDC107522. Next base: position 154,352 of record NZ_JBVKAU010000009.1, on the reverse strand, counting down.
CAGCACCAGGATCGGGACCCGGGTCCAGCCGCGCAGGCCGCGGATCACCTCGACGCCGTCCATGTCGGGCAGACCGAGGTCGAGGACGACCACGTCGGGGTGGCGGGTGGCGGCGAGTTCGAGGGCGGTGGCCCCGTCGTGGGCCGCGTCGACCTCGTACTTGCGGGCCTTGAGGTTGATCACGAGGGCGCGCACGATCTGCGGCTCGTCGTCGATCACGAGCACCCGGGTCATGTGGCCTGCCTTTCGGGTTCCGCGAGGCGTTCTTCAAGGGATTCGGGGCGCGAGCCCGCCGCCCGCAGGGTGAGCACCATGGTCAGGCCGCCGCCGGGTGTGTCCTCGGCGTCGAGGGTGCCGCCCATGGCTTCGGCGAAGCCACGGGCGACCGCGAGGCCGAGGCCCACGCCGGCTCCGCGCGGGGCATCGCCGTAGCGCTGGAAGGGCGCGAAGATGCGCTCCTTCGCCTCGTCGGGGACGCCCGGCCCGCGGTCGACCACCCGGACCTCGACCCGGTCCGCCAGGGCGCTCGCGGCGACGAGGACGGCGCCGGCGTCCGGGCTGTACTTGACGGCGTTCTCCACCAGGTTCGCCACCGACCGCTCCAGCAGCCCGGGGTCCACGGCGACCATGGGCAGCGTCTCGGGGATGTCCAGCTCCACGCGCTCCTCCGGCACCCCGCCGAGCGCCATCGGCACCACCTCGTCGAGGTCGATGTCGCGGATGAGAGGGGTGACCGTGCCGGTCTGCAGCCGGGACATGTCGAGGAGGTTCCCGACGAGGTGGTCGAGCCGGTCGGCGCCCTCCTCGATGCCCTCCAGCAGCTCCGCCTCGTCCTCCTCGGACCACGCCACGTCGTCGGACCTCAGCGAGGAGACCGCCGCCTTGATGCCGGCGAGAGGGGTACGGAGGTCATGGCTGACGGCTGCGAGCAGCGCCGTACGGATGCGGTTGCCCTCGGCCAGCTCCTTGGCCTGGTCGGCCTCGCTCTGGAGGCGCCGGCGGTCGAGGACGACGGCGGACTGCGCGGCGAAGGCGGCGAGCACCCGGCGGTCCTCGGCGGGCAGCACCCGCCCGGTCAGCGCGAGCGCCATGTGGTCGCCGACGGGTACGTCGACGTCCGCGTCCTCGGGCCGCGCCGGCGCCCGCCCCAGGCCCACCCGGCCCGCACAGGTCCAGGGGTCGACGTCGCTCTGCCGCTCCAGCAGGGCCGCCGACTCCATGCCGAAGGTCTCGCGAACCCGCTCCAGCAGCTCCTCCAGGCTGGTCTCGCCGCGCAGCACGTTCCCGGCGAGGAAGGACAGGATCTCCGACTCGGCGCGCAGCCGTGCCGCCTGGTCGGTGCGACGGGCGGCCAGGTCCACCACGGAGGCCACCGACACCGCCACGAACACGAAGATCCCGAGCGCGAGCAGGTTCTTCGGGTCGGCGATCGAGATGTGGTGCACCGGTTCCGTGAAGAACCAGTTGAGCAGCAGGGAGCCGACCGCCGCCGAGGCCAGTGCGGGGAGGAGCCCGCCGAGCAGGGCCGCCGCCACGGTCAGGGTCAGGAACAGCAGCATGTCGTTCGCGAGACCGAGGTCGGCGTCGACGTGGGTCAGCAGCAGGGTGAGCAGCGCGGGACCGCCGACGCCGACGAGCCAGCCCCGCAGAATCCGGGAACGGCCGAGGCGTGCTCCCCGGGTCACGGGCAGTGCACGTCCCTTGGCGACCTCGTCGTGCGTGACGATGTGCACGTCGAGGTCGGGGCCCGACTCGCGGGCGACCGTGGCGCCCACGCCGGGTCCGAAGACGTACTGCCAGCTCTTGCGGCGTGAGGAGCCGAGCACTATCTGGGTGGCGTTCGCCCCGCGGGCGAAGGCCAGCAGCGCCGCCGGGATGTCGTCGCCCACGACGTGGTGGAAGGTGCCGCCGAGGTCCTCGACGAGGGTGCGCTGGACGGCGAGTTCCTTGGGTGAGGCGGAGGTGAGGCCGTCGCTGCGGGCGATGTGGGCGGCCAGTACCTCGCCGCCGGCGCCCTTCTCCGCGAGTCGGGCGGCCCGCCGGATCAGGGTCCGCCCTTCCGGACCGCCGGTCAGCCCGACGACGATCCGCTCGCGCGAACCCCAGATCTTCGACACCTGGTGATCGCTGCGGTACTGCTTCAGGTACTCGTCGACCCGGTCCGCCACCCACAGCAGGGCAAGCTCCCGCAGTGCGGTGAGATTGCCCGGACGGAAGTAGTTCGACAGCGCCGCGTCGACCTTGTCCGGCTTGTAGATGTTGCCGTGCGCCATCCGCCGCCGCAGCGCCTCCGGCGACATGTCGACCAGCTCGATCTGGTCGGCCCGGCGCACCACCTCGTCCGGCACGGTCTCCTGCTGCCGTATGCCGGTGATCGACTCGACGACGTCGCCCAGGGACTCCAGATGCTGGATGTTGACGGTCGATATGACGTCGATGCCCGCGGCGAGCAGCTCCTCGACGTCCTGCCAGCGCTTGGCGTTGCGCGAGCCGGGGATGTTGGTGTGGGCGAGCTCGTCGACGAGCGCCACCTGCGGGCGCCGCGTCAGGACGGCGTCGACGTCCATCTCGGTGAAGACGCTCCCGCGATATGGCAGTTCCCTGCGCCTCACTTGCTCCAGCCCGTGGAGCATCACCTCGGTGCGCGGCCGGTCGTGGTGCTCGACGAAGGCGACCACGCAGTCGGTGCCCCGCTCGGCACGGCGGTGCGCCTCGGACAGCATCGCGTACGTCTTGCCGACGCCCGGTGCCGCACCGAGGTAGATCCGAAGCTTGCCGCGTCCCATGGTCCCCATTGTGTTCCGGCCGTTGCTGCCCACGCAGCGTCGACCTTACGACCAGGAATCGCGACAAACGGGTCCGGGTGCGGCGGCAGGAGCGTCTTTGACGCAACTCTGACGCTCCCGCCGCCCGCTGGGCTCCCGGCCGGCGTCTCAGCCGGGGTTGTCGCCGTGGGTGAGGGTCTCCCAGGCGACGAAGAGGTTGTTGGAGCCCGCCGGGCGGCCCCGCTGGTTGAGCGTCTCGGTGTTGGTCATGGCGTGGCCGAGACGGTTGGCCAGGGCGTTGTGCCCGACCTCGGTGACCGGGCCGAGCCCGAGCTTCAGCGAGCCCCGGCACAGCCAGCTGGGCACGGCCGCACCGAGCTCGTACTTGGCCTGGAACCCGAGCGCGTGCCGCAGCCGCTCGCCGACGTCGGTGCCGTACAGGTCCTGCCCCTGGATCCGGCTGGTCTCCGCGACGTGGGAGATGGCGGAGATTCCGTACCCGGTGTGCGTGAGGTCGCGGCAGGTCTCCTGGGTGAGGCCGGTGACGAAGGTGGACTGCCCCTGCCAGTACTTGACGACCTTGTCCCGGGTGTCGAGGTTCTGGCTCGGCACGGTCCTCGGCAGCTCGCCGTCGGAGGACAGGTAGACGTAGGCGGCGGTCCGGGTGCGGAACTTGGCCATGGCCTTGTCGTACGACGCCTTGTCCTCGAGGAAGACCGAGATGCCGACGGCGGCCTCCATCATCGACAGCTCCCAGTTGCCGTTGGAGTTCGAGCCGTTGATGATCTCGGGCAGATAGACGGTGCGGAGCATGGTGGCGAACCGGCCGGAGTTCGGCCAGCCGCCGGTGTACGTGTACTTGATGATCTCGGCGGCCCTGGGCCAGGAGGAGCCGGCCCAGCCCGTCTGCAGGGGCGCGTTGCTGTTGGTGTGGTCCTTGATCACCGCGGACCAGGCGTCCATCAGCTCGATGGCCTTCTTCGCGTGCCGCTCGTCGCGGGTGACGTACCAGGCGAGGGCCTGGGTGTAGGCGGCGATCGCGTCCTCGCGCTCGTCGGTGCAGCCGTGGTTGGGGTTCGAGTACGAACCGCACTCGACGACCGCGCGGGGCTTGGGGGTGCGGTTCAGATCGGCGTACTTGCTCGCCATCATCCGGTCGAAGGCGCCCTTCCAGGGCTGGGCGCCGGCGTTGACCTGGGAGCGGGCGAAGTCCAACTGGCCCTTGGAGACGGTGACTCCGGGGTGGACGAAGGTGGTGGGAGCGGCGTCGGCGGGCCAGGCGAGGACACCGGCGACGAGGGCGGCGGCCGCGAAGAGAGCGGTTCTGCGCATGCGTGGGGGGCCTTCCGTTCTCGTATATGAACGCGAAGCGCCTTTATGAACGGGCGCGTTGGCCGGAGACGGTAGGTACAGATCAATGGGCCGTCAAGGGTTCACGCACGAGAAAGGGCCGTATCCCGTGGGGGATACGGCCCTGATGTCTCTACGTTGCTCAGCGCACCTCGGTGATCTCCGGCCCGCGCTGCAGCTGACCCATGCCGCCGGAGAAGCGCGAACCCGCCTCCTCCTGCTGGACGCCCTCGGGAACCATCTGGGCGTCGTTCGGCAGCTTCAGGACGATCGGGTCGCGGGGCGCCATCGGGCCCTCGCCGCGGACCACGACCGTGTCCCGGAAGATCTGCTCGAGCAGACCCGCCGCCTGCGGCTGCACCGCGCCCTGGCCCGAGATCACACCGCGCAGGAACCAGCGCGGACCGTCCACGCCGACGAACCGCACGACCTGGAAACCACCCGTGCCGTCCGGCAGCTGCACCGGCACCTGGGCCCGCAGCTCCCAGCCCAGCGGGCCCTCGACCTCGTCGATGATGCCACCCTGCTGAGTGATGCCGGAGCCGATCTCCTCGCGCACCTCGCCCCAGATGCCCTCACGCTTGGGCGCGGCGAAGGCCTGCAGCTGGATGGCGCTGTCGCGCAGCACGACGGTCGCCGCGACGATCGCGTCACCGGCTACCTCGACGCGCAGCTCCATGCCGTCGACGCCCGGCACGAACATGCCGCCCAGGTCCACCCGGCCCTCGCCGGGGTCACGGACCTCGGAGCTGTCCCAGGGCCCGTCGGGCCGCGGTTCCGGTTCGAGCCGTACGCGCTCGCGCGTGCCGTCGTCGTCCGCCTCAGTGTCGATGTCGACGACCTGCTCGGGCTCGCCGGCCGCGTCCTCGGCGGCACCCTTCTTCTTGCGACGTCCGAACACGTCACTGTCCTTCCCGGTCGGATACGACCGAAGCGTATCGATTCCCACCCGTAGTGCCGCCATCGGCGGCCTCAACGCTTGTCTCGCTTGTGCCGCCCCAGCCGTCCACCGCGGCATGGCCGCCGGTGGACCCGAAGCCCCCCTCGGCCCGCGCCGAATCGGGAAGCTCCGCGACCTCCTGGAAGCGAACCCTCTCGACCTGCTGGACGACCAGTTGGGCAATCCGGTCGAAGCGCTCGAACCGCACGAGCTCGTGCGGGTCGAGATTCACCACGATCACCTTGATCTCCCCACGGTACCCGGCATCAACCGTCCCCGGGGCATTCACGAGGGCGACACCGAGGCGGGCGGCCAGGCCGGAACGGGGGTGCACGAAGGCCGCGTACCCCTCCGGCAGCGCCACAGACACCCCGGTGGGCAGCACCGCCCGCTCCCCCGGCTTCAGTTCACAGGCCTCGGTGGTGCGCAGATCGGCGCCGGCGTCACCGGGGTGTGCGTACGTCGGAAGCGGTACGTCGGGGTCGACGCGCCGGATCAGCACGTTCAGGGGGTCACGGCTCACGGGTTCACCTCGAAGGCACGGGCACGCCGGACCTGGTCCGGGTCGTTCATGGCGGCCCGGATCTCCTCCGGGCGGCCGTTGTCGATGAAGTGGTCGACCTTCACCTCGATGAAGAGCGCGTCGGCACGGACGGCGACGGGCCCCTCGGGGCCGCCGATCCGTCCGGTGGCGGTGGAGTAGATCTTGCGGCCCGCCACCGCCGTCACCTCGGCCTCCAGGTACAGCACCGTGCCCACCGGAACCGGCCGCACGAAGTCGGTCTCCAGCCGCCCGGTCACGGCGATGGTGCGCAGCAGCCAGTTGAGCGAGCCGAGGGTCTCGTCCAGAGCGGTCGCGAGCACACCGCCGTGCGCGAGCCCCGGCGCGCCCTGATGGGCGGGCTGCACGGTGAACTCGGCGGTGATCCGGACGCCTTCCCCGGCTCGCGCCTCCAGGTGCAGGCCGTGGGCCTGCTCACCGCCACAGCCGAAACACTCGCCGTAGTGCGCACCGAGGAGCTCACCGGGCGCGGGAGCATCGGGGTGACGGGCCGGTTTCACGGCGTCGGCCGGGGGCTTGAGAGCCGCTGAAATACCACTCACAGCCGCAGACCTTACCCGCGCGTCGGCAGGTTCCGGACACCGTGCCAAGCTTGGCTCCATGCAGCTCTCCGCCACCCCGTACGAAGAACGTCTCACCGCCCCCCGCTCCTGGTGGCTGATCTCGTTCCTGGCCGGGGTCTCCCTGGCCCTGATCGTCCTGCCCTTCGGCACGCTGCCCATGCTCGCCGCCCTGGTCGGCGGCACCGCAGCGGCGGCCGTCGCGGCCAGTTCGTACGGCTCGGTCCGCATCCGCGTGGTGGGCGACTCCCTGATCGCGGGCGAGGCGAAGATCCCGGTGCGGGCCCTGGGCGAGGCACACGTCCTGGACGCGGAGGAGGCCCGCGCCTGGCGCACCCACAAAGCCGACACCCGGGCCTTCCTGCTGCTGCGCGCCTACATCCCCACGGCCCTGCGCGTGGAGGTCACCGACCCCGAGGACCCGACCCCGTACCTGTATCTGTCGACCCGCGAGCCGCAGCGTCTGGCGGAGGCGATCGAGGCGGCCAAGGCGGCCGTCTAGCACACCCGAACGGGCCGTCACCGGCCTGGTCAAGACTTGTTCAGCCGGTCGCAAAACCTTCGCCGAGCCCTCCCGGACGGCCTCTCGACGGCCGTTCCACGACGGCGCGGTCTCAGCCGCCCCCTAGCTCCTTGCGCCCGTGCGGCCGCGTGATGTCCCCCATCTCCAGCGGCTGCGCCGGACGCTCCAGCGGGGGCAGTTGCGGCAACTCGTCCCAGGGCACCTGGACCTTCCTCAGGTCCGCCCGGATCCGCGCCGCGAGTTTCTTGGTGTCCCGGCGGTTCATGACCGCGCCCACGGCGGCACCCACCAGGAACGGCATCAGGTTCGGCAGATTCCGGACCATCCGCTTCATGATCTGCTGGCGCAGCTCCCGCTTCATCTGCCCGCCGAGCGCGGCGTTGACGGTCGCCGGCTTCATCGGGTCGATGCCGCGTTCCTCGGACCACGAGGACAGATAGGCGGTGCTGCGGTCCTTGAGGTTGCCGGGCGGGCGTACGCCGTACACCTCGTGCAGTTCGGCGATCATCTTCAGCTCGATCGCGGCCACACCGGTGATCTCGGCGGCCAGTTCCGTCGGCATCGCGGGCGGCACCGGCAGCATCGCCGCCGCGCCGACTCCCGCACCGACCGTCGAGCTCGCGTTCGCCGCGCCCGCCACGAGCTTGTCGGCGAGTTGCTCGGGCCCGAGGCCCGGGAACTGCCGACGAAGCGTCGCGAGGTCCCGTACGGGGATCCGCGGGGCGTTCTCGATGATCCGGTCGGCGAGGTACCCGATGCCCGCCCTGGCGCGGCTGCCGCCCTTACGGACGCCTTCCCGGGCCCTTTCCCGGATGACCGCGCCCCTCCGCCGGGTGACGGGCGCGGGAACCTCCGCCGGGGCCGGGAGGTCGGCCCGGCCGGACGTGGGTTCGAGCGAGGCTCCCGCACCGGGTGAGCCCCGCTCGTCGTCACGCGCGCCATGCGGGCCGTCGGGCGGCCCTTGGTCCGCTCCCCGTCGAGAGAAGCGGCGCTTCCGAGGAGGGGTCGAGCCAGTCACGGCCGACCCGGCCTCAGTCGCAGTCGCGGCAGATCGGCTGACCGTTCTTCTCCCGGGCCAGCTGGCTGCGGTGGTGCACCAGGAAGCAGCTCATGCACGTGAACTCGTCCTGCTGCTTCGGCAGCACCCGGACGGCCAGCTCCTCATTGGAGAGGTCGGCGCCGGGCAGCTCAAGCCCCTCCGCGGCCTCGAACTCGTCGACGTCCACAGAGGAGGTCGACTTGTCGTTCCGCCGGGCCTTGAGCTCTTCAAGGCTGTCCGAGTCGACGTCGTCGTCGGTCTTGCGTGGGGTGTCGTAATCCGTTGCCATGTCGCTCTCCCCCTCTGGGTGTCTGCGGTGTCTCCAGCGCACGTAACGCGTGAGAGGCCGGACTTGTGCCCGACCCGAGGCGGAGATTTTGCCTCACATCAAGGTCTGTTACTCAATCGACACCCAACCGGACTCCTCAAGAGTGATCGGCTTGGATGGCGAACGGGACCGTACACGGTCCTGATACCGCAGTTCAAAGGCGTCTCACCGTGTACTTCCCGTGATCAGGACCCCCGAAAACCCGGATTTTCCCGGCTTTCCGACAGGTCGCATGATCACGGAGAGTAGATGGCCAGAAAACCGCTCTTGTGATCGATCACACACGGAGCTGTTCGTCGAGTGCCCAGAAAATTCCGCGCAAAGCGAACATCCCCGCGTACCGGCCCTGCGTCGGCGCACATGATCTCAGATCGGCAGGGCGACTCGCATGACGAGACCTCCGCCCTCGCGCGGCTGCGCCGAGATGTGCCCGCCGTGCGCCCGGGCCACGGACCGCACGATGGACAGCCCCAGGCCGACGCCCTTGTCGCTGCCCGTGCGTTCCGTGCGCAGCCGTCTGAACGGCTCGAAGAGGTTGTCGATCTCGTACGCCGGCACCACCGGCCCGGTGTTCGCGACGACCAGGACCGCCTGCCCGTGCTGGACCTCGGTGGTGACCTCGACCCAGCCGCCCTCCGGGATGTTGTAGCGGACGGCGTTCTGCACCAGGTTGAGCGCGATCCGTTCCAGCAGCACGCCGTTGCCCTGCACGACCGCGGGCTTCTGCTCGCTGCGGATCACCACGCCCTTGGCCTCCGCCTCCGCGTGCACCTGGTCGACGGCCTGCTCGGCCACCTCCGCGAGGTCCACCGGTTTGCGCTCGACGATCTGGTTGTCGCTGCGGGCGAGCAGCAGCAGCCCCTCGACGAGTTGCTCGCTGCGCTCGTTGGTGGCGAGCAGCGTCTTGCCGAGCTGCTGGAGCTCCACCGGCGCGTTCGGGTCGGACAGATGCACCTCGAGCAGCGTGCGGTTGATCGCCAGCGGTGTTCTCAGCTCGTGCGAGGCGTTGCCGACGAAGCGCTGCTGAGCGGTGAAGGCCCGCTGCAGCCGCTCCAGCATGTCGTCGAAGGTGTCGGCCAGTTCCTTGAGCTCGTCGTCCGGTCCGTCCAGCTCGATACGGCGGGACAGGTCCGAGCCCGCCACGGAGCGCGCGGTGCGCAGAATCCGGCCGAGCGGGGACAGGACGCGGCCCGCCATGGCGTAGCCGAAGGCGAAGGCGATGACGGCGAGACCGAGCAGGGCCAGCAGGGAGCGGCTGAGCAGGTCGTCCAAGGCGTGCTCGCGCTGCTGGTTCGCGCACTCGGCCATCGCGTGGTTGAGCTCGGTCGCGGTCGGCTCTCTCGGGAAGTTGCAGCTCTCGCTGGCCACCTGCCCCGAGAGGATCTTGAAGGGCAGTTCACTGCCCACGTTCAGCGCGTTGGCGGCGAACAGATAGATGATCGACAGCAGCAGGATGCCGGCGATCAGGAACATGCCGCCGTACAGCAGGGTGAGCCGTATCCGGATGGTGGGGCGCAGCCACGGGAAGGTGGGCTCCGGCCTGCGGGGGTCCCACGTGGGCTTCGGGGGCGCCTGGGGAGGCGCGGGTGTCGCGGCCATGGGGAATCAGATCCGGTAGCCGGAACCGGGCACGGTGACGATCACCGGCGGCTCGCCCAGCTTGCGCCGCAGCGTCATGACGGTCACCCGCACCACGTTCGTGAACGGGTCGGTGTTCTCGTCCCATGCCTTCTCCAGCAGCTGCTCGGCCGAGACGACTGCGCCCTCGCTGCGCATCAGCACCTCCAGGACGGCGAACTCCTTCGGCGCGAGCTGCACCTCCTTGCCGTCGCGGAAGACCTCGCGGCGGTTCGGGTCCAGCTTGATGCCGGCGCGCTCCAGCACGGGCGGCAGCGGGATGCTCGTACGGCGGCCGAGGGCACGCACGCGTGCCGTCAGCTCGCTGAAGGCGAAGGGCTTGGGGAGATAGTCGTCGGCGCCGATCTCGAGTCCCTCGACACGGTCGCTGACGTCGCCCGAGGCCGTGAGCATCAGCACGCGGGTGGGCATGCCGAGTTCGACGATCTTGCGGCAGACGTCGTCGCCGTGCACCAGCGGGAGGTCGCGGTCCAGGACGACCACGTCGTAGTCGTTGACGCCGATGCGTTCCAGGGCGGCCGCACCGTCGTACACGACGTCGACGGCCATGGCCTCCCGGCGCAGTCCGGTGGCCACCGCATCGGCGAGCAGCTGCTCGTCCTCGACGACGAGTACGCGCACGTCGCTTGTCCTTCCTGTGTCCACCCGCGTAGCGCTTGTCCGGCGCGCGGGCAGGGTCTTGTTGACGGGGTGTCTTGGCCTCCATCCTGCCCTTTTCCGCCATAAGTCGGCGGTAAGACGGGTGAGCGGGCCATGAAGGACGGGTGTGAAGCCCGGGAATGCGAGATTTTCTCTTCCGGTTGAGGTTTCCGCGGAAGGGAGCGGGGGGAGGACGGCTTGTACACCCCGCGATCACGCTCTGCTTGTGCCGCACCACCATGCGGTACGAGGCGATCCGCTTTCCGCAGAGTGGGTGTGGGTGTCCGGCACCGTCGCCGCCCAGCAGGGCAGCGCTGGGCATCTACTGGAGACGTGATCGCCCCTTCCGAACGGCACACCCCCGTGCCACCGACCCACCGACCCAGGACGAGGGGGCGCAGCATGGACGCATTCACCGCAGGACTTCTGCAGCGCATAAAGGCGACCGAGTCCGACCTGACGCGGGCTCGTGACGAGGGCGACGACTTCCTCGTCGAGGTGGAGCAGGGCGAGCTCGACGACCTGCGCCGCCTCGCCGCCGAGCACGGTGTGGAGGTCGGCGCGTACAGCGTCTGATCAGCTCGTGAGCACGACAGCGGGCCCCCGGCGAATCCAGCGCCGGGGGCCGTTGCGTACTCCACCAACGCCGGGTGACAGCCCACCACCAACGCCGGGTGAGAGCCCACCAACCTCACTGGGCCGACGACACCGGCCGCGAGGGAGCCGCAGGGGCGCGCCGGTGTCGAGGGCACGAGCGCGCGGAGGCGCGCAGCGCCGAGCACGGTCGTGCCCTCGACACCGGCATGTGGCGCCCCGTAGGCGACCGAGCCAGACATTCGGCACACCAGCTGCAGGGCTGACCCCGCAGCGCCGCTGGCGAACCCCCCGTCAGTCGTGCCAGGCCCCAAACTCCTCCAACAGCCGCTGAAGCGGCTCGAACACCCCCGGCGTCGCTGCGACCGCCAGATCGCGCGACGGCCGCTCTCCAGGCCGCCCACCGGTCAGCGCGCCCGCCTCCCGGGCGATCAGGTCCCCCGCCGCCAGGTCCCAGGGGTTCAGGCCCCGCTCGTAGTACCCGTCCAGGCGTCCCGCAGCCAGGTCGCACAGGTCGACCGCCGCTGAGCCCCCGCGCCGGATGTCACGCAGCATCGGGATCAGCCTCTGGGCGACGTCGGCCTGATGGCGGCGAACCTCGGTGACGTAGTTGAAGCCGGTCGACACCAGCGCCTGGTCGAGGGGCGCTGCAGGCCGGCAGCCGAGCCTCCGCTCGCCGTCCCACGCTCCCGTGGCCCACGCACCGCCCCCGCGCACCGCGTGGTACGTCTCCCCGCGCATGGGGGCGGCGACGACCCCCACCACCGCCTCCCCGTCCTGCTCGGCGGCGATGGAGACCGACCAGGTCGGCAGTCCGTACAGGTAGTTGACCGTGCCGTCGAGGGGGTCGATCACCCAGCGGACGCCGCTCGTGCCCTCGGTGGAGGCGCCCTCCTCGCCGAGGAAGCCGTCGTCCGGGCGGTGCTCGGAGATCAGGTTCGTGATCAGCTTCTCGGCCGCGATGTCCATCTCGGTGACGACGTCGATCGGGCTGGACTTGGTCGCGGCGACCGCGAGGTCGGCCGGGCGGCCGTCGCGCAGCAGCTCGCCCGCGCGACGGGCGGCCTCCCGGGCCACGGTGAGCAGTTCCGTGTGCAGAGGGTCGAGGGGGTCGGTCACGGGGCTCCTCAGGCGTAGGGGCTGTCGGCGCCCGCGGCGGCGGGCTTGGGCGCGCGGGACGGGCAGCAGCCCACCGGGCAGAGGTTGTGACTCGCACCGAGCGCGCCGAGGGCGCACGGGGTGACCTCTTCCGCGCGCTCCACGGCGGCGCGCTCCAGGACGAGGTCGCGGATCGCGGCGGCGAAGCGCGGGTCGTCGCCGACGGTGGCGGAGCGGCGCATCGGCAGGCCCAGCTCCTCGGCCTTGGCCTTGGCCTCCGTGTCGAGGTCGTAGAGGACCTCCATGTGGTCGGAGACGAAGCCGATGGGGGCGATCACGACCGCGGGGACGCCGGCCGCGTGGCGCTCCTCCAGGTGGTCGCAGATGTCCGGCTCCAGCCACGGGATGTGCGGGGCGCCGGAGCGGGACTGGTAGACGAGCTGCCAGGGGTGGTCGACGCCGGTGCGCTCGCGGACGGCGTCGGCGATCAGCTGCGCGACGTCCAGGTGCTGGGCGACGTACGCGCCGCCGTCGCCGTGGTCCTCGACCGGGCCGGAGCTGTCGGCGGCCGCGGTCGGGATCGAGTGGGTCGAAAAGGCGATGTGGGCGCCGTCGCGGACCTCCTCGGGGAGGTCGGCGAGGGACTCGGTCACACCGTCGATCATCGGCTCCAGGAAGCCGGGGTGGTTGAAGTAGTGCCGCAGCTTGTCGATCTTCGGCAGCTCCAGGCCCTCGGCCTCCAGGGCGGCGAGCGAGTCGGCGAGGTTCTCGCGGTACTGGCGGCAGCCCGAGTAGGAGGCGTAGGCGCTGGTGGCGAGGACGAGGATGCGGCGGCGGCCGTCGGCGACCATCTCGCGCAGCGTGTCCGTCAGGTACGGCGCCCAGTTGCGGTTGCCCCAGTAGATCGGCAGATCCAGGCCGTGCTCGGCGAAGTCCTTGCGCAGGGCGTCCAGCAGGGCACGGTTCTGGTCGTTGATGGGGCTGACGCCGCCGAACAGGTAGTAGTGCTCGCCGACTTCCTTCAGGCGTTCCTTGGGGATGCCCCGCCCGCGCGTGACGTTCTCCAGGAACGGGATCACGTCGTCCGGGCCCTCGGGGCCGCCGAAGGAGAGCAGCAGCAGGGCGTCGTAGGGGTTGGCATCGCGCGCGTCTGGCATGGGTCGATCCTGTCATCCGGTACTGACAGCCGGGAAACGGCGGGGTGACCACCCGGGTTCCCGGTTCGTCCGGCAGGGTGCGTTAGGGTCGCTCGTAAGCTGTATCGGCTGTCCACGCGCCTTACTGAGACGCCCTGAGTTTCCTGAGCCTTACCGAGCCGCCCCGAGCCTTCCCGAGCCGCCGCAGTCCGCGCTGCTCCCGCCCGACCGGAGACCCCCCGTGCCCAGCCCCTACCGCGCCCTGTTCGCCGCCCCCGGCACCAAGGGCTTCTCCGCCGCGGGCTTCCTCGGCCGGATGCCGCTGTCGATGATGGGCATCGGCGTGGTCACGATGATCTCGCAGCTGACCGGGCGGTACGGCCTCGCCGGCGCCTTGTCGGCCACCATCGCGCTCGCCGCGGCCGTGGCGGGGCCGCAGGTCTCCCGGCTGGTCGACCAGTACGGGCAGCGCCGGGTGCTCCGTCCGGCGACGCTGGTCTCGCTCGCGGCGGGCGCCGTGCTGCTGTTCGCCGCGCACTACGGGTGGCCGGACTGGGTTCTGTTCGTGGCGTGCGTCGGCATCGGCTGCGTGCCCAGCGTCGGGGCGATGACCCGCGCCCGCTGGGCAGCGCTGTACCGGGAGACGCCTCAGCTGCACACCGCGTACTCCTTCGAGTCCGTGATCGACGAGGTGTGCTTCATCTTCGGGCCGATCATCTCCATCGGCCTGTCCACCGCGTGGTTCCCGGAGGCCGGTCCGTTGCTCGCCGGCTGCTTCCTGGCGGTCGGTGTCTTCTGGCTGACCGCACAGCGGGCCACCGAGCCCGCGCCGCATCCGCGCGAGCGCCACGGCGGCAGCTCGGCCCTGCGCTCGGCGGGACTGCAGGTCCTGGTGGCCACTTTCGTGGCGACCGGAGCGATCTTCGGGTCCGTCGACGTGGTCACCGTCGCCTTCGCCGACGAGCAGGGCCACAAGGGCGCCGCGAGCGTGGTCCTCGCGCTGTACGCGGCGGGCTCCTGTGCGGCCGGCCTCGTCTTCGGGCTCCTGCGCTTCAAGGGGGCGCCCGAACCTCGCTGGCTGCTGGGCATATGCGCGATGGCCGTGAGTATGATCCCCCTCCTACTGGTCGGAAACTTGCCGTTTCTGGCCGTGGCGCTGTTCGCCTCGGGCATGGCCGTCGCTCCCACGATGATCACCACCATGTCCCTGATCGAAGAGCACGTACCACGCGCGCAACTGACCGAGGGCATGACCTGGGTGAGCACCGGGCTCGCGGTCGGGGTCGCGCTCGGCTCCTCCGCGGCCGGCTGGGTGATCGACGCGGCCGGTGCGGACGCCGGGTACGGGGTTCCGGCGGTGTCCGGGGCCGTCGCGGTCGCGGTCGGTTTCCTGGGGTACCGCCGGCTCAGCAGGCCGGCTCCGCGTCGGGGAGGCACCGTTGAGCAGCACAGCGAGCGGCAGGAACGGCACGTGGCGTAACTGGGGCGGCAATGTCGCCGCTCGCCCCGCGCGGGAGGTCACTCCGGCCTCCGTGGAGGAGCTGTCCGCGGCGATACGCCGGGCCGCCGAGGACGGCCTGAAGGTGAAGGCGGTCGGCAGCGGACATTCCTTCACGTCCATTGCCGCCACGGACGGTGTGTTGATCCGCCCTCAACTGTTGACCGGCATCCGCGGCATCGACCGTGCGGCCATGACCGTCACGGTCGAGGCCGGTACCCCGCTCAAGAGACTCAACATGGCCCTGGCGCGCGAGGGCCTGTCGCTCACGAACATGGGCGACATCATGGAGCAGACGGTCTCCGGCGCCACCAGCACCGGCACCCACGGCACGGGCCGTGACTCCGCCTCGATCGCCGCCCAGATCAAGGGGCTTGAGCTGGTGACGGCCGACGGCTCGGTGCTCACCTGTTCCGAGAAGGAGAACCCTGAGGTCTTCGCGGCCGCGCGCATCGGCCTCGGCGCGCTCGGCATCGTCACCGCGATCACGTTCGCCGTGGAGCCGATCTTCCTGCTCTCCGCGCGCGAGGAGCCGATGCCGTTCGACAAGGTCCTCGCGGACTTCGACGAACTCTGGACGGAGAACGAGCACTTCGAGTTCTACTGGTTCCCGCACACCGGCAGCACCAACACCAAGCGCAACAACCGCAGCGCGGGACCCGAGAAGCCGGTGGGGCAGGTCGCGGGCTGGCTCGAGGACGAGTTCCTCTCCAACGGCGTGTTCCAGGTAGCCCAGTGGGTCGGCCGCGCGGTGCCGGCCACGATCCCGGCGATCGCCCGGATCTCCAGCAAGGCGCTGTCCGCGCGGACTTACACCGACATCCCCTACAAGGTCTTCACATCACCGCGCCGGGTGCGGTTCATTGAGATGGAATACGCCGTTCCGCGCGAGGCCGTCGTCGAGACGCTGCGCGAACTGAAGGCCATGGTCGACCGTTCCGGCCTCAGGGTCAGCTTCCCCGTCGAGGTGCGCACCGCTCCGGCCGACGACATCACGCTGTCCACCGCCTCGGGCCGCGACAGCGCCTACATCGCCGTCCACATGGCCAAGGGCACCCCGTACCAGCGGTACTTCACCGCTGCCGAGCGGATCTTCACCGCGCACGAGGGGCGGCCGCACTGGGGCAAGGTGCACACGCGGGACGCCGAGTACTTCGCCCAGGTCTATCCGCGTTTCGGCGAGTTCACGACACTGCGGGACCGGCTCGACCCCGACCGCCGGTTCCAGAACGACTACTTGCGGCGGGTGTTGGGGGCGTAGCGGTCGACCGGCCCAGCCGACCCACTCGACCAACTGCGCGGGAACGGGACGTACGGACGAAAGCATTAGTTCCGTTTCTGACGTTTGCGTGAAGTACGCCACTTTGAAGATCCTAAAAACGCTCAACCGGCGGCCGGGTCACGCCTCTTGCCAGAAGTTGGGCGGCGTGCCAATCCACGCACGTGGCCCAAATGGAGTACTGTTGCGAGCCCTGGGTCCGGTCTCCCGCCAGGGCGTCCGCGACCTTCAAGGACCGCCGGGAGGGGGCTAGTTGCACAGGGTGACGGAGTTGGTCACTTAGCGTTGCGAATAGGTAACCGTGCCATAACGGCGATCCAGGGCCCGCGCCCGACACGCCGGGCAACTCGGCAAGGTTGTGGCAGGCTGCACCCGGGCAGGCCACACTCGACTAGCGGAAGCAGCGACGCACGTGACGTCGGCAGGCACCACCCGGGAGGTCCCCATGCCCGAACTGCGTGTCGTGGCCGTCTCGAATGACGGCACACGGCTGGTGCTGAAGGCTGCCGACTCTACGGAGTACACGCTTCCGATCGACGAGCGCCTGCGCGCCGCCGTCCGCGGCGACCGCCCCCGCCTCGGCCAGATCGAGATCGAGGTCGAGAGCCATCTCCGCCCCCGCGACATCCAGGCGCGTATACGCGCTGGTGCCACCGCGGAAGAGGTCGCCCAGCTCGCCGGCATCCCCGTCGACCGCGTACGGCGCTTCGAGGGCCCCGTGCTCGCCGAGCGCGCCTTCATGGCCGAACGAGCCCGCAAGACTCCCGTCCGCCGCCCCGGCGAGAACGCCGCCGGGCCGCAGCTCGGCGAGGCCGTGCAGGAGCGGCTGCTGCTGCGCGGTGCCGAGAAGGACAGCGTGCAGTGGGACTCCTGGCGCCGGGACGACGGCACCTGGGAGGTACTGCTGGTCTACCGGGTGGCGGGCGAACCGCACTCGGCGAGCTGGACGTACGACCCGCCCCGGCGGCTCGTCCAGGCCGTCGACGACGAGGCGCGCTCGCTGATCGGCGAGTCCGACGACCTCGCCGCGCCGGAGCCCAGCTTCCCGTTCGTGCCGCGTATCGCCCGGCTTCCGCGCGAGCGTTCGATGGACCGTGCCCTCGAGACCGCGCGGCCGAGCCTGCCGGCCCAGGCCTCCGAACCGGCCGAGGAGACCACGGAGGACCGGGACTCGCTGACCAGCCTGCTGGAGGCGGTGCCCAGCTTCCGTGGCGACCTGGTGGTGCCGGAGCGCCCGGTGGAACCGGACACGGAGGAGCCTCCCGCCGCCGAACCGGCCGAGGAGGAACCTCCCGCCCCCGCGGCCTCGGCCGGTGCCGGCTCCGCCTACGCGGACGTCCTCATGCCCCGCTCCGTCGGCAGCCACCGCGACCGCCTCATCGGCGCCACGGACCGCCAGGCCGAAGCGGACGGCGTCCGTCCTGGCCGCCGGGCCGCCGTCCCGAGCTGGGACGAGATCGTGTTCGGGACGCGCAGGAAGAAGCAGGAGTAGTCGGCGGTACGGCTGTTGGATTCGGCCGTACGAGGACGAGGGCCGCGTTGGTCGCAACGCGGCCCTCGGTCTGCGCGGGGCTGTGGCGCAACGGCGACGGGAACCAGTGACGCCTGCTGGGCGCACGGTCGCGGAGTTTCGCGCACGCCGGAGGTCGGCACGTCAGCGGAGCCGGCGGGCCCGATCGACCGACGTAGCCTGCCGGCCGGATCCACCGCCACGGCCGACCCTAGGGGCCGACGCAGCCCGCAGGCCCGACCGGCCGACGCAGCCTGGAGAGGCCGCACCCGCAGCGCCGGGTTGCGCGGCGCCCCCCGCCTCGGCCCCAGCGCCGGGTGCCGCGCACCCCACGGATCGCCCCTGCTCCCGCCCTACTGCGGATCCGCCCCCACAGCCACCGGCCGCGAAGGATCCGACGACCACTCCGACCACGAACCGACGTACAGCGCCGCCGGAATGCCCGCGACCGCCAGGGCCAGCACCTCATGCGCGCCGGAGACGCCCGAGCCGCAGTACACGCCGACTTCCGTTTCCTCGGAGGCGCCCAGCATCTTGAAGCGCGCCCGGAGTTCCGCGGCGGGCAGGAAGCGGCCGTCGGCTCCGACGTTCTCGTTCGTGGGCGCGGACACGGCGCCCGGGATGTGGCCGCCGCGCGGATCGATCGGCTCCACCTCGCCGCGGTACCGCTCCCCCGCACGGGCGTCCAGCAGCACCCCGGATCGGGCGAGCGCCGCGGCACCGTCGGCGTCGAGCAGCCCCGTCGCCCCCGGCGCCGGCTCGAAGTCGCCCTCCGCCGGAGTCGGTACGGACGTCTCCACGGGCCCCTCCCAGGCCGGCAGTCCGCCGTCGAGGACCCGCACATCCGGGTGACCCGTCCAGCGCAGCAGCCACCACGCGCGGGCCGCTGCCCAACCCTGCCCGCCGTCGTACACGACGACCGGCGTCCGGGACGACACGCCCGACCGGCGCATCGCCGCGCCGAATTCGGCCAGGTCCGGCAACGGGTGACGGCCGCGCTGACCGGGCGCGGAGGCCAGTTCCCGGTCCAGGTCGACGTAGACCGCGCCGGGGATGTGCCCGGCCTCGTACGCGGCCCGGCCGTCGAACGGCGGCTCACCGGCCGCCTTGGCCAGGCTGAGCTGCCAGCGGACGTCGAGCAGCACCGGCGGGTTCTCGCCCGCCAGTTCGCTCGCGAGTTCGGATGCGGAGATGATGGCGTTCATGGTCACCATCCTTGCGCACGGGGTGGCCGAGTCGCCCGGCTCCGGTTACTCTGCCCGCCGGACAGGCCCGATCACGAGGCGTACGGGATCAGGCACATGCTGTACAGCCGATCGACATCCGTCGGCAATCGCACGGAAACGGGCGGTAAATCGCACACCGGGCATCCTCCGGGCACCGGCCGTCGTGCGGCGGCGCGCCCGCAGCGCGCGCGGCCACGGGTGGTGCAGCATCGGCTCGGGGGTCCGGACAGCGGAAGCGACGCGGCCACCGCGAGGGGCCGAGGAGAGAGTGACGATGACCGATGCACGGGGGTCGGCCGGCCCGAACGGCGACACGCACGCCCGGCACGCGCCCGGCACGCCCTGCTGGGTGAGCCTGATGGTGCACGGGCCGGCCGCGACCCAGGAGTTCTACGGAGCGCTGTTCGGCTGGGAGTTCCAGCCGGGCCCCCAGCAACTCGGCCCCTATGTACGGGCCCTGCTCGACGGCCGTGAGGTGGCCGGCATCGGCCAGCTGCCGCCCGACCGCCACCTGCCCATCGCCTGGACTCCCTACTTCGCCTCGAACGACGTGGACCTGACCGCCGAGACGGTACGGCTGTGCGGCGGCACCGTCGGCGTGGGACCGCTGGACGCCGCCGAGGCCGGCCGGCTGGCGATCTGCTCCGACCCCGCCGGCGCCGTCTTCGGCGTGTGGCAGACGGCGGCCCACCGCGGCACCGACGTCACCGGCGTGCCCGGCACCCCCGCCTGGAACGAGCTGCTGACCTTCGAGACCGTGAACGTCGCCAAGTTCTACGAGACCGTGTTCGCCTTCGAGGAGGAGCCGGTGGTCTCCGCCGACCTGGACTACGTCACCCTGCACATCGGCGGCCGCCCGGTCGCCGGTATCCACGGCGTCGGCCACGCCCTGCCCCGGGACCGGGGCCCGCACTGGATGACGTACTTCGAAGTCGCCGACACGGACGAGACGCTGGCCCGGATCGTCGAGCTCGGCGGCCATGTCCTCGCACCGGCCCACGACAGCGCCCACGGCCGCGTTGCGACGGTGTCGGACCCGGAAGGGGCGCGGTTCTCCCTCATCGAGAACCCGCACTGACGGTGCCCGGCAGCCGGGCTGCCGAACGGGACGGCCGCTCAGACCGGCTGCACCGGCAGGACGTCGGGCGACAGCGCCGCGGCCCGTGCGCTTGCCGCCGTCATACGGCGGCGGTGGTGGCGGCGGCACAGCACCTCGTAGCCGACGGCGTCCGCCTGGTTGACGTCGCCGACGACCACCTGGGCGCCCTCGACGACCATCTCCCCGCCTATCGTGCGGGCGTTGTGCGTGGCGCGGGCGCCGCACCAGCACAGGGCCTCGACCTGGAGCACCTCGACCCGGTCGGCGAGTTCCACCAGGCGCTGGGAGCCGGGGAACAGCTTGCTGCGGAAGTCGGTCGTGATGCCGAAGGCGTAGACGTCGAGGCCCAGGTCGTCGACCACGCGCGCGAGTTGGTCGATCTGCTCCGGTGCGAGGAACTGGGCCTCGTCGGCGATGACGTAGTCCGCGCGGCCGCCCTGGGAGAGGTGGTCGACGAGATGGGCGTACAGGTCGGCGCCGTCCTCGACCTCCACCGCGTCCGTGACCAGGCCGAGCCGGGAGGACAGTTTGCCCTCGCCCGCGCGGTCGTCACGGGTGAAGATCATGCCCTGCAGACCACGCGCCGAACGGTTGTGCTCGATCTGGAGAGCCAGCGTCGACTTCCCGCAGTCCATCGTTCCGCAGAAGAACACCAGCTCGGGCATGTGGAGTTGAGCACCTTTCGGTGAAGGGATCGGTCCGCTGTGGCGGACGGACGAGGCGGGCAGGGCGTCAGGAGCGTACTTCGAGCAGGGGGACCAGCTGCTCGGCGGGGGTCATCGAACCGTGGTTGCCGACCATCACCGACTCCTTCGGCTCCCGCTCGGACGCGATGATCAGGACGTCGTCCCGCGCGGCCGCGATCACATCGCCGAGACGGTCGTAGACCCGTTCGTCGATCCGTGGCCCGAACCAGCCCGCCGCGATCGCCTCGTCCCGCGAGGCCACCCAGAACTGTTCGCCGAGGACCTCGCGCCAGCAGGTCAGGACGTCCTGCTCGGCGCCCGGCACCGCGTACACGTGCCGCGCGCGGCCCTCGCCGCCGAGGAGGGCGACGCCGGCACGCAGCTCCCAGTCCTCGTCGAAGTCGATGCGGTGCTGTTCGTCGAAGGGCACGTCGATCATCCCGTGGTCGGCGGTGACGTAGAGCGCGCTGCGCGGCGGGAGCTGCTCGGCGAGGCGCTGGACGAGCCGGTCGACGTACATGAGCTGGCCGCGCCAGGTGTCCGAGTCGACGCCGAAGCGGTGCCCGGCGCCGTCCAGCTCGGCGTAGTACGTGTAGACCAAGGAGCGGTCACCGGCGGCCAGTTGCTCGGCGGCGAGGTCCATGCGGTCCTCGCCGGTCAGCCGTCCGACGAACGTTCCGCCGCTGAGCGCGACCTTGGTCAGCGGGGTGTTCTCGAACGTGGGTGACGACACCTGGGCCGCGTGCACGCCCGCGCGGTGCGCCAGCTCGAAGACGGTGGGGTACGGCTGCCAGGCGCGCGGCGACGTCCACGGCTGCCAGCGCAGCTGGTTCATCAGCTCGCCGGTCTCCGGGTTGCGCACGGTGTAGCCGGGCAGGCCGTGCGCGCCGGGCGGCAGGCCGGTGCCGATGGAGGCGAGGGAGGTCGCGGTGGTCGCCGGGTAGCCGGCGGTGATCGGGCGTCCGGTGCCGCCGCGCGAGCTGCCGAGCAGGGAGCTCATGAAGGGGGCGTCTTCCGGGTGCGCCTTCAGCTGCTCCCAGCCGAGGCCGTCGATCAGGAACACGCAGTTCCGGTCGGCGGGGGTCAGCTCGGGGATCGCGGCGGTCATGTCCGGTACGGCCATGCCGGCGGCCAGCGTGGGCAGCAGATCGGCGAGCGAGCCGCTGCCGTACTCGGGGGGCGGCGCGGAGGTGACGGCGAGGGGTTCCGGATGGGGATCCCAGGCGGTGTGCTGGACCATCAGCGGGCGACGTCCGCGGTCGCCTCGGAGAGGGCCTGCGCGAAGACGAGCGCCTGGCGCACCGTCTCCGGGCCGTCACCGGCCTCGCTGACCCGGAGGCTGAGGTCGTCCGCCGTCGAGTTGCCCGTGTAGCCGTGGTCGGCCTCGCAGTTGGGGTCGCCGCAGGCGGCGGGCTCCAGGTCGATGCGGGAGACGGCGCCCCAGCCGATGGTCAGGACGACCTCGCGGGGCAGGGTGCCCGGCGTGTACTGCTCCGGGTTGGCGACGACGCGGCTGACGACGACCGACGAGATCCGGCCGAGCTTCACGGACTCCGTGGACGTCGTGGCGTACGGCGTCGGGGAGGTGTTGTCCGCGGCCTGCTCGTCGGTGTGGCTGACGATGAAGCGGTTGCCGGTGAGGACGAGCACGGTCACGTGCCGCCGCACCTCGTTCTGGTCGAACGTCGTCTCCTGATGGACCAGGTACGACCGGATGGGCTCGCCGCCCACAGCGGCCTCCACCGCCTCGGCCACGAGGGCCGGGTAGTAGCCGCTGCGCTCGATCGCCGCACGCAGCCCCTGGGTCGTCGTACTGGTCTTGGCCATGACGCCCATCCTACGGGGGACCACTGACTGCGAGGGACCGCTCACGGCGGTCTCAGTACGCGGGGAGGGTCCTCGGCCCGAGGTCGTCGCGGGCGGGTGGCGGTGCGAGGCGTACGGAGGCGCCGAGCACGCTCAGGCCGTGGGTGGCGACGACGACCGGTTCCAGGGTGACCGCGACGACCTCCGGGTGGTCGTCGACCAGCCTCGACACCCGCAGCAGCAGCTCCTCCAGGGCAGGTGTGTCGACGGGTGCGGAGCCGCGCCAGCCGAACAGGAGCGGTGCCGTACGGATCGAGCGGACGATCGAGGTGGCCTCCCGGTCGGTGACCGGGATCAGCCGGTGCGCCATGTCCCCGAGCAGCTGGGAGGCGGCTCCGGCGAGCCCGAAGGACAGCACGGCGCCGGCCGCCGGGTCGATCACGGCCCTTACGACGGTGTCCACACCGCGCGGTGCCATGCTCTGCACGACCGGTCGCAGCTCCTCGGGCTTGCCGAACAGGGCGGTCAACTCGGCGTACGCCCGCCGCAGTTGCTCCTCGTCCGCGAGATCGAGCCGTACGCCGCCGAGGTCGGCGCGGTGGCGCAGGTGGGGTGCGGTGGCCTTGAGGGCGACGGGGTAGCCGAGGGTGCGGGCGGCGTCGGCGGCGGCGTCCGGGGTGGGGGCGTGCAGGGCGCGGTGCACCTGGATGCCGTACTTGCCGAGCAGGTCACAGGTCTCGTCCGTGCCGAGCGTGAGCCCTTGCCCGCGCGCGAGCAGTCCGTCGATCAGCTGGGCGGCCCCCTTCTCGTCGATGTCCTCGTACTCGGGCACCTTGCCGGGGTCGGCGGCCTCGCGCCGCCACTGGGAGTACTTGACGGCTTCGGCGAGGGCACGGACGGCGCGTTCGGCGGCGGGGTAGGCGGGGATGAGGCGCGGGGCGTTCTCATCGGTGTCCGGCTGTTCGGGCTGCGGGTCGGCCGGGAAGTCCAGGGGGCGGAAGGGGTGGGCGCGGCTCGCGGTGCCGGGCGCCTTCGTGCCCGCCTTGGGGGCAGTGCTCGCCGCGGCCGACAGTGCTTCCGCGAGGCCGCCGAGCTCGACGTGCACGACCAGCACCGGCTTGCCCGGCACGCGCTCGGCCGCCGACCTCAGGGCCTGAGCCAGCTCCGCATCGCCGGTCGACGCGTCCCCGATCGCCGGTATGGCGGTGACGACGACCGCGTCGCACGTCTCGTCGGCCAACGCGCGCGACAACGCCGCGTGGAAGTCCGCCGCCGACGCCCCCGTCGTCAGGTCCAGCGGCGGCAGCGGCCGCAGCCCCTCGGACAGGCACGCGTCGTACGTCAGCAGCCCCAGCGACTCGGAGTTCCCCAGGATCGCCACGCGCGGCCCGGCCGGCAGCGGCTGGCGCGCGAGGAGCAGCCCCGCGTCCACCAGCTCGGTGATCGTGTCCACCCGGATCACCCCGGCCTGCCGCAGCAGCGCGGACACGGTGGCGTGCGGCAACCGCGTCGCCCGTACCGCGTGCCCTTGCGGCGCCGCGCCGCCGTGCCGCGCCCCCTGCACCACGACCAACGGCTTCGCGGCCGCCGTACGCCGGGCGAGGCGGGTGAACTTGCGGGGGTTGCCGATGGACTCCAGGTACATCAGTACGACATCGGTGTCGGGGTCGTCGTACCAGTACTGCAGGACGTCGTTGCCGGACACGTCGGCCCGGTTGCCGGACGAGACGAAGGTCGACACACCGGTGACGCCGGTCACCCCGCCGCCGCGACGGTGCAGCCGGGACAGCAGTGCGATCCCGATCGCACCGGACTGCGCGAACAGCCCGATGCGTCCCGGGCGGGGCATCTGGGGCGCCAGTGAGGCGTTCAGGCGGACGCTCGCCGCTGTGTTGATGACCCCGAAGGCGTTCGGCCCGATGATGCGCATACCGTACGCGCGCGCGTGCCGGACGAGCGCACGCTGCCGCTCGCGGCCGTCGGGCCCGCTCTCGGCGTACCCGGCGGAGACCACGACCAGCCCCTGCACGCCGTGCTCACCGCACTCGGCGACCACCTCGGGGACGTGCTCGGCGGGCACGGCGACCACCGCGAGGTCGACCGGCCCGTCGATGTCCCGCACGGAGCGGTGGGCCGGCACTCCGTCGAGCTCCTTGAGGTCCTCCGGCAACGCCTTGTTCACGGCGTGCAGCCGCCCCGTGAACCCGGCGTCCCTGATGTTGTCCAGGACGCTGCGGCCCACCCCGCCCGGCATGCGGCCGACGCCGATGACGGCTACGGAACCGGGCACCAGCAGCCGCTGCACGGATCGCGCCTCGGCGCGCTGCTCGCGCGCGTACTGCACGGCGAGCGAGCGGTCCGTCGGCTCCAGGTCGAACTCCAGGCGTACGACGCCGTCCTCGAAGCTGCGCTTCTGGGTGTACCCGGCGTCGGTGAACACCTTGATCATCTTGGTGTTGGCGGGCAGCACCTCGGCGGCGAAGCGGCGGATGTCGCGCTCGCGGGCGACGGCGGCGATGTGTTCGAGGAGGGCGGAGGCGACGCCGCGGCCCTGGTGGGCGTCCTGCACGAGGAAGGCGACCTCGGCCTCGTCGGCGGGTGCCGACGCGGGCGTTCCGTCGGGGCCGATCCGGTCGTAGCGTACGGTTGCGATGAACTCGCCGCCCACCGTGGCCGCGAGTCCCACCCGGTCCACAAAGTCGTGGTGCGTGAAGCGGTGGACGTCCTTCGCGGACAGACGCGGGTAGGGCGCGAAGAAGCGGTAGTACTTCGACTCGTCCGACACCTGCTCGTAGAAGCTGACCAGACGCTCGGCGTCATCAACGGTGATGGGGCGGATGCGTGCGGTGCCGCCGTCGCGCAGCACCACGTCGGCTTCCCAGTGGGCGGGGTACTCGTGCCGGTCCGAGGCGCTCTGCATGGGGCCAGAGTACGGCTCGCGTCCGACAACGGCGCGAGGCAGTCTGTGGAGGACGTATGTCGGGTCGAGGCCGCGACCCGACGGTCACCTCAGGAGGGGCGGTTTGTCCCTCCCGGCAGGCTTCACGCGTGTGGGAAACTGGTCTAGACAACCCTGAACACCGAAGGGCAGCATCACATGGCTGAGCGCCGCGTCAACGTCGGCTGGGCCGAGGGCCTTCACGCCCGCCCCGCTTCCATCTTCGTCCGGGCCGCCACGGCCGCAGGTATCCCGGTGACGATCGCCAAGGCCGACGGCAACCCCGTCAACGCGGCCTCCATGCTGGCCGTCCTGGGCCTGGGCGCCCAGGGCGGTGAGGAGATCGTCCTCGCCTCCGACGCCGAGGGTGCGGACGCCGCCCTCGACCGTCTGGCGAAGCTGGTCTCCGAGGGCCTCGAGGAGCTGCCCGAGACGGTCTGAACGGACCGGTCGGATCTCCGCGGTTAGCGGTGAAGCCGCGTCTGCCTTTCCGGCGGACGCGGCTTCGCTGTTTTCGAGCAGCAGTCACAGGAATTCACCGCGGACCCGAAAAAGGGCAGCGGAAATTCCCCGCCGCCGAATATCACCTCTTTGTATACGGCGCCCGTGTTAATGCCGCAGGCTCGGCATGTTTACGGGATGTTGCGAATTCCTCACACGCTCCGCGCGATCAACGCCGCCGGAGCCGAAGCGCAGCCGGTGCGCGGCAGTCGAGCGCTCGGTGTGCAGCGCCGTGATCGCCCGGGCGCGCTCGCCGTCGCCGCGCGCCACCGCGTCCACGATCGCGCCGTGCTCGGTCCAGTACTCCACGGGATCGGCCGGCGACTCCACGGCGTACATCCAGGCGATCTTGTGCCGCAGCTGGGTCAGCATCGAGGTCAGGGCGGGGCTGCCGGAGGCCTGGGCGAGCGTCTCGTGGAACCAGCCCCCCAGGGAGCGCAGGTCGTCGCTGTTCCCCCTCCGGGCCCGCTCCTGGCCCAGCCTGACGAGGCCGCGCAGCACCTTCAGATGGGCCTCGGTGCGCCGCTGGGCGGCCCGGGAGGCGCCGAGCGGCTCCAGGAGGCCGCGCATCTCCAGCAGGTCGGAGGCCTCCTGCTCGGTCGGTTCGGCGACGCACGCGCCCGCGTGCCGCCGGGTCACCACGAAGCCCTCCGCCTCCAGGGTGCGCAGGGCCTCCCGCACGGGGACGCGGGAGACGCCGTAGCGGCGTGCGAGGAGTTCCTCGGTGAGCCGGCTGCCGCGCTCGTAGACACCGGCGACGATGTCGTCCCGGATCGCCGTGCATACCGAGTGCGCCGGAATACGCATGACCGACCTCCGCTTTAATCCCCGTGAAACGTCGACGAATGACGTGTGTTGAGTGACTCTATGGCAACCGGCCGGAATTTCCGACGGCGGGTCGGAATCCAGGGATATTTTTTGGACAGCGGATCGTCTCAGAAACGCCGAAAGCCCCGGCTCGGGGAGCCGGGGGCTTCGGGGTTGCGGTGCAGCGTGAGCCGGGAGCTTCGCGGTTGCGGTGCGTCGCGAGGCGGGGCTTCGGGACTGCGGGTGCTTCGTGCGGCGTGGCTTCGGTGAGACGCCGAGTGAGGCGTCAGACGTTCACGCCGTGCGAGCGGAGGTAGGCGGCGGGGTCGATGTCGGAGCCGTACTCCGCCGTCGTGCGGGCCTCGAAGTGCAGGTGCGGCCCGGTGACGTTGCCGGTGGCGCCGGACAGGCCGATCTGCTGGCCGGGCGTCACGGTCTGCCCGACCGAGACGCCGATGGACGACAGGTGGCCGTACTGGGTGTACGTGCCGTCGTTCATCTTGATCACGACCTGGTTGCCGTACGCCCCGCCCCAGCCGGCCTCCACGACGGTGCCGGCTCCGACCGCGTGGACGGAGGTGCCGCTGGCGGCGTGGAAGTCGACGCCGGTGTGGCTGCCGGAGGACCAGACGGCGCCGCCGGCCTTGTAGCCGGTGGAGATGTACGAGCCGGCGATCGGGGCGACGTAGGACAGCAGGCGCTTGCGCTCGGCCTCGCGGGCGGCGCGCTCCTTGGCCTCGCGCTCCTTCTTGGCCTTCTCGGCCGCCTTCTTGCGCGCGGCCTCCTCGGCGGCCTTCTTGAGGGCCGCGGCCTCCTTGGCGGCCTGCTCCTGTGCGGCGGCCTGGGCGTCGATCTGGTCGGCGATCGAGTTGTCGACGGTGATGACGGGGATGAGGCCCGTCTGCTCCGCGGCCGGTTCGGCGGCGAGCGCCGGGGCGGCCAGGGTGCCTATGACGCCGGTGGCGGTGAGCGCGGCGACGCCGGCCGCGCGGGCCGTGGTGCGCTCGAACCGGCCGGGCCGGCGGTGCTTCCCAGTGGGACGCTTCTTCTCGGTGGACTTCCCGGTGGCGCAGCTGAACGCCATGAAGTGGCTGATCCTTTCCTTCCCTCTCGCCTACCGGGTTAGCTGACGGGTTCGGAGCAGGAAGGTCTCCTACGGGCCCCCTCGCTGGCGCGCGGGCGTCCGATTCACCCCAGGGACTACGGGTGGGTCCCCGGCTCCCCTGGCTCGCGCCGTACGGGGACTCGGCGATGGCTGTCCGGTGCCGCGGGCGCGGCGCACTGCCTGACGGACAGCCCGGAAGACGCTAAACGGGGCATCTTTCAATCCCCAAACGGATCACGGCTTTTGTAGCGCATCCCACAGGCAATACAGGCAACCTCTCCCTCAATTCGGGCATAAGGGGGCCCTGGTGACTCTTCCGTCACCAGGGCCCTACGCGCGCGTGCCGCTGTGCGGCGCTTGCGTGTCCTCTACTCGGCTGCCACGACGGTGACTTCGCCGATGCCGAGCGCCTCCACGGGCTCCCGGATCTCGGCCGCGTCGCCGACGAGGATCGTCACCAGACGGTCCACTGGGAACGCGCTCACGGCCGCGGCGGTGGCCTCGACGGTGCCGGTCGCGGCGAGCTGCTGGTACAGCGTCGCCTGGTAGTCGTCGGGCAGGTGCTGCTCGACCTGGTCGGCCAGCGTGTTCGCCACGGAGGCGGCGGTCTCGTACTTCAGCGGCGCCACCCCGACGAGGTTCTGCACGGCGAAGTCCCGCTCGGCGTCGGTGAGCCCCTCGGCGGCGACGCCGCGCAGCACCGTCCACAGGTCCTGCAGCGCGGGACCGGTGTTCGGGGTGTCGACGGAGCCGCTGATGGCGAGCATCGCCGCGCCGGTGCCGTCCGGGGCGGAACGCAGGACCTGTCCGAACGCGCGCACGCCGTAGGTGTAGCCCTTCTCCTCGCGCAGGACCTTGTCCAGCCGGGAGGTGAGGGTGCCACCGAGGCAGTACGTGCCGAGCACCTGCGCGGGCCACACGCGGTCGTGCCGGTCGGGGCCGACGCGGCCGATCAGCAGCTGCGTCTGGACGGCGCCGGGACGGTCCACGATGACGACACGGCCGGTGTCGTCGGCGGTCACCGGCGGGACGGGGCGAGGCTCGGCCGCACGGCCGGTCCAGGCGCCGAGGGTGTCGCCGAGCAGGGCGTCGAGGTCGACGCCCGTGAGGTCGCCGACGACCACGACGGTGGAGGTGGCGGGGCGGACGTGCCGCTCGTAGAAGGCGCGTACGCCCGCGGAGTCGATGCCCGCGACCGTGTCCTCGGTGCCCTGGCGCGGGCGGGACATGCGCGAGGTCGCCGGGAACAGCTCCTTCGAGAGCTCTTTGGCGGCGCGGCGCGAGGGGTTCGCCATCTCATGCGGGATCTCGTCGAGCCGGTTGCGCACCAGGCGCTCGACCTCGGCGTCGGCGAACGCGGGCGCCCTGAGGGCGTCGGCGAGCAGGTCGAGCGCCTTCGGCAGACGGGAGACCGGCACCTCGAGGCTGACGCGCACGCCGGGGTGGTCGGCGTAGGCGTCGAGGGTGGCGCCGCAGCGCTCGAGCTCGGCGGCGAACTCCTCGGCGGTGTGCTTGTCGGTGCCCTCGGACAGGGCGCGCGCCATGATCGTGGCGATGCCGTCGAGGCCCTTCGGCTCGGCGTCCAGGGGCGTGTCCAGGAGCACCTCGACGGCGACGACCTGCTGGCCGGGGCGGTGGCAGCGCAGGACCGTCAGGCCGTTGTCCAGCTTGCCGCGCTCGGGCGCCGGGAACGCCCAGGGCCGGGCCTCGCCGGCCTGGGGCTGCGGGTGGAACTCCATGCTGGCGAGCTCGGTCACTGCGCCGACTCCTCGTTCTCGTCGGTGGTCTCGGCGGTTGCGGCGTCCTCGGCGGCGGCTTCCAGGTCGTCGGCCTCGCCGGCGACCGGCTCGTACACGAGCACCGCGCGGTTGTCGGGGCGCAGGCGGGCCTTGGCGACGGCCTTGACCTCATCGGCGGTGACGTCGAGGACGCGCTGCACGGCCGTGAACGCGAGCTGCGGGTCGCCGAACAGGACGGCGTACCGGCACAGTTCGTCGGCGCGGCCCGCGACCGTGCCGAGCCGGTCCAGCCACTCGCGCTCCAGCTGGGCCTGGGCGCGCTCCATCTCCTCGGCGGTCGGGCCCTCCGCGGCGAAGCGGGCGAGCTCCTCGTCGACGGCCGCCTCGATCACGGGCACCTCGACATCACCGGAGGTTTTCACGTCCAGCCAGCCCAGGGAGGGCGCCCCGGCCAGGCGCAGCAGGCCGAAGCCCGCCGCCACGGCCGTACGGTCACGCCGTACGAGCCGGTTGTAGAGACGGGAGGACTCGCCGCCGCCGAGGACGGTCAGCGCCAGGTCGGCGGCGTCGCACTCGCGCGTGCCGTCTGTCGGGAGCCGGTAGGCGGCCATCATCGCGCGCGCGGGGACGTTCTCCTCGACGACCTCGCGCAGCTGCTCGCCGATGATCTCGGGCAGCGAGCCGTCGCGCGGCTCGGGCTTGCCGTCGTGGGCCGGGATGGAGCCGAAGTACTTCTCGACCCAGGCGAGCGTCTGCTCCGGGTCGATGTCGCCGACGATCGACAGGACGGCGTTATTGGGCGCGTAGTAGGTGCGGAAGAACGCGCGGGCGTCCTCCAGGCTGGCCGCGTCCAGGTCGGCCATCGAGCCGATCGGGGTGTGGTGGTACGGATGTCCGTCCGGGTACGACAGGGCGGTCAGCTTCTCGAACGCCGTGCCATAGGGGACGTTGTCGTAGCGCTGGCGGCGCTCGTTCTTGACGACATCGCGCTGGTTGTCCAGGTTCTCCTGGTCGAGCGCCATCAGCAGGCTGCCCATGCGGTCGGCCTCCAGCCACAGCGCGAGCTCCAGCTGGTGGGCGGGCATGGTCTCGAAGTAGTTGGTGCGCTCGAAGCTGGTCGTGCCGTTCGGCGAGCCGCCCGCGCCCTGGACGAGCTCGAAGTGACCCGTGCCCTTCACGCTTCCCGAGCCCTGGAACATCAGGTGCTCGAAGAGGTGGGCGAGTCCGGTACGGCCCTTGACCTCGTGGCGGGAGCCGACGTCGTACCAGAGGCAGACCGCCGCGACCGGCGTGAGGTGGTCCTCGGAGAGCACTACCCGCAGGCCGTTGGCCAGGCGGTGCTCCGTCGCGGTGAGGCCGCCGGATTGTGCCTCCGGTGTGGCCGTGTGACCCATGGGCAAGGTGTCCTTCCGGTCAAGTGCACTGCGTTGTGTCGAGCAGTTCGTGCTCAGTTCCTGCCACTGTATGCAGCGTCCGAAGGGTCGGCGAAGTTCCCGGTCACAACGCCGTGCCGGGACGCCCTCCTCGACGGCCTCGGGCAGGTACCCGGCGATCACTCCGGGGAGTGAACGGTCGCGCGGCGCGGACTTGCCGTCGCGGGGTCCGAGCGCACCGGTGAGGTCGGTTGCCCGCCCCCTGCGCGAGCTGTCCCCCGTTGCAAGAGGAGTGACCGTAGATGCGGTTGATACCGAATCCTCCCCGTCGGATGCGGAGGACCAGGGGCGTCGGCGACACTTCTCGAACCCCTGGCGGGAGCCCAACATCGGGTCCTGGTCGGTGGTTGTCAGTGCCGCGGTCCACAATGGTCCGCGTCAGACCCGTCAAACGCTCGCGCGACCAGCAGACAGAAGGAGCCGGCAGCGATGGCCCGCCGCAGCACGAAGACCCCGCCGCCCGACGACTCGTACGAGGAGAGGATCCTCGACATCGACGTCGTCGACGAGATGCAGGGCTCCTTCCTCGAGTACGCGTACTCGGTCATCTACTCCCGCGCCCTGCCGGACGCCCGCGACGGTCTCAAGCCGGTGCACCGTCGCATCGTCTACCAGATGAACGAGATGGGCCTGCGCCCCGACCGCGGCTATGTGAAGTGCGCCCGCGTCGTCGGCGAGGTCATGGGTAAGTTGCACCCGCACGGCGACGCGTCGATCTACGACGCCCTGGTGCGCATGGCCCAGCCCTTCTCGATGCGCGTCCCGCTGGTCGACGGCCACGGCAACTTCGGCTCGCTGGGCAACGACGACCCGCCGGCCGCCATGCGGTACACCGAGTGCCGGCAGGCCGCGGCGACGAGCCTGATGACCGAGTCGATCGACGAGGACACGGTCGACTTCAACCCCAACTACGACGGCCAGGAGCGGGAGCCGGTGGCCCTGCCCGCCGCCTTCCCCAACCTGCTGGTCAACGGCTCCTCGGGCATCGCGGTCGGCATGGCCACCAACATGCCGCCGCACAACCTCTCCGAGGTCATCGCGGCCGCCCGCCACCTGATCCGCCACCCGAACGCGGATCTGGACGCCCTGATGAGGCACGTCCCGGGCCCCGACCTGCCCACGGGCGGCCGGATCGTAGGCCTGACCGGCATCCGGGACGCGTACGAGACGGGCCGCGGCACCTTCAAGATCCGCGCGACGGTCGAGATTGAGACCGTGACCGCCCGCCGCAAGGGACTGGTGATCACCGAGCTGCCCTTCACGGTCGGTCCGGAGAAGGTGATCTCCAAGATCAAGGATCTGGTCGGCTCGAAGAAGATCCAGGGCATCGCCGACGTCAAGGACCTCACCGACCGCGCGCACGGCCTGCGCCTGGTCATCGAGATCAAGAACGGCTTCGTGCCCGAGGCGGTCCTGGAACAGCTCTACAAGCTGACGCCGATGGAGGAGTCCTTCGGCATCAACAACGTCGCGCTGGTCGACGGCCAGCCCCTCACCCTGGGCCTCAAGGAGCTCCTGGAGGTCTACCTCGACCACCGCTTCGAGGTCGTCCGGCGCCGCAGCGAGTTCCGCCGCAGCAAGCGGCGCGACCGCCTGCACCTGGTCGAGGGCCTGCTCACGGCGCTCGTCGACATCGACGAGGTCATCCGCCTGATCCGCTCCAGCGAGAACAGCGCGCAGGCGAAGGAGCGCCTGATGGAGCGCTTCTCCCTGTCCGAGGTGCAGACCCAGTACATCCTCGACACCCCGCTGCGCCGGCTCACCAAGTACGACCGCATCGAGCTGGAGGCGGAGAAGGACCGGCTGGGCCAGGAGATCGCCGAGCTGACCCGGATCCTGGAGTCGGACGCGGAGCTGCGCAAGCTGGTCTCCTCCGAACTGGCCGCGGTGGCGAAGAAGTTCGGCACCGAGCGGCGTACGGTCCTGCTGGAGTCGGCGGGCGCCCCGGCCGCCGCCGTGCCGCTGCAGGTGGCGGACGACCCGTGCCGGGTGCTGCTGTCCTCGACGGGGCTGCTGGCCCGTACGGCGAACGGCGATCCCTTCGCGGAAGCCGAGGACGCCAAGCGCGCCAAGCACGACGTGATCGTCTCGGCGGTGCCGGCCACGGCCCGTGGTGAGGTGGGCGCGGTGACGTCCGCGGGCCGTCTGCTGCGGATCAACGTCGTCGATCTGCCGCAGCTGCCGGAGACCGCGTCGAGACCGAACCTCTCGGGCGGCGCGCCGCTGTCGGAGTTCGTCTCCCTGGCGGACGGCGAGACTCTGGTCTGTCTGACCACGCTCGACGAGTCCTCCCCGGGTCTGGCGCTCGGCACGGAACAGGGCGTCGTCAAGCGTGTGGTGCCCGACTACCCGTCCAACAAGGAGGAGTTGGAGGTCATCACGCTCAAGGAGGGCGACCGGATCGTCGGTGCGGTCGAGCTGCGCACGGGTGAGGAGGACCTGGTCTTCATCACGGACGACGCGCAGCTGCTGCGCTACCAGGCCTCGCAGGTCCGCCCACAGGGCCGTCCCGCCGGTGGCGTGGCGGGCATCAAGCTCGCCGAGGGGGCGAAGGTCATCTCCTTCACCGCGGTGGACCCGGCGGCGGACGCGGTGGTCTTCACCGTCGCGGGCTCGCGCGGCACCCTGGACGACTCCGTCCAGACGACCGCCAAGCTGACCCCGTTCGACCAGTACCCCCGCAAGGGCCGCGCCACCGGAGGCGTGCGCTGCCAGCGGTTCCTGAAGGGCGAGGACTGCCTGTCCCTGGCCTGGGCGGGCCCTGCCCCGGCACGGGCCGCGCAGAAGAACGGCTCCCCGGCCGACCTCCCGGACATCGACCCGCGCCGCGACGGCTCCGGCGTGTCGCTGCCGAAGACGGTGGCGGTGGTGGCCGGACCGGTCTAGGCCTCCTCGAAGGCGCCTTCATCCGGGGCCTGTACGTACTGGTCCGGGCCCTGTACGTATTCCTCCGGATCCTGTACGTAGCGCAGCACGCCCCACATGCCCTGCTCGTCGGCGTGTGGGGCGTCGCGCTTGCACGCCTGAAGTTCCTTGCCGAGAGCGACCGCGTCGATGCCGGAGCCGATGAGCACCAGCTGGGTGAGGCGGGTGTCGGTGGGCGCCCACGGCTCCGGGTAGAAGCGGAGGAACCGGCCGACGGCGTGGACGGCGTAGCGGTTCCGTACGTCGCAGGGCCCGAAGTCGACGTACCCCTTGATCCGGTACAGCCCCTCGGGCCTGGTGTCGAGGAACGCGATCAACCGGCGCGGGTCGAGGGGGACTTCGGAGGTGAAGGACAGACTGTCGTAACCGGTGTGCTGGTGGTCGGTGTGCTGGTGGTCGGTGTGCTGGTGGCCGGTGTGGTCCTCGTCGTGCGCGTGCGGTTCTTCGTGCTCGTGCGGTTCGTTTCGCTCGTGCAGGTCGTCGAAGGACAGCTGCCCGATGCGCTCCTCGCTGGGTCGGCAGTCGAAGAGGAACGCGGGGTCGATACGGCCGTAGGTGGCGGGGACGACGGCCGCGCGGTCGGTGAGCTCGCGGACCAGTCCAAGGACACGATCACCCTCCGGCGCCCGGTCGAGCTTGTTGACCACGACGAGGTCGGCAAGGGCGAGGTGCCGGTCGATCTCGGGGTGCTTCGCGCGGGTGTCGTCGAACTCGGCGGCATCGACGACCTCGACGAGCCCGCCGTACACGATGCCCGGATGCCCACTGGCCAGGACCATGCGCACGAGTTCCTGGGGCTCGGCGAGTCCGCTGGCCTCGATGACGATGACATCGATGCCGGTGCCGGGGCGGGCGAGCCGCTCCAGATAGACGTCCAGCTCACTGGCGTCGACCGCGCAGCACAGGCAACCATTCCCCAGGGAGACGGTGGAGTCGCCGAGTGCGCCGGCGACGGCCATGGCGTCGATCTCGATGGCGCCGAAGTCGTTGACGATGGCGCCGATACGGGTACCTCCGCTGCGATGGAGGAGGTGGTTGAGCAGAGTCGTCTTGCCGGAACCGAGGAATCCGGCGAGTACGACGACCGGAATCTGCTGCGGACCAGGGTTCGGCTGACTCAACGTGCGACCTTTCTCACGCCGACGGGTGCACCGGCTCGCGGCTCGGCGCACGTACGAGGGTTGAATGCCGCCCCAGGATACGAGCCGCGAGAAACACCGCGAAGTGAACGATTGTTAGCAGCACTTGCCGGGCAGACGTTGGGCAAGGCGCCGGAGCGTGCGACCCTCGCTTCCCTCCGTGCGCCTCCTCTCCGCCTCCCCGCCGATCAGAGCCGCTCGGCACTCTGGGAGACGGCAAGCGCCGCCCACCGCTCGCCGGTCCCCTCCAGTCGACCCGCACCCCGACGACCGGCGGACGGCCGCCTGATTCGGGGGTTGACATGGCCACAAAGAAGAATGCCGCGGGGAGGCTGGGCTCCGCCGCGGCCGGTCTGCTTCTCGCCACCGCCGGGATGACGCTGGCCGCGCGCCGGCAGCGCCTGGAAGCCGAGCGGCTGCAGGTCAGGCGCCTTGAGCTAGAGGAACTCGCCTCCCAGCGCCGGGCCCTCGCACATCAGCAGCGTATGCATTGGGAGTTACTGTCCAGGGCGATCGATGATCCGTCGCTGGCCTCCGTGATCGACACCTATGACCCGGACATTCCGGCGGAGAGGCGGCGGCAGTACTTCTACGCCAATGCCTGGTACATCAACCTCTACCACCTGTATCGAGCAGGGATAGTCGACCAGGGGGAGTTCTACGGGCATGCGCGGGAGCTCTTCCAGAACCCCCTGATGCGCGAGTACTGGGAGGCCTCCAAGGGGCAGCGCGCGACACTGAAGCACTCGTCCGAAGAGGCCCGGATCGGGCGCATGGTCGACGGCCTCATCCAGGATCTCGAAGAGGCCGACACGGACGAGTGGTGGGTGGTGGGTGACCCGCCACCTGCTTGATCAAGCACGCCAGGGGGCATCGGTCAACGCCCCCGACACGAGTCGCGTGGACTTTACCGACACACCTCAGGAATCCCAGTAACGTGCTGCCGACCACGAAACCCTTCGTAAGGATCGGTAACCCTTGAAGATCGTGCGCCGCATCGGTGTGCCTCCCAGTGCCCGTGGCAGTGCCTCGGGAGCCAACTGCCCGGACGTGTTCGAGCTGAGCGACGGCAACTTCGCCGTCATCGGCACCGAGGCAACCGAGGCGCTTGAGCGTGAACTCCCCGCCGACGCCTCCCGGGCGGACTATGAACGCATCGTCATCGTCAGCCGCGAGACGCTGATCCGCGCCAAGGCAGACATCCCCGACGCCTGAGACCACCGTACGAGCACGCCTCCACCCCAGACGTACCGTCACGCTCCCCGGCCGCGCGCAACCTCGAGCGAGCCGGGCCACCGACCCGGCGAGCAGCCAGCACCCCGTCACTGCTCGATCCCCACCGATGAGGCCTGGCGCCAGAACGGCACCAGGCCACACGTAGAACCGCGCCGGGCAACACGCAAGTCTGAGGGCTCTCTCCGGCACCTTCAGCCGGCCACTGCCAGAGACCGCGCCACGGCCTTTACGACACGGGCTTTGTGTCAGCTCCGAGCGAGACACGCCCAGAGCCCTTCGAACTCAGCAAGGCAACTCTGCCCCCAGGGAACCGATGATCACCGTCGGCCCCGATCACCACGTCCGCTTGCTGTCGTGCAGCGACACAGGACCGCCGCTCCCCAGGTTTCGCAGGCCTGACGGGGAGCGGCGGAGTACACCAGCATTCCCCATGCCAGGAGTCAGTCCAGTGCTGTTCAAGCATGCCATCTCCCGGATGGCCGCCCACGCATCCCATCCCGATCTGTCCCTCTTCAGCACCACTCCGACCTGC
Source organism: Streptomyces sp. NPDC107522 (assembly GCF_055657525.1). NCBI lineage: Bacteria > Bacillati > Actinomycetota > Actinomycetes > Kitasatosporales > Streptomycetaceae > Streptomyces > Streptomyces sp. NPDC107522. The sequence goes on along the minus strand of NZ_JBVKAU010000009.1, from coordinate 117,721 downwards.
ACGGATGCCTCCCGCCGCGGGGCTGGGCGGAGGCGCAATCTCCCCGTACGGGTGAGCCGCCTGACCGCCACCGCCGTGCTCGGGACGGCATTGCTGCTGCCGCAGGCTCGCCACGCCACCGCCGCGACTGCTCAGAGCGTTGTCACATCCAGCGCCGGTCCTCGGGTGTCCGCAACGCCGCCTTCGACGGAGAGGGCCTCGCCGCCTCCCGTGCTGACCTACCCGCCGTTCGACGCCGACAGCACAGCCGACGGTGGCTTGAACGGCACGTGGACGTGGGCTGCGGTCTTCGCCGGCGTCGCCGGCGTCGCCGCTGTGGTCGGCGTGACCTTCACGATCGTCCACCGCCGACGCGACAAGGTGGACCGACTCGTAGAGCCGGTCGACATTCTGGTGGACGACACGGCCGTGTCTCTCGACAAGCTGGCCACCCTCTCGGCCACGAAGGCCGACATGGCCGACCTTGGCGATCTTCGCCGACGCCTCAAGCAAGCCGAGAAGACGTTCCCCTCCATTCCGATCGGCACTGTCGTTGCAACCGTGGAGGCGTACGAGAGGACAGCGCTGCCCAACGACTTCGCGCAGAAGCTGACCGAGGAGGCATCGGCCGAGATCCTCGACCTCTGCCGTCGTCAGGGGGCCGCACTCGAAGCCGCGCGGAGCGCGGTCGACGCCGTCCAAGGCACCATCAAGCGGCTCCGCAAGAGATGACTGGGACATACCTGCCCATGGGCGCCGGGCAGGCCGCACGACGGGGCCGTGTACGCCCCGAGCGGCTCGCGCGCCGATTGCGGCTGCGAGGCACTGATCACATGAGGTCCGACACCGCGATCAGCGCCGGACCTGCGGCATGTCTCAGCCCATCGCCGGCACCTTCACCGGCGCCCCCGGCCCCACATACCGCGCCACCGGCCTGATGATCTTCGAGTCCTGTGCCTGTTCCAGAATGTTGGCGCTCCACCCCACTACCCGCGCCGCCGCGAACGTCGGGGTGAACATCTCGCGTGGCAGACCGCACAGCTCCATGACCACTCCCGCGTAGAACTCGACGTTCGTGTGGAGTTCGCGGCCGGGCTTCAGTTCGGCGAGGATCGCCTCCACGCGACGTTCGACCTCCACGGCGAAGTCGACGCGCGGGCCGCCGAAGTTCTGGGCGATCTCGCGGAGCATCCGGGAGCGGGGGTCCTCGGTGCGGTAGACGGGGTGGCCGAAGCCCATGATGCGGTCGCCGGCGAGGACGCGTTCGCGGATCCAGGAGTCGATGCGGTCGGGAGTGCCGATCGCGTCCAGCGTGTCCAGCGCACGGCTGGGCGCACCGCCGTGCAGCGGCCCCGACAGCGCGCCCACGGCTCCGGCCAGGCACGCCGCGACGTCCGCACCTGTGGAGGTGATGACGCGGGCCGTGAAGGTTGACGCATTGAATCCATGGTCGATGGTCGAGATCAAGTATTGCTCGACCGCCCGCGCCCGGCGAGGGTCGGGCTCCGATCCCGTCAGCATGTACAGATAGTTCGCCGCGTACGACAGATCCTCGCGGGGCTCAACAGGATCAAGTCCGCTGCCCAGCCGGTGCAGTGCGGTGAGCAGCGTCGGTACGGCCGAGGCCGCGACGAGGGTGTCCCGGCGGCGCTGGTCGGCGTCGATGTCGTACACCGGCCGGAAGCCCTGCGCCGCGCCGAGCAGGGACAGCGCGGTGCGCAGGCCGGCCAGCGGGCCGGAGCGTCCGCTCGCCGCCGCGATCGCGGGCAGGGCCGCCCGCACCTCGTCGGGGAGCCGCCTCAGCGCGGCGGTCTCGGCGGCGAAGGCGGCGGCGCGTTCGGCGTCCGGCAGTTCACCGTGGACGAGGAGGTGCCAGACGTCCTCGAAGGGGCGGGTCTGCGCGAGTTCGACGGCCGAGTACTGGCGGTAGTGGTAGAAGCCCTCGAGGCCCCGGACGTCGCCGACCTCGGTGTCGGTCACGACGACGCCCGCGAGTCCACGTGGCACGTCGACGAGCGCGGCTGCTGACCTGTTGACGGACATGATTTCCTCCCTGGACTTGATTTGACTGTCCATGCTTGACTGTTTTTCTGTCAATGTTGATTGAATCAATGTCAGCACTCAATGTTCGTCGGCCTGGATACGGTGACCCCATGCGCGATCAAGAACCCGGCCCGGCGGGGCGGCGGCTGACCACCCAGGAGGCCGCCGAGCTGCTCGGCGTGAAGCCCGAGACCGTGTACGCGTACGTGAGCCGCGGTCACCTCAGCAGCCGCCGCGTGCCCGGCGGCCGGGGCAGCACCTTCGCCGCGAAGGAGGTCGAGACGCTCGCCCGGCGCAACAAGCGGGAGAGCCCGGCCGGTTCGGGATCCGGCGGTGAGCTGTCAGTACGGACCGGCCTCACCTTCATCGACACCGACCGCTACTACTTCAGAGGCGTGGACGCGACCGAACTGGCCGCACGGCACTCCTACGAAGAGGTCGCCGAGTGGCTCTGGACCGGCCGGCTGCGCCGCGGCGTCACCTTCGCCGCCCCCGAGTCCTCCGTCACCGCCGCCCGCAGCGCCGTCGACGCCCTGCCCGAACACGCCGGTCCCACCGACCGCTTGCGGGTCGCAGCGATCGCCGCCGCGGCGGCGGACCCACTGCGCTTCGACCTGTCCGAGGAGGCCGTGCTCGGCACAGCACGCACCCTCATCCCCACCCTGGTCGCCGCCCTCACGCGTGTGGGGTTCGCCTACCGCAACGAGGGCTCACTCGCGCACCGTCTGTGGAGCCGGCTGAGCGCACGCCCCGCCGACGAGGCCGCCCTGCGGGTCCTGGACACGGCGCTCGCCCTGCTCGTCGACCACGACCTGGCCGCCTCGACGCTCGCCGTGCGCGTCGCCGCCTCGGCCCGCGCACACGCCTACGCGGCCGTCTCCGCCGGGCTCGGTGTGATCGAGGGCCCTCTGCACGGCGCGGCCAGCGGCCTCGCCCACAAGCTGATCATGGAGGTGCTCGACCAGGGCGACGCGGGGCCGGTGATCGCCGAGGAGCTGCGGGCCGGCCGGCGCATTCCGGGGCTCGGTCACCGGCTCTATCCCGGCGAGGACCCACGCGCGCGTGTCCTGTTCGAGCTCCTGGAGGGGATCCCCAGCGCCGAGCCCGCCCTCGCCGCGGCCCGTGACATCGTCGCCACGGCCGCCCGCCACGCCCCGCTGCACGCCAACGTCGACCTGGCCCTGGCCGTGTTCACGGCGTCCTCCGCCATGCCCTCCTCGGCAGGCGAGACGATCTTCGCCGTGGCCCGTACGGCGGGCTGGATCGCCCACGCCCTGGAGGAGTACGGCGAGCGCCCCCTGCGGATGCGGCCGAGCGGGCACTACACGGGCCCGAAGCCGCCTCAGCCGCTCCCGGAGTAGCACCGCCGAACGCTTCCCCACCAGAACCGCGGAACGCCTCCTCCCCACCAGACCGCCGAACGCTCTCCGCAGTACCGCCGAACACTCCCGTCGGCACGACAGATACACCCTCGGGAAGTCCCCCGGCTCAAGTCAGGTTAGGCTCACCTCTGTGAGTACGTGCTCAACCGTCTCGCGGGACCTCGACGAGCCGATCGCGGGGACCGCGGCGACCGCGACGACCTGGCTGCTCGTGGAACAGCCCGGTCCGTGGGGTGCCAAGGCGCTCACCCAGAGCCACCTGGACCCCGTGCTCGGCCGCGCCCTGGAGGCGGCGGCAAAGGGCACGGGCGTGCGCATCGCGCTGATCCGCCGCCCCGGAAGGCACGCCGACTGCGGGACCCCGGCCGAGCGCCAGGTCTACGCGGCCCACACCGTGCCCGGCAACGTATGGCTGCACGCGGCCACGATCCGCGACCCGCAGCAGTTGCTCGACCTGGACTTCGCCGCCCTCGGCACGGGGAACCACCACACCTTCGACTCGGTACTCCAGGGGCGGCCCCACACCGGCGATCCGCTCGCCCTCGTCTGCACCAACGGCAAGCGGGACCGCTGCTGCGCACTCCTCGGCCGCCCTCTCGCGGCCGAGCTCACCGCCTCCGGCGTGGACGGTGTCTGGGAGGTCACCCATCTCGGTGGACATCGGTTCTCACCGACGCTGCTCGTGCTGCCGTACGGCTACGCGTACGGCCGGGCGCAGGCCCCCGCCGTCAAGGAGGTTCTGCACAGCGTCCAGGAGGGCCGGATCGTCGTCGAGGGCTGCCGCGGGAACTCGGCCTGGGAGCGGCCCGGCCAGGCCGCCGAGCTGGCCGTACGCACGGCCACGGGCGAGGCCGCCGCAGAGGCGCTCAGCGTCGTACGGACCGACGGCGCTGCCCCGCGCTGGGAGGTGACGGTCGCCCACGTGGACGGACGTCACTGGCGGGTCGTGGTGGCCCAGGGCGCCTCCGCGCCGCCCCGCCCCGAGAGCTGTGGGGCGTCGGTGCTGGGCTCGCCCGCGCGGATGGACGTGGTGGCGGTGCGCGAACTCACCATGACGGCGGCGCTCGCGAGCTGACGGGACGTACCGGGTCACCCGAAGGTGGACCGGCAGCGCCACATTGATCACCACATTGATCAAGAGATCCACACCACATCCCTCTACGGGACTTGCCGCACGCCCACGTACCGTCGTGGGTATGAGCCCCACTCCCCCCGCACGTCGCCTGCGCCTCGGTCTGCCCCGGCGGATGTTCGCACAGGTGCTGCTGATGCAGGTGGCGATCGCCGCGGGGGTCGCGGTGCTCGCGACCGGTCTGTTCCTCGCTCCGCTCAGCGACCAGCTGGACGACCAGGCGATGCGCCGCGCACTGTCGATCGCCCAGACCACCGCGGTCCAGCCGCAGATCGCCGAGGACCTGGTGAGCACACCCGCGACGGCAGGCGGCCCGGTCCAGCGGGAGGCGGAGCGGATCCGTAAGGCCACGAAAGCCGAGTACATCGTCGTGATGGACCGGCGCGGAGTGCGCTGGTCCCATCCCACCCCGAGCGAGATCGGCAGGATCGTCTCGACCGACCCGGGCCAGGCCCTCGCCGGCCACGAGGTCATGCAGATCGACAACGGCACCCTGGGCCGCACCGCCCGCGGCAAGGTCCCGCTGCGCGACAGCGACGGCCGGATCGTCGGGGCGGTCTCGGTCGGTATCGCCTACGACAGCGTGCGAGCCCGGCTGCTGCACGCGATCCCCGGGCTGTTCGCCTACGCGGGCGGCGCCCTGGCGGTCGGCGCGCTGGCGGCCTGGCTCATTTCGCGCCGGGTCCAGCGGCAGACCCGCGACCTGGCCTTCTCCGACATCTCGGCGCTGCTCGCGGAACGCGAGGCGATGCTGCACGGCATCCGGGAGGGCGTCGTCGCCCTGGACCGCGGCGGCCGTGTCCGCCTCCTCAACGACGAGGCGCAACGCCTGCTGGGCATCGGGGACGAGGCCGTCGGCCGCTCCCTCGACGAGGCGCTCGGCGAGGGCCGTACGACCGATGTGCTGGCCGGCCGGGTGACGGGAACCGATCTGCTCACGGTCCGCGGCCAGCGCGTCCTGGTCGCCAACCGCATGCCCACCGACGACGGCGGCGCCGTCGCCACCCTGCGCGACCGCACCGAGCTGGAGCAGCTCGGCCGGGAACTCGACTCGACGCGCGGCCTGATCGACGCCCTGCGCGCCCAGGACCACGAGCACGCCAACCGCATGCACACGCTCTTGGGGCTGCTCGAACTGGAGATGTACGACGACGCCGTGGAGTTCGTCGGCGAGGTGGTCGGCGACCACCGGGCCACGGCCGAGCAGGTCGCCGAGAAGATCCAGGACCCGCTGCTCGCCGCCCTGCTGGTCGGCAAGGCGACGGTGGCGGCCGAGCGCGGCGTCGCACTGCGCCTCTCGGACCGGACGGGGCTCCCGGACCGGCTGATCGACCCCAGAGGGCTCGTCACGATCGTCGGCAACCTGGTGGACAACGCACTCGACGCCGTCGCGGGCACAGTGCACGCGCGCGTGGAGGTCGAATTGCGGGCCGAGGGGCGTACCGCGACCCTCAGGGTGCGCGACACCGGGCCGGGCATCCACGAGGAGCACCGTGAGTCGATCTTCACCGAAGGGTGGTCCACCAAGAAGCGCCCGGCCCACCGCGAGCGCGGCATCGGGCTCTCCCTCGTGCGCAGGCTCGCCGAACGGCAGGGCGGCAGCGCGACGGTGGGCGAGGCGGCCGGCGGAGGCGCGGAGTTCACCGTCGTACTGCCCGAGGCGCTGGCCGAGCCGGACCTGGAACCGGCCCTCACCGTGCCGTCCGATCCGCAGACCGTCGCCGAGGAGGAGTCGCGATGATCGAGGTTCTGGTCGTGGACGACGACACGCGCGTGGCGCGGGTCAACGCCGCCTACGTCGAGAAGGTGCCGGGCTTCCACGTGGCGGGCGAGGCGCACAGCGCGGCCGAGGCGCTGCGCCAGGTGGAGGAGCTGCCGCAGCTGGACCTGGTCCTCATGGATCACTATCTGCCCGACGAGACGGGACTGTCGGTCGTCCAGGAGATGCGGCGGCGCGGCCTCCAGACCGACGTGATCATGGTGACGGCGGCCCGGGACGTGTCCACGGTGCAGGCGGCGATGCGGCACGGCGCGCTCCAGTACCTGGTGAAGCCCTTCGCCTTCGCGGGCCTGCGCGCCAAGCTGGAGGCCTACGCCGAGCTGCGCCGCACCCTCGACGGCGGCGGCGAGGCGGAACAGGCCGAGGTGGACCGCATCTTCGGCGCCCTGTCCGCGTCGTCGGAGCCCGACCTGCCCAAGGGCCACTCCCCCACCACGGCGGAACTCGTGCGCCAGTCCCTGATGAACGCCGAAGGCCCGCTGTCGGCCCAGGAGATCGCCGAGCGGACCGGGGTGAGCCGCCAGACGGCCCAGCGCTATCTCAAGCTCCTGGAACGCACGGGACGGGCCCGCCTCACCCTCAAGTACGGCGACGCGGGTCGCCCGGAACACCGTTATGTGTGGGCGACCCGCGCCTGAGGCACGGCCCGTGGGGGCGGGGGAAGGGACCGTGCCCACCCCTTGTACGGATTCCGGCCGCACAAATATCAGCCGACGGCTCGGCGCCGTGCGCGGGTCACCTCCACGCGGCCCTTCCAGGGTCGCTTCAGCCCTGCACACCGAGGTCGGTGCCGGGGTCCGCTTCAGCCATCGGTGACAGGGATGTCGTACGACGACGAAGGCGCCGCCGCCCTGACCCGCCCCCCGCCCGCCTAGACGGCCCCCGCCCCGGTCAACGACCGCACCTCGGTCTCCGCGTGCTTGGCCTGGTCGGGGACCTCCGCCGAGGTGACCGTGCCGAGCCAGCCCGCGACGAAGCCCAGCGGGATCGAGACGAGGCCGGGGTTCTGCAGGGGGAAGTACTGGAAGTCGACGCCGGGGAACAGCGATTCGGGGCTGCCCGACACCACCGGCGACAGCACCACGAGCACCACGGCCGGGACCAGACCGCCGTACACGGCCCATACGGCACCGCGCGTGGTGAAGTCCCGCCAGAACAGGGAGTACAGCAGCACCGGCAGATTGGCGGACGCGGCGACGGCGAAGGCGAGGCCCACCAGGAAGGCGACGTTGAGATCGCGGGCCAGCAGTCCGAGGGCGATCGCGACCGCGCCGATGCCGACCGCGGCGACACGCGCCACGGCCACCTCGCTGCGTGGCTTCGCGTGCCGGCGCCGCAGCGAGGCGTACAGGTCGTGGGCCACGGAGGCCGAGGAGGACAGGGTGATTCCGGCAACCACCGCGAGGATCGTCGCGAAGGCGATGGCGGCGACGACGGCGAAGAGAACCGTTCCTCCGGTGGAATCCGCGCCGCCGCCCAGATCGAGGGCGAGCAGCGGAACCGCCGTGTTCCCGGCCGCGTTCGACCCGCGCACGGCCTCGGGACCGACGATCGCGGCCGCGCCGAAGCCCAGGACGATGGTCATCAGATAGAAGCCGCCGATGAGCCCGATCGCCCACACCACGGAGCGCCGGGCCGCGCGGGCGGTGGGCACGGTGAAGAAGCGGGACAGGATGTGCGGCAGCCCGGCGGTGCCCAGCACCAGCGCGAGGCCCAGGCTGATGAAGTCGAGCCGGGCCGTCCAGTCCCCGCCGTACTTCAGACCGGGCGCCAGGAAGGCGTCACCGTGACCACTGCGCTCGGCCGCCGTGAGCAGCAGCCGGTCGAAGTCGCCGTGGAAGCGCAGCAGGACGAGCACGGTCAACGCGACAGTGCCACCGAGCAGCAGGACGGACTTGACGATCTGGATCCAGGTGGTGGCCCGCATCCCTCCCAACGACACATAGATCACCATGAGCGCGCCGACGCAGATGACGGTCCAGGCCTGCGCCGCCTCGCCCTTGCCTCCCAGCAGCAGCGCGACCAGGGTGCCCGCGCCCACCATCTGCGCCACCAGATACAGAACGGACACGGTGACCGAGGAAGTTCCCGTGGCGATCCGCACAGGACGCTCCCTCATCCGCGCGGCGACCACGTCGGCGAGTGTGAACCGGCCGCAGTTGCGCACCAGTTCGGCGACCAGGAACAGCACCACCAGCCAGGCGACGAGGAAGCCCACCGAGTACAGCAGCCCGTCGTAGCCGAAGAGGGCGATGAGTCCGGAGATGCCGAGGAAGGAGGCGGCCGACATGTAGTCACCGGCGATGGCAAAACCATTCTCCATGGGCGAGAAGAGCCGGCCGCCCGCGTAGAACTCCTCGGCCGAACCACGCCGGTTGCGGCTCACCCATGTCGTGATCGCCAGGGTGATCGCGACGAACACGCTGAACAGCAGTAGCGCCAGAGTCTGGTGATCGTCCGTCACGAGGCACCACCCCCTGTGACGCGCGTCAACTCCTGTGTGGCCCAGCGCAGTTCGAGCGCCGCCCGATCCCGGCGCAACCGCGCGTGGCGGGCGTAGGCCCAGGTGAGCAGGAAGGTGGTGAGGAACTGTCCGAGCCCCGCCACCATCGCGACGTTCACCGCGCCCGCCACGGGCCTGGCCATCAGCCCCGGCGCGGCCGTGGCAGTCACGACGTATGCCACGTACCAGGAGAGGAAGAGGACGACCGCCGGCACGACGAACCTCCGGTAACGACGGCGCACTTCCTGGAAGGCCGCACTGCGCTGCACCTCGAGGTACACGTCGGCCGCGACTGTCGGGGCCGTGTCAGGAGCGTCCGTACCGTCCGACTCCCCCCATCCCGAGGCGAGGGCGTCGTACCAGGGATCGTCGTACCGCATACTTCTGGCGTCGCGGGAACGACCGTCGCTTGAGTACATGCCCAAGCATGGACAGAACGGAAAGATCTACGACTCTGCTTCTCCGCGCGCTTCACACCATCAGGTGATTCACCCACGGAAGCCGCATATTGCGACGCACCCGCAGCCGCCGATGACGCTCAGCCCCCACGGGGGCCACCCGCACCCGACGACGAAAGCCGCACGGGCGGTGCGGGTGGGAACCCCGGAACAGGCCGAAGGCGAAGCCGAGGCCGAATTCCCGGCCCAAGCCCAGCGCAGCGGCTACGCGTCGATCCGCGACCGGTCCAACGTAGCCGCCGAGCTGGAGATGAACTCCTTGCGCGGCGCCACGTCGTTGCCCATCAGCAGATCGAAGACCCGCTCGGCGGCCTCCAGATCGGTGAGGCTGATCCGGCGCAGCGTGCGGTGGCGCGGGTCCATCGTCGTCTCGGCCAGCTGGTCGGCGTCCATCTCACCGAGACCCTTGTACCGCTGGATGGAGTCCTTGTACCGGATGCCCTTGCTCTCGAACTCCATGAGCTTGTCGCGCAGCTCACGGTCCGAGTACGTGTACACGTACTTGTCCTGCCCCTTCTTGGGCTGGACGAGCTCGATCCGGTGCAGCGGAGGCACCGCGGCGAAGACCCGGCCCGCCTCGATCATCGGCCGCATGTAGCGCTGGAACAGCGTCAGCAGCAGGGTGCGGATGTGGGAGCCGTCCACATCGGCGTCGGTCATCATGATGATCTTGCCGTAGCGCGCCGCGTCGATGTCGAAGGTCCGGCCGGAACCCGCCCCTATGACCTGGATGATCGCTCCGCACTCGGCGTTCTTGAGCATGTCGGTCACAGACGACTTCTGGACGTTGAGGATCTTGCCGCGGATCGGCAGCAGCGCCTGGAACTCGGAGTTCCGGGCGAGCTTGGCGGTGCCGAGCGCGGAGTCTCCCTCGACGATGAACAGCTCGCTGCGGTCGACGTCGTCGCTGCGGCAGTCGGCGAGCTTGGCGGGCAGCGACGAGGACTCCAGCGCCGTCTTCCGGCGCTGCGCGTCCTTGTGCTGGCGGGCCGCGATACGCGTACGGGCGGCCGCGACGGCCTTCTCGAGGACCACGCGTGCCTGCGCGGCGGCGTCCCGCTTGGTGGACGTCAGGAACGCCTTGAGCTCCTTGGCGATCACGGTGTTCACGATGCGGCGGGCCGCCGAGGTGCCGAGGACCTCCTTGGTCTGGCCCTCGAACTGCGGCTCGGCGAGGCGCACGGTGACGACCGCGGTGAGGCCTTCCAGGGCGTCGTCCTTGACGATGTCGTCCTCGGCGACACGCAGCAGCTTCTTGACGCGCAGCACCTCGTTGAGCGTGCTGGTCACGGCCGTCTCGAAGCCGGCGACGTGGGTACCGCCCTTGGGGGTGGCGATGATGTTCACGAACGACTTCAGGGTCGTGTCGTATCCCGTGCCCCAGCGCATGGCGACGTCGACGTCGAGCTCTCGGGTGACCTGGGTGGGGGTCATCTGACCGTGCTCGTCCAGGACCGGGACGGTCTCCCTGAAGGTGCCCTGCCCGGAGAAGCGCAGGACGTCGCAGACCGGCTTGTCGGTGGCGAGGTACTCGCAGAACTCGCTGATGCCGCCGTCGAAGCGGAAGGACTCCTCGCCCTTGCTGCCGCCCTCGCCGAGGCCGAACTCGTCGCGCACGACGATGGTCAGGCCGGGCACCAGGAACGCCGTCTGGCGGGCGCGCTGGTGCAGCGTCTCGAGGGCGAGCTTGGCGTCCTTGAGGAAGATCTGGCGGTCGGCCCAGTAGCGCACGCGCGTGCCGGTCCGGGTCTTGGGGATCTTCTTGGCCTTGCGCAGGCCGCTCTTGGCGTCGAACTTGGCGTTCGGGCCGTCGGCGGCGAAGGCGCCGGGGACGCCGCGCCGGAAGCTGATGGCGTGCGTGTGGCCGGCCCGGTCCACCTCGACGTCCAGCCGCGCGGACAGGGCGTTCACCACGGAGGCGCCCACGCCGTGCAGACCACCGGAAGCGGCGTACGAGCCGCCGCCGAACTTGCCGCCGGCGTGCAGCTTGGTCATGACGACCTCGACGCCGGACAGACCGGTCTTGGGCTCGACGTCGACCGGGATGCCCCGGCCGTTGTCCCGGACCTCCACGGAACCGTCGTCGTGGAGGATCACCTCGATGTGGTCGCAGTAACCACCGAGGGCTTCGTCGACGGAGTTGTCGATGATCTCCCACAGGCAGTGCATCAGACCGCGGCTGTCGGTCGAGCCGATGTACATGCCCGGGCGCTTGCGCACGGCCTCGAGGCCCTCGAGGACGAGGAGGTGCCGCGCGGTGTAGTTGGAACCGTCCCGGTCTGCTCCTGCCAGCAGCGCTGTGGACGGCACGGACGTCTCGGCGGTCACGCGGTTCGCTCCTCGCTGAATTTCAGGTGGCGCCCTAGTGGGTAAGGGCGCGGCTTCGGTCGCCGTCAAGAGGGTACCCAGGCCTGGTAGAGCCGTTGTAACGCCACCCTCGTGCGAAACACAGACTAGTCCAGGCTCGCATGCTTGTTCGATCCCTCGATGGGGTGAAGTACATATCACGTTCCCTTCCAGGCATGAACCATTTAGGCTCCGGGCACGTCCTCATGAACAAACCGGCAACCCGGCCGGGAGGATCCGACCTTGACCGACAGCGCGAAACCGTAAGCAAGACAGAGACGCGATACGGCACATTCGCCGCCAAGCCGGCAGCAGCCAGCCCCCTCGGAAAAATTTCACTGAGGGAGAAGCCACGAGCGGGAACGTTTTGGGGCTGGTTGGATGTTGACCCTGGTACGACAGCTCGTCGAGCTAGAGAAGAGGCGACGTGACTACTGTTCTGACCCCCGCGAGCCCGCTGACGGCCGCTGACCGCTGCGACCGCTGCGGCGCACAGGCGTACGTGCGCGTCGTCCTGCTCAGCGGCGGAGAGCTGCTCTTCTGCGCCCACCACGGTCGCAAGTTCGAGCCGGAACTCAAGAAGATCGCCGCTGAGATACAGGACGAGACGGAGCGGCTGACGTCCGTTCCCGCATCGGCGTCCGACGAAGAGCGCTGACACCTCGCATCACGACGAGCCAGCTCCGGCACAGGCCGGTTGACGGGCGGCCGCCCCTGAGAGCAGGGGCGGCCGCCCGCGCTCATACCGCGCGAGCTCAGGCCCTGTCAGCCCCTCACGTCCGCGCGCTCCACCGCAGAGCCCGCAAGACCTCGGACACCCGCGTGTAGACGCCGGGACTGCCCGCGCGACCGCAGCCGGTGCCCCAGGAGACGAGCCCGATCAGCTTCCCCTGAGCGACCAGCGGCCCTCCGCTGTCCCCCTGACAGGCGTCCCGGCCTCCCTGCACCTCCCCGGCGCAGACCATGCTGTCGGCCAGATACCTGCCGTCCCCGCCGCCCGGATACGCCTTCCGGCACAGGGCGTCGGGCAGGACATGCACGCGCGCTGCCCGCAGACCGCGCGCGTAGTCGCCCGCGCCGGTGATGTCCCCCCACCCGTAGACCAGGGCCGACGTCCCCGGCAGATAGGCGGGATGGCCGGCGCCTGCCATCCCGATCACCGAGCTCGCCGGAAGGGGCTGAGCGAGGGTGAGGACGGCGAAGTCACCCGCATTGGTGGCGCTGTCGTAGGCCGGGTTCACCCACGTCTGGCGGACGCGGATCTCCTGTCCCCGGTTCGACAGCAGGTCCGTACGGCCGGTGATGACACTGAAATCGCGCAGCTGGTCCGGGGCGACCCCGAGGACCTCCTCGCTCACGCAGTGGGCCGCGGTGAGCACGGTGGACCGGCCGACCACCACACCGACGCAGAACTGACCGGCCCGCGTACCTCCGAACCGGTCACGACTGGACAGCGCCACGGTCCACGGACTCTCGGACACATCGACCGGGAACCCGCCGACGACGACACTGTCGGCGGCCGCAGGAGCAGGGGACGCCAACGGTATGGCTGCCGCCGCGGCGGCAAGGGCCAGCGGCCCGGTCAGCGCCCGGGTCAAGAGACGACGCATGCGCGCTCCTCACTCACTGGTGGTCGTGGAACACCCAGAGTGATTCAGCACACGTCACCCCGCACCCGCTCGACAGCCGGAAGGCCCGGCCCCCACTCGGGGGACCGGGCCTTCCGCGTCGTACGGATGTCGACTAGTCGAGGTAGTCGCGCAGCACCTGGGAGCGCGACGGGTGGCGCAGCTTCGACATCGTCTTGGACTCGATCTGGCGGATGCGCTCACGCGTCACGCCGTACACCTTGCCGATCTCGTCGAGGGTCTTCGGCTGACCGTCGGTGAGACCGAAACGCATCGAGACGACGCCCGCCTCGCGCTCGGACAGGGTGTCCAGGACGGAGTGCAGCTGCTCCTGCAGGAGCGTGAAGCTGACCGCGTCGGCCGGGACGACTGCCTCGGAGTCCTCGATGAGGTCACCGAACTCGCTGTCGCCGTCCTCGCCCAGCGGGGTGTGCAGCGAGATGGGCTCGCGGCCGTACTTCTGGACCTCGATGACCTTCTCGGGGGTCATGTCGAGTTCCTTGGCCAGCTCCTCCGGGGTGGGCTCGCGGCCCAGGTCCTGGAGCATCTGGCGCTGCACGCGCGCGAGCTTGTTGATGACCTCGACCATGTGCACCGGGATACGGATGGTGCGGGCCTGGTCGGCCATCGCGCGGGTGATCGCCTGACGGATCCACCAGGTGGCGTACGTGGAGAACTTGTAGCCCTTGGTGTAGTCGAACTTCTCGACCGCGCGGATCAGACCGAGGTTGCCCTCCTGGATGAGGTCCAGGAAGAGCATGCCGCGGCCGGTGTAGCGCTTGGCGAGGGAGACCACCAGACGAAGGTTGGCCTCCAGGAGGTGGTTCTTGGCGCGGCGGCCGTCCTCGGCGATGATCTCCAGCTCGCGCTTGAGCTTGGGGGCGAGCTTGTCGGCGTTGGCCAGCTTGTCCTCGGCGAACAGGCCCGCCTCGATGCGCTTGGCGAGCTCGACCTCCTGCTCGGCGTTGAGCAGGGGGACCTTGCCGATCTGCTTGAGGTAGTCCTTGACCGGGTCGGCGGTGGCGCCGGCCGCGGCGACCTGCTGCGCGGGCGCGTCGTCCTCGTCCTCGTCGGAGAGCACGAAGCCGGCGTTCTCGGTGCCCTCGGGCTCCTCGCCGGGCTTGGCGTCCTCGAGGACCTCGTCCTCGATCAGCTCGACGTCGTCCTTCTTGGCGGTGGTCTTCTTGGCCGCCGTCTTCTTGGCGACGGTCTTCTTCGCGGCCGCCTTCTTGGCGGTCGTCTTCTTGGCAGCGGCCTTCTTCGCGGGGGCCTCGACCTCGACGGCCGGGTCGACGGCGGGCGCCGCCGGGGTGGCGGTGGCGGTGGCCTTCTTGGTGGTCACCGTCTTCGCCGCGACCGTCTTGGTGGCGGTGCGCTTGGCCGGACTCTTCGCTGCGACGCTCTTTCGGGTGCGCTTGGGCTCCGCGGCACTGACCATCAGCGTCACACCCTCTTCCTCGAGGATCTGGTTGAGGCTGCGCAGTACGTTCTTCCACTGAGTGGCCGGAATCTGGTCAGCTTCGAAGGCCCGACGCACATCGTCGCCGGCGATCTGCCCCTCAGCCTTTCCCCGCTCAATCAGAGCCATGACAGAGACGGACTCGGCGATCTCCGGCGGGAGCGTACGGGATGTGCTGGCCGACACGAACAACCTCTCGGAACGTTGGAAAACGGCTTCCGGCCCCGTCCACGGCGGACAGGAGCCGACCACCGGCCTGGGGATGGGCCGACGGTGCGGGCGGGGGCCGGGAAGATGCACAGCGCCTTGAACGGCGTCCGTATTCCCTCCTCGGCTGTCACCTCTTAGGTCATCGCGTTGGTCCCCCGAGTGTTACGCCCAATCTGCGTGGCCCGAGTCACATCCCGTAACCGACCAAAAACGGTCAGACATGGACAGAAGGGGTCGACCGCGGCTTGCCCTCTGCACTGTACGGCGATTCCGCTGCCTCGTCGCACCGTCGGACCCGCAGGATCGGAGTGGATCCTGCGGGCCCGACGGGAGAGGGTGCGCGGACCGGGCGATGCCCCAGGAGGGGGGAGGCGTCGTCCTCAGCCGCGCGACCCGGGTGCGTGGGTCAGTGCTCGCGGGGTGCGGGCACCACGCGCTCGACCTCGGGATGGACGGTGAGCAGTTGACGCATGGCCGCCTCGGCGCCGGCGCCGTCGCCGGTGGCGAGGGCGTCGACGATCCTGCTGTGGTGGGCCAGCGACGTCTCGTTCGGCCGGTCACAGCCGGTCACCGGGCCGCCGGAGACCTGGAGGGCGGCCGAGACGATCCCCGAGAGGTGCTCCAGCATGCGGTTGCCCGCAACCTGGATGAGCAGGTTGTGGAACTCGGTGTCGGCGCGGGAGAACGTGAGGACGTCGCCCTGCCCCATGGCGTGGCTCATGATCTCGACCATGTCGGCGAGCCGCTGCTGGACGTCGTCGCGCCCGTGCCCGGCCGCGAGGCGGGCGGCGAGGGGCTCGATCGTCCAGCGCAGCTCGCTCAGCTCCCGGCGCTGGTCGTCGCGCTGCGGCCCGAAGGCCCGCCACTCGATGATGTCCGGGTCGAGGAGGTTCCAGTCGCTGACGGGGCGCACGCGCGTGCCGACGTTCGGGCGGGCGCTGACCAGGCCCTTGGCCTCCAGGACGCGGAGCGACTCCCGGACGACGGTGCGGGAGACCTCGAATCGCTGGCCGATCTCCTCGGGCACGAGCGGACGGTCGGCCCCCAGGTCGCCGGAGACGATCATCTGGCCGAGCTGCTGGACGAGTTGGCCGTGCAGCCCGCGGCCGCGGCTGCCCGCGGCGCGCCGGCCGACACGGCCCAGGTCCGGGTCCGCGCCCTCCCAGGCGGGGGATCCGACGCGGTCGGCGACGGGGGCCTCGGCGTAGGGGTAGCGGTCGAGATCGCCCGGGCCGGCGAGGCCGGAGTCTGCGGAGCGGGCGGCGGTCATCATGGTGTGCGCAAGGGTACTCACGGATCCTTTGTCGGCGTCGTCCCCAACTCCCTTGAGGTCTTTGGTGAAAAGCACACGAAAGGGTGATCGCTCACCCCGTCGCAATTGACGCCTTATCGGAAAGAAATGGGCTTTCCCCGGGGAGTTGTGCGCACGACGGGGCCGGGAAGAGCACGGACGGTCGTCATCGGACCCTGCTGCGCATGGTCGTGAGCAGATAGGCGGCGAGCAGCGCGGCCAGCGACAACGTCAGTGCGCCGCCGACGGGTTGGGCGACCACGCGCGCGACGGCGGCCAGATAGCGCTCTCCGCCGAACGGCCACTGCGACAGGAGCACCTCCCGCAGCCGCAGCGGAAAACCGGCCGCCGTCCGCACCGAGGGCCCTTCCATGACCTTCCGCACGAGCGGTACGAGGAGGACGGGTACGGCGACCACCGCCGCGAGTCCGGCCGTGGTCGACCGGAAGAGTCCCGCGGCGAGTACGCCGGCCCAGGCACAGCCGATCACGAGCCCGATCCAACTCGCGCTCAGCCAGAGCCAGTCGGCGGGAACTTCCGCTAGCTCCCGTCCGTAGACGAGATAGAGCACTTCGATGTCGCAGCCGACGGTGAGGACGGCCAGCGCCAGGGCGGTGGCGGAGGCGACGAGGAGTTTCGCGGCCAGCAGCCCCAGCCGGCGGGGCACGGTGCCGCGATCCGCGGCCAGGGCGGGGTGGCGGAACTCGTCGCCGAACGCGATCGCACCGAGCAGCCCTGCCCCGAGCGCCGCGGGCGGCAGCGGGAGCTCCCGCGGCCACGCGACCAGCAGACGGTGGTGCGGGGTGTGCCCGATGCGGGCGAGCAGTACGGCGGTGAGGGCGGACACCACGAGCACCGCGGCGGCCGTGAGGAACCCGGTGCCGACTCCGGCGGCGCGACGGAGTTCGTAGCGGAGGGGGCGCAGGGGGCTGGGGGCGGGGCGGACGGAGATGGGGGGTGGGAGATCGGGAAGGACCTCGACGGAGGAGGCAGGCGAGCGCGGCCCGGCGGCCGGCGAGGAGGGCCCCTCGCTCTCGGTGGACCCGTCACCCTCGATGGGCCCGTTCCCCTCGGGGGGTGCGTCGGCCGGTCGGGGCTCACTCGTGCGCGCCTGTGGCGTGTACGGTTTCCCGCGCGGCGTCGGCGGCGCGTCCGGCAGCGCCGCGAGATCGTGGGCCGTGTCCGCCCCTTTGCCCGGCGCGGGCACGAGCGCCGGAGACGCCGTGGTCTCACGCTCGCGATCACGAGTTGCGATCGCTTCAGCGACCGGCGTCGGCCGCGCCTCGCCGATCTGCGACTCCGTCACGAGGTGCGATACGCCGGTCTCGGCGCCCGGCCCCATGTCCCCGATCTCGTCGGCGAGTTGGTGTACGAGGATGCCGTGACGGTAGGCGGTCTCGCCGACAGCGGCGCATGTACTGCCGTATACGGAGAGGCGGTTGCCGCCCTCGCGCACTACCTCGACGGAGCGCTGTGCGGTGCGCGCCTCCTTGGTGAGCAGAGCGGCCAGGCGGGAGGCGTGGGGGCTGCGGACGGCGACGCGGGGGCGCAGCCGGGTGCGGGAGAAGTCGGCGGCCTCCTGGTCGGCGACGACTCTGCCCCGCTCCAGGGTGACGACCCGGTCGGCCGTTCGTGCGGCCTCCTTGGGGTCGGCCGTGGTCAGCAGGACCGTGCCACCCTGGGCCGCGTGTGCGCGCAGCATGTCGTACAGCCAACGGCTCTCGCGGGTCGAGAGCCCGTCCGCCGGATCGTCGAGCACGAGGGTGTGCGGGTCGGCCAGTAGCGCGCAGGCCAGGCCGAGGCGGCGGTCCATGCCGCGCGAGAGCGTGCCCAGGCGTTCGTCGCGCAGGCTGACGAGGCCGACCACCTCCAGGACTTCGTCGGCGCGCCGTGCCGGGACGCCCGCTGCGGCGCAGAGCATGCGCAGATGGCCGCGGACGGTGCGGGCCGGGTGCCCGGGGACCTCCCCCAGAAGCACGCCGACCTCGCGCGACGGATGAGCGATGCGGTGCAGGGGGCGGCCTCTGAAGTAGGTGATTCCACGGCCGCGTTGGAGTTCGAGCATGAGTCTGAGCGCCGTCGTCTTGCCCGCTCCCGACGCCCCGAGCAGCGCGGTGACACGGCCCGCGCACGCCTCGAAGGTGACGTCGTCGACTGCGGGAGGAAGCTGCTTGCGAGGGTCGCTGGTCAGTCCGATGGCCTGGATCACCCTCAGCAAGATAGCGCGTTATGTCCGTTTTTCCGGGCAGCGCAAGGCCTTCTGCCTGTGCGGCAGTCGGCCGGACCGGATCCCTGTTCGCTTGTGCTCGCCCTGGGTTCCTGTCATCCCGAGCCCGGATCGACCTCATGCCGGCCGAGTCAGGCGTCCCGTACCGGCTCTCGCGTCAGACCTCGGGACGCAGCATCGGAGGGTTGAGCAGCGTGGCTCCGCCGGCCCGGAAGAGCTGGGCGGGGCGTCCGCCCTGGCGGGTGGTGGTGCCGCCGGTGGGCACGAGGAAGCCCGGCGTGCCCGTCACCTTGCGGTGGAAGTTGCGGGGGTCCAGCGCCACGCCCCACACCGCCTCGTAGACACGGCGCAGCTCGCCCACGGTGAACTCGGTGGGGCAGAACGCCGTGGCCAGCGACGAGTACTCGATCTTGGAGCGGGCGCGCTCGACACCGTCGGCCAGAATCTGCGCGTGGTCGAAGGCGAGCGGCGCCACCGGCTCGCCGTCACGGCCGTACCCGCCCTGCTGCAGCAGTTCGTCGACCGGCGCCCAGCGGGCGTTGCTGGCGTCGCCGCCCGCGCGGGGGGCGGGCAGGTCGGGGGCCAGCGCGAGGTGGGCGACGCTGACGACGCGCATCCGGGGGTCCCGCTTGGGGTCGCCGTATGTCGCGAGCTGCTCCAGGTGGGCGCCGTTGTCCTGCGCGGGGACGGACGGGTCGTGCGCGCGCAGCCCGGTCTCCTCGGCCAACTCGCGCGCGGCGGCCTGCGCCAGGTCCTCGTCCGCCCGTACGAACCCGCCGGGCAGCGCCCAGCGCCCCTGGAACGGCGGCTCGCCCCTGCGCACCGCCAGCGCGCACAGGGCATGGCGGCGCACGGTCAGCACGACCAGGTCCACGGTGACGGCAAAGGGCGGAAAGGCTGACGGGTCGTAGGGCATGCGGCGATCATAGTCGTCTGCTTGACGATAAACACTCCCTTCGCCGACCTGGTCGACGGCTGATCCAATTCGGACCGGAATCAGCCGCACCGTGCTCCCCCGCAGGTCGTGCCGTGTGACGTCGCACGAGGTCACGCTCGCAGTTGGAGCCCGTCGGCCGCCTCCTCGACCATGGCGAGGCCCAGCCTGCCGACCCGTAGGGAGAAGGGGGCGCCGGCGACGCGCAGGCCCGTCAGGACGATCTCGCCCAGCGGCGCGCTGCGCATGGGGCGCAACGTGACCGTCCCCCCGGGGGCGTCCGGGCGGATGCCCGCGAGCGTGGTCAGCAGGAGCACCCCGGCAGCC
The DNA here is from genome assembly GCF_055657525.1 of Streptomyces sp. NPDC107522. Classification (NCBI taxonomy): domain Bacteria; kingdom Bacillati; phylum Actinomycetota; class Actinomycetes; order Kitasatosporales; family Streptomycetaceae; genus Streptomyces; species Streptomyces sp. NPDC107522. The sequence goes on along the minus strand of NZ_JBVKAU010000009.1, from coordinate 98,022 downwards.
GCTGACGTGGCCGCGGGACGGCAGGCCGCGGGGTGCGGGAGAGGAGCGCTGCCGTCGGTGCGCTGCTCCCCCGCGTACATCTCGGGCAGCCGGTGGCCGAACGCCTCTGCCGCGGCCAGTACGCCCCGCAGCAGCGAACTCGCCTCCTTCTCGTAGTCGGCCGCGGCCAGGCCCGCGACGGCCAGCGCGGTCGCGTGGACCCGCACGGCACCGCTGCGGTGACCGAACGGGTTGTGTCCCGCCTCCTTCGTGCCCAGTCCGCGAAGGCCCCAGCCCGAGTCCATGGCCGGAGCGCCGAGCAGCCGGGCGAGCTGTACGATCTGCACCTTGTCGAGCAGGCCGGGGGCCTGTTCTCCGCCGCCGAGCAGGCCGGTGTCGAGGAGATGGACGGCGGGGGCGCCGAGATGCGGCACGAGGCGTCCGTCCGGGGTCCGGGCGGCGGCGGGTCGGCCGCCGCCCACGTCGTCGATCCAGAGGTCCGCGCGGAACGCCGTCCGCAGCGTCCCGGCCCACTGCCGCAGCTCTGTCCCGCCAGGTCTGCCGCAGGCGTCGAGGAGATCGGCGCCGAGCAGTGCCGCTCGATGGGCGTGGGCCTGGGTCTCGCAGCGGACGGGACCGCCGGGGTGCGGGTCGCGCAGGTACGTGCCGTCACCCGCGGTGGCCCGCAGCCAGGTCAGGCACCGCTGTGCCGCCGGGAGGAGCTCCTCGGTCTCCGGCTCGGCCAGCCCCCAGCGTCGGGCCTCCGCGAGCAGCACGGGGAAGAGGAGCGTGGCCTTCGTACCGGTGCAGCTCGGCGGCAGATACGTGCCCGCGTCCCGTATCGGCCCGGGGATCATGCCGAACTGCGCGCCCTGGCAGAGGAGTTGGGTACGGGCGAGCGTGCGAAGCGTGCCTGCGGCGAGCCGGGTGCCCAGGGGCAGGGTCATGCGGGCCGCGGCAAGGGCGTCGGCCGGGGCCAGTCCGCAGCGCCAGGGCACACCGGCTGCCAGGTGCGTGTCGGACGGGTGGTCGGGGTCGCGCAGCAGAAGGGCCTGGAGGTCCTCGATGCTCGTCCGCAGCAGGGCCTCCACCCTGGGGTCGTCGCCGGCCGCCCGCGCCGGGGCGAGCGGGCTGGTCGCCGCCCGGCCCACGGCCCGCACGGGGCCCGCTCGGTCCGGACGCACCCGCAGCTCGATGCTCGCACTGCCGCCTGCGGGCAGCGCCAACTCCCAGCGCAGCAGCCCAGCGGAGGCCAGCGCGTCGGCGGGCGGCGGGTCGGCCGTCACTGCCGAGTTCCCCCTGGCGGACGACCAGCGCAGGCCGGAGTCGTGGACGCTGGCGGGCAGTTCCGGACCCGCGTTGCCGCACGCGATCGCACCGAGATCGGCCAGGTCGGTACCCAGGGCGACCTCGACCGGCACGCGTAGCGGGCGGGCGGCCGCACTGTGCAGCGTGATGCGCTCGGTGCCGTCCGCGTGACGGGTCCGCTCGACGACGACGTCCGGGTCGGGGCTCGCCTGCGGGGAGGCGCGCAGCGTACCCACGAAGCGGGCACAGTCGGCCCCGGTCATGCGGGCCTGGACCGCCAGCGGTTCGCGTCCGGCCACCCGGAGCCGGCAACGCGAGAGCAGGCGCCGACCCGCGCGGTAGAACCCCTCGAGTCCCCGGCCGTTCAGCTGCCCCTGGTCCGTCGAGATGGCGAGGCCCGGGAGGGCGACGCAGATCATGACGTCATGGGTGGGAGGCAGGTCGCCCGACCGACGCGCGGTCGGCGGCTGAGCCGGCGAGGGGACGCCTTGAGGCGGGGAGGAACGCCCCGCGCCGCCGTTCTCACCTGGCAGCGGCCGCCGGACCAGAGGTGGGCTCTCGTACGCCGGTCGGGCAGAGGGTGGCCCCAGGGCCCGCCCGGCAAGCTGCCTTTGGGACGGCACCGGCCCGGCAGCGGTGGAGCGACTGTCCGTGGCCGCGGAGGTCGAAGTCGGCTGGGGCATGGGGCGGCTCCTCTGCGCTCTGTGCGCCTCGTGTGTGTGCAGCGCCGACTGGGGATCCCGAGTGACAGGGGCGGTGCAGTGATGCGGCTGGTCCGGGCGTTCCGCCACTCAGGTGAACGGGGAGCGATCCCTCCAGGTCACGCCCGTTACGGGTGACTCGGCCAAAGGGCCATCCCGTCTCCTGAGTCACCGGCGGACAACAGCCGCAGCTTCACGGCAACCGCTACCTTTGCCGCATCCGCCGCCTCCAACGCATCCGCTGCCTCCACCGCCTCGAGTGCCTCCCCAGCATCCGCGCCCTCTCCCGCACCGGCCATGTCCACCGCACCGTCACGATGCCGCCCTCACCCGCCGTCCCCTCGACGCCCCGGAGAAGGGCCTGCTCCTCAGCCGCTCACGCGTCCTCCTCACCACCGCCCCTTCCAGGACGCGCGCCGTCCGGGCGGGGCCGAATCTTCGCGTCGGCACCCTTCTTCGAGGCACGCAGAGCCGGGCTCTTCGAGGTGCGTGCAGCCCTGCCGGCCGGCCGCGGGGCATCGGGATGCGTCCCCGCCTGCGCACGCGGGCGGGAGGCGCCCGTCTTCCGCTCCCGCCCGGCGGTCCTCGCGGAGCGATGGAGGCTCCCGGCCGAATCCGCCGTAGGCCGAGACCGGTGACGCTCACCCGCCTCAGACGTCGACTGCGACTCCGCCACCTCGCACCTCACCACGTCGGGCTCAACGACCTCGCACCTCACTACCTCTCGCTCAACCACCTCGCACCCCTCCACCTCCGGCTCAACCACCTCGCGCTCCTCCACCTCGCGCTCAGCCACCTCACCCCGTACCGGTCCTCCCACGTCCCCCTGCTTGTCGTCCCGCACCGCGCCCGTCCGCTCGCGGGCCATGCGTTCCGCACGCAGGCAGCGGCGGATCGACTCGGGGTCCAGCCCCTCGTTGCAGGCCTGGTGGAGCAGGCGGGCGAAGAGGTATTCGTGGTCGGCGCCGAGTGCCATGGCGAGGGCTTCCCGGGCCTCCAGATCGTCGCCGGTGGACCAGGCGACCCAGCCGGCGAGGGTGAGCGGCGCCGCGGCGTGCTCGCCGTAGGGTCCGACACAGCGGCGGGCCAGCGCTCGCCAGAGCCGGAGGGCGGGACCGGCCTCGCCGCCCTCCATCCACTCGGCCGCGCGGTCGCGGGTCGCGCGGTCCTGCAGGCCCAGAATGAGCCTCGCGGCTTCGTCGTGTCCGAGGAGTTCGTCGTCGCGGAGATCCCCGGTGAGCGTCCCGGACACGGGCGGGGCCGCGGCGAACCGGCTCATGAGCCGCTCGGCCAGGTGCAGCGTCTCCTCCGCCACACCCGCGCGAGTCGCGTCGTCGAGGATCCTGGGGACCAGTGCCATGCCGACGGTGTCCAGGGCGATCTCCTGCTGCAACGCTGCGGCGGTCTCCCAGGGCAGCAGCCTGGCCCGCAACTCGCGCAGTGTGCCGCGCACCTGCACTCCGGCATACGTGGCCGCGGCCGCCAGCACCGATGTCCCGGGCAGCCCCATCGGCCGGCCCTCGGGCGGGCAGCACTCCTCCTTGTCGCAGCAGTACGACCAGAACCGGCCGTCCGAGATGCAAAGGGCTTCGATCACCGGTACGTCCAGGCTGCCGCACGCGAGGCGCGTCTTCTGGGCCAGTGGCCGCAGCCGTTCCATGACCTGTCGGCCCGTCTCGCCCTGTGCCGGTTCCTGGCAGAGGAAGGCGACCATCTGCTCCGGCCGGGCTCCCCTGCGCTCGCCGCCCCTCACCAGTCCTTGGGCCAGCTGCCCGGCCGCGGAGTCCCAGTCGTCCGCACTGGCGGGAATGCCGAGCCGCGCCCGCCCGCCGAACCGGCCGCGGCCGTCCCGGTCGTGCAGGGCGACGAGCACGATGCTGTCCTCGGGGCGGTATCCGAGGAGATACGGCAGGGCGTCGGCGAGTTCGGCCGGGGTGCGCAGGGTGACCTGGTTCTCGGGCAGGTGCCCGTCGTACGCCGTGCCGAGGTGCCGCTCGCTGCCCGAGATGTCGTTGCCTTCGGGAGATCCCGTCGCTTCGCTGTGGTTCGTCATGCGCAGACGATCTCGCGGATGCCGAGGCTCCGCTTTGCCCTGTGGATAAGTCGGACCAGGGACACGACAAGACAGGAGCTCCGTCAGCCGTCGCGGCGGGCTGCCCCGCGTCGTGGGCGCGCACAGCGACGTACCTCGTCGAGCATGGCGGCCTGCCCCAGGCAGTCGCCGTCGGGCGGAGCACCCTGCCGCACCGCGACCGCGAAGGCGGTGACGGTATGGGCCACCTGGTCGTCCGGCGCGAGCCGCAGCTCCTCGATACCGGACGCGCTCCACCCGTCCGAAGGGTGCCTCGGCGTCGACCGTGAGCTCGAAGCCGAACCAGCCCGGATCGCTGCAGGGGGTCACCTTCGGCAGCGCGATGTGCGGCGGCCCGTCCAGTGCGGCCTGGCCTCGCTGCGGCCGGTCGGGTCCGCCTGGAGCCCGGGTCGACGGTCAGTGCGCGTCGGAGGACACCCCCGCGAAGAGGTCGTCCTCCGGCACCGAGGAAGGCACGTGCGAGGCGACCAGGTGGTAGTCCTCCGTCGGCCAGGCCTCGGCCTCCAGGTCCAGTGGACAGGACAGTTCGGGGCCGTCCGGGTCGACCTGCGTCTCATGGGCGAGCAGCGCCGCACGGCGGACGGGGAAGTACTCGGCGCACTCGATCCGGGTGGTCGCCTCCCAGGTCGGCCAGGCGTCGGGCCAGTTGTCCAGTACGGCGCGGGCCGGCGACTCGAGTCCGGCCCCGGTCATGGCGGCGTCGATCGCCTCGAAGTACTCCTTGTTGAACGCGCAGGTGTAGTACAGCTTCCGTGGCTGCCACGGCTCGCCCGTGCCGGGATAGCGGGCGGGGTCGCCGGCGGCCGCGAAGGCCTCCACCGCCACCTGGTTGGTCTTGATGTGGTCGGGGTGGGGGTAGCCGCCGTTCTCGTCGTAGGTGACGAGGACGTGCGGCCGGAAGGCGCGCACGGCCTCCACCAGCGGGCGGGCGGCGGTCTCCAAGGGCTGCAGGGCGAAACACCCCTCCGGGAGATCCTCACCGTCCTTGGGCAGACCCGAGTCGGTGAACCCGAGGAACCGCTGGTCCACGCCGAGGATTTCGCGGGCGCGGGCCATCTCGCGGCGGCGTCGCTCGGGGAGTTCGGCCCACACCTCGGGCCGGTCGAGGCGGGGGTTGAGCACGTCGCCTCGCTCGCCGCCGGTCATGGTGCACACCAGGACGCCGGCGCCCTCACGGGCGTACTTGACGAGTGTGGCGGCGCCCTTGCTCGACTCGTCGTCCGGGTGGGCGTGAACGGTCATCAGACGCAGTCCCGCGCGGGTCGTTCGAACAGTGGTGGTCATTGCTTCTCCTGTCGTGCGAAGTGCCGTGCCGGGGCGCCGCGTTCGGGAGGTTTCTTAGCGGTACGACCGTCCCACGGAGCCGGTGGGCACCGGCTCTCAGCCCTTGCCCGGAGCGTGCCGGGGATACAGCGCCGCCGGGACGAGCGTGAGGGTGCTGAGGGCAAGGGCCCACAAGAAGGTCTGGGCGTAGGCGTCGGCCACGCCCTGCGTTCCCTCCGCGGCGCCGACCAGGGCCGTCTGCAGGATCACGGCGAGCACGGCGGTGCCCAGGGAGCCGCCGACGCGGTTTAGTGCGGGCGCTGGTGGCGGCCGGGATCTGACCGCGCGTCACGAAGGTGTACGTTGCCGCGACGTTCGGCGGGATGATCGCGCCGAGCCCGACTCCCCTGACGAACAGCGCGACGGCGAGGACGGCGATGCCGGGTCCGGTCCCGGTGAGGACGAAGGGCACGGTTCCGGCGACGGTGAGCAGGATGCCGGTGACGGCCACGGCGCGCGGCGCGTAGGTGTCGGTGACCCGGCCCGCGTACGGGGTGATCACGGCGGTGCCGAGCGCCTGCGGGGCCGGCATCAGCGCCGCCTCCAGCACGCTCATGCCGCGCACCTGCACGAAGTACAGCGGCAGGAGCAGCATCGAACTGTAGAGGGCGGCGCCGAGCAGGAACGTGTTGACGGCGGCGAGGGGTGAAGCCGCGTCCGGCGAAGAGGCGGAGGTCGACCAGCGGAGTGTTACGGGTGCGCAGCGCGTGGACGACGTAGCCGGCGAGCAGGGCGACGCCCGCCACGAGCAGTGCGCCGTCCAGCGGCTCGAATCCGCCTCCGCCCACCTGTGCGAGGGCGTAGACGAACAGGGCGAGCCCCGGCGGGAGCAGGGACAGGCCGAGGCCGTCGGGCCGCAGACCGCCGACACGTTCGTCGTCGCGGGGCACGATGCGGGCGGCGAGGACGAGCGTGATCAGGCCGACGGGCACGTTGACGTAGAACAGCCAGCGCCATTCGGCACTGTGCACGATCACGCCGCCGATGACCGGTCCGAGGACGGGGTGCCAGGGCGACCGGTGCGGTGATGACGCCGATCAGCCCGCCGATGCGCTGCGGTCCGGCGATCCGGGCGATGACGGCCTGCGCGATGGGTTGCATGAGCCCTCCCCCACTCCCTGCAACACGCGGAAGGCGATCAGGGAGCCGGGCGACCACGCCGCCCCGCACAGCGCGGAGGCCACGACGAACAGGGCCACCGACAGCAGCCAGGCCCGCCTGCCGCCGAACCGGTCCACGAGCCGGCCGGACAGCGGCGCCACGAGGGCGACGGCCAGCAGGTAGCCGTGCTGACCCACTGGATGGCGGTCAGCGACGCGTCCAGCCCGTCGGCCATGGAGCCCACACCGACGTTGACGATCGTGGTGTCGAGCCGCGCGAGGACGGCGCCGAGAACCAGCACCGCGCCGATCCGCAGAAATGCTCACCCCGGCCTGGAAGCTCAGCCCGCCGCGGCGAGGACCAGCGGAAGCACCTTCTCGGTGCCGGCCTGCCGCAGCAGGCGGGCGGCGACCGCGAGGGTCCAGCCGGTTTCGGTGTAGTCGTCCACGAGCAGGACGGGGCCGGCAGAGCGTGCCAGGGCGTCGGCGAGTTCCCCGGAGACGGTGAAGGCGCCGGACAGCGCTCTGAGGCGTTGGGCGGAGTTGCTGCGACGTGCCGCGTGCGCTCCGCTCGGGCCGGTGTACGTCAGGGTGCCCAGAAAGGGGAGGCGGCCGACGGACGCGATTCCCTGAGCGAGGGAACCGACCAACTGCGGACGGGTCACGGACGGTACGGCCACGACGCCCACCGGTCGTGCGGAGGCGTCCGGGACCTCGGGCGCCCAGCCGCCCGGAGAGCGCGCCCAGTCGGCGAGGACCGCCACCGCGGCCCGCAGGACGTCGTCGGGGACCGGACCGTCGGGCGCGTTCTCGGCCAGCAGCGGCCGCAGCCGGTTGCCCCAGCCGATGTCCGAGAGCCGCCCCAGGGCCCGGCCGGTGGAGCACTGCTCCTTGACCGGGATACGTCCCTTGAGGTCGATGCCCAGAGCGGGCATTCCCGTCGGCCACATGCGGCGTGGCTCGATCTCCACCCCCGGGCGGTCCAGTTCCTTCGCCGCCCCGGTCAACGCCTCCGTCGAAACACCGGAATCGACCCAGGCGCCCACGCAGTTGTCGCAACGGCCGCACGGGGCGGCCCCGTCGTCGTCCAGCTGCCGGCGCAGGAACTCCATCCGGCACTGGGACGTACTTACGTAGTCACGCATGGCCTGCTGCTCGGCCGCCCGCTGCCGAGCGACCCAGGCGTACCGCTCGGCGTCGTAGACCCACTGCTCTCCCGTGGAGATCCAGCCGCCCTTCACCCGTTTGACGGCTCCGTCCACGTCGAGCACCTTGAGCATCGTCTCCAGCCGGGTGCGCCGGAGGTCGACCACGGCCTCCAGGGCCGGGGCGGACAGCGGCCGTCCCGCGCCGGCCAGGGCCGACAGGGTCTGGCGTACCTGCGCCTCGGGCGGGAAGGCCGTATCGGCGAAGTAGCGCCAGATGGCCTCGTCCTCCTTGCCCGGCAGCAGCAGCACATCGGCGTGCTCCACGCCTCGCCCGGCGCGCCCCACCTGCTGGTAGTAGGCGATCGGCGAGGACGGCGAGCCCAGGTGGACCACGAAGCCCAGGTCCGGCTTGTCGAAGCCCATGCCCAGCGCCGAGGTCGCGACCAGTGCCTTGACGCGGTTCTCCTGCAGGTCGGACTCGGCCTGCAGCCGGTCGGCGTTCTCGGTGCGCCCCGTGTAGGAGGCCACCGGGAAGCCGCGCTGCCGCAGGAAGGCAGTGGCTTCCTCGGCCGCGGCCACTGTGAGCGTGTAGATGATCCCCGAGCCCGGCAGGTCGTCCAGGTGCTCGGCGAGCCAGGCCAGGCGATGCGCGGCATCCGGCAGCTGGACGACACCCAGCCGCAGGCTCTCCCTGTCCAGCGGGCCGCGCAGCACCAGGGCCTCGCCGCCACCGGTGCCCAGCTGATCGGCCACGTCCGCGGTGACCCGCGCGTTGGCGGTCGCGGTGGTGGCCAGGACCGGTACACCGCCGGGCAGCCCGGCGAGCATCGCCCGCAGCCGCCGGTAGTCCGGGCGGAAGTCATGGCCCCAGTCGGAGATGCAGTGCGCCTCGTCGACCACCAGCAGACCGGTCGTGGCCGCGAGCTTGGGCAGCACCTGCTCGCGGAAGTCCACGGAATTGAGACGTTCGGGACTGACGAGGAGAACATCGGTCTCGCCGCGCTCGACCTCCCCGTAAATGAGCTCCCATTCCTCCGGATTGGCCGAGTTGATCGTGCGCGCCCGGATGCCCGCCCGCTCCGCCGCCTCGACCTGGTTGCGCATCAGCGCCAGCAGCGGCGAGACGATCACCGTGGGGCCGGAGCCACGCCGGCGCAGCAGCGCGGTGGCCACGAAGTACACCGCCGACTTTCCCCAGCCGGTGCGCTGCACCACCAGGGCCCGCCGACGCTCCTCCACCAGAGCCGCCACCGCCTGCCACTGATCCTCCCGCAGGCGCGCCGCTCCCCCGGGGGCACCGACGAGCTCAGCGAGGATGGCATCGGCTTCAGCGCGCAGCTCCAGAACGTCCATGACCCCATGCAACCCGACGCCACTGACAATCGGCCACTTCACCCTGTGCACAGGGGGTGGCGCCGTCGGTCCCGGATGTGCAAGGTTGATTGCGCCCGGTGCACCGGCCTCGCCGCGCGCCGCACGAGGCACCTGACCGCAACGTCCGCGCCGCACGCGTACCAGCCCACGCGACGCGCCCCGGATCCTCACAGGTCAACGGCGTACGACCTGCTTGTGCCGGGTTGCCCTGGCATCGCACGGTGACCAACGGGTAGGGATATAACCCACAGACCATCAGATATCGGGCGGCGACCCCAATTGCTCGTTGCCGCAACCCGGTTCGCCAGGAAGAATTGAGGTCCGCTCCCCGCACGGCTCGTCCGTGATCCGGTAGGGCTCTGCTGCGGTGCGCGCTCCCCCGAATCCGACCCCGCCCGCAGTGTGGGCGCGTAGCCGAAGGGAGGACCGTGACCTTCGGATTCGCTCCGTCCTCCGCGGCATCCATGTCGACGTCAGCCGACCTGTCCGCCGCATCCGCCAACCCCCTGGCCCGCATGCTCGAACCCGCGGAGTGGGCCGCCGCGGGAATCCCGTTGCTGCGCAACCCGCGGGAGGTCGTCAGCGGTCTGCACTCACGGCACCGCCCCGGGCCGGCCACCGCGATCGTGGCCGTACTCGACCCGGACGAGCGGCTGCGGGCGAGTGCCTCGTTCACCCGCCGCCCGGCCCCGGCCGACGGCTGGATGTTCCGCAACGCCCTGCTCGCCCAGTTGCGCCGCGTCATCCCGCACGACCTGCGCCGCCGCACCCCGGTGCGCACGGCGGTGCTGCTCTACTGCCGCGACGGCGACGCCCGTTGGACGGAGGAGGACGGCGCCTGGATGTGGGGCCTGCGTGACGCCTGCACCCTGCATGGCCTGCGCTGCGGCGCGTACATCACGCTGACCCGTGACGGCTGGCAGGTCCTCGGCGAGGGTCGCGGCGGCCGCCGCCCCAACGCCGACTCGGCACCGGAGCCCTTCGCCACGTCCGAGACACCGGTCCCGGCGCCCCGCACCGGCGGCGCGGCCTCGGAAGTCCTCCGGCGCGCGGCGGCGCGCTGAGGACACCGACGGAAGGTCTCGGCGGACGGAGGGTCTCGGCGGACGGCAGGATCACGCCGTGCCGCGCATGCGATACGTCGTCCAGCGACGGCCCGACGTACGACGCCCAAGGCCGACGCGCGCCTGAACGCCCGCGCCGAGCCATCCGTACGGCATGCAGTCGCGTCGTGGGCCGACGGGGCCCGCGCACGGCGAGCTCCGCACACGTCCCCCACGTCCGGGCACGCCAAGAGCCCCGCCTCGCAGGCGACGCCACAGCATGCCCTACCCCCGGTTGTCCCGCGGAGTGTCCCCCGGACCGAGCCGCAACCGGCTCAGACGCCGGCGCCCAGCACCGAGTTGATCCGCTGCGGGTCACCGCAGACGATCAGCAGGGCACTCGCCCGGCCGAGGGCCAGAGGCAGCGCGGTGGCGGCAGCGGTGTCGGGACCGCCGTTGACGGCGACCACGACCACAGGACGCGACGCGGCACGGCCCGCGGCGGAGGCATCGGCGTAGAAGACGTCGTCGCCCGCGTCGTGCTGCGCCCAGTAGGAGGCTTCCCCGAAGGACAGCTCGTGAGCGGCCCACGGGTGCTGTTCGCCCGTGGTGATCACCAGCACGTCGCCGGGGGCACGGCCCGACTCCAGGAGCAGGTCGACGGCCTCTTCGGCAGCGTCGAGCGCGCCCTCGGGCGAGGCCGGGATCAGCTGGATCTGCGGGGTCGCCGCGGCCTGGACGGGGGCGGCAGGGGCAGCCGGGCCCGACGGTCCGGGCTTGGCCACGGAGACGTCACGCGGCGTACGTTGCACCGGCGGCGCGGGCCGCGGGGGCCCGGGCCGACCGGGACGCGAGGCCCCCGCGGGGCGGGGACCGGGTACGGGGCGGGGGGTCGGCGCGGTACGGCCGCTGGCCGGAGTGGCGCGGGGACCCTGGGCACTCTCGTGAATCTGAGGCTCCTCGGGAATGAGAGGCATGAGCTGATGTTTATCAAACGCTGGTGCGACTCGCGCGGGCGGGTGGCACACAAGTGCGAGCGGAATCGTCAGAAATCGAAGCCGAGCTGCCCCTCGATCTCCGGAACGCTTCCTTCCACCCAGGTGCGGACCTTCTTGAGATGCCGCCACTGGGGCAGCGCATCAAGATACGCCCACGACAACCGGTGGTGCGGGGTGGGTCCCCGCTCCGCCAGTGCGGCCTTGTGCACGGGCGACGGATACCCGGCGTTGTCCGCAAAACCGAAGTCTGCATGGTCGATACCCAGTTCGGCCATCATTTTGTCGCGCTGAACCTTGGCGATCACCGAGGCCGCCGCGACCGCCACGCACGACTGGTCGCCCTTGATCACCGTACGGACCCTCCAGGGAGCCCCGAGATAGTCGTGCTTCCCGTCGAGGATCACCGCGTCGGGCCGGACCGGCAGGGCGTCCAGGGCGCGCATCGCCGCGAGCCGCAACGAGGCCGTCATCCCCAGGTCGTCGATCTCCTCCGGAGAGGCGTGCCCGAGGGCGTACGACGTCACCCACTTCCGCAACTCCTCGTCGAGTGCGGTACGCCGCTTGACGGTGAGCAGCTTGGAGTCGGTGAGGCCTTGCGGAGGCCGGCGCAGTCCGGTGATCGCCGCGCAGACGGTGACGGGCCCTGCCCAGGCACCGCGCCCCACCTCGTCGACACCGGCAATGATCTTCGCTCCGGTCGTGGCTCGAAGGGAGCGCTCGACGGTGTGAGTAGGCGGTTCGTACGGCATGGCGCCCTTAGCGTACGCCGCCCGGAACCGGCTTCGACACCCTGGTTCGCCGAAGCTGCCTCCAGGCCGGCCAAGCGATCGCTCAGAGCCCCGTCGGGCGGAGCAGAGGAACCATCAGCTGGTCGATCATCTCCTCGATGTCCCGATCACTCCATTCGCTGGCGCACATCTTCGACCGGTACATCATCATCGCCGGAATGGCATCGAAGACATAGCTGTTCGCCGCGTCGGCCCGCACCTCCCCTCGCTCGATTCCGCGGGTGATGACGTCACGGAGCAACCTGCTGGTGGGCTCCACGACTCCTTCGAAGATCACGCCATGGAAGCGTTCCGCCTGGAGGCTGTCGCATTCGTGAATCACCGAGCGGAGCGCGAAACCGGGGCGCGAGAACATCGCCTCCCGCGCCTGCCGGCACAGCTCGAGCAGATCCTCGCGCACGCTCCCCAGGTCGGGAGCCGACTCGAAACGCGGCAGCCCGGCCCGCAGCGCATCAGCGACGAGATCCTCCTTGGACGGCCAGCGCCGATAGACGGCGGCCTTGCCGGTCTGGGCACCGGCGGCGACGCCCTCCATGGTGAGGCCGTTCCAGCCGACCGTACTGAGTTGTTCCAGCGCGGCATCGAGGATCGCGCGTTCGAGCACGGCGCCGCGCCGGCGGAGGGAGGCCGTCTGAGCGGGGGCGGCCGTCCAGCGCGAGGTAACCATCTGAGCGTCTCCAACGAACAAGGGAAGCGGAATTGCGGGGAGAGGGGAGCATCACGCGGCAACTACGGGGGAAACGCCGCGCGATGACGACTTCAGTGAACGCTTGCGTTCACTACTGAGGACTCACTACGGTTGACGCGACAGTGAACGCGAGCGTTCACTAAGGCATTTGTGGGGGACCCATAGTGACAACCTCTCAGTTGATCAAGGATCAGAAACCAGGTGCGGCCCGCCGGGAGGGGCATCCCGGCATCGCGCTCACCGTCATCGCGGCCTGCCAACTCATGGTGGTACTCGACGCGACGATTGTGAACATCGCACTCCCGCACATTCAAGACGCGCTCAAGTTCAGCACCACCGACCTCACGTGGGTCGTCAGTGCCTACACGCTCACCTTCGGCGGCCTGCTGCTTCTCGGCGGCCGCGCCGGTGACATCCTGGGCCGCCGCCGGGTCTTCATGACCGGCATCCTGCTGTTCACTCTTGCCTCGCTGCTCGGCGGACTCGCCCAGGAACCCTGGCAGTTGCTGGCCGCACGCGTGCTCCAGGGCGTGGGTGGCGCGATCGCGTCGCCCACATCTCTGGCGCTCATCACCACCACGTTTCCCGAAGGCCCCGAACGCAACCGGGCGTTCGGCGTCTTCGCCGCGGTCTCCGCAGGCGGTGGCGCCATCGGCCTGCTCGCGGGCGGCATGCTCACCGAGTGGCTCGACTGGCGGTGGGTGCTCTTCGTCAACGTGCCGATAGGCATCGTGATCGCCCTGCTCACGCCGCTGTACATCAGCGAGTCCGAACGACACACCGGCCGCTTCGACATAGCGGGCGCACTGACCTCGACCGCGGGCATGGCGTCCCTGGTCTACGGTTTCATCCGCGCGGCGGACGAGGGCTGGCGGGACAGCCTGACCATCGGGTCCTTCGCCGCCGCGGTGGTCCTGTTGCTGGCCTTCGCGTTCATCGAGTCGCGGGCCAAGGAGCCCATCACCCCGCTCAGGATGTTCGCCGACCGCAACCGCTCGGGCACGTATGTGATCATGCTCAGCCTGGCCGCGGCGATGTTCGGCATGTTCTTCTACATCGTGCTGTTCGTGCAGAACGTACTGCAGTACAGCCCGATCGAGGCCGGTCTCGCCTTCCTGCCGGTGACGGTCGTGATCGCAGTCGGCGCGGGCCTGTCGCAGCGTTTCCTGCCGGTGCTCGGCCCGAAGCCGTTCATGCTCGTCGGCTCGGCGCTCGTGGCGATCGGGCTTGCCTGGCAAACCCTCATCACCGCCGACAGCTCCTATGTCGGTGGAGTCCTCGGGCCGATGCTCCTGTTCGGCTTCGGCATGGGTCTGAACTTCGTGACCTTGACCATCACCGCGGTCTCCGGTGTCGCCCAGCACGAGGCCGGTGCCGCGTCCGGTCTTCTCAACGTGACGCAGCAGGTGGGCGGTTCGCTCGGCCTGTCCATCCTGACGACGGTGTTCGGCACAGCCAGCAGGGACGAGGCGGAGAAGCAGCTCCCGAAGTTCATGACGGAGGGATCGGCCGAGCAGAAGGCGGAGTTCGCCAAGACGCATCAGCTTCCCGGCTCGTGGGGCGATGAAGTGCTCACGCAGGGCATCGCGACGGGGTTCGTGGCGGCCGCCGCGATGGCCGTACTCGCCCTGGCCACCGCATGGTTCGTGATCCGGGTCCGCAAGAGCGACCTGGAAGCCCTCGCCGGCACCGCGGGCCCGATGGCCGGCTGACCCGGCCGGGCCCGCGAAGGGCCGCGGATGGCCGGATCGCGTCCGGGGGACAGACGGCGAGGACGACGAGCCGGCCATCCGCACCACCCTCACGGCGACCGACGTCGCACAGGCGCCGGTGGCGCAGAAAAGCCGAAACCCGCCCGACGCGGCAGCCGCCACGACGAACAGCGCGAACAGCACTGACATGAGCCCCATGGCTGCACCCCCTGCGCCCCTCGAGTGTCACTGCGGGTGCGGCCCCAGCGGCCGCACGCCAACTGCCCCGACAACGGACCAGCGGTCACACAGAGTTCCCGACAGGCACAGAAAGTTATCGACGATCCGGCCCCGGACGAGGATCCGGCAGCTCGGTCAGCAGGTCAGGGGCGCTGCTCTACGCCGACGTGGGCACCCATTCAGGCAGTGCCTCGGTCCGCTCCACCCACTCGGCCGGCACCGATCCTGCCTTCCCGGAGCCGATCACCCCGCCCACGATGGCGCACGTGGTGTCCACGTCACCGCCTACCTGCGCAGTCGTCCAGAAGGCCCGCTCGTAGTCACCGAGAGCCCGCGCCGCCGACCACAGCGCGAAGGGCACGGTGTCGTGAGCCGTCGTACGCCGCCCGCAGCCCAGGACCGCCGCGACTGTGGCCGCGTCGCCGTAGTCGAGCATGTCCCGGGCGCGCCGCAGGCCCGCACCGACCGCGCTCTTCGGAACGAGAGCGATGACGTCGTCGAGAAGCGATTCAGGGCTGGGGGGACCGCCGGGAGCGGCGGCCAGCGCGGCGGCCGCGGCGACGGCCATGGCGCCGACGACGGCCTCGCGGTGCTGATGTGTGGGATAGGCCGAGATCTCGGCCTGGTGGGTCGCCTGCTCCGGGTCGTCCGCGTACCAGGCGCCGAGAGGGGCGATGCGCATCGCGGCGCCGTTGCCCCAGGACCCCTGTCCGTTGAAGAGCGCGGCCGCGAGCTCGCGCCAGTCCCCGCCCTCCCGGACCAGGCGCAGCAGCCGGTTGACCGCAGGGCCGTAGCCCCGGTCGAAATCGTGGTGCTCGGCGAAGGAGCGGGCCAGAGCGTCCTGGTCGATGCGGTGATGGACGGCCAGGACGGCAACCACGGAGCAGGCCATCTCGGTGTCGTCGGTCCACTGCCAGGGGCCGGGCGGCAGCTCTCGATGCTTCAGCAGCGGATAGTTCACCGGCACGAAGAACTGAGAGCCCAGCGCGTCCCCCACCGCGAGTCCGCGCAGGCTGGCGAGGGCGCGGTCCAGGCGCCCTTCGGAAGAGGAATCAGCGGTCATCGCCCTGCCACTCTATCCGGTGATCCCGTACGGTTCCGGATCCCGCCAGCGTTCGAAAGGCCGGTCAAGCGTGTACTTGCCGTCGTCCCCGAGAACGAGCATCCGCATCTCCGCGTTCCCCGGATTCGACAGCGATTCGAACTCCGCGACTGTCCAGTGGAACCAGCGCATGCAGAACAGCCGCATGGCCAGGCCGTGGGTCACGAGCAGCACGTTCGGCGGGTGGTCAGGGGCCTCGAAACTGCGGTACAGGCTCTCCAGGAAGTTGCCGACCCGGTCGTACACGTCGGCGCCGGACTCGCCCTGGGCGAAGCGGTAGAAGAAGTGCCCGTAGGCGTCCCGGTAGGCCTTCTGGAGTCGTACGTCGTCGCGGTCCTGCCAGTTCCCCCAGTCCTGCTCACGCAGCCGGGGCTCCTCGCGCACCCGTATGAGCTCGGGGTCCAGGTGGAAGGCGCGCAGGGTCTCGTGCGTACGTCGGTAAGGGGAGACGTAGACGCTGACACGCTCACGGCCGAACACCTCACGCAGCCGTTTGCCCGTCTCCTCGGCCTGCCGCCAGCCCCGCTCGGTCAGCGCCAGCGCATGGTCGGGCTCACGCTCGTACACGGTGTCATCAACATTGCCCGTTGACTCGCCGTGCCGGACAAGGACGATGCGCCGTGGTCGTGCCATGCCAAAACCCTAGATCGAGTGACGGTCGATCGAGGACTCCTAGGGGCCCCATACGGCGTAGGTCACACACTTCCTGCACCACAGGTCACACCGGACCGCACGTTTAACAGGTTCGGATTTCAAACGGTCCAGGTCGGTTCGAGCTCCACGATGTCACCTGTTAGGGCCGCGACGTCCGCCTCGGTCTGGGCTCTCAGCGCCAGTCGCTCCACGCGCTCCGTGCGGTACTTGCCATGCTCCGCTGCCGACCGCCACATCGACAGTACGAGGAACTCATGGCCCGGCGCCTCGCCGAACAGCCCGCGGATCATGCCGGGCGAACCGGCCATCGCGGGGTTCCAGACCTTCTCCTGCATGAGGGTGAAGTGCTCGGCGCGGTCCTCATGGACACGGCAATGGGCCACCCTGACGAGGTCCGCGTCGGTGAAACGCGGCTCGAAGCCGGTCTTCACATCGAAGCGGTAGTCGAAGAGTTTGACCTGCATGTCCTTGTAGGTGCCCGACTGGGCCGCCGCCAGCCTGTCGTGGGAGCGGGCCATGAAGGAGTCGTAGAAGGAACGGCTCTCCCAGAACGAGAAGATGTGCACCACCCCCTGCCGCCCTCGACTCCACCCACCACCCTGCCCCCGAAACCCCGGCTCCCCCAGAAGCCCCGCCCATTTTCGCTGCCCCCGCTCGAACCCGCGGCGGTCCACCACGGTGCAGCGAATCCACTTGACCAGCACCGCGCCATGGTAAGGCCACGGAGCGTGGCGTCGGTCACGCTCGACCGGAGAGCTCCCCGGCGCACGATCCGGCGTGCGTGGCAGGATGGACAACCGGCCTTTTCTGCCGGGCAGTTCAGGCTGACGGCATACGCGAACGGGGAAGGGGAAGCCTGATGAGCGCCATCAACAAGGGGATCCGGAAGGCCGAGATCTCAGTCAAGTGGGACCCGAGTCCGGCCGGGCAGCCTCCCACCGACCTGGACATAGTCGCCGCGACCTACCTGGCGAGCGACCCGCACGGCGACCCCGCCTACGTGGTGCACTTCGACAGCCGCTCCCCCGACGGCACCATCTATCTCAACCGGGACAGCAAGGACGGCAAGGGCTTCGGCTGGGACGAGGTCCTGACCGTGGAACTGGACCGGCTCGACAGCCGGTACGCGCGCGTGATGGTCGGAGTCGTAATTCAGCAACGCCCCGCGAAGCGCACGTTCGTCAGCGTCATCAAGCCGGCCCTGCGCATACGCGAGGACTACACCGTCCTGGCCGAGGACGACTTCGGTGGCGTCCTGGGTTCGACGGCGGCGACGGTCGCGGAGTTCGTACGCCAGGAGTCGGGCACGTGGGACTTCCGCCCCGGCGTCCACGGTTTCGAGGACGACCCGGCGACGTTCACGGCGACCATGGGCAGGGCTCGCCAGCCCTGAAAGACACTGCCGCGGGCGTGGAACAGAACAGGGCGCGCCCCACGCGCGCGTGGACCAACGCAGGTGCTACGCGCGCGTGGACACAGCGAAAAGGGGCGCCGACACGTGATCGGCGCCCCTCCCGAGGGACCTTCCGTCAGGGCTCCTCAAGAGCTACCCGACGATCGGGGCCAGGCCCCTGCCCGGCGTCAGCTGCAACCGCTGGTCGAACCGCAGCCCTCGCAGATGTAGCAGGAACCGGCCCGCTGCATCTTCGTACCGCAGGAGAAGCACAGCGGGGCGTCGGCCTGGATGCCCAGCTGCATCTCCACGAGCTCGGCGCTGGTGTGGGCCTGCTGCGGGGCGGGCTTGGCCGCTGATGCCTCGGCCTTCGGGGTGGCGACGGCCTTCAGCTCCTGGGCGCGCGGCGCCGACTGGGCCAGGCCCTCGACGTCGACCTCGTCCTCGGACGGCTCGTACGAACCGGTCTCCAGGTGACGCTGACGCTCCTCGGCGGAGTGGATGCCGAGCGCGGAACGCGTCTCGAAGGGCAGGAAGTCCAGCGCCAGGCGACGGAAGATGTAGTCGACGATCGACTGCGCCATCCGCACGTCCGGGTCGTCCGTCATGCCGGCCGGCTCGAAGCGCATGTTGGTGAACTTCGAGACGTACGTCTCCAGCGGAACGCCGTACTGCAGGCCGACCGAGACGGCGATGGAGAAGGCGTCCATCATGCCCGCGAGAGTCGAGCCCTGCTTGGACATCTTCAGGAAGACCTCGCCAAGACCGTCGTCCGGGTAGGAGTTGGCGGTCATGTAGCCCTCGGCGCCGCCGACCGTGAAGGACGTGGTGATGCCGGGACGGCCCTTGGGGAGGCGCTTGCGGACCGGGCGGTACTCGACGACCTTCTCGACCGTCTCACGGATGGTGGCCTCGGCCTTCTCCGTGATCTCGGCCTTCTCCTTCTCCTTGGTCTTCGCGGAGAGCGGCTGACCGACCTTGCAGTTGTCGCGGTAGATGGCGAGCGCCTTGACGCCCATCTTCCAGGCCTCGAAGTAGATCTCCTCGACCTCCTTGACGGTCGCCGACTCCGGCATGTTGACCGTCTTGGACAGGGCGCCGGAGATCCACGGCTGGATCGCGGCCATCATCCGGACGTGGCCCATCGGGGAGATGGCCCGCTCGCCCATGGCGCAGTCGAACACCTCGTAGTGCTCGTGCTTGAGGCCCGGAGCGTCGATCACATTGCCGTGCTCGGCGATGTGGGCGACGATCGCCTCGATCTGCTCCTCCTGGTAGCCCAGGCGGCGCAGGGCCTGCGGGACGGTGCCGTTGACGATCTGCATCGAGCCGCCGCCGACCAGCTTCTTGAACTTGACCAGCGCGAGGTCGGGCTCGAGGCCGGTGGTGTCGCAGGACATCGCCAGACCGATGGTGCCGGTCGGGGCGATGACGGACGCCTGGGAGTTACGGAAACCGTTCTTCTCACCGAGACGCAGCACGTCCTGCCAGGCCTCCGTGGCGGCGGCCCAGACCGGCGTGTCCAGGTCGTCCATGCGAACGGCCTCGGCGTTGGCGTCGGCGTGCTGCTTCATGACGCGCAGGTGCGGCTGCGCGTTGCGGGCGTAGCCGTCGTACGGGCCGACGACCGCGGCGAGTTCGGCGGAACGGCGGTACGACGTGCCGGTCATCAGGGAGGTGATGGCGCCGGCGAGGGCCCGGCCGCCGTCCGAGTCGTACGCGTGCCCCGTCGCCATCAGCAGGGCGCCGAGGTTGGCGTAGCCGATGCCGAGCTGGCGGAACGCGCGCGTGTTCTCACCGATCTTCTGGGTCGGGAAGTCGGCGAAGCAGATGGAGATGTCCATCGCGGTGATGACGAGCTCGACGACCTTCGCGAAGCGCTCGACGTCGAAGGACTGGTGGCCCTTGCCGTCGTCCTTCAGGAACTTCATCAGGTTCAGCGAGGCGAGGTTGCAGGACGTGTTGTCCAGGTGCATGTACTCGCTGCAGGGGTTCGAGCCGTTGATACGGCCGGACTCCGGACAGGTGTGCCAGTGGTTGATGGTGTCGTCGTACTGGATGCCCGGGTCGGCGCAGGCCCAGGCGGCCTCGGCCATCTTGCGGAACAGGGCCTTGGCGTCGACCTCTTCGATGACCTCGCCGGTCATCCGCGCGCGGAGGCCGAACTTGCCGCCCTGCTCGACCGCCTTCATGAACTCGTCGTTCACACGGACCGAGTTGTTGGCGTTCTGGTACTGGACGGACGTGATGTCGTCGCCGCCCAGGTCCATGTCGAAGCCCGCGTCGCGCAGGGCGCGGATCTTCTCCTCTTCCTTCACCTTGGTCTCGATGAAGTCCTCGATGTCGGGGTGGTCGACGTCGAGGATGACCATCTTGGCGGCGCGGCGGGTGGCACCACCCGACTTGATCGTTCCTGCGGAGGCGTCGGCACCACGCATGAAGGAGACGGGACCGGAGGCGTTGCCGCCCGAGGACAGCAGCTCCTTGGAGGAGCGGATGCGGGAGAGGTTCAGGCCGGCGCCGGAGCCGCCCTTGAAGATCATGCCCTCTTCCTTGTACCAGTCGAGGATCGACTCCATGGAGTCGTCGACGGACAGGATGAAGCAGGCCGAGACCTGCTGGGGCTGCGGGGTACCGACGTTGAACCAGACGGGGCTGTTGAAGCTGAAGATCTGGTGCAGGAGGGCGTACGCCAGTTCGTGCTCGAAGATCTCCGCGTCGGCGGGCGAGGCGAAGTACTTGTAGTCCTCGCCGGCCTTCCGGTACGTCTTCACGATGCGGTCGATGAGCTGCTTCAGGCTCACCTCGCGCTGCGGGGTGCCGACGGCACCACGGAAGTACTTGCTGGTGACGATGTTGACCGCGTTCACCGACCAGAAGTCGGGGAACTCGACGCCGCGCTGCTCGAAGTTGACCGAGCCGTCGCGCCAGTTGGTCATGACGACGTCACGGCGCTCCCAGGCCACCTCGTCGTACGGGTGCACGCCGGGGGTGGTGTGGATGCGCTCGATACGCAGTCCCTTGGTCGCCTTGGTGCCCTTGGCGCGGGAACTCCGTGCCGGACCGCTCGCCGTCTCTGTCATGCCGCCTCCCTGTACGGGCTAAAACGCCCTGAAGTGCCCCGATGTTCCCCGTGGCACGGTGTTCTGTCTGGTGCTGCGGGCACCCTCTGATCGCCACCCGCAGCAGGTCTTCTGTCGCCGCCTCAAGGCCGGCTCCGTAGTCCGAGGACCGGAACCGGCCCGCCCTCAGTCGGCGGCGTTGGCGGGCACGGGGACTTGTGCAGCCCCTCCGGACCCGCGCTCGTCTTCCCGGCCCCCCGTGACTGCGCCTGCGTCGTCTTCGCGGTCGTCGTCGTCCGCGACGGGGCTCCCCGTCGCCTCCCTCAGTTCCGCGATCGCGGCCTCGAAGTCCTCGAGCGAGTCGAACGCCCGGTAGACGGAGGCGAATCGCAGAAAGGCGACGAGGTCGAGTTCCTGCAACGGGCCGAGTATGGCCAGCCCCACGTCGTGGGTGGTCAGCTCGGCGCTTCCGGTGGCCCGCACAGCCTCTTCGACCCGCTGGCCGAGCTGGGCGAGCGCGTCCTCGGTGACAGGTCGTCCCTGGCATGCCTTGCGGACACCGTTGATGACCTTGGTACGGCTGAACGGCTCGGTGACTCCGGACCGCTTGATCACCATCAGCGAGCACGTCTCCACGGTCGTGAAACGACGGGAGCAGTCAGGACACTGGCGGCGCCTGCGGATCGACGTGCCGTCGTCGGTCGTACGGCTGTCGACGACACGGCTGTCGGGGTGCCTGCAGAAGGGGCAGTGCATAACTCCCAACCCTCCTCACAGCAGACTCAATAGCCTCGCTGGGCCTCATGGGCCCCTCGAAGCAGCCCCAAGCATAGGCGATCTCCGACCGTCCGAAGACCGGGGGGACCACAACTTCTGGGCTGCTGCTGCAATCCAACCACTAGATGTGGGGATTGGCTCATACATGCACGCCATGCGCGCGTGTCGCGTCCGCACGGGCATGTGCGTTGTGGCCGTGACGGCTCGCCGCACACATGCATGCGCAGCCGTATCCCTGCAGCACATACGGAGATACCGTGAGCGCCACACGGAGGGGACGTGCGACTCCCGCACAGATGGGGGTCAGTCCACGGTTGATCCGATGCCGGATGGCAGACTGGGGCGACAACCCACGAGGTCGTACGCCGACGGTGAAGAGTACAACAATGGGCCCTTTTGTCCGCCGAGCAGCGCGTTAGCCATACACCCAGACACATGATCACGTCAGGCAATTCGCGATTTTTCACTCGAACGTGTGTTTGGCGCAACCTTTCGAAAGCAACTACCGTTGTGCAGCAGGGAGACCATCGAGAGGGGCCGACGTGACCACCACCGCAGACAGTGCCACCATCACTGCCCAGGACCGCTCCCAGGGCCGACTCGAGCCGGTGCATGCGATGAACGAAGCCATGAATCCCGAGGGACACAAGCGCTCCCTCCCGGGCCGACCTCCCGGCATCCGGGCGGACAGCTCGGGGCTCACGGACCGGCAGCGCCGCGTGATCGAGGTCATCCGGGACTCGGTGCAGCGGCGTGGCTACCCGCCGTCGATGCGGGAGATCGGCCAGGCGGTCGGCCTGTCCAGCACGTCCTCGGTCGCACACCAGCTGATGGCACTGGAGCGCAAGGGCTTCCTCCGCCGCGACCCGCACCGCCCGCGCGCGTACGAGGTGCGCGGCTCCGACCAGGCCGCCTCGGTGCAGCCCACGGACACCGCCGGCAAGCCCGCCGCGTCGTACGTGCCGCTGGTCGGCCGTATCGCCGCCGGTGGCCCGATCCTCGCGGAGGAGTCGGTCGAGGACGTCTTCCCCCTTCCCCGGCAGCTGGTCGGCGACGGCGAGCTGTTCGTACTGAAGGTCGTCGGTGACTCCATGATCGAGGCCGCGATCTGCGACGGCGACTGGGTCACGGTCCGGCGCCAGCCGGTGGCCGAGAACGGCGACATCGTGGCCGCGATGCTCGACGGAGAGGCCACCGTCAAGCGCTTCAAGCGCGAGGACGGCCACGTCTGGCTCCTCCCGCACAACTCGGCGTACGAGCCGATCCCCGGCGACGACGCGACCATCCTGGGCAAGGTGGTGGCAGTGCTGCGCCGCGTGTGACGGCTGCAGCGGGCGGAGCCGAAGGCGTCGCCCCCTGACCGGGCCCCGGGACCCCTGCGCCGGTTCCGGGGCCCTGTGCTGTTGTGGGCTCGATGGTGGGGCGGGCTGGGCGCCCTCGTGCTGTCCGAGGGCCGACGTCGGCGGACTCCGGATCGTTGGCCTGTCACGGCGCCATGACAGGCCAACCGCCGACGCTACGGCTGGTCCACGCGCTACTGCTGGTCCGCCTCCGCCTGCTTCGCCGCCGCATCGATCGCTGCCAACGACTTCCGGACCTGATTACGGTCGGTGGTGTACCAGAAGTCGGGCAGTGACGCCTTCAGATAGCTTCCGTACCGGGCCGTGGCCAGCCGCTGGTCCAGTACGGCGACCACACCGCGGTCCCCCGACGCCCGTACGAGGCGGCCGGCGCCCTGGGCCATGAGCAGCGCGGCATGGGTGGCGGCGACCGCCATGAAGCCGTTGCCTCCGGCCTCCTCCACCGCCTTCTGGCGGGCGCTCATCAGCGGGTCGTCCGGACGCGGGAACGGGATCTTGTCCATGACGACCAGCTGGCAGCTGGGACCGGGGACGTCGACGCCCTGCCAAAGGGACAGCGTGCCGAAGAGGCACGTCTTCGGATCGGCCGCGAAGTTCTTGATCAGCTCGCCGAGCGTCTCCTCGCCCTGAAGGAGGATCGGGAACTCGGGGATGCGAGAGCGAAGCTCCTCTGCGGCCAGCTGGGCAGCCCGCATCGAGGAGAACAGGCCGAGCGTGCGACCTCCGGCGGCCTGGATCAGTTCGGTCAGCTCATCGAGCATGTCCGCGCGATCGCCGTCCCGCGCGGGGCGGGACAGGTGCTTGGCGACGTACAGGATGCCCTGCTTGCGGTACTCGAAGGGCGAGCCGACGTCCACGCCCTTCCACTGGGGGAGGTCGTCGCCCTCCGTGCCCTCGGGGGCTAGGCCCAGGGACGCGCCGACGCCGTTGAAGTCGCCGCCCAGCTTCAGGGTCGCGGAGGTCAGCACGACGGAGCGGTCGGCGAAGAGCTTCTCTCTCAGGAGTCCCGACACGGACATGGGAGCCACGCGCAGAGACGCTCCGAAGCGGTCGTGACGCTCGTACCAGACGACGTCCCACTCGGAGCCGTTGGTGATCCGCTCGGCCACGTCGTGCACGGTTTCGACCGAGGCCAGTGCCTGCTTGCGGACGGCGTCCTCGTCCTGCACGGACTTGTCGCGAGTGGCGCCGATCGCGGAGATGACGGTGCGGCAGGCATCGCGCAACGCCATGAGCGCGTAGGCGAGGTCCTCGGGGATCTCCTCCAGGCGGCCCGGAAGAGCCAGCTCCATCAGCCGTTCGAAGCCCTCGGCGGCGGTCTGGAGCTGGTCGGCGGCCTTCTCGTTGACGAGCTTCGCGGCGCGGCGCACCGCGCGGTTGACCTGGCCTGGAGTGAGTTCGCCGGTGGCGACTCCGGTGACCCGGGAGACCAGTTCGTGTGCCTCGTCGACGATCAGGACCTCGTGCTGCGGGAGAACCGGGGCGCCCTCGATGGCGTCGATCGCGAGCAGCGCGTGGTTGGTGACGACGACCTCGGAGAGCTTGGCACGCTCACGGGCCATCTCGGCGAAGCATTCGGCGCCGTAGGCGCACTTGGAAGCGCCGAGGCACTCCCTCGACGACACCGACACCTGGGCCCAGGCCCGGTCGGACACGCCGGGCGTCAGGTTGTCGCGATCGCCCGTCTCCGTCTCGTCCGCCCAGTCACGCAGCCGCAGCAGGTCCTGACCCAGCTTGCTGGTGGGCGCGGCCGCCTCGAACTGGTCGAAGAGGCCCTCCTCCTCGTCCTGGGGCACGCCCTCGTGCAGGCGGTGCAGACACAGGTAGTTCGACCGGCCTTTGAGCATCGCGAACTCGGGGCGACGGCGCAGCAGCGGGTGCAGTGCCTCGACCGTGCGCGGCAGGTCCCGCTCCACGAGCTGGCGCTGCAGGGCCAGGGTGGCCGTCGCCACGACGACGCGCTCCCCGTGCGCGAGCGCGGGCACGAGGTAGCCCAGCGACTTTCCGGTGCCGGTGCCGGCCTGGACCAGCAGATGGGAACCGCCGTCGATCGCCTCCGCGACGGATTCGGCCATGGTCACCTGGCCTGGGCGCTCCGTACCGCCGACGGCAGTGACGGCAGCATGCAGGAGTTCGGGGAGTGAGGGCTTTGTCATAGCGCGACCACCCTACGGCCCGGCACTGACAAACGGGCGATCACGGTGGGGACGAGGGGTTGGATCAAGACCGGGGGTTCCTCGGGTGGGGATCGGATCGGTTCGGGTGCGTGCGAGATCGGTTCGATCGAGGTCAGGAGTGGTTCGAGCGCGATCGAAGTCGGTTCGGGGTTGTCCGTGGCGATTCCGGGACGGTGAGGGTCGCCGGGCACGGATTGCAGGCGGGGTGCTTTGTGAGGTTGATCGGCTTGGATTGTGGCGGGACGGCGAGTGCGCCGGGCCGACCGACCCTGCTCGCCACACGCCTCGGGGAATCGACCCGGTCATGGAAGAGGTCGGTTCGGCCGGCAATCGGGTCGGCAGGAATCGAGCCGTCAGGAGTCGAGCCGCCAGGCCCTGAAATCGGTTGGCCGGGAGTGGGAACCGGATCGGCGCGAGCGGTGTACCAAAAGTGACGACGCTGCGACATGGCGTCACAGCAGATGGCGCAGGCTCCGGTCTCTGACCATGAGGGCGGCCCGCTTGGCGGGCAGTTCGATCTCGGCGGAGAACCGGAAGCCGGCGCTCAGGAAAGCAGCGACGGAAGGGGTGTTGCGGATGTCGGGTTCGGCGACGACACGAGCGCAGGCAGGCCGCTTGTCGAGGGCAAGGTCGGCAACGGCTCGGAGAAGGGTTCCACCAAGTCCTCGCCCGCGGTCGCCGACGGCACCGATGAGGAGGTGGACTCCGGTGTCATGAGGCCGAGCGGGATAGTGCCGGGCCAGCGGGTCAAGGTCGGCTCGGTAGATCTCCCAGTAGCTCATCGGCGTGCCGTCCAGCATGCCCAGGCAGGGAACGCTGCGCCCGTCACCGGAGAGCTGGGACCACAGATGCTCTTCAGCCGCGTTCTGAGGTCCGGCGAGCCCCCAGAACGCCGCGACGGCAGGGTCGTTCATCCACCGGCTGATGAGCGGAAGGTCTCGCTCGACGCGTACGGGGACGAGGTGCAGCACTCCAGCTGGTGTGCCGATGGGTCCCCAGTCGGCGACGTGGTCGAGTAGATCATCGGCGATCGGATGGACGAAGACGCGCGCGGCAGTGCCGGCACCGCGCGAGCACCGCGCGCCGTCCGCATCGGTGTCCTCCGCGAAGAGCGCCACGAATTCGTCGGGCAGGCGCAGGTCCAGCGTGTCCTCACTGTCTGCACTGTCTGTGGATCCGCCGACGGTCTTGTGGATCGAGGTCTCGCGACTACCTGTGCCCATGGCGATGTCGATGTCCGCGAAGGGGGCGGTACCGGCGTTGGCACTCGCGTCGGTGGGAGGCACGGCGACGCTCCTCTCAGGAGGCGGGGTGGGTCATGTTCCCCAGGGGTGAAGGAAGTTGGCGACAAGCAGAGGCATTGGTGATGGTCAGGAATGCAGGGGGTTGGCGATGGTGACATACACGGACTGGGTGTCGACCGGGCCGACGAGTTCATCGAGGCCGTGCAGCCGGGTCAGCAGGTTGGCCTTGGAGCGCAGAACCGGTGAGTCGAGCAGCTGGGCGGGTAGTGGCGTGCGCAGCCTGGCGGGACCGGAGGCGACATCGCCCAGGAAGCGGCGGAAGGCAGCGAGCAGCACCTGTTCGTCGGCGAGACGCTGGGAGCCGAAGGCTCCGATGAGACCGAGGACGTTGTTGATCGCGAGGTAGTACGCGAAGCGCTCGTCGGTGACCTCGTCCGAGACGAAGGTGTCGCTGTGCTCGCCGATGCCGGGCAGTCGTGCGTCGAGATCCGCGTGCCGGGACTCACGGAAGTAGTAGCCCTGGTTGTCGCGGTAACGGCCGCCCGAAGGCCAGCCGTCGCCGTCCAGGAGGAGCAACGTGTTCTGCTGGTGTGCCTCCAGGGCGATTCCTGCCTCGGAGTCCAGCCACAGCACTGGTCGGACGACATGTTCGAGATAGCGCAGGAACCACTCGGCGGCCACGGCCCCGCGGGGACGGCCTGTCCGGGCGGCGAGACACAGGATCACCTCGGCAAGACGGGACTGCAGGGGCCGCCTGTCCGGCCCGGGTCGACCCGCGGCGGTGTCTGTCTGTGCCAGAGGGCAGGGCGAGACGAGTCCGGCTACGCAGGACACGTCGTCGGAAGGGGTGAACGGGTTGTGCCGGATCATCACGTCGAGGCCGGCCATGGGGCCACCGTCCGGGGCGTCGACGGCGAGCCAGGCCGGGTCGCGCACGATGTCGAAGCCCGGGTGCGCGGCCTGCCACTCCGTCGAGAGGCCGCTGCGCAGAAGCCGATGAACCTCGACGCCGCGGTGCAGTTCCTTGCGGAGGTTCTCACGCCGGGAGTTGGTGATGCGCAGGCCCAGCGACAGTTTGAGCATGGCTGTGGCGTCGGATCTGTGGACGGTTCGAACGGAGGAGGTGGGATGCCACGGTGCGCCGTGGGCACCGAGGTCCCGGAGCAGTCCTGCATCGAGCAAGGCCGCGATCTCGGGACGATGCCGGGCCTCGCGCACTTGCCAGGGATGCAGAGGCAGGGCTCCGTAGCCGTCGGGCAACGGCAGCCCAGAGCCGGCCAGGCGGGCCGTGAGGTGGGCCGCGGGCACGACACGACCGCGCTCGGTCCATGCCGAGTCGGTGGCGAGGAGGGAGGGAGCGACCGCCAGCCAGTTCAAAGGGAAGGAGCCGCGCAACTCCGGTGAGTACAGCCGTGCTTCGGACTCGGAGAGACCCTCGCGACTCTTCGGCGTCGGATGGAGTGGGTGTCCGAGCATGAGTGCCTGCTCGGCCGTGAGGAAGACGTCGGAGCCTTCGGTGGGCTTGTCCCGGCGTTCGCTGATGAATGTGGCGGTTCGTCGGACGGAGTCGGCGACGCGTGCGACGAGGTCGGTGGCAGCGGAGGCGGAGTCTGCTCCACCAGGCGTCTCCCGGGTGAGCAGTGCGGCAAGGGTGACGGCGTCGGTCGGTGGGGAGTGGTCCGGTGCGTCGGCCAGGCGTGGCGGACCGAAGCGGTGCCACCCCGTCGCGGACCAGTAGCGGACCGGGATCAGCAGGGCCGTACCGGTGGCGGGCAGGGGGACGCGGAGGGTTCCGTTGTCGGGAGCCGGGATGTTGGTCTCGCGTACCCAGCAGCGGAGCAGGTTCTCCACAGCGGCGGCCTGGGCTGCGGTGTGCGGGTCGGGATGCTCCAGGAGGTCGGCAGCGGCACTGTGCAGCTGCTCGATGTGCGGTGCGACTGCCTGCGCCGGCGTCGCCCGTACCTGCACTGGCGCACCCGCACCTCCCTGCGGCAATGCGCGTTCCTGCGACGCGCCGCCTTCCAGTGCGGGTGGGCCTCCCTGTGCGAGGGCGCCTACCCGGGCGGGCGTGCGGGACTCTGCGGACGTATCCGCCAGGGCGGACGTTCCTGCCTGTGCGGATGTACGTGCTTGTGCGGACGTACCTGCCTGTGCGGATGTAGCCATCGGTGCGGCAGCACGCCCCTGCCCGCGAGGAGCCGGCGCGGTCGTCGATGCGGGCGGCTCCTGCTGGGAGAGGTGGGTGTCGGAGGAGCCTCGCGTTCGGGCGTCGGCACGGCCGTCGGATGCAGGGGTGGTGATCAAGGCTGGTCCTCTTGAGGTGGTTCTGGCCCGTACGGCGACGGCCGACGTTCTGGAATGAGGGTGGGCGTGGGTTTGAGGGGCCGCGTTCCCAAAGTGCGGTTGCGGGGGTTGGTCAGTTGGAGGCGAGGTTCGGTGGGGAAGCGATGGGGCGCCGGCGAGTGAGTGGTGGCTCCGGCGTGGGTGGAGCGACACAGGCTGACGTGCGTGTACGGGGTGGGGTGTGCGTCGGCACGTCCTCAGCGACTGCCGAGCTACCCCGCCCAATCGGCACGGTCGTCGTGCCGACGGTGCCGTGGGTTCGGCTGGTGCGTACGGTCGTCACCGGTGTGGGCGCGGGACACCGCGTCCACCGCGTCGGCGAGCCTGTCCAGTACCGCGGCTGCCTGTTCGTCGGTGATGGTCAGGGGCGGAAGCAGCCGTACGACACTGGAGTGGCGGCCGCCGAGTTCGACGATCAGGCCGCGGCGCAGACACTCCTGCTGGATGGCGGCCGCAATTTCGGGGGCAGCGGGTCGAGGGTGACGATCCCGGCCCTCCGCTGCCATCGCCCCGGCGCTCCGGCCGGTGGAGGCGAGGCCCACCGAGGAGCCGGGTGCATGTCCGGCAGGGTCGAGCCCTACCGGGCCGCCCCTGCCGCCTCCGGCACGACCGAGATCAGCCGCGGCGCCCCCTTCGGCCTGGTGGGGAACACCTCCGTCGGCCTGGTGGGGAACGCCTCCGTCGCCATCGAGAGCAGCCAGGAGGTCCAACCCGTGCCTACCTCCCGCCCCTTCCGCCCCTGCCAGGTTCGCGGGGCGGCCCTCTCCCTGCCGGGAATCGTCTGGCTCCACCACCTCGACCCCGATCATCAGCCCTCTCCCCCGCACATCACCGATGCACTCGAACGCCCCTGCAAGACCTTGCAGTTGGCTGAGCATCCGCGAGCCCAGTTCAGCGGCCCGCTCGGCGAGCCGGTGCTCGCGGACGTAGGCGAGAGTGGCCGTACCGGCGGCCATGGCGAGCTGGTTGCCGCGGAACGTGCCGGCGTGGGCGCCGGGTTGCCAGGCGTCGAGGTCGTCGCGGTAGACGATGACGGCCAGCGGAAGGCTGCCCCCGATGGCCTTGGAGAGGACCATCACGTCGGGGGTGACGCCGCTGTGCTCCACCGCCCAGAAGGAACCGGTGCGCCCGACTCCTGTCTGCACCTCGTCGGCGATCAGTGGAATGGACCGGTCGGCCGTGATCTGCCGCATGCGCCGCAGCCAGGCGTCGGGGGCGGGGATCACTCCGCCCTCTCCCTGGACGGGTTCGAGGATCATCCCGGCGGGACGCGGCACTCCCGACTTCGGGTCGTCCAGAACGGACTCGGTCCAGCGGGCGGCGAGTTCGGCGCCGCGTTCGCCGCCGACGCCGAAGGGACAGCGGTAGTCCTGCGGGTAGGGCAGGCGTGCGACCCGTACGTCGTAGGCGCCCCCGGATGCTTCGAGCGCTCCGGCGGTCATCCCGTGGTAGGCGCCGCTGAAGGCGAGGATTCCGGTGCGGCCGGTCGCGGCCCGGACGAGTTTGAAGGCGGCCTCCACCGCGTCGGTGCCGGCCGGCCCGCAGAACTGCACACGCGCATGCCCGGCGAGACCGGGCGGCAGGGTGTGGAACAGTTCGGTGATGAAGGCGTCCTTGACGGGGGTCGCCAGGTCGAGGACATGCAGCGGCGCGCCCGAGTCGAGAACCTTGCGGATGGCCTCCAGGACGACCGGGTGATTGTGTCCGAGCGCCAATGTCCCGGCGCCCGACAGGCAGTCCAGGTAGCGGCGGCCGTCCGCGCCCTCGATGGTCAGCCCTCGCGCCCGTACCGGCACTATCGGCAGGGCACGGGCGTAGGTTCGGGCCGCCGACTCGCGCGCCGACTGTCGCCGCAGGATCCCCTCGTGCACGGCACGCGCCCCTGCCGACTCGGATGTCTCCCCGCGCAAAGATTCGGTCACGGCCATGGCTCCCTGTCCTCCCGCTGTCCAGGGGCGAGCAGGTCTCTCGCATCCTCGCCCGACCCGACATACGAAGCCCCGCGAGCGTCCACTCGAAACTCCGGGGAACTGGGCACTGGGGACCACCCACGTTCCAGCGGGCCCCAACCGCTACCAACCGCCGACCGTGCACCGGGTTACGGGTTGCTTCAAGATCCTTGCCGTAGCGAAACCGTTGCCGTTCCGTCGGAACTCCCCCACGGCGAGCGCATAGTGTGTGATGCCGTTCCGACGTGCCGTGCCGTCCACGCGAAACCAGCAGGTGATCAGCGGGAGTTCACGGCCGCGGCGCCCAGTACCGTTCACCTCACGGGGAGTCAGATCATGCGATCCATACGGCCGTCGTTCACCGCTCGCGGGGGGAGGGGCGCGCGTCGCAGAACTTCCCCGCTGCCCGTGGTCGCGCTCGCCGCGGCCTTGGCCTTTACCGTCACGGCCTGTGAGTCGGGCGATGCCGAGGCGGGCGGCGAGGCCACCGCGTCCGCGGCGGCCGGAGGTGAAGGCGAGATCACGATCCCGGACGACATCAAGGACAGGCTCAAAGAGCACGGGATCGACATCGACAAGTGGAAGGACGGCGCCTGGAAGAAGTGGGACAAGGACGACTGGCTGCGCGAGGCCAAGGACTACATCAACCCGATCATCGAGGGGCTGTGGGACCCGGACCGCATGCGGGAGGCCGAGGACCCGGACCGCGGTGTCGACGACAGCGACCTCTCGGGTGACCAGGGTGTGACCGACCCGACGCCGGAGCCGGTGGACGCGCAGGCCGTGCCGCCTGAGTACCACGCCAACGCTCCCGAGGCGGGCAAGGTGCTCTTCGACTCCCCGGAAGGCACGATGGTCTGTTCGGCGACGGTCGTGAAGGACCCGGCCAACCCGGGCAAGTCCAACATGGTGTGGACCGCGGGCCACTGTGTGCATGCGGGCAAGAGCGGCGGCTGGTACCGCAACATCGCGTTCGTGCCCTCGTACAACAACGCGGGCATGGCCACGGCTCAGTTGGAGGGCGCCACCCGCGAGGAGGTCGCTCCGTACGGCGTCTGGTGGGCCGACTGGGCTCAGACCTCGGACCAGTGGATCAAGCAGGGCGGCCCGACGGGCGGGGACGGCGCCTCGTACGACTTCGCCGTGCTGCATGTGAAGCCGGAAGCGGGCAGCAACGGCAAGTCCCTGGAGGAGACGGTGGGTTCGGCCCTTCCGGTGGACTTCAACGCCCCGGCCGTGCCCGACGTCGCCGGCATCAAGGCGATCGGTTACCCGGCCGCGGCGCCGTTCGACGGACAGAAGCTGTACCAGTGCCAGGACAAGCCGGGTCGGCTGTCGCTCAACGCGTCGGATCCGACGATGTACCGCATCGGTTGCACCATGACCGGCGGTTCGTCCGGTGGTGGCTGGGTCGCCACGGGTTCGGACGGCAAGCCGGCCCTGGTGTCCAACACCTCGATCGGGCCGGTGGAAGCGGGTTGGCTCGCCGGCCCGCGGCTGGGCAAGGAAGCCAAGAC
Source organism: Streptomyces sp. NPDC107522 (assembly GCF_055657525.1). Taxonomy (NCBI): domain Bacteria; kingdom Bacillati; phylum Actinomycetota; class Actinomycetes; order Kitasatosporales; family Streptomycetaceae; genus Streptomyces; species Streptomyces sp. NPDC107522. Next base: position 65,970 of record NZ_JBVKAU010000009.1, on the reverse strand, counting down.
GATCTTCGACTCGGTGAGTGAGAAGTTCGCCAGTCAGTGACGTTCGCGGGAGGCCGGTCAGTGACGGCACCGTAGGCGCCGGCGGCGGGGCGGTGGGGAGAAACCTTCACCGCCTCACCGCCGATCAGCCTCAACTCCACGGGCATAGTGGGGTGTCGCGCACCGGGCATCAGGGCCGACCGCAGAGCACGTTCCAACGGGGGTTAATCGCACCATGCGCTCCACACGTACGCCCGCAGCGCCACGGCGCAGGCGGCGCTCCCTCCTCACCGCCACCGGCCTCGTCGCCGCCCTGGCGCTCACCGCGACAGCCTGTGGCGGCTCGGCGCAGGACGCGGCGAGCGACAAGGCCGCGGCGGCCGCGTCCCGGGCCGCCGACAACGGCGACGGAGGAAAGATCCAGATCCCGGCCGACATCGCCGACAAGCTCAAGGAGCACGGCATCGATGTCGACAAGTGGACCGACGGCGGCTGGAAGAACTGGGACAAGGACAAGTGGCTCAGCGAGGCCAAGGACTTCGTCAACCCGGTGATCGAGGGCCTGTGGAAGCCCGAGCGGATGCAGTCCGCGAAGGAGGCCAACAAGACGATCACCACGCAGGACGCCTCGGCCAACCAGGGCGTCAGCGACCCTGAGCCGGCGCCCGTCGAGGCCACGGCCGAGAAGACGCCGTACCACGAGAACGCGGCCCCTGTCGGCAAGGTCTTCTTCGACTCTCCCGACGGCCCGGCCGTCTGCTCCGGCACGGTCGTCAAGGACGTCAACCACCCCGGCAAGTCCAACCTCGTCTGGACGGCCGGCCACTGCGTGCACGCCGGTGGCAACGGCGGCTGGTACCGCAACATCGTCTTCGTGCCGGCCTACAACGACCTCGGCCAGTCCGAGGCGCAGTTGAACAACGCCGCGGCCTCGGAGACCGCCCCCTACGGCAACTGGTGGGCCGACTGGGTCTCGACGTCGAACGAGTGGATCCAGGGCGGCTCGGAGACGGGCGGCGCGGGTGCCGCGTACGACTACGCCGTCCTGCACGTCAAGCCGGAGCAGGGCGCCAAGTCGCTAGAGGAGACGGTCGGCGCCGCCCTCGACGTGGACTTCTCGGCGCCGCCTGCGACCGACGTCGCCACGATGGGCGCCTGGGGCTACCCGGCCGCGCCGCCGTACAACGGGCTGCAGATGTTCAGGTGCCTCGACCGGCCGGGCCGCCTCTCGCTGAGCCCGACGCTGCCGACGATGTATCGCATCGGCTGCACCATGACCGGCGGTTCGTCCGGCGGCGGCTGGTTCCGGGTGGTGGACGGCGCGACGAAGCTGGTGTCGAACACGTCGATCGGCCCGCAGGACAACACCTGGCTCGCGGGCCCGCAGTTGGGGACGAACGCCGAGGCGCTGTACCAGAACATGAGCAAGACGTACGGCGGTCGGTGACGCCGAGACGCTGAAGTCCCGCTCCCTGGTACAGGGGGCGGGACTTCACGCTTGCGGTTCAGACCGCGCGAGCGGGTACGTACGGCGCGAGATCTGCCGCCAGCTCCTCGTGCACCCGCACCTTGAGCAGCGTGCCCTCCGGGGTGTGCTCCTCGGAGATCACCTCGCCCTCGGTGTGGGCGCGGGCGACCAGCTTGCCGAGCGTGTACGGCACGAGCGCCTCGATCTCGACCGAAGGGCGCGGCAGCTCGTTGTCGATCAGCGCGAGCAGCTCGTCGATGCCCTGGCCGGTACGGGCCGAGACCGCGATGGAGCGCTTCTCGATCCGCAGCAGCCGCTGGAGCGTCAGCGGGTCGGCCGCGTCGGCCTTGTTGATCACGACGATCTCCGGTACGTCGGTGGCGCCGACGTCCCTGATCACCTCGCGCACGGCGGCCAGCTGCTCGTCCGGGTTCGGGTGGGAACCGTCCACCACGTGCAGGATCAGGTCGGAGTCGCCGACCTCCTCCATCGTGGAGCGGAACGCCTCGACCAGGTGGTGCGGCAGGTGGCGTACGAAGCCGACGGTGTCCGCGAGCGTGTAGTGCCGCCCGCCCGGGGTCTCGGCCCGGCGCACGGTCGGGTCGAGGGTCGCGAACAGCGCGTTCTCGACCAGGACGCCCGCGCCCGTGAGGCGGTTGAGCAGCGAGGACTTGCCCGCGTTGGTGTAGCCCGCGATGGCGACCGACGGCACCTTGTTGCGTCGGCGCACCTGGCGCTGGATGTCGCGGCCGGTCTTCATCTCCGCGATCTCCCGGCGCATCTTCGCCATCTTCTCGCGGATCCGTCGCCGGTCCGTCTCGATCTTGGTCTCACCGGGACCACGGGTGGCGAGGCCGCCGCCCTTGCCGCCGCCCATCTGCCTGGACAGCGACTGACCCCAGCCTCGCAGCCTCGGCAGCATGTACTGCATCTGCGCGAGCGCGACCTGCGCCTTGCCCTCTCGGGACTTGGCGTGCTGGGCGAAGATGTCGAGGATCAGGGCCGTACGGTCGATGACCTTGACCTTGACGACGTCTTCGAGGTGGATGAGCTGGCCCGGGCTGAGCTCACCGTCGCAGATGACGGTGTCGGCGCCGGTCTCCAGCACGATGTCCCGCAGCTCCTCGGCCTTGCCGGAGCCGATATAGGTGGCCGCGTCGGGCTTGTCGCGGCGCTGGATCACGCCGTCGAGCACAAGCGCGCCCGCGGTCTCCGCGAGGGCGGCGAGTTCGGCGAGCGAGTTCTCCGCGTCCTGCACGGTCCCCGAGGTCCAGACGCCGACGAGCACGACCCGCTCCAGGCGGAGCTGGCGGTACTCGACCTCGGTGACGTCCTCGAGCTCGGTGGAGAGGCCCGCCACACGGCGTAGAGCCGCGCGGTCGGAACGGTCGAACTGGTCGCCGTCCCGCTCTCCGTCGATCTCGTGGCTCCAGGCGACGTCCTCTTCCATCAGGGCATCGGCCCGAAGACCTTCGGGATAGCTGTGCGCCACGCGCTGAGTGTCCTGGGAAAAGGAAGAAGAGGAGGTCATTGGGTCCTTACGTCGATGGGGAATCCGTCTGTGCCGACGGTGGCAGTGACACCGGCGCTTCGGAAGGGTCCGTGGCGCCGGGGAACTGATCCGTCACTGCTCACAACGCACGAGTACCCCGGGAGATTCCCGTGTCCCGCGCCGTGCCGACCCGAAGATGGTCGCACGGCACGGGACGTCTCGTCACCGCCTTATTTCGCGGTTCCCGCGGTGTTCCCGGCCTTTTCGCTCTTCGCGGCCGTCGCGTCCTTCCCGCTCTTCGAGGCCGTGACGGCCTTGCCGGCCTTTCCGGTCTTCTCGGTCTTCTCGGTCTTTCCGATCTTCTCGGTCTTCCCTGACTTGCCCGTCTTCCCTGACTTGCCGGTCTTCCCGGCCGTCTTCTCCGGGTCCGCAGCCTTCCACTCCGGCTGGCCGGGCATCGGCGGGGTCTTCTTGCCGTACAGCCAGGCATGCATGAACCCGTCGAGGTGGCGTCCGGAGACTTCCTCCGCGAGCGCGACGAAGTCCGCGGTCGAGGCGGCTCCGTGCTCGTGGCGGCTCACCCACGCGCGTTCCAGGCGCTCGAAGGCCGGGCGGCCGATCTCCTGCCGGAGGGCGTACAGGACCAGGGCCGCGCCGTCGTAGACGTTGGGCCGGAAGATGCCGTTCTTCTTGCCGGGCTCGGCCGCCTTGGGGGCCGCGGGCGGTCCGCCGGCCGCACGCCAGCGGTCGGAGGCGGCGTACGCGGCCTTCATCCGTGCCTCCAGCGGCCTACCCGCCTTCTCCGCCGCGTACAGGGCCTCGTACCAGGTGGCGTGCCCCTCGCTGAGCCACAGGTCGGACCAGCTGCGCGGGCTGACGCTGTCGCCGAACCACTGGTGCGCCAGCTCGTGCACCATGATCGACTCGATGTACCACTTGGGGAAGGCGGACTCGGTGAAGAGCCTTCTCTCGAAGAGAGAGAGGGTCTGGGTCTCCAGCTCGAAGCCGGTGTCGGCCTCGGCCATGAGCAGGCCGTACGTCTCGAAGGGGTACGGGCCGACCTTGCTCTCCATCCAGGAGATCTGGCCGGGGGTCTTCTTCAGCCACGGTTCGAGCCGCTCACGCTGCCCGGTGGGCACGACGTCCCGTAGGGGCAGTCCGTGCGGGCCGGTGCGACGCAGCACCGTGGAGCGGCCGATGGACACCTGGGCGAGCTCGGTGGCCATGGGATGCCGGGTGCGGTACGTCCATGTCGTCGCCTTGCGCGCGCGGTCCACGTCGGTCCGCAGACCGTTGGCGACGGCGGTGTAGCCGTTGGGCGCGGTGACCCGGATGGTGAACAGCGCCTTGTCGGAGGGATGGTCGTTGCACGGGAACACCACGTGGGCGGCGTCGGCCTGGTTGGCCATGGCGAGGCCGTCAGCGGTCCGCACCCAGCCGCCCTCCCGGTCGGCTCCGTACTTGGGGTCGCTGGTGTGCCGCACGGTGACCTGCATCCAGCTGCCCTCGGGCAACGGCTCCTGGGGCGTGATCACGAGGTCCTCACCGGCGCTGCTGAACGACGCCGGCTCCCCGTCGACCTCGACCGACTCGACCTTGCCGTGGGCGAAGTCCAGGTTGAAGCGTTCGAGCTCCGAGGTGGTCCAGGCGTCGATCCTGGTGACGGCCTGGAGGGGCTTGCTGTTGGTGCCCGGATAGGTGAACGAGAGGTCGTACGAGGCCACGTCGTAGCCGGGGTTGCCCAGGTACGGGTAGAGGCGGTCGCCGACACCCAGGGGCGTGGCGGGAGCGCTCGCGGCGACGAGGCAGGTGGAGACGGCCAGGGCGAGCAAAGTGGGCATCTTGAGGCGCCAGGCAGGGCGGGGACGAGGGCGAGGGGCGCCAGGGACTGGTCGCTGAGCCTCGGTGCGGGGGGTGAGCAGCATGCACCACCGCTATCAGCGCGCACGTGCCGCGCGTCGACGACTCGCGACCGGCACACTCGAACGGGCGTGTCGAGTTGGTTCAGGGGTCGGGAGCGAAGCCTGGTGCGCGGCCGACCCGGGGGGGCTACTGGTGCTTGAGGTCTGATGGGGCCAATGGGATCAGTCGCGACCCAGGGTTCCGGTGAGGCACGTGGGGGCGGACCCCGTCCAAGACGTTCCGTGGGCCGGCTCCACCGTGCGCGCCCGGCCTCGCATCAACGCCCCCAGCCTCGCGCCAACCCGCCCGGCGCGAGCTCGCACCTTCACGCCCCCTGCTCCGACGGCTGCGCCCTCCGCACGTCGTACACGCCCCCCACGTTCCGCATGGCCCGCATCAGCCCCGGGAGCTGAGCCGCATCCGGCAGTTGAACCGTGTAGGTGTGGCGGACCCGCTGCTGGGTCGGGGGCTCGACCGTCGCCGAGACGATTTCCGCGCCCTCCAGGGCCATCGCTTCCGTGAGGTCCGCCAGTAGGTGCGGGCGAACGAACGATTCGGCGACCAGCGTCACCCGGCACTCGGTGGTGTCACCCCAGCGCACGCCGACCTCCGCACGCCCTGCGTTCTTCATCCGCGCCACCGCGGCGCACCCGACACGATGGACAGTCACCACTCCCCCGCGCACGGAGAATCCGGTGACCTCGTCGGGTGGTACGGGCGTACAGCAGCCGGCGAGGCGTACGGTCGCGCCGGGCCGGTCGACGAGGACGCTGGCGGTCGTGGAGCGCCCGGTCGGGACGGCCGCCGGGCGGAAGTCCGGGCCCTCGGCAGCCGGGCGGGCGGGCGGCTCCTGCGAGGCAGGCTCCTGGCCCGCCGATCCGTCCGCCGTGGGCCGCGCCGGCGCCGCCACGGACTCACCGGAGGCGTCGCTCTGCGGCGGATGGGCGGCCAGCCACCGCTGGATGGCGATCCGGGCGGCGGCCGTGTGGGCGTGCTCCAGCCACTCCCTGGAGGGCTCCGAGGCCGGGTCCTGGCCCATGAGGAGCTGGACGGTGTCACCGTCCCGCAGAACCGTGCTGAGCGTCGCCAGGCGGCCGTTGACGCGGGCCCCGATGCACGCGTGCGCGTCCTCGCCGTACTGCGCGTACGCGGCGTCCACACAGGTCGCTCCCTCGGGCAGGCCCAGGGTGCCGCCGTCGGGCCGGAAGACGGTGATCTCGCGGTCCTGGGCGAGGTCCTCGCGCAGGGTCGACCAGAAAGTGTCCGGGTCGGGTGCGCCCTCCTGCCAGTCGAGGAGGCGGGACAGCCAGCCGGGACGCGTGGGGTCCGCGCGCTCGCCGTCGCTCGAAGCGGACTGCTCCTCCGAAGGAGGAGCGTAGGGATTGCCGAGCGCGACGACGCCGGCCTCGGCGACCTTGTGCATCTGGTGGGTGCGGATGAGGACTTCGGCGACCTGACCGTCCGCGCGGGCGACGGCGGTGTGCAGCGACTGGTACAGGTTGAACTTGGGGACGGCGATGAAGTCCTTGAACTCCGAGACGACCGGCGTCATACAGGTGTGCAGTTCACCCAGGACGCCGTAACAGTCCGCGTCCTCGTTCACGAGCACCAGCAGCCGTCCGAAGTCGGCGCCGCGCAGCCGCCCCCGCTTACGGGCGACTCGGTGCACGGAGACGAAATGGCGTGGCCGGATCAGGACTTCGGCCTGGATGCCGGCCTCACGCAGGACCGTGCGCATCTCGTCGGCCATCTCGGCGAGCGGGTCGTCCGCACGGGAGGCGTTGTCGACGATCAACTCGCGTGTGTGCTCGTACTCCTCGGGGTGCAGGATCGCGAAGACCAGGTCTTCCAGTTCGGTCTTGAGCGCCTGGACGCCGAGCCGTTCTGCGAGCGGGATGAGGACGTCGCGGGTCACCTTGGCGATGCGGACCTGTTTCTCGGGGCGCATCACCCCGAGTGTGCGCATGTTGTGCAGCCGGTCGGCGAGTTTGATCGACATCACGCGGACGTCGTTGCCGGTGGCGACGAGCATCTTGCGGAAGGTCTCGGGCTCGGCGGCGGCGCCGTAGTCGACCTTCTCCAACTTCGTCACGCCGTCGACCAGGAAGCGCACCTCCTCGCCGAACTGCTCGCGGACCTGATCGAGCGTCACGTCGGTGTCCTCGACGGTGTCGTGCAGCAGGGAGGCCGTCAAGGTCGTGGTCTCGGCGCCGAGTTCGGCAAGGATGAGCGTCACGGCGAGCGGATGCGTGATGTACGGCTCGCCGCTCTTGCGCATCTGGCCGCGGTGCGAGGACTCGGCCAGCACATAGGCGCGGCGCAGCGGTTCGAGGTCGGCCTCGGGGTGGTGGGCGCGGTGGGCGTCGACGACATGGCTGATCGCGTCGGGCAGCCGGTCGCGGGATGCGGGGCCGAGCAGCGCCGCCCGGCCGAGGCGGCGCAGATCGAGCCGGGCGCGGGCCTTCCTGCGGGGCACGGCAGGCGTCGCAGGGCCTGCTACCGGGCCTGGCGTCGCGGGGTTCGTTGCCTCCGCACTCATGGGCACCTCCGGCTGCGTGGACCGGCGGACGGGGTGCCCCATGGCGGACACGGCTCAGGGGATGGCGACTTCTCCCCCGTCCGGGCCGGTGCTTGATGCTACCGAGCCCATCACGTGCGGCTGACCGCCTCTCGCCGAGCGTGAAACGGATCACCCATTCGAGCGAGGGTTCACAGGTTTACGGTTTCGCGCCATACGGCGAACCGGAGTTCGTGATTCCGAAGTGTGTCCGCAAAGCCCACGACACAACTCTCAGGCCGTGAGCTCCCCAAACCTCTGATGCCAAGTCACGGAACCACTCAGCGACCGAGCGTTTCCAGCCACTCCGCATCGATCTCTCCCTCGGCGACGATCACCGCGGGGCCGGTCATCTCGATCTCGCCGTCGGGCCGCTCGGTGATCACCAGGGTGCCGCCGGGCACGTCGACGGTGTACGTCGCGGGGGCGCCGGTGACGGCCGGGTCGGCCCCGTCCCGCCGCGCCGCGGCCACGGCTACGGCGCACGCGCCCGTGCCGCACGACCGGGTCTCGCCCGCACCACGCTCGTGCACGCGCAGCGCGACATGCCCAGGCCCCCGGTCGACCACGAACTCCACGTTGACCCCGTCCGGGTAGGCCGAGGCCGGGCTGAACGGCGGCGGGGAGTACAGGTCGCCGGCATGCGCGAGGTCGTCCACGAAGGCGACGGCATGCGGGTTGCCCATGTTCACGTTGCGCGCGGGCCAGCTGCGCTCGCCGACGCTGACTGTGACGTCCCCCTCGGGGAACCGCGCCTTGCCCATGCCGACCGTGATGTCACCCGCGGCGGAGCCGCTGTTGGATGCAGTCTTGGCGATGTGCACGGTCTTCACGCCCCCGCGCGTGGCGACGGCGAGGTCGCCCTCGGTGACGTGTCCGGCGCGCTGGAGATAGCGCGCGAACACGCGCACGCCGTTGCCGCACATCTCCGCGACGGAGCCGTCGCCGTTGCGGTAGTCCATGAACCACTCGGCCTCGGCCGCCATGTCCCTGGCCTCGGGGTGCGCCGCGGACCGGACCACGTGCAGCAGTCCGTCACCGCCGATGCCCGCGCGGCGGTCGCACAGGGCGGCGACTGCGGCCGGGGGCAGGTCGATGACGTTCTCCGGGTCCGGGACGATCACGAAGTCGTTCTCGGTGCCGTGACCCTTGAGGAAAGCGATCCGCGTGCTCATTCCTCGATCGTAAGGGGTCGGTACGACAACCCGTCGTGCCCGGGGCTACGACGGCCCACGCGCGCGTGGAGGTCAGCGCAGCCGGGCCACGCGCCACACGGCGAGCACGACGACCGCGGCGACGACAAGGACGTACGCCAGCACCACGCGCCAGTCCGGCCGGCGCCCGGAGCCCCGCTGCGGCAGCCCGGGCCAGGTGTAGCCCACCCGGCGGGCGGCCATCATGCCCCAGCCGGCCGCGCAGGAGCAGATCAGCAGCCCCAGCATGGCGATCACGGCCCCGCTGTCACCGAAGTCGAAGGCCAGCGGGAACGCGAACATCAGGGAGCCGACCGCGGCCAGGGACACGATGGGTGCGAGCTGCCAGATGCGCAGTCGGCGCTGCGGGCGCAGCTCGACCTCGACCTCCGGGCCGCTCGCGTACATCTCCTCGGGCTCGGGGCCGTCGTCGGTGACGCCGCCCTCCGCCTCGTCGAGCCCGCCGGGGACCGGAAGGTCGCCGTCCTGTTCCCGTTCGGCACCGTCGGTGGTGACGTTCTCGGTGCCTTGTGCGGTGTCGCGAGGGCCGGCCTCCATCGCCACGCGCCCTCCCAACTCGGACTCCACTTGGTCGATCGAAGCTCGATGATGGCACGGCGCCGGAGGCCCGGATGGCGGCCGGAGCGTCCCGATGCCATGACGTGATCAGGCTGTAACCGGTCGTTCGACCAACGCCAATGCCAGCTGCGGAAGTTCTGTGAGATCCGCCGCAGCCCCACTGAGCCAGTGCACCCGTGGATCGCGCCTGAACCATGAATCCTGGCGGCGCGCGAAGCGCTTGGTGGCACGTACGGTCTCGGCCCGCGCCTCTTCGAGGGTGCACTCCCCCGCGAGCGCCGCGAGCACCTGCTGGTAGCCGAGCGCGCGCGAGGCCGTACGCCCCTCACGCAACCCCTGCGCCTCCAGTGCGCGCACCTCGTCCACGAGTCCGGCGTCCCACATCCGGTCGACCCGGCGTGCGATGCGCTCGTCGAGCTCGGGGCGCGCGACGTCGACGCCGATCTGGATCGTGTCGTAGACCGAGTCATGGCCGGGGAGGTTGGCGGTGAAGGGCTGCCCGGTGATCTCGATCACTTCGAGAGCCCGGACGATACGGCGCCCGTTGCTGGGCAGGATCGCCTGCGCGGCCTCGGGGTCGGCGGCGGCCAGGCGGGCGTGCAGGGCCCCGGAGCCGCGCAGCGCGAGCTCCTCCTCCAGCCGGGCCCTGACCTCGGGGTCGGTGCCGGGGAACTCGAGATTGTCGACGGCGCCGCGGACGTACAGACCCGAGCCGCCGACGAGAATCGGCCAGCGCCCCGCGGCGAGCAGTGCGTCGATCCGCTCCCGCGCGAGCCGCTGGTACTCGGCGACCGACGCCGTGACCGTCACGTCCCAGATGTCCAGCAGGTGGTGCGGGATGCCGGCCCGTTCCTCGGGCGTCAGCTTTGCGGTGCCGATGTCCATCCCTCGGTAGAGCTGCATGGAGTCGGCGTTGACGACCTCGCCGCCGAGCTGCCAGGCCAGGAAAACGCCCAGATCGGACTTTCCGGCCGCGGTGGGTCCGACGACGGCGATGACGCGGGGGGCGGGGGGTGCACTGCTCACCGCCCCAGTCTCGCAAACCTCATGGGGTGGTCTCGAACGAGTTACGTGACGGCACGCGCGCGGGGTCGTTGCCAGTTGCGAGGTTCTCGCCGCCGGTTTCGCGGAGGCGGCGACCGGGCGGCGCAAACGGACGCACCGGACGACGCGGGATTTCGCCCGCACGAGTAACGTATGGAGTGGATATGGGCGTTTTTGCACGGCTTCTCCGGAGGTCGAAGGCTACGGAGGAGGCGTCAACCGCCGCGGCGCAGGCCGACACACCAACGGCCGAACCCGCGGCGGACGAGGCTGCGGAGGCGAAGGAGCCGACCGAGGCGAAGGCCGAGGAGACGGACCGGTCGGCGGCACAGCCGACGGCCGCGGAGTCCGCCGAGGCCGACACCGACGACGGCGTCGAGATCCCCAAGCAGCAGTCCGCCGACGAGGTGGCCGACAGTGAGGCCGGCGAGGGCGCCCGCACGTAACTGCCCCGCGCGGGAAGGTGAAGCATGGGTCTGATGGATAATTTGAAAGCCAAACTCGCCCCGGCCAAGGACAAGGTCTCCGACTTCGCGCAGCGGCACGAGGACAAGGTCCAGCACGGCATCGACAGGGCCGCGAAGGTCGTCGACGAGAAGACCAAGGGCAAGTACAGCAACAAGATCCAGACGGGTACGGGCAAGGCCAAGGGGGCCATGGACCGACTCGCGCACAAGGGCGACGACACGGCGACCGGCAGCAGCACGCCGCCGCCGGACGCGCCACCGCCGACCACCTGACCGGCATATCGACGGACGGCCGCGGAGCTTGACCGCTCCCGGCCGTCCGTCGTTTTCACATCCGTCGTTTTCAGGCGGGCGGGCCCTACGACCAGGTCGCGACCAGGTACCCCACGCCGTACGGCGCCGCGTCGTACAGCAAGGTGCCCGAAAGACCCGCATCCTCGGCTGCGCCCGCAAGGACCTGCCAGGGGGCTCGGCCCGAGACCTTGAGCTCGTGCGCGAGCTCGATGTCCAGCGCCTTGAGCGCCTCCACGTCCGCCTTGCCCAGCGCACGCGCGACGGACGCGTCGAAGGGGGCCGCCCGCTCGTCGAGGTAGCCGGGGGCCTTGAGCGTGCGGCAGGCGCTGGCGTCGCCCATCACCAGCAGCGCCACCCGCTCGCCCCGGGCGGCGATGTCCCTTCCGATATTGGTACACCGCTCGGCCGTCAGTGGTTCCCCCACACCGAGTCCCTCGATCGGGGCATCCGACCACCCGGTCCGCTCCAGCAGCCACGCGGCCACGGCCAGCGAGGACGGAAGCTGGCGTTCCGTCAGCGCCGGAGCGTCCGCGTCGCCCTCGGCCCGGCCCAGCCGTACGTCGATGTCCACGCCGAAGCCGCGGAAGGTACCCCGCGCCCCCTGCGGATACGCCGCATGCCCGCTCTCCTCGCCGGGCCCCACGACCACGAGCCGGTCCGGCCGGGCGGCCGCGAGCACGCCGAGCGCGTCCGTGCAGGCGGCACGCGCGGCGTCCAGCTCGGGTGCGGCGCCCGCGGCGAGCTCGGGCAGGAGGAGCGGCGGGCAGGGGCAGACTGCGGCGGCGACAAGCATGATCGGCAGCCTACTGCGACGCTCCGACGTCACCCGGGATACGTCTCCCGCCCCGCCAGGCGGCCGTAGTCGTGGCCCGGTCGGACCGGTCGGTCCGGTCGGTCCGGTCGGTCCGGTCGGTCCGGTCGGTCCGGTCGGTCGGTCCGGTCGGTCGGTCCGGTCGGTCGGTCCGGTCGGTCGGTCCGGTCGGTCGGTCGGTCGGTCCGGTCGGTCGGTCGGTCGGTCGGTCGAGGTCAGTCCACGGCGCAGCCGCCGGTGACCACCGGCAGCGGCTCCGGCACGCCGATCTTCGGCAGGCCCAGCATCACGCCCGCGGGCTTGGCGGCCTCGGCGGCGTTGCGCTTCTCCCAGGCGTCGCCCGCGCGCGTGGGGCGCACGTCGAGGACGGGGCCCTCGGCGAGGAGGTGGTGCGGGGCGGCGTACGTGATCTCGACGGTCACCACGTCGCCGGGGCGGACCTCCTGCTCCGGCTTGGTGAAGTGGACCAGGCGGTTGTCGGGGGCGCGGCCGGACAGACGGTGGGTGGTGCCGTCCTTGCGGCCCTCGCCCTCCGCGACCATCAGCTCCAGCTTGCGGCCGACCTGCTTCTTGTTCTCCTCCCAGGAGATCTCCTCCTGGAGGGCGACGAGACGCTCGTAACGCGCCTGGACGACCTGCTTGGGGATCTGGTTGTCCATGGTGGCCGCCGGAGTGCCGGGGCGCTTGGAGTACTGGAAGGTGAAGGCCTGGGCGAAGCGGGCCTCGCGCACGACGTGCAGCGTCTGCTCGAAGTCCTCCTCGGTCTCGCCCGGGAAGCCCACGATGATGTCGGTGGTGATCGCGGCGTGCGGGATGGCGGCGCGGACCTTCTCGATGATCCCGAGATAGCGCTCCTGGCGGTAGGAGCGGCGCATCGCCTTGAGGACCGTGTCCGAGCCGGACTGCAGCGGCATGTGCAGCTGCGGCATCACGTTCGGCGTCTCGGCCATGGCGGCGATGACGTCGTCGGTGAAGTCCCGCGGGTGCGGGGAGGTGAAGCGGACGCGCTCCAGGCCCTCGATGTTTCCGCAGGCCCGCAGCAGCTTGCTGAACGCCTCGCGGTCGCCGATGTCGGAGCCGTACGCGTTGACGTTCTGACCGAGCAGCGTGATCTCGGAGACGCCCTCGGCGACCAGGGCCTCGACCTCGGCGAGGATGTCGCCGGGGCGGCGGTCCTTCTCCTTGCCGCGCAGGGCCGGGACGATGCAGAAGGTGCAGGTGTTGTTGCAGCCGACGGAGATCGACACCCAGGCCGCGTAGGCGCTCTCGCGGCGGGTCGGCAGCGTCGACGGGAACGCCTCCAGCGACTCGGCGATCTCGACCTGTGCTTCTTCCTGCACGCGCGCGCGTTCCAGCAGGACGGGCAGCTTGCCGATGTTGTGCGTGCCGAAGACGACGTCCACCCAGGGCGCCCGCTTCACGATGGTGTCGCGGTCCTTCTGGGCCAGACAGCCCCCGACCGCGATCTGCATGCCGGGCCGCTTGGCCTTCATCGGCGCGAGGTGGCCGAGGTTGCCGTACAGCTTGTTGTCGGCGTTCTCACGGACCGCGCAGGTGTTGAAGACGACGACGTCCGCGTCGCCGTCCGAGCCCTCGGGCGCGCGTACGTAACCCGCCTCTTCGAGCAGCCCCGACAATCGCTCGGAATCGTGGACGTTCATCTGGCACCCGTAGGTGCGCACTTCATACGTCTTCGAAGAGGGGACGTCCACTGCCGGGCTCCGGTCGCTGCTGCTGGTCATGGCTCAAGGGTAGGCGCTGGCAGGAGAAGGCCGGCACTCGTCCTCTTCGGCCTGTGGACCGTGCCCCTGTCAGGAATGTGGAGGATTGGCGCCTTGTTCCCGTAATGAGAGTTACCTGAGCTTGGTCCTGTGACGGAATGGGCCAGGGCGTGTGAGGTGGTCAGCGATGGCCTGGATGTCGGCGCTCGTTTCAGCGGCCGGCCGGGGCGGTGGCCGCGTCGGCCGGGTCGCAGCATGCCTGTGGGACCTCCTGCCCGGCGGACCGCCACTGTTGCGGCCGTCCGCGGCAGGTGCCGACGGTGCGTGCGGACACGTGGTCGTCGGGCCGCGGGCGGCTTGGTTCGTGCAGGGGCAGGCCGCGGACCTGGGGCCCGTCACGGTGGCGTACGAGCGGCAGGGGGCCGGCGAACCCGTGGTCCTGCTGCACGGGCTCGGCTCGCACCGGCTGGCCTGGGATCCGGTCATGCCGCTGCTGATCGACGAGCGCGAGACCATCGCGATGGACCTGCCGGGGTTCGGCCAGTCTCCGGACCTGGATCCCGGTGTCCCCCGCGACCTGGACACGGCCGTGCTGTGGCTGGGTTCGGTGTTCACGGAGCTCGGCGTGGAGCGGCCGCACGTGGTGGGGCACTCGCTGGGCGGGCTGATCGCGCTGCGCCTGGGGCAGGCCGGGCTGGCGCGCAGCGTGACCGCGCTGGCTCCGGCCGGCTTCTGGACGGGCATGGAGCGGCGGTACACGTACGCCATGGTGAGCGCGGCTCGTCAGGGGGTACGACTGCTGCCGTTTCCGGCGCTGGAGGCGCTCGTGCGTACCGCGCCCGCCCGCGCCGTCCTGACCGGCACGCTGTACGGCCGGCCGGAACTGTGCGCGCCGGCGGCCGTGGCTGCGGCGCTGCGGACGCTACGGGACTCGGCGGGGTTCGAGGCGACCCTGGCAGCCGGACGCGCACCGGGTCTGTTCACCGGCGACATCCCCGACGTGCCGGTGACGATCGCGTGGGGTACCCGCGACCGGCTTCTGCCACCTCGCCAGGCGGACCGCGCCCTGGCAGCGATCCCGAACGCCCGCCTGGTGCCGTTGCCCGACTGCGGCCACATTCCGATGCTGGACGCACCCGAGCTGGTCGCTCGCACGATCCTGCACGCCACCGGATCCGAGAAGCAGCCATAGGGAAGCAGTCATAGGACTGGTGCCCGTCACCGTCAAGGTCGTGCAGGATCGTCCAGGGTCCAGCAAGTCCGAGGCCGCCTGCCACGCCGCAGCCGGTCGCGGTCAGACGTGTGCCTCGGCGGTGGTCATGACCTCCTGGCGTTGCCGGTGGCGTCGTTCGTACTCCAGCACCTGGCGGGCCACGTCGGTGGGGGCGTCCTGCAGGCTTGCGGAGATCTCGTCCGTGGCCATGGCGTCGTAGCCGGTCCACGGTTCGGCCGCGCGCAACTGCTCGATGGCGTCCAGGACCCTCTTGCGGCGGTCGTGGGCGCGCTCATAACCCTCGACGACCGTCAGATCCAGCTGGGACAGGGTGCGCAGCTGCCTCTCGATCTGATGTGCGCTGAGCGTGCTGAACCCGGGAATCGGCAGATCCTCCTCCCGCCTGACCGCTCCCAGGATCTCCTCGGCCATGGGGCCGGGCTCGGGCATCTCCTTCTCCCACGCCCTGCCTCCGACCGCGCCCCGGGCCATCCGGACCCCGCGCTGGGCGACGTCGCGTGCGCGGCCGAGGGCTGTCCACATCGCCTGGGCCGCGGTGTCGGCCAGACCGGGGTTCGCGCCTTCACTCGGGACCTGGCCGTTGCCGGCCGTCGCCACGGCGCGGGCGTGTTCGGCGAGGCTGTACTCCAGTTCCTGCAGCAGTTCCTCGTCCTGGCGGCGCAGCGAGCCGAGCAGGTCGGCGGTGGACTGGTCGTCCATCTGCTCGGCGAGGACCTCCCCCGCCCGGCACGCCGCCAGCGCCCGCGCGGCCGCCGCGTACTCGTCCTCCGCGTTCCTCATCAGCTGTCGCGGATCGGCCGGGCCCGAGCCGGGCAGCATGCCCTTCACGGCCTTCGATCCGATCGTGAGCGGCAGCATCGCCGTACGCACCGCGCCCCGCGAGACGGAACGCGTCACACCGGCCGCGGTCCCCAGCACGCCCCGGGGACGCAGGGCACGCTTCTGGCGCTGAATGCGCTCGAGGCCGATCTCGACCTCGGCGGCCTGGCGTTCGAGGAACTGCCGGTGCGGGCCGGGTGGCGTGACCGTCGCATCCGTGCGGAGCCGGTCGAGGACCGCGGTATGGGCCTGATGCGCGTCCTCCAACGCCGGTACGAGTTCCTCCGTCATCACTGCCATGAGGGGCTCCTGGGTGAGGAAGGGGGCGGCAGTCCGCCGCACAGAAGGCAGCAGCAGTCAGCCGCACACGGGAACGGCTGCCCTCGACGGCCCCCTGACCGGGCAACCGCCACCATCCTGGGGGACCCACGCGAAGATCGCCCGTTGAAGCGGAACGGGGAGTGCCCGAGCGAGGCGTAGCGGTGCTGTCCACCGGGGTCTCTCCAGGAGCCGGGGGCCGCAGCTCGACGCACCAGAACCGCTCCCCGTCCGTCTCACCATGCGATCACCCTTTTACCCCAATTCGGACACCCCGTTGAATGAGGCCTTCCACTGAAGGATGCCTTCCACCGGTCGGAGGGAGACGAGTGATGGGCGAGCACGTTCACGTGCGCATCGGGGACGGCGTCCGGGTGAGCGAAGAGGGAGAACTGGTCGAGTTCTCCCGCTGCCGCTGCGGCGCCACCTGGACCAAAACCTATCGGGTGGCCGACGGCGCCCCCGAGGACTGAGTACCACTGCGTACGGTGGCGGCCGCGGCGTACCTCCGCACGCCCAGTGATCGCGGTACGCCGCGGCCCCCGCTCGCTCAGGTCGCGATCTGCTTCGACCCGCTGTCCCCGCTGCTGACCTCGATACGACGCGGCTTGGCCGCCGTGGCCACCGGGATGCGCAGCGTCAGCACGCCGGCGTCGTAGTCGGCGCTGATCTTCTCCAGGTCGAGCGACTCACCCAGGAAGAGCTGACGGCTGAAAACGCCGTGCGGCCGTTCGGCGACGAGGACGTCGTCGGCCTTGACGTCGGGGCCGGTGCGCTCGGCGCGCACGGTGAGGACATTGCGTTCCACGCTGAGGTCCACACCGTCCGGGTCGACGCCGGGCAGGTCGAAGTGGACGACGAACTCGTCCCCGCTCTGATACGCGTCGAGCGGCATGGCGGACGGCCGGGCGAGGGTGCCGAACGCCTGCTCGGCGAGCCGGTCGAGTTCCCGGAAGGGGTCCGTGCGGATGAGGACCATCGTTCAACTCCTTTCGCCTGGTGGGAGCCGCTAGGCGGCATCCGCGTCTCCGGGCTCCGGGAGTCCGGAGTTCCTTCGCACCATTTCGTATACCTCGCCCCTCTCGGGCTTGACAATAGGGCACTCAAGTTTTATTCAGATCAGTAGGCAGGTTGACACAGAACCCGCAGCTCGGAGGGGGTGCGAGGAGGTGTGGACGATGCAGGCTCGGGCCGCCACCGGCTCCGCGCCGGATCTGTACGCCGTACTGCGGGCGGAGCCGTCGGCATCGCCTGCCGGGATCACCGCGGCCTTCCGCCGCCGGGTCCGTGAACTGCGGCCCGACATCCGGGTGGACGCCGGGACGGCGCGGCGCTTCGCCGAGGTGATGGCCGCCTACGACGTGCTCCGCGATCCCGTCTCGCGTGCGGCCTACGACCGTCGGCGCACCCCCGCGGTCGCGGCCCCGGCCCCCGTCCCGGCTCCCGTTCGGCCCCGCCGCGTCACAGGTGTCACGGCCGCCGTGGTGCTGCGCATCGGCGGACCGGGGCGGCGTATCCCTGCGCTGCGGGTGGGGCCGGTCCGCTGGGAGTGGACCCGCTGATCCGCGAGAGCCCGCCCGACAGCCGGGCGCGGCGCACTCGGCGACGAGCGGCGCTCTCGGTGACGGGCTGCGCTGACGACCTCGGGCCTGGATGCGATGAGGAGGGAGAACGCAGATGGCGCGCCCGGTCGGAATCGACCTCGGTACGACGAACTCGGTGGTCTCGGTCCTCGAGGGCGGCGAGCCCACCGTCATCACCAACACGGAAGGTGCCCGGACCACACCGTCGGTCGTGGCCTTCGCCAAGAACGGCGAAGTGCTCGTCGGCGAGGTCGCCAAGCGGCAGGCCGTGACGAACATCGAGCGCACCGCGCGCTCGGTCAAGCGGCACATGGGGGACCACGCCTGGCGCTTCCCGGCGACGGGCGACATCGACGGCAGGCGGTACACCGCGCAGGAGATCTCCGCGCGCGTGCTGCAGAAGCTGAAGCGGGACGCGGAGGCGTACCTCGGCGAGGACGTCACCGACGCCGTGATCACCGTGCCCGCCTACTTCGACGACAGCCAGCGGCAGGCCACCAAGGAGGCCGGGGAGATCGCGGGGCTGAACGTCCTGCGGATCATCAACGAGCCGACCGCCGCGGCGCTGGCGTACGGGCTGGACAAGGAGAACGACCAGACGGTCCTCGTCTTCGACCTCGGCGGCGGCACCTTCGACGTGTCGCTCCTGGAGATGGGCGAGGGCGTCATCGAGGTGAAGGCCACCAACGGCGACACGCACCTCGGCGGTGACGACTGGGACCAGCGGGTCGTGGACCACCTGGTCAAGCAGTTCAAGAACGGCTACGGCGTCGATCTGAGCAAGGACAAGATGGCCGTGCAGCGGCTGCGTGAGGCCGCCGAGAAGGCCAAGATCGAGCTGTCCTCCTCGACGGAGACGACGATCAACCTGCCGTACATCACCGCCTCCGCCGAAGGCCCGCTGCACCTCGACGAGAAGCTGACCCGCGCCCAGTTCCAGCAGCTGACCGCCGATCTTCTGGAGCGCTGCAAGGGGCCCTTCCACAACGCGATCAAGGACGCCGGGATCAAGGTGTCGGACATCAACCATGTGATCCTGGTGGGCGGTTCGACCCGGATGCCCGCGGTGACGGACCTGGTCCGCGAGCTCACCGGCAAGGACCCGCACAAGGGCGTCAACCCCGACGAGGTCGTCGCCGTCGGCGCCTCGCTGCAGGCCGGTGTCCTCAAGGGCGAGGTCAAGGACGTCCTGCTGCTGGACGTCACCCCGCTGTCCCTCGGTATCGAGACCAAGGGCGGCATCATGACCAAGCTCATCGAGCGCAACACGACGATCCCGACCCGGCGTTCGGAGATCTTCACCACCGCCGAGGACAACCAGCCGTCGGTGACCATCCAGGTCTACCAGGGCGAACGGGAGATCGCGGCCTACAACAAGAAGCTCGGCATGTTCGAGCTGTCCGGCATCCCGCCCGCCCCGCGCGGCGTGCCGCAGATCGAGGTCGCCTTCGACATCGACGCCAACGGGATCATGCACGTCTCCGCGAAGGATCTCGGCACCGGCAAGGAACAGAAGATGACCGTGACCGGTGGCTCGGCGCTGCCCAAGGACGACATCAACCGCATGGTCCGCGAGGCCGAGCAGCACGCCGAGGAGGACCGCACACGCCGGGAGACGGCCGAGGCCCGCAACCAGGCCGAGCAACTCGTCTACCAGACCGAGAAGTTCGTCAAGGACAACGAGGACAAGGTTCCCGCCGACACCAGGTCCGAGGTCGAGTCGGCCGTCGCCGAGCTGAAGGACAAGCTAAAGGAGGAGGCCGACGCCGCGGCCCTGCGTACCGGCATCGACAAGCTCGCCTCCGTCAGCCAGAAACTGGGCCAGGCCATGTACGCGCAGGCTCAGCCGTCCGCCTCCGGCGGTGCGACCGGGCAGGAGAGCACCTCCGCCGACGAGGACGTGGTGGACGCCGAGATCGTCGACGACGACAAGCCGCGGACGGGCTGACGCCGGAGGTGACGCTGGGGAGCACCCCACGGAGGTGACGATGGAGAAGGGACGGCCGCAGGACGCGGACCCCACCGAGCTGCGGCGTCTGCTGGAGGAGCGCACTGGCGACCTGCAGCGGGTGAAGGCCGAGTACGACAACTACCGCAAGCGGGTGCGGCGGGACCGCATGGCCGTACGGGAGATCGCGGTGGCCAACGTCGTCCGCGCCCTCCTGCCCGTTCTGGACGCGGTCGACCGCGCCTGCGCGCACGAGCCGATGACACCGGGTCTGAAGGACATCACCGACACCCTGCGGGCCCAGCTCGGCTCGCTGGGGGTGACGTCGTTCGGCGAGGAGGGCGACCCCTTCGACCCCACGTGCCACGAGGCCCTGACGCATCACATCTCCACCGACGCCGACGGCCTGACCTGCACGGAGATCCTGCGCCCCGGCTACCGGCTCGGCGAGCTGCTGCTGCGCCCGGCCCACGTCGAGGCCACCGGTCCGCCTCCACCCGCACAGGGCCCCGAGAAGGGCCGGCGTACCGGCGAGAGCCCTACGCCCCGCCGGTCGCCCACCCCTGACGGCGCAGCACAGCCGACACGTCCGGCGCCCGGTAGTGCTCCCCCTTGAGCACCTTGCCGTCGGCCCGGCGGGCGACCTGGCCGTCGGGGCCCAGCTTGGTCATGTTGGAGCGGTGGATCTCGGCCAGGACGGCGTCGAGGTCGATCCCATGGACCAGCGCCGTGCCGTACGCGACGTAGACGAGGTCCGCCAGCTCGTGCGCGAGCCGGTCGAGCGGACCGCTGACACACACCTCGGCGACCTCGGCGGCCTCCTCGGCGAGCAGTTCCCCACGGTGCGCGGCCAGTTCCGGGGAAACCTCGGTCGGTGTACTTCGGGCGTCCAGCCCGAAGGCGAGGTGGAATTCACGGACCAGGTCGGCGGGCGAGGAGCTCATGCGCCGACTGTAGCGGCCGGGTCCGACAGTCCTTGGGGGCGAGGCGTCCAGGGCCGGGGCGTGGAGCCGTCCAGGCCCGGACTGCCTAGGCGTCCAGGGGCAGGGCTGGCCCATGGAGGCGTCCAGGGGCTGGAAATGGATGGGCCGCGGAGGCGTCCAAGGGCTGGGCTGCGGAGGCGTCCAGGGCTGGGCTGCGGAGGCGTCCAGGGCTGGGCTGCGGAGGCTTCCAGGGGCTGGACCGTGGAGCCGTTCCAAGCTTGATCGGGCGCGTCCAGCTCAGACGTCCGCCCTCTCCTCCCCTCCCTGTGACCCCTGCCCTGGTCAGCACCGCGTACCGGCTGGCAGGATCTCGGCCATGTCCAAGGCACTCACCCGCATCAGCAGGCGCCGGGCCCTGCGGGGCGCGGCCGCCGGGCTCGTCGCCCTGGGGCTGCTGCTGTGGTGGCTGCTGCCCCTGGGTGAGGAGCCGCCGAGCGGGACGATCACCTTCAGTACGGGCACGCGCGCGGGGGTCTATCAGGAGTACGGCGCCCTGCTGCGCAAGGAGCTCGCCAAGGACATGCCGCAGCTGAAGGTGCGGCTGCTGACGAGTGACGGCTCGCAGGAGAACGTCGAGCGCGTGGCGACCGGGCAGGCCGACTTCACCATCGCCGCCGCCGACGCGGTGGACACGTACAAGATCGGCGGCAAGCCCGTCATCGACCGGCTGCGCGGCGTCGCTCGCCTGTACGACGACTACGTCCAGCTCGTCGTCCCGCCGGGCTCCGACATCCGCTCCGTCGCGGATCTGAAGGGCAAGCGGGTGGCCATAGGGCTGCCGAACTCGGGCGTCCGGTTGATCGCCACGCGCGTGCTGGAGGCCGCCGGCATCGACCCGGAGAAGGACATCACGCCCCGGTCGGACGGCATCGACACCGGACCCGCGCGGCTGGGGCACGAGCTCGACGCGTTCTTCTGGTCGAGCGGGGTGCCGACGGACGGGCTGGAGAAGCTCGCCGAGACCTCCTCGTTCCGGTTCGTTCCCATCGAAGCCGACCTCGTCGCCAAGGTGCACGCCCAGGGCGACGTGGCCCACTTCTACCGCGCGACCAACATGCCGGAGTCGGCCTACCCCACCATCCAGAACGGCGACACGGTGCCGACGATCGCCGTCTCCAATCTGCTGATCACCCGCAAGGACATGGACCCCCGGCTCACCGAATGGCTGACCCGCACGGTGATCAAGAGCCGCGACGGCATCGGGGCCCACGTGCACTCCGCGCAGCTGGTCGACCTGCGCACGGCGATCTACACCGATCCCCTGACTCTGCACGAGGGCGCCCGGCGCTACTACCGCTCGGTCAAACCGTAGAAGCCTGTCGGCGTCGGTCCCGCCACCGCGCCTGCGCCGACCTCGCACTGTGCCCGCGCCGGCCCCGCCACTGCGCCTGCACCACCCCCGCCACTGTGCCGGCGCCGACGCCGCACTGTGCCTGCACCAACCCCGCTCTGTGCCTGCGCCAACCCGGCCACGGTGTGGACACCGCCCCCGCTACTGCGTCGGCGCCGTCCTGGGCACCGTCACCGTCACCCGCAGCCCGTGCGGTTCGTTGCGGCCGTACGACATCGAGCCCCCGCCCGCCGAGAGCAGCGCCCGCGAGATCGACAGGCCCAGGCCCGAGCCCTTGATGTTCTGGTGCCGGCCGCTGCGCCAGAAGCGGTCGCCGATGCGGGCGAGTTCCTCGTCGGTGAGGCCGGGGCCGTGGTCGGCCACCACGATCGTCGACGTACCGCCGTTCGAGGTGACCGTCACCTCGACGCGCTCGTCCTTCGGAGTGAACTTGACCGCGTTGTCGATCACCGCGTCCAGCGCGCTGGACAACGCCACCGGGTCGGCCCAGGCCGTGGTGGCCGGGCAGTCCCCCACCAGCCGTACCCCCTTGGCCTCGGCGGTCGGCGCCCACGCCGCGACGCGCTCGGCGGTCAGCGCACCGACGTCGGTGAGCCGCAGGTCGGCTTCGGTGTGCTCGGCGAGGGCAAGATCGAGCAGGTCGTCCAGGACCTGCGCCAGGCGCTTGCCCTCGGCCTGGACCGAGGCGATCTCCGCATTGCCCTCCGGAAGTTCGAAAGCGAGCAGTTCGATGCGCAGCAGCAGCGCCGCGAGCGGGTTGCGCAGCTGGTGCGAGGCGTCGGCGACGAAGGCGCGCTGCTGCTCCAGCACGTCCTCGACGTTGTCCGCCATCTCGTTGAACGACCGGGCCAGCCGCCGGAGTTCCGGCGGACCGCTGGCCACCGCGACCCGTGTCTTCAGGCGCCCGCTGGCGATCGCGTGCGTGGTGCTGTCCAGCACCCGAACCGGCCTGAGCACCCAGCCGGTCAGCCTGAGCGCGGCTCCGACGGCCACCAGCATCGCGGCGGTCAGACCCGCGCCGATGATCAGCCAGCCCTCCAGGATCCGCGAACGCATCTCCCCGGTGGGCGAGTCGGTGACGACGACCGCGACGACGTCACCGTCCCGGATGACCGGCGAAGCGATGACAAGGCGGTTGCGCTGCCAGGGCCACACCTGCTTCGGGTCGTGGCTGCGCCGGCTGAGCAGCGACTCCTCGAAGGCGTCGCGCACCTCGCCGGTCTCGGGCAGGAACCAGGTCGTCGGCCCGTTGGCCAGCGGCGTGTCATTGGGCAGGAACACTCCGGCCCGGATGCCGTAGACCTCGTAGTAGCTCTCGAGTTCCCGGCTGAGGATGCGCAGGTCGTCGCGGGATCCGGAGACCGTGTCGGCGGCGGGCCGCGCGATGGCCGCGAAGTACGCCGTGTCGTCGATCCGGTCGACGACCACCTTCTGCTGCTGGGCCGAGGCCAGGCTGACGGCGAGCGGTACACCGAGTGCGAGCAGGACGGCCGCCATCAGGACGATGAGCAGCGGGAGAAGACGAGTGCGCACCCTTACCCGCTACGCGGCCGGGGCGACGAGCCGGTAGCCGACGCCGCGTACGGTCTCGATCAGCGTCGGCATGCGCAGCTTGGCGCGCAGGGACGCCACATGCACCTCAAGAGTGCGTCCTGTCCCCTCCCAACTCGTGCGCCA
Organism: Streptomyces sp. NPDC107522; assembly: GCF_055657525.1. Taxonomy (NCBI): domain Bacteria; kingdom Bacillati; phylum Actinomycetota; class Actinomycetes; order Kitasatosporales; family Streptomycetaceae; genus Streptomyces; species Streptomyces sp. NPDC107522. The sequence goes on along the minus strand of NZ_JBVKAU010000009.1, from coordinate 42,550 downwards.
CACCTCGCTGATGATCTGCTCCCGGCGGAACACCACGCCGGGGCGCTGCGCGAGCAGGGCCAGCAGATCGAACTCCTTGCGGGTCAGCTGGACGACCGAACCGTCCACGCTGACCTGACGGGTGGGCAGTTCGATGTGCACCGCGCCCAGGCGCAGCACACCGTCGCCGCCCGTGCCGGTGTCCTCCTGCACGGTGCGCCGGCTCACCGCGTGGATCCGGGCGAGCAGCTCTCCGGTGTCGTACGGCTTCACGACGTAGTCGTCGGCCCCGAGGTTGAGGCCGTGGATGCGGGAGCGGACGTCGGAGCGCGCGGTGACCATGATCACCGGGGTGCTGGTGCGCTTGCGGATCTTGCCGCAGACCTCGTAGCCGTCCTGGTCGGGCAGGCCGAGGTCGAGGAGGACGACACCGAAGCCGTTGCCCTCGGGGACGAGCGCCTGCAGGGCCTCCTCGCCGCTACGCGCGTGCGTGACGTCGAAACCGTGCCGCGCCAGGACCGCGGACAGCGCGGCTGCGACATGGTTGTCGTCCTCGACGAGGAGGAGTCTCATCCCGGCCCCCTTCGGTTCATCGGCCGTACGATTCAGGTGGGTACACAGTGCAGGCACGCGCGCGCGTGCACCATGGCAGTCACGCTGATGGACGACGACCACGTCAAGAGGGTTCCGGTTACGGCCGTATTCCGTTTTCCGGCCGGTACGGCCCCAGGTCACAAGTGCTACGACGTGTGTCCGATTGCTATCGGATCGTGATGCTCAGATTCCCCTCAGAAGTAATGACGCAGGTCGGATACGGTTACTACTGTCCTCCGAAACCGAGGAGGACGGAGCCTGAGAGCGATGACCGAAGTATCGGTGGCCAAGGAAGATGTGGCCGCGACCGGCGAGCTGGTCGTCCTGAAAGACGTGAACAAGCACTTCGGCGCGTTGCACGTACTCCAGGACATCGATCTCACGATCGCCCGCGGCGAGGTCGTCGTGGTCATCGGACCCTCCGGGTCCGGGAAGTCCACCCTGTGCCGCACCATCAACCGCCTCGAGACGATCGACTCCGGCACGATCGCCATCGACGGCAAGCCGCTGCCCCAGGAAGGCAAGGAGCTGGCCCGGCTGCGCGCAGACGTCGGGATGGTCTTCCAGTCCTTCAACCTTTTCGCGCACAAGACCGTGCTCGAGAACGTGATGCTGGGCCAGATCAAGGTCCGTAAGACGGACAAGAAGAAGGCCGAGGAGAAGGCCCGCGCCCTGCTCGATCGGGTGGGTGTGGCCAGCCAGGCGGACAAGTACCCCGCCCAGCTCTCCGGCGGCCAGCAGCAGCGTGTGGCCATCGCCCGGGCGCTGGCCATGGACCCCAAGGTCATGCTCTTCGACGAGCCGACGTCGGCCCTCGACCCGGAGATGATCAACGAGGTCCTGGAGGTCATGCAGCAGCTCGCCCGCGACGGCATGACCATGATCGTCGTCACCCATGAGATGGGCTTCGCCCGTTCGGCCGCCAACCGGGTGGTGTTCATGGCGGACGGCAAGATCGTCGAAGAAGCTGTGCCGGACCAGTTCTTCAGCAACCCGCGCAGCGACCGCGCCAAGGACTTCCTGTCCAAGATCCTGCACCACTGACGGACTGCTTCACGCACCCGACGACCTGCGTCATCCAACCCTCCGAGGGGACAACCCTCTGGCGGGACGCATCTCTTCATCACGCAAAGGATGTTCACCATGAAGCTCCGCAAGGTCTCCGCCGCGGCGGCCGCTGCGCTCGTCCTCTCGATCACCGCTACTGCTTGTGGTGGCGACAACGGCAACGACGAGGGTGGCTCGGGTTCGGGCGACGGCAAGAAGATCACGGTCGGCATCAAGATCGACCAGCCGGGTATCGGCCAGAAGACCGCAGACGGCTCGTACGAGGGCTTCGACGTCGACGTGGCGACGTACGTGGCCAAGGAGCTCGGCTACAACGCCGACGACATCGAGTGGAAGGAAGCGAAGAGCGCCGACCGCGAGACGATGCTCCAGCGCGGTGACGTCGACTTCATCGCCGCCTCGTACTCCATCACCGACGAACGTGACCAGAAGGTCGACTTCGCCGGTCCCTACCTGCTCGCCCACCAGGACCTGCTCATTCGCGCCGACGACAACATCACCAAGGGCGAGGATCTGAACGGCAAGAAGCTCTGCTCCGTCGCCGGATCCACGTCGGCGCAGAACGTCAAGGACAAGATCGCTCCGAACGCACAGCTGCAGACCTACGGCGGCTACTCGGAGTGCCTGACCGGCCTGGAGAACAAGGCCGTCGACGCGCTGACCACCGACGACTCGATCCTCGCCGGCTACGCCGCCCAGGAACAGTTCAAGGGCAAGTTCAAGCTGGCCGGTCTGAAGCTGAGCAACGAGAACTACGGCATCGGCGTCAAGGAGGGCAGCGACCTCAAGGCGAAGATCAACACCGCCCTGGAGAAGATGGTCCAGGACGGCTCCTGGGAGGAGGCCGTGAAGAAGAACTTCGGCCCCGCCAACTACAAGAACGAGCCCGCCCCGAAGATCGGCGTCATCGTCAAGTGAATCAGGGCGGTCGGGCAGGTGCGTCGTCCTCTGTGGCGGCGCACCGCGCCCTCCCCCATGTGCGGAAGCGCGGGAGATCGTGTTCGACTTTCTTGAAGGCTACGACCTACTAGGGGCGTTTTGGACGACGGTGCAGCTCACCGTCTACTCCGCCATTGGGTCCCTCGTCTGGGGAACCCTGCTGGCCGCGATGCGCGTCAGTCCCGTCCCCCTGATGCGCGGCTTCGGCACCACCTACGTGAACGTGGTGCGGAACATCCCGTTGACGATCATCATCGTCTTCACCTCGCTGGGTCTGTTTCAGACCCTCGGTATTTCTCTCGGCTCCGAGGAGTTCGAGACCATCAACTTCCGGCTCGCAGTGCTCGGTCTGATCGCCTACACGTCGGCGTTCGTCTGTGAGGCGCTGCGCTCCGGCATCAACACCGTGCCCGTCGGGCAGGCCGAGGCAGCCCGCGCCATCGGGCTGAACTTCACTCAGGTGCTCACCCTGATCATCCTTCCTCAGGCATTCCGCTCGGTGGTCGGGCCGCTGGCGAATGTGCTGATCGCGCTGACCAAGAACACCACCGTTGCGGCGGCGATCGGTGTGACTGAGGCCGCGTTCCTGATGAAGGAGATGATCGAGAACGAGGCGCAGCTCCTCCTCATTTCCGCCATTTTCGCGTTCGGGTTCGTCTGCCTCACCCTCCCGACCGGTCTGTTCCTCGGCTGGGTGAGCAAGAAGGTGGCGGTGAAGCGATGAGTTCGGTCCTCTATGACGCCCCGGGGCCCCGAGCCAAACGGCGGAACGTCATCCTCTCGGCGCTGTTTGTGATCGTATTCGCCGCCGCTGCCTGGTGGGTGGTGAACAAACTCAACGAGAGGAACCAGCTCGACTGGGAGAAGTGGAAGCCCTTCTTCACCGACTCCCGAGTGTGGACCACGTACATCTGGCCCGGTCTGGAGAACACCCTCATCGCAGCGGCCTTCGCCATGGTCATCGCGCTGCCGCTGGGTGCGTTCTTCGGTATCGCGCGCCTCTCCGACCACGGGTGGGTGCGTTGGCCCTCTGGTGCCGTGGTCGAGTTCTTCCGTGCGATCCCGGTGCTGATTCTGATGCTCTTCGCCAACCAGGCGTACTCCCAGTTCACCGACATCAGCACAGACGACCGTCCGCTGTACGCGGTCGTCACCGGACTTGTCCTATACAACGCGTCGGTACTCGCGGAGATCGTTCGCGCCGGCATCCTGGCCCTGCCCAAGGGACAGTCCGAAGCGGCGATGGCGATCGGCCTGCGCAAGGGCCAGACAATGCGGTCCGTGCTGCTTCCGCAGTCGGTCACTGCGATGCTGCCCGCGATCGTCAGCCAGTTGGTCGTCATCGTGAAGGACACCGCGCTCGGCGGCGCATTGCTCAACTTCTCCGAGCTGCTCGCGGCGGTCCGACCGATGAGTGCGTTCTACGGTGCGAACACCATCGCCAGCTTCACGATTGTGGCTGTAATCTTCGTGGCCATCAATTTCGCCCTCACGACCTTCGCCAGTTGGCTGGAGGGCAGGCTCAGGCGCAGCAAGAAGAGCACGGGTGCGGTGCTCAGTGCCGAGGACACAGAGGAACTCAACCCCGCCGCGGTAGGCGGCAGCTTTGGGGCCGGTGCCGAGAGGTAACCAGGCAGTATGAGACTCACGGGGGCAGTGGCACACGATGCTACTGCCCCCATACGCTGCTACGGGTGACTCATCGGCAACCCCTCCGCCAGACGACTGGAAATGTGGGATTCGGCGACGACCCGCGCGACAACCGGGCCCTCACGCTGCCCTCAACCTGTGCGGCAGCCTGAACGGCGCTTCGGAGGATCCGACGGGCTCAGAAATGCCGAAGCTGCTGAGCTTGAATTCGGGTTGTCGTAGCTGCGGACAGAGCGTGATCGTCGTGGTGCGCTGTTGCGGTATGTGCAGGTTGCCTGACAGGTGAACGGCAGTTCCGTGAAGGCATCCGGATGCTGGCCACCGACCGCTTCGCCCACAGGGAGCCGAACTCGGCGATCGCAAGGAGCTAAGGATCAGTGTGCGCTCCGTGCAGCGGTGGCGACGAGCCTGGGCCACGGGCTTTCCGGTCGGCGGTTCCGCCTCGTCTCCATGGCTGAGCAAGGCCCAGGCCGCTGTGCTGGAGGCGGAGCTCGACTAGAGGCCGGTCGCGCACGGCCGGCCCAATTGGCAGTGGACACTGCCCGGGATCAGGGCCGTGATCAAGCGTTGCTTCCACGAGGAGGCGATCCGCGGCTGGGCGAAGGAAACCTGGTCGCAGGTGGAAGCACCGCGGCAGCGCTCGATGCATGGATCCTTTCATCGAGGACGAGGCCGGCTTCTCGGTGACGCCGCCGACCGCACGCCAGGCAAGGCCACACCCCGGTGATCAGGGTCCGCGGCCGCACTTCGCGCCAGCTGTCCATCGCCGCCTTGTCCTGTTACGTGGCAGGTCAGCCACCACCCCTGATCTACCGGCTCAAAAGACACAGCGGCAAACGCCGACGGCTGTCGGAGCTTTGCCAGGACGGGCTGCCTTGACCTGCTCATCGCCACACACCTGCAGCTTGGCGCCCCCATCGTCCTGATGTGGGACTCCTTCAGCACCCACGTCTGCGCGGACCTGCGTCATTTCACCAGCGGTCAGGAGCGGCTGACCGTCGTCCGGCTGCCCGCTTACGCGCCCGAGTTCAACCCAGTCACATGCATCTTGGCGCTGCTGTGAGGAGGAGCTACGCCGCCAACGTCGCCTTCACCCACACAGACCACCTCATGCTCACCGTTCGCCAGGATATCCGTGAGATCCAGTACCGCCCCACACTCCTCAATGGCTGTCTCGTAGAAACCGGACTCATCCTCCGCCCTGCATAACCAACAACGACAGCCGGAACTCAAGCACAGTAAGCGGAATTGCAAATTCCACCAAGATCATCAAGCTCAAATCTAGCTCAAGATCATTGCTTCGCCCTGTCGATGATGAAAACATCGCAGATGCAATAGAAAGCCCACCCCCACAGGAACGGAAGAACCTTGCGGAAGGTAATCTTCAGGGTCAGCACAGTTGCCCTTAGCGCCGCTCTCATGATTCCCGCTTTCGGCGGGAACGCCCAGGCCTTCGACGGTCCGGCAGCGCAGAACTCATGGGGTTGCGACACCGGCTCGAAGAGAGTGAACTTCTCCTACAAGCCCGGAAGCGTAACCACGACCGTCTACTACAACAACCACTGCTCGCACTCGGTGCGCGCCGCGGCCCGGATCATGGACCACCACGGGGACATATCGCACCAGTGCTTCACAATCCCTGCCGGGAAGAAGGGAAATCGCGAGTTCCAGCAAGGGCTTGTCGGCAGCTTCGTCGGCATCTACAAGTGCTAGGTCTGCACCCGTAGACAGAGCGCCATGGCGAGTTCCTTACACGCCATGAAATAAACCGTATTGGTGCCCGACACATGTCGGGCACCAATTACTCCTTTCGGTGCAACCCTAAAATATCATTGCCTCGTTCAACGGACCTCACCTTCAATCTCTGCTGAGAGCCGGTCGAATGTCCCAGACGCCTTCCTCAGTTGTTCTGAGTTGGTCGTGGGGTGGCGGTTAAGTGGTAGAGCATTCGAATACGTCCGCGCCTTGCGAATGATTAGCTATATCTCCTTGGGCCATCCAGTCTGGCAGTCGCTTCTGGCGTCGATCTCGGCAGCCAAGGATCTCCCGCCGAGTCGACCCCGTTCCTCGACATCGGCCCCTGCAAAGGCGCTCATCACGAGCAACGCGACCGCGAGGCGGCTCAGCCGCGCCCACAGGACCCTTGCACCCGTCGAGTGACCCAGGCGCCCAAACGGTCTTCCGACCCAACTCAGTGCGCGGGCATCTGCAACCGTCTGCTGCGTGCTGAGGATCTCGCACTGTCGCAGAGACGAGTTACATCTGTGGTCTCGCGACCGACGCCGTCAGTGTCGAACTGTTGAGAGTGGCGGAACCCAGTCACTTGCCTTGACATGATCACTAGACCACTTCCGTCACTTGACGCAAGCACCGGCAATGGGTTGCATACGTTCTGTGATCGTGCACCCTGCTCCAACTTTCTGTTCACTTGCGTCCCTCGGGACACCACTGCGGGCAGGGGGCGCCGCGCCGTGGACCCGGTGATCATCGTCGGAGCGGGGCCCGTGGGGCTCACGCTCGCCCTGGCCCTGGCCCGCCAGGAGGTGCCGTCCGTCGTTCTCGACGAGGGGCCCGGCAAGGACGAGCCGCGCCTCGCGCGCACCGTCGTACTGCGCGAGGACACCGCCGCCCTCATGGAGCGTCTGACGGGTGTTCCGCTCGCCAAGGTCGGAGTCCGTTGGTCCGGATGGCGGGCAATGCGGCGCAAGCAGGTGATGCGCGAGGTCACGTTCGACGACGCCGAAGCAGGGCGCGAGGGCGGCTCGAACCCCGCCCCCCTGCACATCGCCCAGCACGTACTGACCGGCGCCCTGCGCGCGGCCCTCGCCGGCGAACCGCTCGTCAAGGTCGCCGTGGACAGCCGCCTGGACGCCATCGAGCAGGAGCCCTCGGGCGTCGCTGCCCACACCCGCGGCCCCAACGGCACCTGGTGGCGCGGCAGTTACCTGGTCGGCTGCGACGGCCCGCGCTCCACCGTCCGGAAACTCCAGGACATCCGCTTCCCCGGCCGTACGGCAGTGGAGCGACACGCCGTGGCCGCCTTGCGGGCGGAACTTCCGTGGGACGGTCGGGCGTTGCTCCATCGGATGCCACCGTGGCGGACGTCGGGACCTTCGGGCGGCGAGGTCACCGCACGGCCGCTCCCGGACGGGGTGTGGCGCCTCGACTGGCTGCTGCCGCCGGGCAAGGACCTGGTCACCCCCGAGATGCTCGTGGCCCGCATCCGGGAGACGCTCGCCGGATGGACCGACGGGCCTACACCGCCGTACGAACTCCTCGACACCGGAGTGCACACGGTCCACCACCGCCTGGCCCGCCGCTGGCGCGTGGGCCGCGTCTTTCTCGCCGGGGACGCGGCGCACTGCCTCGGCACGCTCGGCACACACGGCCTCGAGGAGGGCCTGCGGGACGCCGACAACCTCGCCTGGAAGCTGGCGCCGGCCTGGCACCACGGGCCGCGCGAGGCACTGCTCGACAGCTACCAGGCGGAGCGGCGCGCCGTCGTCGCCGCCCGGCTGCGCGCCGCCGACCAGGCGTTGCCGCTGCTGCGCGGCGGTGGAGGGCTGCGCGCGGTCGTCCCCGGCTCCGCCCGGGGCCATGACGCGCTGCTGATGGACGGCCACCTGGGGCACGGAGCGATCGGCGCGCCCGGGACGTACGCCGACTCGCCACTCTCTCCCGGGCATCTGGAGGGCGAGGTCCCCGTGGCCACGCCGCCCGGCGCGCCGGTCATGGACGTGCGGGTCACGGCGGAGGACGGCTCCTTCGTACGGTTGCGGGACCGGCTCGGACGCGGCGCGCTGCTGGTCGTACTGATCGCCCCGGGCACGGAGGTGTGGGACCGCAAGCACTGGGTGTCCGCCGGCGTCATGCCCCGGCTGGCGGCGGCGGTGACGGCGCTGCCCTATCCGGCCGAGCTGCTGGTCGCGGGGAGCTATCCCGGGGCGGCCGCGCACACCGTGCTGCTCATCCGGCCCGACGGCCACCTGGTGACCGCGTTGAGCGGGGTGCGGCCGGCCGACCTGTACTCGGCGGCCGAGGCAGCGCTGGACGGACCGGTCAAGGCACAGGCCGGGGCGGCTGCGGAGGCTGGGGCCGCGGCTGGGTCGCGTTGATTTCGTCGTACGGAGATTGAAGGCGTCGTACGGAAGCGGCACTCACCGTCACTGTGCGGTCCGCATCGTGACAGTGAGTTGACCGGTTCGCACCGCCATGGTGTACTCCCGACCATGACCGACACCTGTGTGCGCCTGTGGCGGAGGGTCCATATGGACCTCGTCCGCTATGCGGGCTGCGTGTGTCGCCCGTCCTGCTGAACTCGCATCCCCCTTTCTTCTCGCGCACGCCACTCCTTTCGCCTGTGGCGTGGCGCGCTCTTCGCGAACTCTCTTCAGGACGGTGCACGTGTCTGTCTCCTCTGCCGCCGTTTCCCCTTCTCATCCGGGTGTTGCGCCGGTTTCCACGCCGACGCAGGCGGACCTTCTCGACTTCGTACGGCGTACTGCCGCCGACGCCGACTTGATCGCCTCGCTTCCGCTCGATCCCGAGGGCCGTACCTGGGTACGGCTCGAAGGTCCCGGCGGCAGCGAGGCCTGGCTCATCGGCTGGCCGCCCGGAACGGGTACCGGCTGGCACGACCACGCCGACTCGGTCGGGGCCTTCGTGACGGCGGCCGGTGAGCTCAAGGAGAACTCGCTCGCCGTCCGGCTGCCCGCCGACGGCTGGAAGACGCTGGAACTGACGGACGACGTGGACCGGGAACGCCGGCTGCCGACCGGCAAGGGCCGTTCCTTCGGGCATCACCATGTGCACGAGGTCCTCAACGAGTCCGCCGACCAGCATGCGATCTCCGTCCACGCCTACTATCCGCCCCTACCGCAGATCCGCCGCTTCAGCCGCAGCGGCCCGATCCTGCGACTGGAGCAGGTGGAGCGGCCGGAGGACTGGCAGTGAGCGGCGTGGGTGAGCAGTCGGTCGGCGAGGGTGAGCTGAACGTGAGAGTGGGCGGCGTCGGCGAACAGGCAGTCCACGGAGGCAAACGGAAGTCAGGTGTGGACGGCGTGGAGGAACAACCGGTCGGCATCGACGAGTTGCTGGAGCGGGTACGCGCCGGCTACACCCGGATCGAGCCGCGAGCGGCGTACGAGCTCGCGCAGCGCGGCGAGGCTCTGCTGGTCGACATCCGGTACGCGGCCCTGCGCGAACGGGACGGACTGATCCCCGGCGCCCTCGTCGTCGAGCGCAACGAACTCGAGTGGCGGCTCGATCCACAGGGCAGCCATCGCGCCCACGAGGCAACGAGCCACGACCTGCGAGTCGTGGTGATCTGCAACGAGGGCTACGCGTCGAGCCTGGCAGTCGAATCCCTACGGCGACTGGGGCTGCACCGGGCCACCGATCTCGTCGGCGGGTTCCAGGCGTGGCGGGCGGAAGGGTTCCCGGTGACGGCGGCGCAGTCAGGCGTGGAGGCGGAGGCAGCTTAGAGGCTGCTCTGTGGGTCGGTGCCGAGGGCAGAGGGAAGGCGGGCCGTGTACCTGCCCTGTGCCGCTGCCCCGCTCGAACTCGTCGGGGTGTCACCGCTGACCGGCGGAGTCAGCACATCGCTGACCCGGGGGCCGACGCGTTGGCTTTCCTGCGGAGCTCCCCACCCGGCCCCACCGCAAGCCTCGCCCCTCAACTACCCCCGGTCTCTCCCCTCGCTGCGAACCCGGCCCCGAACGCGATGGGCGCCCCCGCGCGTCCACCGTGTCCGGGGCCGGAACCCTACGTTCGCGGACCTCCGCCCACTTGCAGCCCCTCTACTCCCAGCCCCCCCCTGCCCCCTGGCGCCCTCTATTCGCAGGCACCTACCGGGATCAGAACCCCTCGTCCCCGAGGAACTCCGTGTCCTCGCCCTCTTCCTCCAGCGCCTGTCGCACCGCCCGCAGAGCCATCCCCTCGGGGTAGCCCTTGCGGGCGAGCATGCCCGCGAGGCGGCGCAGGCGTTTGTCGCGGTCGAGCCCTCGCGTGGAGCGGAGCTTGCGGGCGACGAGTTCGCGTGCGGTCGCCTCTTCCTGCTCGGAGTCGAGCTGTGCGACGGCCGCATCGATCAGGGTGGAGTCGACGCCCTTGGTCCGCAGTTCCTGGGCGAGCGCGCGTCGGGCCAGCCCTCTGCCGTGATGCCGTGACTCCACCCAGGCGTCCGCGAACGCGCTGTCGTTGATGAGACCGACCTCCTCGAACCGCGACAGCACCTCCTCGGCGGCATCGTCGGGGATCTCCCGCTTGCGCAGGGCGTCCGCGAGTTGCTTCCGTGTGCGCGGGGTCCCGGTGAGCAGGCGCAGACAGATCGCCCGCGCCTGCTCCACCGGGTCCGCGGGGGGCGCACCCCTCTCGGCCCTCGACGAGGAAGAGGCGCCTCCGTCCTCACCGGACGGCTCTGTTCGGCCGCGCCGACGACGCCCGTGGGCACCGCCCGAGCCATCCGAGCCTTCCGAGCCCCGAGCCCTGCCACGGCCGCGGCGCGAGCCACGGCCGGACGCATCGGCTGCGCCGCGCCGCACCGGGCCGTCCTCGGGCCACGCTTCACCGCCCACCGAGCCAGAGGGCTGCTCATCGCCGTATGCCAGGCCCGGTCGGCCCTGATGGGCCAAGCCCGGCTGATCGTCATACGTCCGGCCCGACTCGTCGCCGTACCCCCCGTACGACGACCTCCTGCCGTACGGCGCCGTACCGTCGTTCCCCCCGTCCGTGCCATGAGCCGCGTCCTCTCCGTAGGCGTGCCCGCCCATCCCGGAGAGGCCCTCGTCGCCGCCTCTCCCCCGCTCACGCGGGACGTCCGGATAGGCGGCGTACTCGGCCCAGTCGGTTCGCCGTGTCACGGGATCAGCTCTTGGCGGTCGCAGCCTTGGTCTTGGCTGCCTTGGCCGCCGCCGGAGCGGGCACCGTCTTCGCGGCGTCGGCCGGGGCGGCGGAGACCGCGGCGTCCGCGCCCGGCTCGGCGGCCGGCTCCTCCGGGCGCACGCCGACGCCCAGCTTCTCCTTGATCTTCTTCTCGATCTCGTTGGCCAGGTCGGGGTTGTCCTTCAGGAAGTTGCGCGCGTTCTCCTTGCCCTGGCCGAGCTGGTCGCCCTCGTACGTGTACCAGGCGCCGGCCTTGCGGACGAAGCCGTGCTCCACGCCCATGTCGATCAGGCCGCCCTCGCGGCTGATGCCCTGGCCGTAGAGGATGTCGAACTCGGCCTGCTTGAAGGGCGGCGCCACCTTGTTCTTGACGACCTTGCAGCGGGTGCGGTTGCCGACCGCCTCCGTGCCGTCCTTGAGGGTCTCGATGCGGCGGATGTCGATGCGCACCGAGGCGTAGAACTTCAGCGCCCGGCCACCGGTCGTGGTCTCCGGCGAACCGAACATCACGCCGATCTTCTCGCGGAGCTGGTTGATGAAGATCGCGGTGGTCTTGGACTGGTTGAGCGCGCTGGTGATCTTCCGCAGGGCCTGGCTCATCAGACGCGCCTGCAGACCGACGTGGCTGTCGCCCATCTCGCCCTCGATCTCCGCGCGCGGGACGAGCGCGGCGACGGAGTCGATGACGATGAGGTCGAGGGCGCCGGAGCGGACGAGCATGTCCACGATCTCCAGCGCCTGCTCGCCGTTGTCCGGCTGGGACAGGATCAGGTTGTCGATGTCGACGCCGAGCTTCTTCGCGTACTCGGGGTCGAGGGCGTGCTCCGCGTCCACGAACGCGACCTGGCCGCCGGCCTTCTGCGCGTTGGCCACGGCGTGCAGGGTCAGGGTCGTCTTACCGGAGGACTCCGGTCCGTAGATCTCCACGACACGGCCGCGCGGCAGTCCGCCGACACCGAGGGCCACGTCGAGGGCGGTCGACCCGGTCGGGATGACCTCGATGGGCTCCTTCGCCCGCTCGCCCATGCGCATGACCGCGCCCTTGCCGAATTGCCGTTCAATCTGTGCGAGTGCGGCATCCAGGGCCTTCTCGCGGTCGGTTCCTGCCATGGGTTCCACCCGGTTTGCTTGAGTCGATCGCTTCACGTCAAAGACGCTAACGCCTGCCACTGACAATGCGCCCCGACGCCCGTCCGGCCTGTGGATAACTCGGGCACCTCTGGGTCGAAAACGTGGCGAAATGCCCGCCGAGAGCCTCGCCGGAGCCTCCATGAGAATGGATGTTCGATTTTCGTGTCAAGCGCACCGCGCGGCACTTCCGAGACTACGTCCGCGGCCTGACAACGCCCCGGGCTCCGGGCCGATCACCCGCTGCCGTCGCGGGACGGCCGCACAACCGGCTCAGGCGGAGCCGTCCCCGGAACTTCCCCTCTCTGCCGGGGGCTGCTCCGTCGGCCGTCGCGTCCACAGCTGACGCGCGCGCGTGACCAGGCTGTGCCCCGGTCCGCGCCCCCGGTGACCATGGACGCGGGGGTCGTCCGTGACGTCGTACCGCTTCACATAGGCCCCCAGGAACGCCTGCAGCGTGGCGACCGCCGGGATGGCGATCAGCGCACCCACCGCGCCGAGGAGGGCGGTGCCCGCGATGACGGAGCCGAAGGCGACCGCGGGGTGGATGTCGACCGTCTTGGAGGTCAGCTTGGGCTGCAGCACATAGTTCTCGAACTGCTGGTAGACCACGACGAAGATCAGCACCCAGAGCGCGTACCAGGGATCGACCGTGAACGCGATCAGCATGGGCAGGGCGCCCGCGAGATACGTGCCGATGGTGGGGATGAACTGCGACACCAGGCCGACCCACACGGCGAGCACCGGCGCGTTCGGCACGTCCAGGAACTCCAGCAGGATGTAGTGGGCTACGCCGGAGATGAGCGCCATCAGACCGCGCGAGTACAGATACCCGCCGGTCTTGTTCACCGCGATCTCCCAGGCACGCAGCACCTCGGCCTGCCTGGCGGGCGGCAGCACGGAGCACAGCGCACGCCGCAGCCGGGGGCCGTCCGCGGCGAAGTAGAACGAGAACAGCGTGATCGTCAGCAGCTGGAAGAGGCCGCCCAGGACCTGGGCGGACACATCCAGGACGCCGGTGGCACTGTTCTGGACGTAGTCGCGCAACCAGTCGGAGCGGAGCAGCCCCTCCTGGACGTCAACGCGGCGCAGCTCGGTGTTGAAGTGCGTGTTGATCCAGTTGATGACGGAGTCGAGGTACTTGGGGAATTCGTCGACGATCTTGATGATCTGGTTCGCCAGCATGGAGCCGAGCAGCGTCACGAAGCCGGCCGACACGACGATCACCGCGAGGAAGACAATGGCTGTGGCCAGTCCCCGGCGCATGCGATGCGAGGCCATCCAGCTCACCGCGGGCTCGATGGCCAGCGCCAGGAAGAACGCGATGAGGATGTTGATCAGCAGCCCGGTGAGCTGGTGAAAGGCCCAGCTGCCCAGCTGGAACGCGCCGACCAGCGCCAGCGCGAGCACCATGGCGCGCGGCAGCCAGCGCGGCATGCGGGCGCTCGGCCCGGCGGCGCCCTCGCCCGGAGGCGGGGTGGGCGGCGTCGTGCCGAACGGGGATCCGTGCCGGGCGAGCTGCCCGGTCTCGTCAGTGCGTGCCACGGAGCAAGTGTCACCCACGCAGCCGACAATCAGCTGCCGTCCTGCGATCTTCTTGACCGGTCAGCGCTTCTCCCCCGGAACGTTCATGACGGCGCAGACCACACGCCACACGTCCTTGGCGTCCCAGCCGGCGTCCAGCGCCTGGTGCACCGTGCGCCCGCCGAGCTCCGACATGACGTGATCGCGCGCGAAGGTGTCGGCGTATCCCGGACCGAAGTGGTCCGCCATCCGCTGCCAGAAGACCGTCAACCGCATGCGTCCAGTATCCCGCCCCTGAGGGTGGGCCTGCGCCGGGACCGCTTGCCGAGACCGCTTTCCGCCCTACGGTCTGACGCATGGCCGAAACCGGAGCTTCCCCACTCCCCCCGCCGCCTCCGGCGCACTCCCCGCTCTTCCGCGCCGAGCAGTTCATCTGGCTCACCGCGCGCGTGCTCGAGCAGCGACTCTTCGCGCACCACTTCCTGAACGGCGCCGCCGACCCGGTGGAGACCGCGCTGGACGCCTACCGCAACGAGGACGGCGGGTACGGCCACGCACTGGAGCCCGATCTGCGCGGCCCGGTCAGCCAGCCGCTGCACACCGGTCACGCACTCCGCGTCCTGGACGCCATCGAACGCTGCGGCGGACAGCGCGTGGACCGCGTATGCCGCTACCTCACCTCGGTCTCCACCCCGGACGGCGCCCTCCCGGCGATCCACCCGGGCCAGCGGGGCTACCCCGCGGCCCCGTTCATCCCGATCGTGGACGACCCGCCCAGCTCACTCCTGGCCACCGGGCCCGTGGTCGGTCTGCTGCACCGAAACGAGGTGTGGCACGCCTGGCTGTTCCGGGCCACGGACTTCTGCTGGCAGGCGGTCGAGTCCCTGGAGAAGTCCCACCCCTACGAGATCGAGGCCGCCGTGGCCTTCCTGGACTCCGCTCCCGACCGCACGCGCGCGGAGGCGGCCGCCGATCGCCTCGGCCGCCTGGTGCGCGAACAGCGCTTGGCGGCTCTGGAGCCGGAGAACCTGGACGCCTACCCGGTCTCCCCCGGCTACGCCCCCGGCGAGCACCACTTCCCGCACGACTACGCGAAGACACCGCGCTCCCTCGCGCGCGCGTGGTTCACGGACGACGAGATGAGCCGCTCCCTCGACCACCTGGCCGGCGAGCAGCAGGAGGACGGCGGCTGGCCCATCCGCTGGCGCCGATGGGCGCCGGGCACCGCCCTTGAAGCCCGCCCCATGGTGACGATCGAGGCGCTCCGCACGCTCAGGGCGCACGGCCGCCACATCGGCTGACCCACCTCACCCACCGATCGCCCGCACACCGGCCGTCACCACCACGGCCGCCGCGACGACGAGCAGGAACGGGGCCCGCAGTACGAGCACCACGGCAGCCGCGGCGACTCCGGCCACCCTTGCGTCCACCACAAGCGCATGCCCGTCGCCGAACGTCTGCTGAGCCGTGAGAGCGGCAAGGAGCGCGACGGGCAACAGTGCTGCAAGACGCCGGACGAGAGGCCTCTCCAGAGCCCCCGCGGGCACGAGCAGCCCGGCAAGCTTGACGGCGTAACAGCCGACAGCGGTGACGCCGATGGCGATCCAGGTGCTCACAGCTCCCCCTCCCGCACGTCTCGCCTACGACGCCCGTCGGCCCACAGCACGACCGGCGCCGCGAGAGCGGCCACCAGAACAGGCACACCGGCAGGCAGCACAGGCAACAACCCGAGCCCCAGAACCACGGCCAGACCTGCGACAGCGCGCTCGTTCGCGGACTTCAGCATCGGCGCGAGCAACGCCAGAAACACGGCGGGCCCGGCCGCATCGAGCCCCCAGGCATCGGTGTCACCAAGGGCCTCGGCCCCCAGCGCACCGACCAGCGTGGTGAGATTCCACAGCACATACAGACTCAGCCCTGTCACCAGGAACCCGATCCGCGCACTGCGCCGCGTCGGCTGCGCGAGCGCGACAGCGGCCGTCTCGTCGATCACCCACTGCGCGGCGAACGGCCGCACCGCGCGCGTGAGGCTGAGCAACTGCGACAGCCGCAGCCCGTAGAAGGCGTTGCGCACGCCCAGGAAGAAGGCCCCCGCGGCCGCGGTCAACGGACTGCCACCGGCCGCGAGCGCCCCCACGAGCGCGAACTGTGACGCCCCCGTGAACACCAGCAGACTGAGCGCACAGGTCTGCACGACCGTGAGCCCGCTGCCGGCCGACGTCACCCCGAAGGCGAACCCGGACAGCCCGACGGCCACTCCGACGCCCAGGGCGTCCCGTACGACAACCCCGTCGGGTTTGCCTCCGACGTCGCGGAGGTCTTCGAGAGCTCTCTGTTCTGCCACGCCTGCGACGCTAGGACAGCCCCTGCCAGGCGTCTTGTACGTTCTTGCGCTCCCGCTGATAGGCGCCCGGCGGAACGCCGACGATCCTGGTGAAGTGCCGGTTCAGGTGCGGCTGATCGGTGAATCCCACGGCAGCGGCGGCCTCCGCCGGCGAGCCACCCGCGTCCAGCAGCCGCCGAGCCCGCCGTACCCGCGCATCGGTCAGCCAAGCATGCGGCGGCATCCCATACAGATCCCGGAACGCCCGCAACAAGGCGAACGGCCCGGTCCCCAGATCGGAAGCCAGCTTCTCCAGACTCGGCGGCTCGGCCATCCGCGCCTCCAGCACCTCACGCGCGCGTAGCGCGATCCGGTCCCCCGCCGTCCTCACCTTCCGCTGCGGCAGCGCCCCACCGTTCAACCGCAGCAACCGGGTCACGGCAACCCGAAGCAACGTGTCGGCAGCCAGCGCGTTGCCCTCGTCCGCGGCACGCAGCACTTGATGCACCAGCCCCACGGCGTACGGATCATCCAGCACCGGCCTGACGAACCCCGGCGTCCCACGGATCACGGTGGTCTCGGCCGCGATCTCCGCCACCACTTCCGGCGACGGATACACGGCCCCGTACTGCCACCCCTCTGGAACCCCCGCCCGCCCGGTATGCGGCGTATCCGGATTGACCAACGCAAGCGCACCGGCCCCCGCGTACTGATCGGCACCCCGATGGTGAAAGACCTCCACACCCTCCGCGATGGCAGCGATCACAAAGTGCTCATGGGTGTGCCGGACAAACGTCTTCCGCACGTACTGGGCCCGCAGCAGATCAACACCGGGCAACTCGGCATACCGCCAGTGCCGCGCCCGCTCGCCCGAACCTGCCATACCCCCATTCTCAGCGAAGCCGACGGGCCGCTGAGCGGCGCACCCACCCGCAGGCATCGGCGCGCACTCCCACCGAACCCGCAGCCTGATCACGTTCGCCCAGCTCAGCCGCATTGTCAGACCCCGGGTGCAGGATGGACGCATGGTCAGCAAAGGACACCGAGCCCTGGACGGCTTCTCCCCCGCAACCCGCGGCTGGTTCACGGGCGCCTTCTCCGCGCCCACCGCAGCCCAGGCAGGCGCGTGGAAAGCCATCAACGAGGGCTCGGACGTGCTGGTCGTGGCCCCAACCGGCTCCGGCAAGACGCTGGCCGCCTTCCTCGCGGCCTTGGACCAGCTGGCCTCCACACCCCCGCCGGCCGACCCCAAGAAACGCTGCCGCGTCCTCTACGTCTCCCCGCTGAAGGCCCTGGCCGTCGACGTGGAGCGCAACCTCCGCAGCCCCCTGACCGGCATCCGCCAGGAATCCGTACGCCGGGGCCTGCCCGAGCCCGAGGTCAAGGTCGGCATCCGCTCGGGCGACACCCCTGCCGCAGAGCGCCGAGCCCTGTCGACCCGCCCCCCGGACATCCTGATCACCACCCCCGAGTCCCTGTTCCTGATGCTGACGTCGGCCACACGCGACGCCTTGACCGGCATCGAGACGGTGATCCTGGACGAGGTCCACGCGGTGGCGGGCACCAAACGCGGCGCTCATCTCGCCCTTTCCCTGGAGCGCCTGGACGAGCTCCTCCCGAAGCCTGCCCGCCGCATCGGCCTGTCCGCGACCGTCCGCCCGGTCGACGAGATCGCCCGCTACCTCTCCCCCCGCCGCAAGGTGGAGATCGTCCAGCCGAAGTCGGGCAAGGAGTTCGACCTCTCGGTCGTGGTCCCCGTCGAAGACCTCGGCGAACTCGGCGGCTCGCCGGTGGCCGACGGCTCCGAAGGCACGGAGCGCCCCTCGATCTGGCCGCACGTGGAGGAGCGGATCACCGACCTGGTCCAGGCCCACCGCTCCACCATCGTCTTCGCCAACTCCCGCCGCCTCGCGGAACGCCTGTGCAACCGCCTCAACGAGATCGCCTACGAACGGGCCACCGGCGAAACCCTGGACGAACAGCACGCCCCGGCCGAACTCATGGGCGGCTCGGGCGCAGCCCAGGGCGCACCGCCGGTCATCGCGCGCGCCCACCACGGCTCGGTCTCCAAGGAACAGCGCGCCCTGGTCGAGGAGGACCTCAAGGCGGGCCGTCTCCCCGCGGTGGTGGCCACCTCCAGCCTCGAACTGGGCATCGACATGGGCGCCGTCGACCTCGTGGTCCAGGTCGAATCACCCCCCTCCGTGGCCTCCGGCCTGCAACGCGTCGGCCGCGCAGGACACCAGGTCGGCGCGGTCTCCACAGGCGTGGTCTTCCCGAAGTACCGCGGTGACCTGGTCCAGGCGGCCGTGGTCACCGAACGGATGCGCACCGGGTCCATCGAGTCCCTCAAGGTCCCGGCCAACCCCCTGGACGTCCTGGCGCAGCAAGTCGTCGCGATGACGGCGATGGACACCTGGCAGTTCGACGACCTCCTCGCCACCGTCCGCCGGGCCGCCCCGTTCGCCTCGCTCCCCGAATCCGCCTTCACCGCGGTCCTCGACATGCTCGCCGGCCGCTACCCGTCCGACGCCTTCGCGGAGCTTCGCCCGCGCGTGGTCTGGGACCGCGTCGCCGGTACGATCACCGGCCGCCCCGGCGCCCAGCGCCTCGCCGTCACCTCCGGCGGCACGATCCCCGACCGCGGTCTCTTCGGGGTCTTCCTCGCCGGAGCCGACCCCAAGAAGGGCGGCGGCAGGGTCGGCGAGCTCGACGAGGAGATGGTCTACGAGTCCCGCGTCGGGGACGTCTTCACGCTCGGCACCAGTTCCTGGCGCATCGAGGACATCACGCGCGACCGCGTCCTGGTCTCCCCCGCCCCGGGCGTACCGGGCCGCCTTCCCTTCTGGAAGGGCGACCAGCTGGGCCGCCCACTCGAACTGGGCCGCGCGGTGGGTGCGTTCCTGCGCGAGGTCGGCTCGCTGCCCAAGGAGGACGCCCGCCTGCGTCTGCTCGCCGCCGGTCTGGACGCATGGGCGGCCGACAACGTCCTGTCCTACCTGGACGAGCAGCGCGAGGCCTGCGGCCACGTCCCGGACGACCGCACGATCGTCGTCGAGCGCTTCCGCGACGAGCTCGGCGACTGGCGGGTCGTCGTGCACTCCCCCTTCGGCGCCCAGGTCCACGCCCCCTGGGCCCTCGCCCTCGGCGCGAAACTCTCCGAGCGGTACGGCATGGACGCACAGGTCATGCACGCCGACGACGGCATCGTGCTGCGCCTGCCCGACGCCGACCTCATGGGCCTGGACCTCCTGGACCAGGAACCGATGAAGGCCGGCACGGAGTACGACGCCGACCAGGCGCCCGTGGGTGCGGCGGACGTCGTCTTCGACAAGGGCGACGTCGACCAGATCGTCACCGACCAGGTCGGCGGCTCGGCCCTGTTCGCGTCCCGCTTCCGCGAGTGCGCCGCCCGCGCGCTGCTGCTGCCGCGCCGCAACCCGGGCAAGCGCACCCCGCTGTGGCAGCAGCGCCAGCGCGCCGCCCAACTGCTGCAGGTGGCCGGCGAGTTCGGCTCCTTCCCGATCGTCCTGGAGGCGGTCCGCGAGTGCCTGCAGGACGTCTTCGACGTCCCGGGTCTGACAGAGCTCATGGGCGACCTCGAGTCCCGCAAGGTGCGCCTGGTCGAGGTCACCACCCCCGAGCCGTCCCCCTTCGCGCGCTCGCTCCTCTTCGGGTACGTCGCCCAGTTCCTGTACGAGGGGGACTCCCCACTCGCCGAGCGCCGTGCCGCCGCCCTGTCGCTGGACTCGCGCCTGCTGGCCGAGCTGCTCGGCCAGGCGGAGCTGCGGGAGCTGCTCGACGCCGAGGTGCTGACGGAGCTGGAGCAGGAACTCCAGTGGCTCACCGAGGACCGCCGTGTCAAGGACGTCGAAGGCGTCGCGGACGTCCTCCGCCTCCTCGGCCCGCTCACGGACGCCGAGTTGGCCGAGCGGGGCGCCGAACCGCACTGGGCCCAGGAACTGGCCGCCGCCCGCCGCGCCATCAAGGTCCGCATCGCCGGCGGCGACCACTGGGCGGCGATCGAGGACGCGGGACGCCTGCGCGACGCGCTCGGCACGGCCCTGCCGGTCGGCGTGCCCGAGGCCTTCACCGAGCCGGTCAAGGACCCGCTCGGCGACCTCCTCGCCCGTTACGCCCGCACCCACGGCCCGTTCACCTCGGCCACGGCAGCGGCCCGCTTCGGCCTGGGCGTGGCGATCACAGAGGGCGCCCTTCAGCGGCTGGCGGCGAGCGGGCGCGTCGTACAAGGCGAGTTCCACCCGGCCGGCATCGGGCAGGAGTGGTGCGACGCCGCGGTCCTGCGCCGCCTGCGCCGCCGCTCCCTCGCCGCCCTGCGGCATGAACTGGAGCCGGTACCGCCGCCCGCGCTCGCCCAGTTCCTGCCCCAGTGGCAGCACATCGGCAAGGGACACGGGCTGCGAGGCATCGACGGACTGGTCCGCGCCATCGAGCAGTTGCAGGGCGCATCCGTGCCCGCGTCCGCCCTGGAGAAGCTCGTCCTGCCGTCCCGCGTCGCCAACTACACCCCCGCGATGCTCGACGAGCTCACCGCGGCCGGAGAGGTGGTCTGGGCCGGAGCGGGCTCGCTCCCCGGCAAGGACGGCTGGGTCTCCCTCTACATGGCGGACGCGGCGCCACTGCTCCTGCCGCAGCCGCACCCCCTGGAGCTGACGGCGCTGCACCAGTCCGTCCTGGACGCCCTCTCCGGCGGTTACGGCCTGTTCTTCCGCCAGATCGCCGATCAGATCCGTGTCACCACCCACCCCGACGTCACCGACCCCCAGATCGCCGACGCCCTCTGGGAGCTGGCGTGGTCGGGCCGCCTGACGAACGACACGCTCGCACCCATGCGCTCCCTGCTGGGCTCGGGCCGCACCGCCGGCTCCACGGCCCACCGGGCCAAGCGCACCGTTCCGCGCGGCCGCTACGGCTCCCTCACGGCCGCCGCCCGCCCCGCCTCCCGCACCGGCCCGCCGACCGTCGCCGGCCGCTGGTCCCTGCTCCCGGCGCACGAACCCGACCCCACCGTGCGCGCCCACGCCCTGGCCCGCGCACTCCTCGACCGGCATGGCGTGGTGACCCGGGGGGCGGTCACCGCGGAGGGCGTCGAGGGCGGCTTCTCGGCGACGTACCGCATCCTGTCCGCCTTCGAGGAGAGCGGCCAGGCGCGGCGCGGCTACGTGGTCGAGGGACTGGGCGCCGCCCAGTTCGCGATGGACGGCGCGGTGGACCGCCTGCGCGCGGTGGCCAACGCCCGCGACCGCGGCGAAGGCCTGCCCGGCCCGAGCGCCCCCGACGGCTACGGCCCTCCTGGCCCCGACGGTACCGACAGCCTCGGCACCACGGCCGACTTCGGCACGTACGACAACCCTGACAGCGCTGACCCGTACGGCGCCCATGACGCGGCCCCCGCATACGACATCCCCGACCTCGACCACGACTTCCTGGACGCCCATCTGGGCCCCGGCGACTACGTCTCGCCCCGCGACCGCGCACCCCAGGCCGGCCCGCGCGCCCCGCAAGCCCCCGCGTGGCACAACGGCGGCACACCGTACGGATCCGGCCCAGGCTTCGCCTCCCGTCGCAACCGCCCGGCCGCCGACACCCGAGCCGTCGTCCTCGCCGCCGCCGACCCGGCGAACGCGTACGGCGCCGCCCTGGCCTGGCCCGAGCCTCCCACCGGTGCCGGGCACAAGCCGGGCCGCAAGGCGGGCTCCCTCGTGGTGCTCGTCGACGGTGAGCTGACCCTCTACATGGAGCGCGGCGGCAAGACACTGCTGGCCTGGCCCTCGGCCCCCGACACCGACCCCGCGGACGACCCCCGACTGCACACGGCCGCGGAGGCCCTCGCCGCAGCCGCCCGCGCGGGCTCCCTGGGCACGGTCACGGTGGAACGCGTGAACGGCGCCTCCGCCCTGACGTCCCCCCTAGGCACCCTCCTGGAAGGAGCGGGCTTCATCGCAACACCCCGAGGCCTACGCCTACGCGCCTGACCACACCGCGCCCGCCCGGCCGCTGAGCCCCACCCGAGCCCCGCCCCGCTCGCCACCTGCACCCTCAGCCCACCGTGCGGTCACCGACCGCGCCCTCATCCCCTCCAACCCGCCACCCGACGGCACCCTTCATCCCACCAAGCCACCCTCCAGCCGCACCCCTCACCCCACGCAACCCACAGCCGCCGGGGCCACCCCACCTCGCACCGCAACCGGCACCCAGCACCGCCGACGCCCCACCCCACCCCATGCCACCCTGGACCCATGCCCGAAGGAGACACGGTCTGGCAAACCGCGAAACGGCTGCACACCGCCCTCGCGGGCAAAACCCTGACCCGCACCGACTTCCGGGTACCGAAGTACGCCACGGTCGACCTCACGGGCCGCAGCGTCCTGGACGTCACCCCACGCGGCAAACACCTCCTCACCCGCGTCGAGGGCGGCCTGACGCTGCACTCGCACCTGGGGATGGAAGGCTCCTGGAAGGTCTACACGGACCAGCAACGCTGGACGGGCGGCCCCGCCCACCAGATCCGCGTGATCCTCGCTGCCGCCGAACCCCGCACAGACCACACAGCCCACACAACCCGCACAGCCGTCGGCTACCGCCTCCCCGTCCTGGAGCTCCTGCACACCGCCGAGGAACACCGCGCCGTCGGCCACCTCGGCCCCGACCTCCTGGGCCCGGACTGGGACCCCGACCGCGCCCTCGACAACCTCCTCGCGGACCCGGCCCGCCCCCTCGGCGAGGCCCTGCTGGACCAGCGCAACCTCGCCGGCATCGGCAATGTGTACAAGAGCGAGCTCTGCTTCCTGCTCCGCGTCACCCCCTGGCTGCCGGTCGGCGCCCTCCCCGCCGAGCACACCGCCCAACTGCCCGTGCTCGCCAAGAAGCTGCTGGAAGCCAACCGCGACCGCCCGATCCGCCGTACGACGGGCCGCCGCGGCCAGGACCTGTTCGTGTACGGCCGCACGAATCGCCCCTGCCTGCGCTGCACCACCCCGATCCGCGCGGCCGACCAGGGCGACGGCTCCCGCGAGCGCCCCACCTACTGGTGCCCCAACTGCCAGGCGGGCCCCGCCCCGAGCCCGGCACCCGGCACCCCCTCACGCCGCGGGACTCAGCACCGTACGACTAATTGACGCCCCGTCAGAAATCCTCGTACCGTCCCTTCATGGCCGTCAAGGCGTACGACCTCACCGGACTCACCGCATTCGTCACCGGCGCGGCCAGCGGCATCGGCCGCGCCTCGGCCGTGCTGCTCGCCGAAGCCGGCGCCACCGTGCACTGCGCCGACCGCGATGCCCAGGGCCTGCACGACACGGCGACCCTGATCAAGGCGAGCGGCGGCACCGCCCGCACCCACCACCTCGACGTCACCGACCGCGACCAGCTCCGCCGGGCCGTCGCCTCCTGCGAGCGTCTCGATGTGATGGCCGCGGTCGCGGGGATCATGCACAGCAGCCCGGTCCTGGAGACCCGTGACGAGGACCTCGACCGTGTACTGAACGTCAATTTCAAGGGCGTGCTCTACGCCTGCCAGGAGGCCGCCCGCGCGATGCTCTCCCAGCGCACCAAGGGCAGCATCATCACCATGGCCTCGGGCGCCGTCGACACCGGCGGCCCCGGCCTGCTCTGCTACGGCGCGGCCAAGGCAGCCGTCGTGCAGCTGACGAAAACCCTGGCGAACGAGATCGGCCGATACGGCATCAGAGTCAACGCGGTCGCACCGGGCTGGATCCGCACGCCCATGACCGACCACCACGGCGAAGCCCAGACGCAGACGGAGGCGTTCATGGCCCGGATGTCGCCGCTGGGCAGGGTCGGCGAGCCGGAGGACGTCGCGCACGCCGTGCTGCACCTGGCGTCGGACGCTTCGTCCTTCACGACGGGGCAGATCCTTCGTCCGAACGGCGGTGTGGCGATGCCGTGGTAGCCCGCCCCGCCCGCCAGGCCTCCGCCCAGCGCCGCGGATCGACGGCTCCCGCGGCCCGCGCCTTCGGCACGCAGTGCACCGGCAACAGGCTCAGACCCCATCCTCCGGCCGCCACGGCCCCTTCGAGCGCCCCCGCCTGCGGCACCAGCGCGAGCCGCAGCACGGCCCACCACCACAGCGCACCGAACCCGAGAGCCACCCCCCAGCGCGCTATCGGCCGTGCCATCCACTCACCTCCAGCCCGAGGCTAGGGCGCCCGTTCACCCACCGGGAGGGCGCACCAACGGCACACGGATGCAGCGCGGGCCAACGCCATCACGGCGCGTCAGGCGCCGTCACACCTCCACGATGACCGCCGGGCCACCCACCGGCAAACGGACCTGCACGCCCTGTACAGCACGAAACCCCGACCGCACTCCCCCAGATCTCCCTGGAGAAGGCCCGGCCGGGGCCTCACACAACTTCTCAGCACATGGTCATCCCATGCGCACCGACGGCACCGTTACGCGGCGACCACGTCCACCGCCTCGGAAGGCGCCTTGATGGTCACCCGTTCCGGTGGCACACCGGTCACCGACACGGAACCCAGCATCGGACGGACCGACGTGGGCACAGGCTCGCTCGCAGTGGCCGCAGCGGACTGGGCCAGCTCGGCGAGCGCGAGTTCGTCGCTCACTTCCCGCATGAGCTCGGACATCCGTACGTCCAGCGCGTCGCAGATCGCGGCGAGCAGCTCGGAGGAAGCCTCCTTCTGCCCCCGCTCCACCTCGGAGAGATAGCCGAGTGAAACTCGGGCGGACGAGGAGACTTCGCGCAGAGTACGGCCCTGGCGCTGGCGCTGCCGACGCAGCACGTCACCCAGCAGGCGACGGAGCAGAATCATCGGTGGCTCCCTCCTCGGACCGCGTAGCCGCATCCTTCACGCCCCACCGTACCGCCTTGCGCCGCGGCCGTGCGGGGAGCGATGTCGTGTTCACTCAGGGCTGCAAACATCAAAACCCCCCGTTCTGTTCCGTATCCTGTGCCCGCTCATTCCCAGTGTGTTCGCTCGCAAGCTCCTTCAGGAGCAGTGCGAGTACGCTCCGTACACTCTCCATACGAATTTCCGCGCGGTCGCCGTTCAACCGCAGCGCCTCCACTTTTCCGCCACCGGCGGAACCGGAACCAGGGGCGAAGGGCCCGTCCACGGCCACGAAAACCGTTCCCACGGGCTGTCCGTCCTGCCTCTCGGGTCCCGCGACGCCGGTCGTCGCGATGCCCCAGTCGGCCCCCAGAGCCTTCCGTACGCCGACCGCCATCTGGGCCGCGACCTGCGGATTCACCGCTCCGTGCTGGGCCAGCAGAGTGGCGTCGACGCCGAGCAGCTGGTGCTTGAGCTCGGTGGCGTAGGCGGTCACCGACCCCCGGAACGCCTTTGATGCCCCAGGGGCGGCTGTGACTTCCGCCGCAACCAGTCCGCCCGTCAGCGACTCGGCGACAGCGAGCGTCTCGCCTCTCACTGTGAGTAGTCGCACGACGTCGGCGGCCGTGGAATTCACGCTTCCGTCTCCTCCAACGCGGCCTTGCGCTCGGCGATTCCCTGCCTGCGCAGCACAATGGCTTGTCTCACATAGTCGAGTCCGGTCACCACCGTCAGGACGACCGCCGCAGCCATCACCCAGAACCTCAGAGTGGCCAGCCACCCCGTCAGCGCCAGGATGTACATCCCGACGGCCACGCCCTGCGTGAGGGTCTTGAGCTTGCCGCCCCGGCTCGCCGGGATCACGCCGTACCGGATGACCAGGAAACGCAGGAGAGTGATCCCGAGTTCCCGGCCGAGGATGACTCCCGTCACCCACCACGGCAGATCGCCCAGCGCGGACAGACAGATGAGCGCCGCACCCATGATCGCCTTGTCGGCTATGGGGTCGGCGATCTTCCCGAAGTCCGTGACGAGGTTGTACGTCCGGGCCAGATGACCGTCGAACAGGTCGGTGATCATGGCGATAGCGAAGGCCGCCCAGGCGAACGAGCGCCAGGCGGGGTCGTATCCACCCTCGGCCAGCATCAGCACGACGAAGACGGGCACAAGGACGAGCCGGAGCATGGTCAGGAAGTTGGCGATGTTCCAGACGCTGGCCTGGTTGACGGCCGCCGCCACGATCTTCCCGCCGCGCGCGGGCTTCGCCCCGTCCGGCACACCGGCTTCGGCGCCACCGCGTTCCGCACCGGTCGCCGTCGAGCCACCGGCCTTGGACGAACCCATGGCACCCACCTTGCCTGCCGCACCCGCCGGGGAGGAGCCACCCGCGGCGGACGCCGGAACTCCGGTCATCTGCCCGCCTCCTCACTACACGCGAGCGTGCCCTGCAGCGGCTCGGCCACCAGGTCGACGCCCTCCGTGCCGACCACCTTCGCCTCGACGATACGACCGATGCTCAGCCCCGCGCCGCTCGTGAGCAGCACCTGGCCGTCCGTCTCCGGCGCCTGGTGCGCCCCACGGCCGTACGCGCCCTCCGCCGAGTCCTCGGCGTCCACCGCCTCCACGAGCACGTGCACGGTCTCCCCGACGCGCTCCTCGGCCCGCTGCGAGACGAGCTCCTCGGCCAGCCGGGAGACACGTGCCAGCCGCTCGGCGACTACGTCCTCGTCGAGCTTGTCGTCGTACGTCGCGGCTTCCGTGCCCTCCTCGTCGGAGTAGCCGAAGACACCGATGGCATCCAGTCGCGCGCTGTTCAGGAACCGCTCCAGCTCGGCCAGGTCGGCCTCGGTCTCGCCGGGGAAGCCGACGATGAAGTTCGAGCGCACACCGGCCTGGGGCGCCTTGCCGCGGATGGTGTCGAGCAGTTCCAGGAAGCGGTCGGTGTCGCCGAAGCGGCGCATCGCGCGCAGCACGTCGGGGGCGGAGTGCTGGAAGGACAGGTCGAAGTACGGGGCGACCTTCGGGGTCGAGGTCAGCACGTCGATCAGTCCGGGCCGCATCTCGGCCGGCTGCAGGTAGCTCACGCGCACCCGCTCGATGCCGTCGACCTCGGCGAGCTCGGGCAGGAGGGACTCCAGCAGGCGGATGTCGCCCAGGTCCTTGCCGTACGAGGTGTTGTTCTCGGAGACCAGCATGATCTCCTTGACGCCCTGCTCGGCGAGCCAGCGCGTCTCGTTCAGGACGTCGCTCGGGCGCCGTGAGATGAAGGAGCCGCGGAAGGACGGGATGGCGCAGAAGGAGCAGCGCCGGTCGCAGCCGGAGGCCAGCTTCACCGAGGCGACCGGGGAGCCGTCGAGGCGGCGGCGCAGGGGCGCACGGGGGCCGGACGCCGGAGCGAGCCCCTCCGGAAGGTCGGCGGGGGCATGCCCGGGAAGCGCGACGCCGGCCGCCGACTCCTGCCGCTCGGCCGGGCTGATCGGCAGCAGCTTGCGCCGGTCGCGCGGGGTGTGAGCGGCGTGGATGCCGCCGTTCAGGATGGTCTGCAGGCGGTCCGAGATGTTCGCGTAGTCGTCGAAGCCGAGCACGCCGTCGGCCTCGGGGAGGGCCTCGGCGAGGTCCTTGCCGTACCGCTCGGCCATGCAGCCCACCGCCACGACGGCCTGGGTTCTCCCATGCCCCTTGAGATCGTTGGCCTCCAGGAGCGCGTCGACGGAGTCCTTCTTGGCGGCGTCGACGAAGCCACACGTGTTGACCACGGCGACATCCGCGTCCGCGGCGTCCTCCACGAGGTCCCAGCCGTCCGCCTCCAAGCGGCCTGCGAGCTCCTCCGAGTCCACCTCGTTACGGGCGCAGCCAAGAGTGACGAGTGCGACGGTACGGCGTTCAGGCATGGGCTCAAGACTACTTTGTCTGACTGACACCCCACGTCGACGGGGTTGGCCGATCTTGGCCAACCCCGTGTGGTCCTCACCCCTTCGGCCGGACTTATCCGGCCTGCGGGTCGCCCTTGGTGTAGGTCAGGCGCTCCACGGCGCCCGGCTGCCAGTCGTCCTCGATCTTCTTGCCGTTGACGTAGAGGTCGATCGCGCCCGCGTCACCGAGGACGAGGTTGATCTTCTCGCTGTCCTGGAAGGTCTTGGAGTCGCCCTGCTTGAGGAGTCCGTCGAAGAGCAGCTTGCCGTTGTGGTCCTTGGCGGAGATCCAGCTCCTGCCGTCCGCGGCGCTGACCTGGACGGTCACCTTGTCCTGGGGGACGGCCGCGATGGCGCTGTCCGACGGCTTCGGGTCCTTGGGCTTGTCGGTCTTCGGGATGGGCTTGGTCTTGTCGGCCGTGGGCGTCGAGCCGCCTTCAGCCACCGCCGACTTCCCGCCCTCGGCGTCGCCCTTGAACGCGGTGAACCCGACGAAGCCGATCACCACGACGATCGCGGCGACCATGGCCGCCGTCCAGTTGGGCCCGCGTCGCTCGGGACGGATGCGTTCCGCCTCGAACAGCGGGGCAGCCGGGGTCGGCGCCGGTCGTCCGCCGTGGGAGGCGTCGTACTGGGCGAGGAGTGGAGCCGGATCGACGTGGACGGCCTTGGCCAGGGTCCGGATGTGGCCTCTGGCGTACACGTCGCCGCCGCAGGGAGCGAAGTTGTCCGCCTCGATGGCATGCACGATGGCGATGCGGACCCGGGTGGCGCTGCTGACGTCGTCGACGGTCAGCCCGGCGTCGATGCGGGCCTGCCTCAGGGCACGGCCGATCGAGGGACGGGCTTCCTCGGACACGTCTTCGAACGGACGCTCGTCTTCAGGGGAGTTGCCGATGGACACGGGGGCGCCTTTCGAGCGTTTAAGCCACCTGTGCTGGAGGTTCAGTCTAGGGGGGGTGCGAAAGGGTGAGGCAACCGGGCGGTGGGACTTTATACGCCATCAGAATGGCCGGACACGCTGATGGTGGGGTACGAGATTGTCGCTTCGCTCAACTTGACGTACGCCGACGGGAAACGGTTGCTCAATGATCGCTTACGGATGAGTCACGATCGGGCATCGGCTCCTCGCCCACCCGCCCGTACGGCGACCATCGGGGCCGTTTCCGCCCCGGACTCCCTTTAAGCCTCCCCGCGGATCACGGCAAGCACGCCGTCCAGCTCATCAGGTTTCACAAGAACGTCACGAGCCTTGGATCCCTCGCTGGGCCCGACGATGCCCCGTGACTCCATGAGGTCCATCAGCCGCCCGGCCTTGGCGAACCCGACACGCAGCTTGCGCTGCAGCATGGACGTCGACCCGAACTGCGTGGAGACCACCAGCTCGGCCGCCTGGCACAGCAGGTCGAGGTCGTCGCCGATGTCCTCGTCGATCTCCTTCTTCTGCTTCGTCCCCACGACGACGTCGTCCCGGAAGACTGGCGCCATCTGGTCCTTGCAGTGCTGGACGACCGCCGCGACCTCTTCCTCGGTCACGAAAGCGCCCTGCATACGCGTGGGCTTGTTCGCGCCCATCGGCAGGAACAGGCCGTCGCCCTTGCCGATCAGCTTCTCGGCGCCGGGCTGGTCGAGGATGACGCGCGAGTCCGCGAGCGACGAGGTGGCGAAGGCGAGCCGTGACGGGACGTTCGCCTTGATGAGACCGGTGACGACGTCGACCGACGGCCGCTGGGTGGCGAGCACCAGGTGGATGCCGGCCGCGCGCGCGAGCTGCGTGATGCGCACGATCGCGTCCTCGACGTCACGCGGCGCGACCATCATCAGGTCGGCGAGCTCGTCGACGATGACCAGCAGGTACGGGTACGGCTGGAGCTCGCGCTCACTGCCCTCCGGCGCCTTCACCTTGCCGCTCCGGACGGCTTCGTTGAAGTCGTCGATGTGCCGGTAGCCGTACGCCGCCAGGTCGTCGTACCGGAGGTCCATCTCCCGTACGACCCACTGCAGGGCCTCGGCGGCCCGCTTCGGGTTGGTGATGATCGGCGTGATCAGGTGCGGGATGCCCTCGTACGCGGTCAGCTCGACGCGCTTGGGGTCGACCAGCACCATGCGGACGTCCTCAGGGGTCGCGCGCATCATGACCGAAGTGATCAAGCAGTTAATGCACGACGACTTACCGGAACCGGTCGCACCGGCGACCAGGACATGCGGCATCTTCGCGATGTTGGCCATCACATAGCCGCCCTCGACGTCCTTGCCGAGCGCCACCAGCATCGGATGGTCGTCCTCGGCGGCGGCCGCGAGGCGCAGCACGTCACCGAGATTGACCATCTCGCGGTCGGTGTTGGGGATCTCGATGCCGACCGCGGACTTACCGGGGATCGGACTGATGATCCGCACGTCCGGGCTGGCGACGGCGTACGCGATGTTCTTGGTCAGCGCGGTGATCCGCTCGACCTTCACGGCGGGCCCGAGCTCGACCTCGTAGCGGGTGACCGTAGGCCCGCGCGTGAAGCCGGTGACGCGGGCGTCGACCTTGAACTCGGTGAAGACGGTGGTGAGCGACTCGACGATGGCGTCGTTGGCGGCGCTGCGCGACTTGCCGGGGCCGCCGCGCTCGAGCAGGTCGAGCGACGGGAGCGAGTACGTGATGTCACCGGACAGCTGGAGCTGTTCGGCGCGCGGAGGCAGGTCGCGGATCTCGTCGGGCGCGGCCTTGGTGAGGTCCGGCACCCCGGACTTGGTCAGGTCCGGGACGTCGCCCTTGGGCAGCTTCTCCTGCTTGGGGCGCGCGGCCGGGACGGGCGTCGGCACCGGGGTGGTCTCCGCGCGGTCGCCCACGCTGACGCCCTGGGTGAGGTCGGCGACGATCGGCGAGGGCGGCATCCCGTGCAGCACGGCGCCGTCGAGCGCGGCAGCGGCGGCCGCTGCGACGTCCACAGCGTCCATGGGACGGTCCATCTCGGGCTGCGGCACCGCGGAGCGCCTCGGCCGCCCGCGACGCCGCGAGAGGGCCTCCTGCTCGGCTCTGTCGGGGTCGTACGCCTCGGGGGCCGGACCGCGCCTGCGGCCGCGCGACGCGGGCAGGGCCTCGCGCCACTGGTCGTCGTAGCGCTGGTCGTCCTCGGCGAACTCCTCGTCCTCGTCGGGGTCGGGCAGGATGCCGAGCTTCACGCCCAGGTGCCGCAGCCGCTGCGGGATGGCGTTGACGGGGGTGGCCGTGACCACGAGCAGACCGAAGATCGTGAGCAGCACGAGCAGCGGTACGGCGAGGACCTCGCCCATGGTGTACGTCAGCGGGGTCGCCGCACCCCAGCCAATCAGCCCGCCGGCGTCCCTTATGGCCTGCATGCCGTCGCTGCGGGCGGGCGAGCCGACGGCGATGTGGACCTGGCCGAGCACGCCGATGACGAGCGCGGACAGTCCGATGACGATACGGCCGTTGGCCTCGGGCTTCTCGGGGTGCCGGATGAACCGTACGGCGACGACCGCGAGCAGGATCGGCACGAGCAGGTCGAGCCGGCCGAAGGCGCCGGTCACGATGATCTCGACGAGGTCACCGACGGGACCGCGCAGGTTGGACCAGGTGCCGGCGGCGACGATCAGCGCGAGGCCGAGGAGCAACAGCGCGATGCCGTCCTTGCGGTGGGCGGGGTCGAGGTTCTTCGCGCCCTGCCCTATGCCGCGGAACACCGCGCCGACGGCATGCGCGAGCCCGAGCCAGACGGCGCGCACGAGCCGGTAGATGCCCCCGGTGGGGTTCGGTGCGGGCTTCGGCGGCGGCGCGGCTTTCTTCGCCGCGGCCTTCTTGGCCGGCGCCTTCTTGGCGGGGGCTTTCTTGGCGGCGGCCTTCTTCGCCGGAGCCTTCGCTGAAGCGGCCGCCTTCTTCGCGGGCGGCTTCTTGGCTGCGGAGGAACGTGAGGCCATGGATGTGAGGTTACCGGTGGAGAAGACAGTGGACACGTGTGCCCACTGCTTCACCCGTTCGTGTCGCCCTTGCCGATGCGGCGAACTGACGCCGGTTCACTGACCGGTCACGCACAGGACGATCCCGCGCTTCCGCGAGGAGGTTCCCCGCCAACCGGCGCCGTCGCACCGTCAGTTCTGCGAAGGCACCGAGGACGCACTCCCGGCGCCCGGTTCCAGCGCGTCCAGCGCCCGCCGCAGTCCCGTGAGTTTGCGTTCGAGATGGGCCGCTGTGGCCACCGCCGCCGCGTCCGCCGACTCGTCGTCCAGCTGCTTGGACAGCGCCTCGGCCTGCTCCTCGACCGCGGCGAGCCGCGCCGACAGCTCGGCCAGCAGGCCCGCCGGCTCCTTCGACTCGGCGCCTCCGGCCTTGCCGCCGCCCTCCAACTGGAGCCGCAGCAGCGCCGCCTGCTCGCGCAGCTGGCAGTTCTTCATGTACAGCTCGACGAAAACGGAGACCTTCGCCCGCAGCACCCACGGGTCGAACGGCTTGGAGATGTAGTCCACCGCGCCCGCCGCGTAGCCGCGGAAGGTGTGGTGCGGGCCGTGGTTGATCGCGGTGAGGAAGATGATCGGGATGTCCCGGGTCCGTTCCCGCCGCTTGATGTGCGCTGCGGTTTCGAAACCGTCCATTCCCGGCATCTGGACGTCCAGCAGAATGACCGCGAAGTCGTCCGTCAGCAGTGCTTTGAGCGCTTCCTCCCCGGACGATGCCCGCACCAGGGTCTGATCGAGCGCAGAGAGGATCGCCTCCAGCGCCAGCAGATTCTCCGGCCGGTCATCGACCAGGAGGATCTTGGCCTTCTGCACCATGGCCCGCCCTCCTCGCCCCGGCAGTGCACCGGGCTCCGCCCCAGGGGACGACTCCCTTACGCCGCCCGTCCTCGTGCCGGTCATGGTAGCCGCACCCCGCCTGTCGCCACACCCTGTCACCCTGATGTCACTGTGCACGTAGCAGAAACGCAGCAGGAGACCAGAAGGTTCCCCGAATCCCGCACTTCTACACGGCTTCGAGCACACTGAGTCAGCAACTCCGTGTGAACACTGTTGGTTCCTGTCACTGCTCCCTCATCCACTGATCCATCACCGCCAGCAGATGATCGGGGTCGACCGGCTTCGTCACGTAATCGGACGCGCCCGACTCGATCGCCTTCTCCCGGTCGCCCTTCATCGCCTTGGCCGTCAGCGCGATGATCGGGAGCCCGGCGAACTGCGGCATCCTGCGGATCGCCGTGGTCGTCGCGTACCCGTCCATCTCCGGCATCATGATGTCCATCAGGACGACCGCCACGTCGTCGTGCTGCTCCAGGACCTCGATGCCCTCACGGCCGTTCTCGGCGTACAGGACGGACAGGCCGTGCTGCTCCAGGACGCTCGTCAGCGCGAAGACGTTACGGATGTCGTCGTCGACGATCAGCACCTTCTCACCGCCGAACCGGATGCCCCGGAACGACTGCGGCACCGCCTGCTGCTCCGCCACCGACCACTGCTCCTGCTGCACCGGCCGCTGCTCCAGCTCGGTCGCGGCCCGGCGGCGGCGCCTGAAGAGCGCGGCGGCGCCGTTCTGAGTCTCCCGGTACGACCGCACCTCGGCCGGCGTCTCGATCTCCACGTCGGACAGCTCCGACAGATCGGCGGCCGAGGCCACCAGGTCGCCCGGGTCGAGGGCCGGCAGCTGCTGCTGGTAGCCGTGCGGAGGCAGTTCGCTCGGGTGCAGCGGCAAATACAGCGTGAACGTCGAACCGCGCCCCGGTTCGCTCTGCGCGTGGATCTCCCCGCCGAGCAGCTGCGCGATCTCCCGCGAGATCGACAGCCCCAGCCCTGTACCGCCGT
Source organism: Streptomyces sp. NPDC107522 (assembly GCF_055657525.1). NCBI lineage: Bacteria > Bacillati > Actinomycetota > Actinomycetes > Kitasatosporales > Streptomycetaceae > Streptomyces > Streptomyces sp. NPDC107522. The sequence goes on along the minus strand of NZ_JBVKAU010000009.1, from coordinate 8,921 downwards.
ACTTGCGGCTGGTCGTGCCGTCCGCCTGCTTGAACGCCTCGAAGATCACCCGCATCTTGCTGGCCGCGATCCCGATGCCCGTGTCGGTCACCGAGAAAGCGATCAGCGGCGCGTCGGCCTCGGTCAGCGAACCGGCCTCCAGCAGCTGCTCCCGGATCGACTGCGGCACATCCATCCCGGCGGGCCGGATGACCAGCTCCACCGAGCCGGAGTCGGTGAACTTCACCGCGTTGGACAGCAGGTTCCGCAGCACCTGCAGCAGCCGCTGCTCGTCGGTGTGCAGCGTGGCGGGCAGCTCCGGCGAGACCCGTACGGACAGGTCCAGGCCCTTCTCCGCGGTCAGCGGGCGGAAGGTGGCCTCCACGTAGTCGACGAGCTGGACGAGCGCGATACGCGTCGGGGAGACGTCCATCTTGCCCGCCTCGACCTTCGACAGGTCGAGGATGTCGTTGATCAGCTGGAGCAGGTCGGAGCCGGCGCCGTGGATGGTCTCGGCGAACTCGACCTGCTTCGGCGAGAGGTTGCCCTCGGCGTTGTCGGCGAGCAGCTTGGCGAGGATCAGCAGCGAGTTGAGCGGCGTACGCAGCTCGTGCGACATGTTGGCGAGGAACTCGCTCTTGTAGCGCATGGAGACGGCGAGCTGCTCGGCACGCTCCTCCAGGACCTGCCGCGCCTCCTCGATCTCCGTGTTCTTGACCTCGATGTCGCGGTTCTGCTGGGCCAGCAGCTCGGCCTTCTCCTCCAGTTCCGCGTTGGACGCCTGGAGGGCCTTCTGCCGGTTCTCCAACTCCGCCGACCGCTCACGGAGTTGCTCGGTGAGCTCCTGCGACTGCTTCAGCAGCACCTCGGTCTTGGTGTTGACGGAGATGGTGTTGACGCTGGTCGCGATCATCTCGGCGATCTGGTTGAGGAAGTCCTTCTGGATCTGGGTGAAGGGGGTGAAGGAGGCCAGCTCGATCACGCCGAGCACCTTGCCCTCGAACAGCACCGGAAGGACGATCACCTGCGCGGGCGGGGCCTCGCCGAGCCCGGAGGAGATCTTCAGATAGCCGCTGGGCGCGTTCTCGACCAGGATCGTGCGCTTCTCCATGGCGGCCGTCCCGATCAGGCCCTCCCCGGGCCGGAACGACGTCGGCATGGACCCCATCGAGTAGGCGTACGACCCCAGCATCCGCAGCTCGTACTGGTCCTCGCTCTCGGCGCTCATGTCCTTGCCGTCGACCAGCGGCATCGCCAGGAAGAACGCGCCGTGCTGCGCGGACACGACCGGCGTCAGCTCGCTCATGATCAGCGACGCCACGTCCTCCAGGTCGCGGCGGCCCTGCATCAGCGCGGAGATCCGGGCGAGGTTGCCCTTGAGCCAGTCCTGCTCCTTGTTGGCGATCGTGGTGTCGCGCAGGTTGGCGATCATCTTGTTGATGTAGTCCTGGAGTTCCTGGATCTCGCCGGACGCGTCGACGTCGATCTTCAGGTTCAGGTCACCGCGGGTCACCGCGGTCGCCACGCGCGCGATGGCACGCACCTGCCGAGTAAGGTTTCCTGCCATTTCGTTCACGGACTCGGTGAGGTCGCGCCAGGTGCCGTCGACGTCACGCACGCGTGCCTGGCCGCCGAGCTGGCCTTCCGTGCCCACCTCGCGGGCGACTCGGGTGACCTCCTCGGCGAAGGACGACAGCTGGTCGACCATCGTGTTGATCGTCGTCTTGAGCTCGAGGATCTCGCCGCGAGCGTCGATGTCGATCTTCTTGGTCAGGTCACCCTTGGCGATGGCAGTGGTGACCATGGCGATGTTCCGCACCTGACCGGTCAGGTTGGACGCCATCTGGTTCACGGACTCGGTGAGGTCCTTCCACGTACCGGCCACACCCGGCACATGCGCCTGACCACCGAGGATGCCGTCCGTGCCCACCTCGCGGGCCACCTTGGTGACCTGGTCGGCGAACGAACTCAGCGTCTTCACCATCGTGTTGAAGGTGTCGGCGAGCTGCGCGACCTCACCGCGCGCCTCGATCGTCACCGTCCGCGTCAGGTCACCGTTGGCGACGGCCGCCGCGACCTGGGAGATGTTCCGCACCTGCATGGTCAGGTTCTTGGCCATCAGGTTCACATTGCCGCTGAGGTCCTTCCAGATGCCCGTGACACCCGGAACGTGCGCCTGGCCGCCCAGGATGCCCTCGGTGCCCACCTCACGGGCCACCCGGGTCACCTGCTCGGCGAAGCTGGACAGCTGGTCGACCATCGTGTTGACGGTCGTGACGAGTTCGAGGATCTCGCCCTTCGCGTCAACAGTGATCTTCTTCGACAGGTCGCCCTTGGCGACCGCGGTCGTGACCTCGGCGATCTGACGCACCTGGATGGTCAGGTTGTTCGCCATGAAGTTCACGGACTGGGTGAGGTCCTTCCAGGTGCCGGAGACGCCCTGCACCTCGGCCTGACCGCCGAGCTGGCCCTCGGTACCCACCTCGCGGGCGACCCTGGTGACCTCCTCCGCGAACGACGACAGCTGGTCCACCATCGTGTTCAGCGTGTTCTTCAGTTCCAGGATCTCCCCGCGCGCGTCCACGGTGATCTTCTGCGACAGGTCACCCCGGGCCACCGCAGTGGCGACCTGGGCGATGTTGCGCACCTGAGCCGTAAGGTTTCCTGCCATTCCGTTCACGGAGTCGGTCAGGTCCCGCCACACACCGGCGACGCCGGGCACCTGCGCCTGACCGCCCAGCCGGCCCTCGGTACCCACCTCGCGCGCGACCCGGGTCACCTGGTCGGCGAAGCCGGAGAGCTGGTCGACCATCGTGTTGATGGTGTTCTTCAGCTCGAGGATCTCGCCGCGCGCGTCGACGTCGATCTTCTGCGAGAGGTCACCACGGGCCACCGCCGTCGTCACCTGGGCGATCTGCCGCACCTGAGAGGTGAGGTTGCCGGCCATGAAGTTGACGGAGTCGGTGAGCTCCTTCCACGTACCCGACACACCCGGTACGACCGCCTGACCGCCGAGGCGGCCCTCCGTACCCACGTCCCGGGCCATCCGCGTGACCTGGTCGGCGAAGGACGACAGCTGGTCCACCATCGTGTTCACGGTGTTCTTGAGCTGGAGCATCTCGCCGGAGACGTCGACCGTGACCTTCTGCGACAGGTCACCGTTGGCCACCGCCGTGGTCACCTGGGCGATGTTCCTCACCTGTCCGGTGAGGTTCCGGAACGCCGTGTTGACGGAGTCCGTCAGGTCCTTCCACGTCCCCGCCGCACCCGGCACCTGCGCCTGCCCGCCGAGCTCACCCTCGACACCGACCTCACGGGCGACACGCGTCACCTCGGAGCCGAAGGACGACAGCTGGTCCACCATGCCGTTGACGGTGTTCTTCAGCTCGAGCATCTCGCCGGCCACATTGACCGTGACCTTCTGCGACAGGTCACCGTTGGCGACCGCCGTGGTCACGGCCGCGATGTCCCTCACCTGAATGGTCAGATTCCGGAACACCGTGTTGACGGAGTCCGTCAGGTCCTTCCAGGTACCCGCCGCGCCCGGCACGTTCGCCTGACCGCCCAGCTGCCCGGCCGCACCCACCTCGTTGGCCACACGCGTGACCTCGTCCGCGAAGATCCGCAGCGTCTCGGTCATCTGGTTGATCGTGTCCGCGAGCTGCGCGACCTCGCCGCGCGCCGACACGGTCACCTTCTGCGACAGGTCACCGTTGGCGACCGCCGTCGTCACCTGCGAGATTCCTCGCACCTGGGCCGTCAGGTTGCCGGCCATGAGGTTCACCGAATCGGTGAGGTCCTTCCACACGCCGGCCACACCCGGGACCTGCGCCTGGCCGCCGAGCTCGCCCTCGGTGCCCACCTCGCGCGCGACTCGCGTCACCTCGGAGGAGAAGGACGACAGCTGGTCCACCATCGTGTTGACGGTGTTCTTCAGCTCCAGCATCTCGCCGGCCACGTGAACCGTGACCTTCCGGGACAGATCACCCTTGGCGACCGCCGTGGTCACCAGCGCGATGTCCCGCACCTGAGCAGTCAGCCGGTACGCCATCGTGTTGACCGAGTCCGTGAGGTCCTTCCACGAACCCGACATGCCACGCACGCGTGCCTGCCCGCCGAGCTTGCCCTCGGTGCCCACCTCGCTGGCCACACGTGTGACCTCGTCGGTGAACGTCGACAACTGATCGACAAGGTTGTTTACAGTCCGCCCGACCTTGAGGAACTCACCCCGCAGCGGATGCCCGGTTCCGTCCGGCGCCTGCGTCCGCAGCTCCATGCGGGGCGACAGATCACCCTCGGCCACCGCGGACAGCACCCTGCTGACCTCGGAGACGGGCCGTACGAGGTCGTCGACCAGGGCGTTGGAGTTGTCGACGGCAGCCGCCCAGGAGCCCTCACAGGCGCCCGTCTCCAGCCGTTCCGTGAGCTTGCCCTCACGCCCCACCATGCGCCGCACACGCGCCAGCTCACCCGTCAGGTGGAGATTGCGGTCGGCCACCTCGTTGAAGACCGCCGCGATCTCCGACATCACGCCGTCCCCGGACACGGTGAGCCGCTTCCGGAAGTTCCCGTCGCGCATCGACACCAGGGCCGCCAGCAGCCGGTTCAGGGCAGCCGTGTCCACCGCAGTGGTCCCGCCTCGCGTCTTGCGCTCGTTCTTCAGGGACGGTCCGCCTTTCGCGCGCGTCTTAGTGCTCCGCGTCGCTGCGCCAGACTCCACTGTGTCCCTCCCGCAGGGGTCGACCGTTACTGCTGTGCTCGGGTTCCACTGCTCGGCGTACCCGTGTACCTGTTACTGCTGGGCATTCCTGCCGGATATACCAGGCCACACCCCGGGCTGCTGCCCGCGGTACGCGAATGTCACTCAGCCTGCCCGGACCTTCACAAGAAGCTTGCCCAGTGTTTCACCCTGCCTGAACCCGGCCATAACAGTTCGGCAGCTTCGCACATCGTCCGCACACCCTCCGGACGGAAACACTGCAGACCGGCATCCGCACGGACGGCGAAGGTAAGTAACCTTGCATGCGGCTGTCCAGCCGCGCCGGTCCCGTCCGGCCTGGGCGGTGGCAGGAGGAGCACGAGCGGGCATCGGAGGGGCAGCCGGACATGACCACCGGACTGATCCCGGGGGGACCATCCCCGGACCGGCCGACGGGCGCGCAGATGCCGCACCAGCGGCGCGACCCGGGCGGCCACGGAGCCCTGCACGTCGACAACCGGACGAGGAGTTCTGTGATCACCGCGCGCGCGGCAGCCAGCTTCGATCCCGTCGGGCGATCGGTCGCGAGCGCCCGCTCCTTCGTCCGCGACACCCTCCAGGGCTGGGGCTTCGCCGACATCGTCGACGACGCCGTAGTCCTCACCAGTGAACTGGTGACCAATGCCGTCGTGCACGCGGGCACCTCCGCGGACGTCCTGTGTCTGCGCAGTGAGGATGGCGTGCGGATCGAGGTGGCCGACCGGTATCCGGAGCGCGAGATCCCCCTCCAGGGCTCCCCCGTCAACATGGGCAGCCCCGACCGCGAGGGCGGCCGCGGCCTCCAGTTGTGCGCGGCCCTGGCCACCCGCTGGGGCGTCGAGTACACCCCCACCTACAAGCAGGTCTGGTTCCAACTGGACCTCCCCGAGCGCCCGGTGGGCACCCGCGCCGCCGGCCCGTCCCTGCCCTCCGACCTCCTCCCGCTCGCCGACGGCCGCGTCCGCGTCGCCGTGGTCCAGATCGACCGTACGGGCGCCATCTCGTCCTGGAACGAGGACGCGGAGGATCTCTTCGGCTACGCCGCGGAGCAGGTCATCGGCAAGCCCCTGACCGACCTCGCGGCCTGGCCGCACACCCCCGGCACCAGCACCGGCATCGCGGAGGCGCTCCAACTCTCGCGCTGGGAAGGCAGCTACGGCATAAGGGGCGCCAACGGCCGCGTCATCCCGGTCTACGCCTCCCACCTCCGCGTCCGCGACACGGACGGCGAACCGTCCACGGTGTGCCTCCTGGTCCGGGACCACGAACGCGCCGTCCTGCAGACCCCGCTGCGCGTCCCGCCGTCCGACACCTCCACCACCTCCGAGTCCCAGAGCACCGACCCCTTCGAGGTGTTCATCGGCTCCCCGGCCCCGGACGACCTCGACGGCCTCCTCCAGCGCACGGTGGAACGCGCCCGCGACATGCTCGACGGCGACTCCGCGTTCCTGCTCCTGGCGACCGACGACGAAACGGAGCTGGAGGTCCGTGCCTCGACCGGCCTGCCCTCCGCCCGCCAGCGCTTCGCGCGCGTGCCCGTCGAAGCGGGCCCCGGCCGCTACGGCTCGGCCCGCATGCCCGCGGTCCACGAGGACCTCACCATGGTCCCCGGCGCCGTACCCCTGCTGCGCGGCACCGGCATGCGCTCGGTCGTCACGGTCCCGCTGAAGGTCGAGGGGCGCCTCACCGGCTCCCTCGGCGTCGCCGCCGAAGCGCCCGCCAGATACTCCAACGAAGAAGCACTACGCCTCCAGTTCGCCGCCGACCGCATCGCCCTTGCGGTGGAATCCGCCCGCCTCGGCGAACTCGAACGCCTGCGCAGAGGCTCCCTCAGCTTCCTTGTCGAGGCCTCCGACCTCCTCGCCGGCACCCTGGACCGCGACCAGACCCTGGCCCTGATGGCCCAGATGACGGTCCCGACCCTGGCCACCTGGTGCGCGGTCTACACGATCGCCGACCAGGCCTCCGAGCCGTACCTCTCGTACGTCCTGCACGAGGACGAGGAACTCATCGACGGCATCAAGTCGTTGCTGTCCAAGATCCCCCCGCCGGAACCGATCGCGACGCCCGGCGCCCGCGTCTGGTCGGCCCCCGCCGAGTCCGCGCACCAGGCCGCCCTGCGCACCTCCATGCGCAGCCTGGGCCTGGGCGAGCCCGTCGGCCGCATCAGCACCGGCATCGGCCCCACCCTGGCCACGGCGTCCGCGGTCGGCGGCGAGACGGTGGTCCTCCCGCTGGTCGCCCGCAACCGGGTCATCGGCATGCTGACCCTCGGCAAGCCGACGGACGAGCACTTTCGCCAGGAAATCCTGGAACTCGCCGAGGACTTGAGCCGCCGAGCCGCCCTCGCCCTCGACAACGCCCGCCTCTACTCCGAGCGCACAGCCATCAGCCAGTCCCTTCAGCGCAGCCTCCTGCCGCCTGAGCTCCCCGAGATCGACGGCGTCGAGGTCGAGGTCATCTACCGCGCGGCTGGCGAGGGCAACGAGGTCGGCGGCGACTTCTACGACCTCTTCCCGATCAGCGACGGCGCCTACGGCTTCGCCATCGGCGACGTCTGCGGTACGGGCCCGAACGCGGCGGCGGTCACCGGCCTTGCCCGGCATGCACTCCGCCTCCTGGCCCGCGAGGGCCTGAGCGGCCCCGCCGTGCTGGAGCGCCTGAACTCCGCGATCCTCGACGAGGGCGCCCGCAGCCGCTTCCTGACGCTCCTCTACGGCGAGTTGAGGCCGCAGGAGGACGGCAGTGCCGAGCTGAAGGTGGTCTGCGCCGGCCACCCGCTCCCGCTCCGCCTACGCCAGGACGGCACCGTCGAACCGGCCGCCGAACCCCAGCCACTCCTCGGCGTCATGGACGACCTGGAGCTCTACGAGCAGACGGTCACCCTCGACCCGGGCGACGTCCTCCTCTGCGTCACGGACGGCGTCACCGAGCGCCGCGAAGGCAGCCGCATGCTCGGCGACGACGGCCTCGCCGACGTCCTCACCACCTGCACGGGCCTGACGGCCGGCGCGGTCGCGGCCCGCATCATGCGCGCGGTCGAACGCTTTGCCTCGGACGCCCCGTCCGACGACATGGCGATCCTGGCGATGCGCGTGCCGGGCATCCACAAGGACTGAGGAAGAGATCAGGAGAAGGGCATGAGAAAGGCCCCGCCCGAATGGGCGGGGCCTTCTGTCCGGAGCCCCCAAACGGAATCGAACCGTTGACCTTCTCCTTACCATGGAGACGCTCTGCCGACTGAGCTATAGGGGCCAGCTGCCTTTTGCGAAGTTTCCCTCGCGGCAACGGAATAGATCATACCCCGAACACGCCCGTGCTCCCAAATTCGCCTCAGAAGGCGGGCTGGAGCAGTCCTCCGAGCGCGTTGCAGGCGGACACGACCCTCTGCAAGTCCCGCTTGGTCAGCGAGGCGTCGACGGGCAGAGCCAACGTTTCATCAGCGGCCCGCTCGGTCTCCGGAAGAGATACACACCGCCGGAACTCCGGCAGCCGATGCACGGGCGTCTTCACCGGAACCCGGCACTCAACGCCCTTGGCACGAACGGCCCGAGCGAATGCGTCGCGATCCGGCCGCCCGTTACCGGGCACGCGCACGACGTACTGCTGGTAGGTGTGCCCGTCACCGCCCTCGGGCGTGCGCACGCCCTTCAACTTCGCGTCCAGATACGACGCTCGCTCCCGGCGCTGAGCTATCTCGTCGTACGGAGCCTCGGACTCCCCCTGCTCCAGCACCAACAACCCGTGCCGCTGCCCGATGTCGTGCAACCCAGCGATATCGGCCGTCCGACCAAAGCGGTGTACGGCGACGACGGCCGCCGTCCGCGGAGTGATGACCGCCTCGACAGCGACGGCGTCCAGGCAGTAGGTCAGCGGGTCTATGTCGGCGAACACCGGCAGCGCCCCGGCCAGGACCACGGCCTCGGCGACTTCGACGTTCCCGAACGCCGGTACGACAACCTCGTCACCGACTCCGACGCCGGCGGCCCTGAGCATTGCAGCAGTACCCATACGGGGGATGTTGGTTGCGGTACGTGAACTTCAGGTGACGCACAACAAAAAAGGGTTGGACCCGGAACCGAAGTTCCGGGTCCAACCCGATAAAAGGAGTTCGGCGGTGTCCTACTCTCCCACAGGGTCCCCCCTGCAGTACCATCGGCGCTGTAAGGCTTAGCTTCCGGGTTCGGAATGTAACCGGGCGTTT
>NZ_JBVKAU010000008.1:0-369566 GCF_055657525.1 Streptomyces sp. NPDC107522 | reverse complement strand
ATCGCGGTGGGCGGCTTCCTCACCCCGCAGGGCGCGGCCGACTTCGGCTGGTTCGCCTACAGCCCGCTGTCGGACGCCGTCCGCTCCCCGGGCATCGGCGCCGACATGTGGATCATGGGTCTGGCCTTCTCCGGCTTCGGCACCATCCTCGGCTCGGTCAACTTCATCACCACGATCATCTGCATGCGCGCCCCCGGCATGACCATGTTCCGCATGCCGATCTTCACCTGGAACGTGCTGCTGACCGGTGTGCTGGTCCTGCTCGCCTTCCCCGTCCTGGCCGCCGCGCTGTTCGCGCTGGAGGCGGACCGCAAGTTCGGCGCGCACATCTTCGACTCGGCCAACGGCGGAGCCCTGCTGTGGCAACACCTCTTCTGGTTCTTCGGCCATCCAGAGGTGTACATCATCGCGCTGCCGTTCTTCGGCATCATCAGTGAGGTCATCCCGGTCTTCTCCCGCAAGCCGATGTTCGGCTACATGGGTCTGATCGCGGCGACCATCGCGATCGCGGGTCTGTCCGTGACGGTGTGGGCGCACCACATGTACGTCACCGGCGGTGTGCTGCTGCCGTTCTTCGCCTTCATGACGTTCCTCATCGCCGTCCCCACCGGCGTGAAGTTCTTCAACTGGATCGGCACCATGTGGAAGGGCTCCCTGTCCTTCGAGACGCCGATGCTGTGGGCGACCGGCTTCCTCATCACCTTCACCTTCGGTGGTCTGACCGGTGTCATCCTGGCCTCGCCGCCGATGGACTTCCACGTCTCAGACTCGTACTTCGTGGTGGCGCACTTCCACTACGTGGTGTTCGGCACCGTCGTCTTCGCGATGTTCTCCGGCTTCCACTTCTGGTGGCCGAAGTGGACGGGCAAGATGCTCGACGAGCGCCTCGGCAAGATGACGTTCTGGACGCTGTTCATCGGCTTCCACGGCACCTTCCTCGTCCAGCACTGGTTGGGTGCCGAGGGCATGCCGCGTCGTTACGCCGACTACCTCGCCGCCGACGGCTTCACCGCCCTGAACACGATCTCGACGATCAGCTCGTTCGTGCTCGGCGCGTCGCTGCTGCCCTTCTTCTACAACGTGTGGAAGACGGCCAAGTACGGCAAGCCGGTCGGCGTCGACGACCCGTGGGGCTACGGCCGCTCGCTGGAGTGGGCGACGTCCTGCCCGCCGCCGCGGCACAACTTCCTCACCCTGCCGCGGATCCGTTCCGAATCCCCGGCGTTCGACCTGCACCACCCTGAGATCGCCGCGCTCGACGAGCTCGAGAACGCCCCGCACGGGGGCAAGGCTCTGGCCGGCAACGGCGCCAAGGAGGCCGGCAAGTGAAGATCCAAGGCCGGATGTTCATGTGGCTGAGCGTCTTCATCCTCGCCATGGCGGTCGTCTATGGCGTGTGGTCGAAGGAGCCGGCCGGTACCACCGCGCTCTTCCTGGCCTTCGGCCTGGCCATCATGATCGGCTTCTACCTGGGCTTCACCGCCCGGCGGGTCGACGTGGGCGCGCAGGACGACAAGGAAGCGGACGTCGCGGACGACGCCGGCGAGGTCGGGTTCTTCAGCCCGCACAGCTGGCAGCCGCTCTCCCTCGCGATCGGTGGCGCCCTCGCCTTCCTGGCGATCGCCGTCGGCTGGTGGCTGCTGTACTTCTCGGCGCCGCTGATCCTGGTCGGCCTCTGGGGCTGGGTCTTCGAGTACTACCGCGGTGAGAACCGCACCCAGTAACACGAGCTGAGCTCAGAGGGAGCCCGGACACTCCGTCAGGAGGGTCCGGGCTCCTGCTTTTGCAGCAACACCCCTCACCCGAACGCGTCACCCCGCGCGCCACGGCTGACGCGGCTTCCTAGCGTGAAGCCATGACCAACCCACCACCGCGCACGAGCACCGTCATAGGCTGCACACTGCTCGTGATAGCGCTCGGCGCGAGCGCCATAAGCTGCAGCAGCGACGGCAACCCGCTGTCCGCCGACCCGTACGACGCGGCGGACCAGATCGCCTTCAACGGCCCCTCCGGCGGCGGCAAGAAGGCCGACCCCGACAAGCCCCTGGAAGTCACCACGGAGGACTCCGACGGCCGAATAACCGACGTCACCGCCAGGGACGCCGCAGGACGCTACGTCGCGGGCGAACTCTCCGCCGACGGCACCCGCTGGCACAGCACCTCCCCGCTGGCCGCCGACGCCCGCTACACGGTGCGCGTGAGCACCGAGGACGAGGACGGCGCCCCCGGCCGCAAGGTCCTCACCTTCGTCACCAGCAAGCCGACCGCCAAGAAGCATCTGACGGCGAAGTTCGGCCCGAAAGCGGGCAAGTACGGCGTGGGCCAGCCCATCACGGCCGAGCTGAACCAGCCGGTCAAGGACCCGAAGCAGCGCGCCATAGTCGAGCGGGCCCTGAAGGTCGACTCCACGCCCGCGGTGGAGGGCGCCTGGCACTGGGTGGACGACAAGGAACTCCACTACCGTCCCAAGGAGTACTGGCCCACCCACGCCACCGTCCGAGCCCGCAGCAACCTCGACGGCGTCAAGATCAGCGACCGCCTCTGGGGCGGCAGGGTCAAGCCCCTGACCATCACCATCGGCGACCGGGTCATCGCTGTCACGGACGCCTCGGCGCACCAGATGACCGTCTACAAGAACGGCGAGGTCATCAGGGAGATACCGGTCACCACGGGCAAGCCCGGCTATGACACCCGCAACGGCGTCAAGGTCGTACTGGCCAAGGAAGGTACCGTTCGCATGACCAGCGCGAGCATCGGCGCCTCGGACTTCTACGACCTGACCGTCCACCACTCGGTCAGGGTCACCAACAGCGGCGAGTACGTCCACGCCGCCCCCTGGTCGACCGGCTCCCAGGGGTACGCCAACGTCAGCCACGGCTGCACGGGCATGAGCACCGGCAACGCCGCGTGGTTCTACGACACCATCAGCGAGGGGGACATCGTCCAGGTCGTCAACTCGGGCGGCGACACGATGGCCCCCTTCGGCAACGGCTTCGGCGACTGGAACCTGGACTGGAAGAAGTGGCGCAACGGCAGCGCGTTGCTGGGCGGCACCCCCGACGGCCCGAGCCCGTCGGAGAGGGCAAGGCTGAGACCACAGAGCGTGTGAACGCCCCCAGGGGCAGCGTCCCCAGGGGCGCGGGGAACGGCGCGACAAGCCACGGATCACCCGCAGCCGCCGCAAAACCTGTTGAACCGAGCTCCTAGGCGCTCTGAAGCCTCTTCGTCCGCAACAGGGAAGCCAACGCCGCCGCGAACTCCACCGGCTCCACAGGCAACGTCACAGCCGCCTCAGCCCGGCTCCAGGTAGCGAGCCACGCATCCTGAGGGCGCCCGATGAGCAGCAGCACCGGCGGGCAGTTAAAGACCTCGTCCTTGATCTGCCGGCAGACCCCCATGCCCCCCATCGGCACGGCCTCACCGTCCAGCACACAGACGTCGATCCCGCCCTTGTCCAGCTCCTTGATGACGGCACCAGGAGTCGCACACTCCACGAACTCCACCACCGGCACATCCGGAGCAGGCCTCCGCCCCGTCGCCAACCTCACCTGCTCGCGGGTGTTGGAGTCGTCGCTGTAGACCAGCACCGTGGCGGTCGGCTGCATTGTTCCTCCGTGACGTCAGCGTCGTAAGGACAGGCCTGTTGGCCCGGATGCTACTCCCTTGAACACCACGTCAACACCGGTATGAACGGGGAAGACACTCCGAACGGCACCCCCCGGAGTGAGGGCGGGATAAGCGACCGACATAATGTCGGTCGTGGCGACAGCAACGACAGTAGACAAGGGTCACGCGCACCCGTCGGTCAACCGGCCGAACCTCACCAGCGTCGGAACCATCATCTGGCTGAGTTCCGAGCTGATGTTCTTCGCGGCCCTCTTCGCGATGTACTTCACCCTGCGATCGGTGACGGGGCCCGAGTTCTGGAAGGAGAAGGCCGACTTCCTGAACTTCCCGTTCTCGGCGACGAACACCACGATCCTGGTGCTCTCCTCCCTCACCTGCCAGCTCGGCGTGTTCGCCGCCGAGCGCGGTGACGTCAAGAAGCTCCGGGGCTGGTTCATCGTCACCTTCATCATGGGTGCGATCTTCATCGGCGGTCAGGTGTACGAGTACACCGAGCTGGTCAAGCACGAGGGCCTCTCGCTCTCGTCCGACCCGTACGGCTCGGTCTTCTACCTGACCACCGGCTTCCACGGCCTGCACGTGACGGGCGGCCTCATCGCCTTCCTGTTCGTCCTCGGGCGCACCTACGCGGCCAGGAGGTTCACCCACGAACAGGCGACCGCCGCGATCGTCGTGTCCTACTACTGGCACTTCGTCGATGTCGTCTGGATCGGCCTCTTCGCCACGATCTACATGATCAAGTAGCCGGGCCCGATCCCGCGCCGCGTTCCACAACGCACCTACCGCAAGCATCGACGCAGAAGATCCTGACACCGGGGTAATCCGTGAAAAAGCTCTCCGCACGACGACGCCATCCGCTGGCGGCGGTCGTCGTCCTACTCCTCGCGCTGGCGTGCACGGGGGGGCTGTACGCCGTGTTCGCTCCCGCGGACAAGGCGCAGGCCGAGGAAACCGCCCAGTCCCTCACCATCGAGGAGGGCAAGAAGCTCTACACCGTCGGCTGCGCCAGCTGCCACGGAACCGGCGGTCAGGGCACCTCCGACGGTCCGAGCCTCGTGGGCGTCGGCGCCGCGGCCGTGGACTTCCAGGTCTCGACGGGCCGTATGCCGGCCGCCACCTCCCAGGGCGCCCAGGTCCCGCGGAAGAAGAACATCTACTCGCAGGCCGAGATCGACCAGCTCGCGGCGTACATCGCCTCGCTGGGCGCCGGTCCGTCCATCCCGACCGAGGAGCAGTACGGCCCCGAGGGAGCGGACATCGCCAAGGGCGGCGAGCTCTTCCGCAACAACTGCGCCCAGTGCCACAACTTCACCGGCAAGGGTGGCGCGCTGACGCACGGCAAGTACGCGCCGACGCTCGAGGGCGTCGACCCGAAGCACATCTACGAGGCCATGGAGACCGGCCCGCAGAACATGCCGTCGTTCCCCGACACCACGCTGTCGGAGCAGAACAAGAAGGACATCATCGCGTACCTGAACGCGGTCAACAGCGATGAGACGGTCAACCCGGGCGGTCTGGAGCTGGGCGGCCTCGGCCCGGTCAGTGAGGGCCTCTTCGCCTGGATCTTCGGTCTCGGCGCATTGATCGCGGTCGCCGTCTGGGTCGCCGCTCGGACCGCAAAGGCCAAGAAGTCATGAGTAGCCAAGACATTCCAGAAGAGAACCTGCCCGCTGAGCAGGACGTCACCGTTGCGGTAGCGGACGAGAAGGACCCCTTCGCCGACCCCGGCCTGCCGCCCCACGAGCACCGGATCCAGGACATCGACGAGCGGGCCGCCAAGCGGTCCGAGCGCACGGTCGCCCTGCTGTTCACGGTGTCGATGCTGGCCACCGTCGGCTTCATCGCCTCGTACGTCGCGATCCCGCACGACAAGTCGGTCTTCGTCTTCCCGATCGGTCACCTCAACGCGCTGAACTTCGCGCTGGGTCTGACCCTCGGTGCGGCGCTGTTCTGCATCGGCGCGGGCGCGGTCCACTGGGCCCGCACCCTGATGTCCGACGTGGAGGTCGCGGACGACCGGCACCCGATCGAGGCGTCGCCCGAGGTCAAGGCCAAGGTCATGGCCGACTTCAAGCAGGGCGCCAAGGAGTCCGCGCTGGGTCGCCGCAAGCTGGTCCGCAACACGATGCTCGGCGCGCTGGCCCTGTTCCCGCTCTCCGGTGTCGTCCTGCTGCGTGACCTCGGCCCGCTGCCCGGCACCAAGCTGCGCCACACCCTGTGGTCCAAGGGCAAGCTGCTCGTCAACATGAACACCAACGAGCCGCTGCGTCCCTCGGACGTCGCGGTCGGCTCCCTCACCTTCGCCAAGCCGGAGGGCCTGGAGGAGCACGACCACGACTTCCAGAACGAGATCGCCAAGGCCGCCCTGATGATCGTCCGGCTCCAGCCCGACGACATCAAGGACAAGCGCGAGCTCGAGTGGTCGCACGAGGGCATCGTCGCGTACTCGAAGATCTGCACCCACGTCGGTTGCCCGATCTCCCTGTACGAGCAGCAGACGCACCACGTGCTCTGCCCCTGCCACCAGTCCACCTTCGACCTCTCCGACGGTGCCCGAGTGATCTTCGGCCCGGCCGGTCACGCCCTGCCGCAGCTGCGCATCGGCGTGAACGACGAGGGCTACCTCGAGGCGCTCGGCGACTTCGAAGAGCCCGTCGGTCCTGCTTTCTGGGAGCGCGGATGAGCACTACGACGACCCCCGAGTCCCGCTCTCGCGGGAAGGCACCGGCCGGCGAGCGCGTCGCCGACTGGGCCGACGGCCGGCTGGGGATCTACTCCCTGGCCAAGGCCAACATGCGCAAGATCTTCCCCGACCACTGGTCGTTCATGTTGGGTGAGGTCTGCCTCTACAGCTTCATCATCATCATCCTCACGGGTGTGTACCTGACGCTGTTCTTCCACCCGTCGATGAACGAGGTGGAGTACCACGGCTCCTACGTCCCGCTCCAGGGACAGCTCATGTCGGAGGCGTTCAGCTCGACCCTGCACATCTCCTTCGACGTGCGCGGTGGTCTGCTCATCCGGCAGATCCACCACTGGGCCGCGCTGATCTTCCTCGCCGGCATGTTCGTGCACATGATGCGCGTGTTCTTCACCGGCGCGTTCCGCAAGCCGCGTGAGATCAACTGGCTGTTCGGCTTCCTGCTGTTCGTCCTGGGCATGTTCACCGGTTTCACCGGCTACTCGCTCCCGGACGACCTGCTCTCCGGTACGGGTGTGCGCTTCACCGAGGGCGCGATCCTGTCCATGCCGATCGTCGGCACGTACATCTCGTTCTTCCTGTTCGGCGGCGAGTTCCCGGGCGTCGACTTCGTGGCCCGCTTCTACTCGATCCACATCCTGCTGCTGCCGGGCATCATGCTCGGCCTGGTCGTCGGCCACCTGATCCTGGTCTTCTACCACAAGCACACGCAGTTCGCGGGCCCCGGCAAGAGCAACAAGAACGTCGTCGGCATGCCGCTGCTGCCGGTCTACATGGCCAAGGCCGGAGGCTTCTTCTTCCTGGTCTTCGGTGTCATCGCGGCCATCGCGGCGGTCGCCCAGATCAACCCGATCTGGGCGATGGGCCCCTACCGTCCCGACCAGGTGTCCACCGGCGCCCAGCCCGACTGGTACATGGGCTTCGCCGAGGGTCTGGTCCGCTACATGCCGGGCTGGGAGATCAACCTCTGGGGCCACACGCTGGTCCTGGGTGTGTTCATCCCGCTGGTGCTCTTCGGTGTGGTCCTGGCGGCGATCGCGGTCTACCCGTTCATCGAGTCCTGGGTCACCGGCGACAAGCGCGAGCACCACATCCTGGACCGTCCGCGCAACGCCCCGACGCGTACCGCGTTCGGTGTCGCCTGGATCACCGTGTACATGATCGGCCTGGTCGGCGGTGGCAACGACCTGTGGGCCACCCACTTCCACCTGTCGATCAACGCGGTCACCTGGTTCGTCCGGATCGGGTTCTTCGCCGGACCGGTCCTCGCGTTCATCATCACCAGGCGGATCTGCCTCGGCCTGCAGCGCCGGGACAAGGACAAGGTGCTGCACGGCCGCGAGTCGGGCATCATCAAGCGCCTGCCGCACGGTGAGTTCATCGAGGTGCACGAGCCGCTCAGCCAGGACGCGCTGCACACCCTCACCGCGCACGAGCAGTACAAGCCGCTCGAGATCGGCCCGACGGTCGACGAGAACGGCGTCGAGCGCAAGGTGAAGGGCTCCGAGAAGCTGCGCGCCAAGCTCAGCAAGGCGTACTTCGGCGAGGACGGC
Organism: Streptomyces sp. NPDC107522; assembly: GCF_055657525.1. NCBI lineage: Bacteria > Bacillati > Actinomycetota > Actinomycetes > Kitasatosporales > Streptomycetaceae > Streptomyces > Streptomyces sp. NPDC107522. The sequence goes on along the minus strand of NZ_JBVKAU010000008.1, from coordinate 361,685 downwards.
CAGATTCCCAAGCCGACCGTCGAGGAGTACAAGGAGATCACGAGCGGCCACGGCCACCACTGACGCTCCGCTGGTAGCGCCGCGTTTGGTAGTGCCGCGTTGTGTCGGTTGTCGTCTGCGGCTCCGTCGAGGCTGGTCGCGCAGTTCCCCGCGCCCCTAAAAGGGGCGCGGGGAACCGCGACCCTGCCAGGACCGTTCAGCCACGCCACGTTGAAGGGCCCCGTCCGAAGACCGGACGGGGCCCTTCTTCATGCCCCGTGGCTGGATAGGGTGGACCTCGTTGAGATTCTCGTCCCGTAGTGCGGGACGCCTGACCCAGGAGCGGCTTATGAGCGCTGTGACCCCCGCTGGAGGCGACACCGCGGCGGGCCGTTCCTGGCCCCTGCTGCTGAACGGCCTGCTGGACGGCCGGAACCTGACCGCCGACGACACCGCGTGGGCGATGGACCTGATCATGCGCGGCGAGGCGACGGACGCGCAGATCGCCGGCTTCGTGGTGGCGCTGCGGGCCAAGGGAGAGACCGTCGAGGAGATCGCGGGTCTCGTCCGGACGATGTACGAGCACGCGAACGTGATCGAGGTGTCGGGCCCGACCGTCGACATCGTCGGTACGGGCGGCGACGGCGCGAAGACGGTGAACATCTCCACGATGTCGTCGATCGTCATCGCCGGCACGGGTGCCAAGGTCGTCAAGCACGGGAACCGGGCGGCGTCCTCGGCATCGGGCGCCTCGGATGTGCTGGAGAAGCTCGGCGTCAATCTTGAGCTGACGCCGCAGCGGGTGGCGGAGGTCGCGGAGGAGGCCGGGATCACCTTCTGTTTCGCGGTGAAGTTCCATCCGTCACTGCGCCATGTGGCGGCCGCGCGAGGCCAGTTGGGCATCAGGACCACCTTCAACGTCCTCGGTCCGCTGACCAACCCGGCGAAGGTGAAGGCCCAGGCGGTCGGCGTGGCGGACCCGCTCATGGCGCCGATCGTCGCGGGCGTCTTCGCCGAGCGCGGCAACTCCTCGCTGGTGTTCCGCGGTGACGACGGCCTCGACGAGCTCACGACGACGTCCACGTCCCGGGTGTGGGTGGTGCGCGACGGCAAGGTGACCGAGGAGGCCTTCGACCCGCGGGACGTCGGCATCGAGCTGGTGCCGGTGGAGGCGCTGCGGGGCGCTGACGCCTCGTACAACGCCGACGTGGCGCTGCGCCTGCTGAACGGCGAGACGGGGCCCGTCCGGGACGCCGTACTGCTGAACTCGGCTGCCGCGCTGGTGGCGTTGAACCCGACGGACGCCTCGCTCACCGAGCAGATCCGGGCCGGGATGGCGAAGGCGGCGGAGTCGATCGACTCCGGGGCGGCCAAGCGGACCCTCGACCGCTGGGTGGCGGCCAGCAACGCATAGCGCGGAAGGGCGGTCCCGTAATTCGGACACGGGTTGCGGGACCGCGATCACTTCACGTACGTTCTTGACCAGGTCATGAGTGACAGTCATGAGGCCCCGGCCGACTGTCCGGCAACCCTCCGTCCGTGGCGGGGTGCCCCGGGTGAAGACCAGGCCGTAGGCAGCGAGGTCTACGGCAAGCGCGGGCCCCTCTCGAAGCCAGGGGTCCTGGTCGTTCGAGGGAGTCTTCCGTGAGCAAGCGAATGCGATAGGGCCGCCGAGCCCCGCCTCCGCGCACCCTTTTTCTCTTCTCTGCATGCCTTCAACTCGCATGCCCCTCACGGGAGTTCGCCATGTCTGTCGCCACCGCTGCCGCCGCCCAGTCCGTTTGCTCCCCGCTGCCCGTTCTGGGCCGGGATGTCACCGTCCCGCTCGTCACCGGCGGCGAGGTCACCTACGCCGCGCTCGACTACGCCGCCAGCGCGCCCGCCCTCCAGCGCGTCTGGGACGACGTGGCCGCCTACGCTCCGTACTACGGCAGCGTCCACCGCGGCGCCGGCTACCTCTCGCAGCTCTCCACCGACCTGTTCGAGAACGCCCGCAGGACGGTCGCCGAGTTCCTCGACTGCCGGGACACGGACCAGGTGGTCTTCACCCGCTCCACCACCGACTCGCTCAACCTCCTCGCCGCCGCCCTCCCGGCCGACTGCCAGGTCTTCGTCTTCGAGACCGAGCACCACGCCTCCCTGCTGCCTTGGCGCGACGCCCGCGTAACCTACCTCAACGCGCCCCGCACCCCGCGCCAGGCCGTCGAGACCCTCGAGCGCGCCCTCGCCGACCGCGACCCTTACGGCCCGGCCCTGGTCTGCGTCACCGGCGCCTCGAACGTCACCGGCGAGCTGTGGCCCGTACGCGAGCTCGCGGCCGCCGCCCACGCGCACGGCGCCCGGATCGTCCTGGACGCCGCCCAGCTGGCCCCGCATCACCCGGTGAGCGTCCGTGACCTCGACGTCGACTGGGTCGCCTTCTCCGGCCACAAGCTGTACGCCCCCTTCGGCTCCGGCGTCCTGGCCGGCCGCGCCGACTGGCTGAGCGAGGCCGAGCCGTACCTCGCGGGCGGCGGCGCGAGCCGCAAGGTCGCCCGGCGCGAGGACGGGGGAGTGGACGTGGAGTGGCACGAGAGCGCCGCCCGCCACGAGGCCGGCTCCCCGAACGTCATCGGCGCCTACTCCATCGCCTCCGCCTGCAAGGCCCTCACCGAGGCGGGCTTCGACCAGCTCGTCGCCCGCGAGCAGTACCTGATCGAGAAGGTGCGGGCAGGGCTCGCCGAGGTGCCCGAGGTCCGGATCCTCTCCCTCTTCGGCGACGACGCCCCCCGCGTCGGCGTGATCTCCTTCGTCGTCGACGGCTGGAACAGCTCCCACTTCGCCGCCGCCCTCTCCGCCGAGTACGGCATCGGGGTGCGCGACGGCCTGTTCTGCGCCCACCCGCTGGTCCGGACGCTGCTGGGCAGCGACCCGCAGACGCAGGGCGAGTGCGGTGCTCCGGAGGCGGCGCCCGGCGAGAAGTCCCTCAACGCGATCCGGGTGAGCTTCGGGGCCGGTACGCCGGACGAGCACGTGGAGCGGTTCGTGAACGCCGTGAAGGAGCTCGTGACCGACGGGGCGAAGTGGAACTACCGTACGGAGGACGGGCGTTGCGTTCCGGACACGTCGGCGTGAACCGGTAGCCGGGCGCCCAGCAGGATCATCCGCAGGGCGCGTTCGGTGGCGTCCGTGAGGAGTTCGGAGGCCCGGACGAGGGCCTCCGCCAGGGCCATCGGCGCCGGCAGGATCCCGCTGAACGCGTCCACGCCCGGCACGTCGTGCGCGCCCTCGCCGAGCGTGCCCGCCAGCACGAGCACCGGGCGGCCGTACAGCTTGGCCCGGCGGGCCACTTCGGCCGGGACCTTGCCGCGGGGCGTCTGGTGGTCCAGGGCGCCCTCGGCGGTGACGACCAGGTCGGCGCGCGCGAGGCGGGCGTCCAGGTCGAGGTGGTCCAGGAGCACGTCGAAGCGCGGGAGCAGTCGGGCGCCCAGCGCGGCGAGGCCCGCGCCCAGGCCGCCGGAGGCGCCGGTGCCGGGGCCGGCGTACAAGTCCGTGTCCACGATCCCCAGATCGCAGGTGAGGACGCGCGCCCAGTTCTCCAGCCCCGCCGACAGCTCCTCCACCTGCGCGGGCGTCGCCCCCTTCTGCGGGCCGAAGACGCGGGCCACGCCGCGCTCGCCGCACAGCACGTTGTACGGGTTGCAGGCGACGAGCAGCTCCACGTCCCGCAGGCGCGGGTCCAGGCCGGCGGGGTCGATCCGCGCAAGTCGCGTCAACTCACGTCCCCCGCGAGGGAGTTCGAAGCCGTCGGCGTCCAGCAGCCGGGCGCCGAGGGCCTGGAGCGCGCCAGCGCCGCCGTCGGACGTACCCGAGTCGCCGCAGCCGATCAGGATCCGCCGTACGCCCGTGTCGAGCGCGGCGCGGATCAGTTCGCCGACGCCGTACGTCGTCGTGGCGCCCGGGTCGCGCAGGGCGCGTGGGACGAGGGAGAGGCCCGCGACCGCGGCCATCTCCACGACTGCGGTGTCTCCGGCGCCCAGCAGTGCGAAGTGCGTGCCGACCGGCTCGCCGACCGGGCCCGTGGCGGGCAGTGCGACGAGCCGTCCGCCGGTAGCGGCGGCCAGTGCGGTGGCCGTGCCCTCGCCGCCGTCCACCAGGGGGATCAGGTCGAGCACGGCGTCCGGCAGGACCCGGCGGACGCCGTCCGCGATGGCGTCGGCGGCGGCCTGGGCGGACAGGGACTCCTTGAAGCCGCTGGGGGCTACGACGACTCGGGTCAGCATCGGAGGTCTCCTAAGCAGATCGGATGCGTACGGCGGCAACGCCCTCTTGAGGGGCGCGGGGAACTGCGCGACCAGCCACGACGGCGCAGCAGACAACCGACGACCCATCGCGGCCCTCTCATCGCGTCACGGGCACGCCGAGCAGCGGCCACACCGCCACGGCGAACAGCAGGACGAGGGCGGCCGTCAGCGGGGCCAGGACGGCGGACAGGCGCAGTAGGTCGCGCGGGGTGTAGGTGGGCGTCCCCGGGATGTCGGAGAAGAGGGTGACCGGCTTCGCCGAGGCCGGGAGGGTGTGGCAGAAACCGGCCGCCGCGGTGGACGCGAGTGCGGCGGCGACCGGGTTGACCCCGGAGCCCACGGCGGCCGCGACGACCAGCGGGACCAGGACCGAGGAGCGGGCCGAGCGGGACTGGAGGACGAGGTGGGCCGCCGTGCTGACCGCGATCACGGCGATCAGGAACAACACCGGGCCGACTCCACCGGGCAGCCCGTCGACCAGCCACTTCGCGGCCCCGGAGTCGGCGAGCGCGACGCCCATCGCCATCGTCGCGGCCATGAACAGCAGCAGCGACCAGGGGACCGTCTTCAGCGCGTCCTTCAGACGCACGGTGCCGAGGGCCGGCGAGGCGGCCACCACCGCGCCGATCAGCGCCACGACCGCGGGCGGTACCCGGTGCAGCGGCTCGCTGCACCACAGCAGGACGACCGTGCCGAGCAGTAGGGCGCAGCGTTTCTCGGCCTGCGTCCAGGAGCCGGTGACCGGATGGTCGCTGTGCTCCTGGATCTGCTCGGGGGTGATGCGCACGGCACCCTTTCGGTCCGCGCGCCGAGTGGCCGTCAGGAGGACCGCCTCGGCGGCCAGATGGGACGACGCCACGGCCAGGGGCAGGCCGAGCAGCAGCCACTCGGTGAAGCCGATCCGGTCACCGGTGGCCTGCCACAGCACCGACACGGTGATCAGATGCGCGCCCGCCCCGATCAGTGTCGCCACCGCCGACAGCAGGATCACGGTCGGGAACAGCAGTGCCAGCATCACGACCAGCCGCCTGCGGCCGGCCAGCGCCTTGGCGAGCGCGAGGAACACCGGCAGCGCGAGGGCGGCCCGCCCCGAGGTGGCCGGCACCGCGAACGCCGTGACGACCAGGGCGGCGGTGGTCAGGTGCACGAGCTGCCGTACGGTGCGTGCCCCGCCGACCAGGAACGCCGCCGCCCGCCCCGCGAGCCCGGTCCGGGTCACCGCCGCCGCCAGCACGAAGGCGCAGATCAGCAGCCACACCGTGGAGTCGCCCAGGGTGCCGAAGAGGGTGTCGCTGCTGATCACCCCGGTCACCGTCAGTGCGAGTCCGGCGCCCAGCGCGATGTACGTGTCGTCGACCGGCGTGGCGATCCAGGCGCAGGTCGCCAGGGCGAACACGGCGAGGGTGAGGCGGGCGTCGGCGCCGAGGCCGGGGAAGTTGCCGGGCACCGCGAGCAGTGCGCACAGGGAGAGCGCCACACAGAGCGCCGCGCTCAGACGGAGGTTCAGGGTCACGTCATCGAGGGTTCACCCGGGCGGTGAGCGGTCGATGAGCCGCACATGAAGAGAACTTCACGCGGGGAGCCGGTACCCCATGCCCCGTACCGTCTCCAGCTGCTCGGCGCCCAGCTTCTTGCGCAGCGCCCGTACGTACACGTCCACGATGTTCGATCCGGGATCGAAGTCGTAGCCCCACACGTGCGACAGGATCTGCTCGCGGGACAGTACCTGCCCCGGATGCCTCAGGAACAGCTCCAGGAGTACGAACTCACGTGCCGTCAGGTCCACGGTCCGCTCCCCGGCGCGCGCCCGCCGGGTGCGCAGGTCGAGGGTGAGCGAGCCGGACCGCAGCACCGTCACCTCGGGCGCCCGGGCCGCCGTACGCAACCGCAGGCGCACCCGCGCGAGCAGTTCCTCGAAGCGGAAGGGCTTGGTCATCCAGTCGTCGGCGCCGCCCTCCAGACCGGCCACCGTGTCCCGTACGGAGTCCCGCGCGGTCAGCACGATCACCGGGACCGTCACCCGTGCCTCCCGCAGTTCCCGCAGGACCGTGAAGCCGTCGCGGCCGGGCAGCCCGATGTCCAGGACAACCAGATCGAAACTGCCGGTCAGCGCGTACTCGTGAGCGGCCTCGCCGTCGCCGACGACGGTCGTGGTGAAGCCGTTGGCGCGCAGGCCCTTCTCGACGAAGGAGGCGATGCGCTCCTCGTCCTCGACGATGAGAATGCGGGTCACGTCTGTGCCTCTCCCAGTACCAGTGCGAAGGTGGCGCCGCCGCCCTCGGTGGCGCGCAGCCGCACCCGGCCGCCATGCGCCTCGGCGATCGCCCGGACGATCGACAGGCCGAGCCCGGCCCCCGAGCCGTGGGCGCCGCGCCGGGCCGTGCCGCGGCGGAACCGTTCGAAGATCACCTCGGCGTCCTGCGGCTGGACTCCGGGCCCGGAGTCGGCGACGTACAGCTCGACGCCCTGGCCGTCGGCGCGGGAGCCGATCCGGACGGTCTGCCCCGGCGCGGTGTGCTGCACGGCGTTCTGCGCCAGCTGGACCATCGCCTGGGTGATCCGCTGCGGGTCCAGCTCGGCCTCGACGTCGGCCACCTCGGCGAGCTGCCAGTCCCGCCCGCCGAGGGTGCGGGCCTTGACGTAGACGTCGGCGGTGAGCTCGGCGAGTTGCACCGGCTCCGGGGCGACGAAGTCGGGGCGCTCGGCCTTGGCGAGCAGCAGCAGGTCCTCGACGATGCGGCTCATCCGGTCCAGCTCGTCGGTGACCAGGCGTATCGTCTCCTCGCGCTCGGCGGGGTCGTCGCCCATGAGCTCCAGGTGCCCGCGCACGATGGTGATCGGCGTGCGCAGTTCGTGGCCCGCGTCGTCGACGAACTCGCGCTGGGCGGCGAAGGCGCGCTCCAGCCGGTCGAGCATGGCGTTGAACGTCTCCGCGAGCGCGGCGATGTCGTCGCGCCCGTGCACCGGGATACGGCGGGTGAGGTCCTGCTCGGTGAGCTGCGCGGCCGCGGTGCGCACCAGCCGTACGGGCTTGAGGATCCGCCCGGCGACCACCCAGCCGATGCCGGTCATCAGCAGCAGGGCGACTCCGGAGATGGCGAGCAGGACGCGGAACTGGTCGTTCACCGCGGCCTGCTCCCGCCCCGGGTGGAAGGCGACGACGAACGCGGCCTCCGTCTCGCCGCCGGCCCGGGCGACGGCGACCTTCGCCCAGCGGATCTCGCCCGACGCCCGGTGCAGCGTGCCGGTGGAGTCGGGTGAGTCGTAGATACGGCGCAGCGCGTCGTCGTCCCTGTGCAGCGGCAGGGCGACGGGGATGTCGCGCTCCTGGAAGAACTGCGCGGGGGTGTGGCCCGCCCGGCCGACCAGGCCGAGCAACTCCTCGTCCGGGTCGGCGTACTGCCGTACCAGGAACTCCTTCAGCAGCCTGGACGGGTCGGTGAACGGGCGCCCGGTCTCGGGATCGACGCCCCGCTTCTGGAAGTTGGCGAACTCGCCGGCCTCCTGGGCGAGCACGGCGTTGATCCGGTGGTCGACGTCCCGCAGCAGGATCGAGCGGGTGGTGGCGGCCACGGACAGCAGGCCGACGGTCATCACGAGCAGCAGCCAGAGCAGAATGCGGACCCGGGCGGAGATCCGCCGGCGCATCGGATCAGCCGTCGTCCCCGGGCTCGCCGCGGTCGTCGTCTCCGGTCTCCCGGTCGCCTGCGTCGTCATCGTCGTCACTCGCGGGGCTGTCGGTCACCGGGGGCCGGGACACGACCTCGTCGCTCGGCGTCGGTGCGGGCCGGGTGGGCGTCGGGGTGGGGGAGCCGCTGTTCAGCTCCACCTTGGGCGGGACCTGCGGCGACTCGGGTTTGTCGGTGAGGGCGAAGCTGGTCGCGGCGATACCCAGCGGAATCGCCACGACGGCGGCCAGGGCCGCCATCCGGTGCGAGAAGACCATGCGGCCGATCCTGCCCCCGGCGCCCGGCGACGCGGATGAGCTCAGGATGAAGAACTCTTCATCCTGAGCGGTGGCGGAGTCTCAGCTGTCCAGCCCGATCGCGAACGCCGCCTCCAGGTCGTGCTGCGAGTACGTCCGGAACGCCACGTGCGTGTCCGTCGCCTCCACGCCGGGGATCTTGCTGATCCGGCCGGGGATGACCTCGGCGAGGTCCTCGTGCTGCTTCACCCGCACCATGGCGATCAGGTCGTACGTCCCGGTGACCGAGAAGACCTCGCTGACGCTCTCCAGCGAAGCGATCCGCTCCGCGATCTCGGGAATCCGGTCCACGCTGGTCTTGATCAGGACGATCGCGGTGATCACGGCTGGTTCTCTCCCTCGGAGGCCGGAGCAGGGGCGGACTTCACTCTAGTCGTAGGGCCGAACCTCACCCACGCGTAGCCGAAGCCCACCCCGAACCCCACCAGGTGCGCCAGATACGCCACCCCCGGCCCCTGGTCGGCCCGCCCCGCCGCCACCCACTGCAGGGCCACCCAGAAGGGCAGCACGACCCAGGCGGGGAAGCGCAGCGGCAGGAAGAGCAGGAACGGAAGCAGGCTTGTGACGCGCGCCCCGGGGAAGAGGAACAGGAACGCGCCCAGGACCGCGGAGATCGCCCCGGACGCGCCGACCAGGGACTGGCCGGAGTCGTCGTTGGCGGCCGCGTAGCCCAGCAGGGCCAGGTAGCCGCAGCCCAGGTAGAAGAGCGTGAACTGGACGCGGCCCATCCGTTCCTCGGTCATCACGCCGAAGACGTAGAGGAAGAGCATGTTGCCGAGCAGGTGCACCCAGCTGCCGTGCACGAAGAGGGCCGTGGCAGGGGTGAGGACGGCCCGTGGCGCCCCCTCGAAGAGCTCCGCGGGGACCACACCCCAACGGTGGAAGTAGGCCCGCTGCGCGGCGAGCAGCGCCTCGCCGGAGCCGTACGCCGGATTGAGCCCCGCCGCCGGTCCTGTCAGGAAGAGCAGACAGCACAGGGCGATCAGCCCGTACGTCACCGGCGCCGGCGACCGGAGGACCGACCGGGCCGACCGGCCCGCTCTGCCGAACCGGGTCCCGAAATGCGCCACGCTCCAGTTGCCGATCATGAATACAGAGCATGACGTAACGGGACGCACGCGCACAGACCGCCTCGCCGCCCGAGACGGACAGGCGGCGAGTACCCGCCAGGCCGTAGGGTTACGAGCCACACGTACCGGGGAGCCCCCGGGGCGTCGCGGACAATGGAAAGCCTAGAAGGAAAGAGCACGGTCACGATGACGGTTCCCCTGCCGACCGCCACGACGCGGTGGCGCTGCACCCTCTGCGGCAACCTCACGCGCTTCGACGTGACGCGCTCGTCCAAGGTCGTGGAGTACGTCCACCTCGATCTGGCCGGTGAGCCCAAGGTCGAGGAGCGCGAGGTGCTCAGTGAGACGATCGAGTCGGTGCGCTGCCGCTGGTGCAACGCAGTGGACAAGGTGGAACTCGTGGACAGGCCGGGCGCCGGCTCCTGACGGGAGCGGGCTGCCGTACAGGTGATCCCCACGGGGATCCCGCACAGGCATTGGGGTGTGACGGATGGTGGAGACACAAGGCGGGGGGCCGGGCGACGGCGCCGCTGAGGTGCTCGACCGTCCGCTGCCCGATGCCGTACGGCGCAAGGTCGTACAGATCGTGTCCGACGGGTTCGGCGGGCTGACCGTCGGCGAACTGCCCGCGCAGCTACGGCAGTACGCCCGGTTCGCCCCGAACCGCCGGGCCAAGTTCGCCGGCAACGCCATGGCGGCGGCGCTGGAGACCGATCCGCTGTTCCGGCAGCGCATCGGGGAGAAGTTCAGAGAGACCCAGCCGGAGCTCTCCGGCGCTCTCGACTCCGGCTCGGCGCCTCCGGCCGCGGACCCGCTCGACGTGGCGGCCGCGGCCTATGTGCTGCGGCCCACGGGCTGGGTGAAGCTGGTGACGGCGGCCGGCGAGGAGGCCCAGCGGGCCGACGCCGAGCGCGCCGACGAGGAGAACCGCGCCGAGCTGGAGCGGCTGCGCGAGGAGCTCGCCCACGCCCGGGAGCACACCCGGCACGAGACCGAGCGGCTGCGCACCGAACTGGACGCGGCCAAGAAGGAAGCCGAATCGCTTCACCGAAAGCTGCGCTCCGCCCTCAGTGACGTCAAGCGCGGCGAGGCCGCCCTGCGCAAGATCCAGGGCGAGATCGAGGCCGTGCGCACCGAGGGACAAGCCCAGCTCTCCGCGGCCGAGAGCGAGACCCGGCGACTCAAGGCGCGGCTCGGAGAAGCCGAGGCCGCCCTCGAAGCCACGCGCAGAGCAGCACGCGAGGGGCGCAGTGTCGAGGACATGCGCGTACGGCTGCTTCTGGACACCCTGCTGGACGCCACCCAAGGGCTGCGCCGCGAACTGGCGTTGCCGCCGGTCTCCGTACGGCCCGCCGAGACCGTCGACGCGGTCGAACCGGGCCGCATGACCCCGAAGGACATCGCCGCGCGGGCCCTGTCCGAGAACGACCCCGCGATCCTCGACCAGCTCCTCGCCCTGCCGCAGGCCCATCTGGTCGTCGACGGCTACAACGTCACCAAGACCGGCTATCCCCAGATGCCCCTGGAGAAGCAGCGCCTGCGACTGCTCGGCCAGCTCTCCCAGCTCGCCGCGCAGACCGGCGCCGAGGTGACCTGTGTCTTCGACGGGGCCGAACTGGCCGCGCCGGTGCTGCTCGCGCCGCCGCGCGGGGTGCGGGTGCTGTTCTCCAAGCCGGGCGTGACCGCCGACGAACTCATCCGCCAGCTGGTGCGCGCCGAGCCGCCGGGCCGGCCGGTCATCGTCGCCTCCACCGACCGCGAGGTGGCCGACGGGGTGGCTCGGGCGGGGGCGCGTCCGGTGGCTTCTGCGGTGCTTCTCAAGCGGCTGTCCTGAATAGGCCAACGTACAGGGCTAATGCCCGAATTGACCTGACCGGCGCGCAACGTAGGGTCAATCGCGCATCACCGCATGTGAGTTGTGTGTAAAGAATGATGGGTGTGACGAGATTTTTCGTGTGAGGATTTGATCTGATCACAAGAGGGTCACTAGGGTCTGGCGTCGAACCTCCGAGCGGGTGATCACTCACAAGAAGGGTTTCACCTCCGTGGCGTCCCACCGTCGACCGAAGCAGCCGAGCCGTGCACGCGTGACCGTGCTGACCACCGCTGCCGCTGCTGCCGTGGCCATCAGTTCGCAGGCCGCCAACGCGGCCCCCAGCGAGAAGCCGAGCAAGGACGAGGTCAAGGCCAAGGTCGACAAGCTCTACGAGCAGGCCGAGCACGCCACCGAGGAGTACAACGGGGCCAAGGAGAAGCAGGGGAAGCTCCAGAAGGAGATCTCCACCATCCAGGACAACGTCGCCCGCGGCCAGGAAGAGCTCAACGAGCTGCGCGACGCGATGGGCCTCGCGGCCGCCGCCCAGTACCGCACGGGCAGCATCGACTCCTCCGTCCAGCTGTTCCTGTCGTCCGACCCGGACGACTACCTGGACAAGGCGTCCACCATGGACCAGCTGAGCGCCCAGCAGGTCGACCAGCTGAAGAAGATCCAGGACAAGCAGCTCGAGCTCGCCCAGCAGCGCGCCGAGGCCGCCGACAAGCTCAAGGACCTCTCTTCCACCCGCGACCAACTGGGCAAGAAGAAGAACGAAGTCCAGGCCAAGCTCGCCGAGGCGCAGAAGCTGCTCAACACCCTGACGGCTGCGGAGAAGGCCGCCATGGCCGCCGAGGAGGAGCGCGCCAGCCGTTCCTCCGCCGAGCGCGTCGACCTCGGCAACGACGCTCCCGGCTCCGGCCGCGCCATGGCCGCCTTCCAGGCCGCCCAGAGCAAGATCGGCTCGCCCTACGTCTACGGCGCCTCCGGCCCGTCCTCCTTCGACTGCTCGGGCCTGACCTCCTGGGCCTTCGCCCAGGCCGGTGTCTCCATACCGCGCACCTCGCAGGCCCAGGCCAGCTACGGCACGCGCATCTACAGCCAGTCCGAGCTCAAGGTCGGCGACCTGGTCATCTTCTACGGCGACCTGCACCACGTCGGCTTCTACGCCGGCAACGGCCAGATCCTGCACGCCCCGCGCACCGGCACGGTCGTCCGCTACGAGTCGATCAACAACATGCCGTTCCAGTTCGGCGTCCGCATCTGACCCCGGTCGTACGCCTCCAAGATCAACACAACGTGCCGCCCGAACGAGGGAATTACGGCACCGCCGACTGACCCCACGCCCCGCCCATGACCTGCGTCATAGGCGGGGCGTCACTTTGTGTGCCCGCGACGGTCGTTGGTCGTCACCCCGGCACGGAGCTACTGTCTGCCGCGTTTCCCTCGATGCCGGGGGACGAGTCCTTGTCCGCCAGCGGAAGGAGAGCGGCTTCCCGTGGGGTCTCATCGCCGCCTTGCACCAGCCGGGTTCGACCGTGGCGCCGGTGCAGCGCTCTGTGTCATGTCAGCCGCCGCCACGGCCCTCGGGGTCGTACCGGCCACGGCCGCACCGCACGACGACACCCGGGCCAAGGTGGACCGCCTCTACGAGGAGGCCGAGAAGGCCACCGAGGCCTACAACAAGGCCGACGAGCGGGCCGACAAGCTCCGCGAGCAGGTGCGCAGGTCACAGGACCGGATCGCCCGGCAGCAGGAGGACATCAACTCCATGCGGGACGCGCTCGGCCTGCTGGCCGGTGCCCAGTACCGGTCCGGCGGCATCGACCCCTCCCTCGCCCTGCTGCTCTCCGACGACCCGGCCGACTACCTCGACAAGGCCGCCCGGATCGCCCGGATCAGCGCCCACCAGGCCGGGGAGCTGGAGGACCTCCAGGACGCCATGCGCGTCCTCGCCCAGGAGCGCGCCGAGGCGGCCAAGAAGCTCACCGAGCTGGAGAAGAGCCGCAGGGCCGTCGCCCTCCACAAGCGGACCGTCGAGCACAAACTCGCCCAGGCCCGCAGGCTCCTGAACTCCCTCACGGAGAGCGACCGCGCCGCCTACGACCGCGCCTCCCGCTCCGGCCGCGACGTCCTGCCCGACTTCGGCGACGCCGTCGCCTCCTCGGCCCGCGCGGCGGCCGCCGTCGCCGCCGCCCAGTCCGCGCTGGGCAGGCCGTATGTGTGGGGCGCCAACGGGCCCTACGGCTTCGACTGTTCGGGCCTGATCCAGTGGTCGTACGCCCAGGCCGGCGTCTCCCTGCCGCGCACCTCGCAGGGCCAGCGGTACGCCGGCCGGCAGGTCCCGCTCTCCGAGGCCCAGCCCGGTGACGTGGTCACCTACCGCTCCGACGCCAGCCATGTCGGCATGTACGTCGGCAACGGCCAGGTCATCCACGCGCCCTACCCCGGCGCCCCCGTGCGCTACGACCCGGTCGGCATGATCCCGGGCGCGACGGTCACCAGGGTCTGACGCGGTCAGGTTCCCGCGGTCGGTGTGGCCCGAACGGCTCCCCCGTCGGGTGGGGCTCCGTTCCCGTGCGTCTGAATGCCGGTCCGTACGCGGGTCTGACTCGTGCGCGCTCCCCGCCGTACGATCGGGAAATGGCTGGTCGAAGGCGGGCGTCGGGAACGCGCATGGTCGTTGCGCTGTGTCTGCTGCTCGTCTCCCTCGTGGGCTGCGGCGGGCGGCCCGGCACCGACAGCGCGACGGCCGAGGTGCAGCGCGTCCTCGACCGGCGGTCCGCGGCGATACTCGACCGCGACGAGGCGGCGTTCCTGGACACGGGCGCGCGGGACTGGTTCGGCAACCTGCGGGCGCTGCCCCTCGCCGACTGGTCGTACCGCCTGACCGGCCTGCGCCGCACCGGCGACACCGCGACCGCCGAGGCCGAGCTGCGCTACCGCGTCCGGGGCTACGACCGGGCTCCCGTCACCGCCGGCCGCACGCTGAGCCTGAGCCTGGACATGGAGGGCCACTGGTACGTCGAGGCCGAGCGGCCCGCGAAGGGCTCCGCCCAGCAGCTGTGGGACCAGGGCGCGGTGAGCGTCGAACGGGGTGAGCACAGCCTCGTCCTGGGCGTCGGGCAGTCCGCCGCGGCGCTGCGGTCGTACGCGGAGCTGGCGGACGACGCGGTACCGGCCGTGTCGCAGGCGTGGGGCACGGACTGGTCCCGGCACGTCGTCGTCCTCGTACCGAAGTCACTCGCCGGCATGGCGGGCCTCCTCGGCTCACCCGCGTCCTCCTACCGCGGGATCGCCGCGGTCACCACCGGCGAGACCGGCGCCCCGGCGAACGCGCCCGCCGACCGGATCATCGTCAACCCCGACGCGTACGGCGTCCTCGGCGCCATCGGCAAACAGGTCGTCCTCACCCACGAGGCCACCCATGTCGCCACGCGTGCCGACACCACCGCCGCCACCCCGCTGTGGCTGTCCGAGGGCTACGCCGACTGGGTCGGCTATCTCGGCAGCGGCCGCTCCCCGTCCCAGGCCGCGCCCGAACTGTGGCGTGCGGTGACCGAGGGCCGGGTGCCGCCGGCACTCCCGTCCGACGCGGACTTCGGCTTCACCGGCGACTCGGGCAAGCTGGCGCGGGCCTACGAGAGCGGGTGGATGGCCTGCCGGATGATCGCGGAACGCTGGGGCGAGGTCAGACTCGTCGAGTTCTACCGGGCCGTGGGCGCGCACGAGCGGCGGGCGGGGGCCGTCGAGGGGGCGCTGAAGGACGTGCTGGGTACGTCGCTGGAGGACTTCACGGCACAGTGGCGGGACTACCTACAGGCTCAGTTCGCCTGACCCACCGGCTCAGCCCGCCCGCTCCAGCTGCGCGATGGCGGAACTCCAGCCTGCGGCGCAGCACTTCGGCCGGGACAGGATGCGGCGCGGGGCGGGTGCTCGTCGAGCACCCGTTGTTGGGTGCCGGTCGGCGGGGTTTTTCGCCCCCGCCGCCCCTGCCCGTCCCATCCCAGGGGCTCTGCCCCTTCGACCCCGCCAGGAGCTCCGCCCCTGGACCCCGGCGGGTAATGCGATCCCTGTACTTCTCCAGGGGCTGCGCCTCTCCAACCAGCAGGGCTTCGCCCGGGCTTCGGGCCGAGAACGCCTTCCGGTTCCCGGCACGGTGGCCCCTATCTCGTCCTGATGGCCTGCTTCATCGCGCTCGGCGGGGTCTTCGAGGGGGGCGGCCAAGCGCCGGTGCTGCTGCGGGTGACCGTGCTGGGTACGGCCGTACAGCTGCCGCTCGCGTATGGGCTGTCGGGGCTCGGACTGCCGGGCGTGTGCCTTGCCCTGGCGCTCTCCATGGGCGTGCAGTGCGCCGCAGTGCTGGTGCTGCTCCGGCGGGCGTGGCGTCAGGAGGGGAGTGAGGTCTGCTTGGCGCGGGTGGTCTGAGCCGGTACCAGGAGTGGCGCGGTCCGGGTCACCGTCGAGTGCCAGAGCTCGCGGGCCGCGAGGAGTGTGGCGAGGACCAGGAGGCCGTTGCGGAGGAAGAGGAGGGTGACGCCGAGGGCGTCGCTGGCGACGACGTGCGCGAACCAGACCGGGAACTCCAGGACCGTCACGAAGCACGCCGCCAGGACCAGGCCGACGGGGAGCTTCATGCGGCTGTCGCGGAAGCACAGGCACACGGCCGCGAGGCCGACCAGCCACACCAGGTACTGGGGGCTGATCACCCGGCTGGTCGTCGTGAACATCAGCACCGCCACGAAGGCCGCGTCCGCGAGCGTGTGCGGCAGGAACCGCCTCGCCCGCAGCCGCCACAGCAGCAGCCAGCCGAAGGCGAGCCCGCTGAGCGCGAGGGCGGCCGTGCTGACGACGTCGACGTACGGGCCGAGGAACTCCACCGAGCCGTAGTTCAGCAGCACCTGGCCGTCCCAGCCGTACTGCCGGGCCACATGGAAGACCAGCGCGCCCAGCGACTCCACCTCGGTGCCGCGGTCGCGCTGGAAGGTCAGGAAGGCGAAGGCACCGGGCATGGCGAGGGCGAACACCGCCGCCAGGCCGCCGGCGGTCAGCGCGGCCCAGCCCCAGGCGGCGCGCCTGCGGGCCGCGACCAGCAGCAGCACCGGCCACACCTTCAGCATCGCCCCGAAGGCCGTCAGCGCCCCCATCACCCGGGGATGCCGGGCGCCCGCCAGCAGCGCGGCCACGGCGACGGCGGTGACCATCACGTCGTAGCGGGCGTACACGGTCGGTCCCAGCAGCAGCACGCCCGCGACCCACACCCAGGCCCCGCGCAGCGTCCGGCCCGGACGCAGGCCGACGTACAGCAGGAGCAGGAGGACGGCCAGGTCGGCGGTGAAGCAGAGCACGAAGAACGCCGACGAATAGTCCAGCCAGAACACCAGCGCGGGGGAGAGGATCGCGAGGGCCGCGGCGGGCGGGTACTGCCAGGTGACGTCGTCCAGCGGGAACGTTCCGGTGCGCAGCACCTCGTACCAGCCCTGGTAGATCACCGACACGTCGCTGGTGACGTCCGGGCCGGGGAAGACGTACACCTTGAACACGAAGAGCAGCAGGACCAGCCTGGTCAGGCACCAGACCCCCAGAAGCCACGCCAGGGACCGCCGCGTGCCCGTCGTCTCCACCGGTTCCCCTGCCGTTCGCTTCCCGTCTTGAGGGGAACATGATGTCCTGTCCAGCTGTGTGCGGGCCATAAGCACGGCCGAGCCCCGCCTGTGAACAGCGGCTTCGGTAAGGTCGGCGACGATGCACAAGACCCTGATCGTGACCAACGACTTCCCGCCCCGCCCCGGCGGCATCCAGGCGTTCCTGCACAACATGGCGCTGCGGCTCGACCCCGAGCGGCTGGTCGTCTACGCCTCCACCTGGAAGCGCAGCCGCGAGGGCATCGAGGCCACGGCCGCCTTCGACGCCGAGCAGCCCTTCACGGTCGTACGGGACCGTACGACGATGCTGCTGCCGACGCCCGGGGCGACGCGGCGGGCGGTGGAGCTGCTGCGCGAGCACGGGTGCACGTCGGTGTGGTTCGGGGCGGCGGCCCCGCTCGGCCTGATGGCACCGGCGCTCCGGAAGGCGGGCGCCGAGCGCCTGGTGGCCACGACCCACGGTCACGAGGCGGGCTGGGCCCAGCTGCCGGCGGCCCGGCAGCTGCTGCGCCGGATCGGGGAGTCGACGGACACGATCACCTACCTCGGCGAGTACACGCGCTCACGGATCGCGACCGCGCTGACGCCGGACGCGGCCGCACGGATGGTGCAGCTGCCGCCGGGGGTCGACGAGAAGACCTTCCACTCCGGGTCGGGCGGCGACGAGGTGCGGGCACGGCTGGGCCTGACGGACCGCCCGGTGGTGGTCTGTGTGTCCCGCCTGGTAAGGCGCAAGGGCCAGGACACCCTGATCCAGGCGATGCCCCGCATCCTCGCCGCCGAGCCGGACGCCGTGCTGCTGATCGTCGGGGGCGGCCCGTACGAGAAGGACCTGCGCCGGATGGCGGAGGAGACAGGGGTCGCCGACTCCGTCCGCTTCACCGGCCCCGTGCCCTGGTCCGAACTGCCCGCGCACTACGGCGCCGGGGATGTCTTCGCGATGCCGTGCCGGACGAGACGGGGCGGGCTGGACGTGGAGGGGCTCGGCATCGTGTACCTGGAGGCGTCGGCGACGGGCCTGCCGGTGGTCGCCGGGGACTCGGGTGGCGCCCCGGACGCGGTGCTCGACGGCGAGACGGGCTGGGTGGTGAGGGGCGGCTCCCCGCAGGACGCGGCCGACCGCGTCATCACGCTCCTGGGAGACGCCGAACTGCGCCGCAGGATGGGGGAGCGGGGCAGGGAGTGGGTCGAGGAGAAGTGGCGCTGGGACCTGCTGGCAGAGCACTTGAAAACGCTGCTGTAGTGCAACGCCCTTTCTTTTAGGGGCGCGGGGAACTGCGCGATCAACCACAAACAAGCCGCAGCCGCCAACAAGGAATACTCGGCATCCCACTAGGCGGAACCCTAAAATCCGCACATGCTGCGCACATGACATCAAACCTGATGCAGCGTCAGCTGACAAGACGTCAAATCCTCGGAATGGCGGCGCTACAGACCGCGGCCACCCTCGGCTTCACCCGCATCGGCCTCCAGTCCGCCCACTCCGCCGAGCCCGACGCAGTCGAATCCGCCCCGGCGATAGTGATCGGCTCCGGCTACGGCGGCGCAGTCGCCGCCCTCCGCCTCGGCCAGGCCGGCATCCGCACCCTCGTCCTGGAGATGGGCCGCCTCTGGAACACCCCCGGCCCCGACGGCAAGGTCTTCTGTTCCACCGCCGCCCCCGACCGGCGCTCGATGTGGTTCCGCACCCGCACCGAGGCCCCGCTCGCCACCTTCCTGTGGCTGGACGTCGTCAACAAGGACATCAGCCCCTACCCGGGCGTCCTCGACCGCGTGCACTACGACCACATGTCCGTCTACGTCGGCCGAGGCGTCGGCGGCGGCTCCCTGGTCAACGGCGGCATGGCGGTCACCCCGCTGCGGTCCTACTTCGCCGAGCAGTTCCCGACCGTGGACACCGCGGAGATGTACAGCACGTACTTCCCACGCGCCCGCTCCATGTTGGGCGTCAACACGATCGACCCCGCCTGGTTCGAGTCCACGGAGTGGTACCGCTTCACCCGGATCTCCCGCAAGCACGCGACCAACACCGGCCTGAAAACCACCTTCGTGCCCAACGTCTACGACTTCGCCCACATGCAGCGCGAGGCCGCCGGCACCGCCACCAGGTCCGCGCTCGGGCAGGAGGTCATCTACGGCAACAACCACGGCAAGCGCAGCCTCGACAAGACCTACCTCGCCTCCGCGGTCGGCACCGGGAACGTGACCATCCACACCCTGGAGAGGGTGAAGTCGATCAGCAGGGCGCCCGACGGGACGTACGTCCTGACCGCCGACCGGATCGACAGCACCGGCACCGTCGTCGAGACCAAGGAGTACGGCTGCACATACCTCTTCCTCGGCGGCGGCAGCGTCGGCACCACCGAACTCCTCGTCCGCGCCCGCGAGTCGGGCACGCTGCCCGCCCTGGACGCGAGCGTCGGCACCGGGTGGGGGACCAACGGCAACGTGATGCTCGGCCGGGCCAACCACCTGTGGGACACGGTCGGGGCCAACCAGTCGACCATGCCGGTCATGGGCATCGACGACTGGGCCAACGCCGCCAACCCCGTGTTCGCCGAGATCGCTCCTTTACCCACGGGACTGGAGCACTGGGTAAGCCTCTATCTGGCGATCACCAAGAATCCGGAACGCGCGTCGTTCTCGTACGACTCGGCAAGCGGTGCCGTCCGGCTCGGGTGGAGCGCCGCGCAGAGCGCCGTGTCGGTGGGCATGGCCAAGAAGCTGTTCGACCGGATCAACTCGGCGAACGCCACGATCTACCGGTACGACCTGTTCGGCTCGTCCAACAAGATCTTCGCCGACGACTTCACGTACCACCCGCTGGGTGGGTGCGTGCTCGGGAAGGCGACCGACAACTACGGCCGGGTGAAGGGGTATTCACGGCTGTACGTCACCGATGGCTCGCTCGTGCCGGGGTCGATCGGGGTGAACCCGTTCGTGACGATCACCGCGCTCGCCGAACGCACGATGGCGCGGGTCCTCGTGGAGGACACCGCGCCATGACGCTTTTCCGTAAGGGGCCCTACTTCTGGTAGATCGCCTCGATCTCGTCCGCGAAGTCCTTCGCCACGACGTTGCGCTTGAGCTTCAGCGACGGCGTCAGATGGCCCGACTCCTCCGTGAACTGGGAGGACAGAATGCGGAACTTCCGCACCGATTCCGCCTTCGACACCGCGGCGTTGCCGTCGTCGATTGCCGACTGGATCGCGGCCATCAGGTCCGCGTCCTCACGCAGCGACGCCGCGGTGGCACCCGCCGGCTTGCCGTGCTCGGCGGCCCAGCGGCCCAGGAACTCCTCGTCGATGGTGACCAGCGCGCCCACGAACGGCCGCCCGTCGCCCACCACCATGCACTCCGCGACCAGCGCATGCGCGCGGATACGGTCCTCTATCACGGCCGGGGCGACGTTCTTGCCGCCCGCCGTGACGATGATCTCCTTCTTGCGGCCGGTGATCCGGAGGTAGCCGTCCTCGTCGAGGGTGCCGATGTCGCCGGTG
Source organism: Streptomyces sp. NPDC107522 (assembly GCF_055657525.1). NCBI lineage: Bacteria > Bacillati > Actinomycetota > Actinomycetes > Kitasatosporales > Streptomycetaceae > Streptomyces > Streptomyces sp. NPDC107522. The sequence continues at coordinate 341,410 of NZ_JBVKAU010000008.1, read as the reverse complement.
TGGAACCAGCCGTCGGCCAGCGCCTCCTCGGTCGCGCCCGGGTTGTTCCAGTACTCCTTGAACAGGTGCTCGCCGTGCAGCAGCACCTCACCGTCGTCGGCGATGCGGACCACCGAGCCCGGCAGGGGCTGGCCGACCGTGCCGATCTTCTGGCGGTCCCAGGGGTTGAAGGCGGTGGCGGCGCAGGACTCGGTCAGGCCGTAGCCCTCCAGGACCGTGAAGCCGATGCCGCGGAAGAAGTGGCCGAGGCGCTCGCCCAGCGGGGCGCCGCCGGAGATGGCGTACTCGCCCCGGCCGCCGAGGACCGCGCGCAGCTTGCTGTAGACCAGCTTGTCGAAGACCTTGTGCTTGATCTTCAGGCCGACGGACGGACCGGACGGGGTGTCCAGCGCCTTGCTGTAGGCGATCGCGGTGTCCGCCGCCTTGTCGAAGATCTTGCCCTTGCCGTCGGCCTGGGCCTTGGCGCGCGCCGAGTTGTAGACCTTCTCGAAGACGCGCGGCACGCCCAGGATCAGCGTCGGGCGGAACGCGGCCAGCTCGTCGGTGAGGTTCTTGATGTCGGGGACGGTGCCCAGCTTGATCGGCGCCATCATGGGCGCGACCTGCACCAGGCGGCCGAAGACGTGGGCGAGCGGGAGGAAGAGCAGGACGCTGCACTCGCCCGTCCGGAAGAGCGGGCGCAGGCGCTCGACGACGTTCCCGCACTCGGCGAAGAAGCTGCGGTGGGTGAGCACACAGCCCTTGGGGCGCCCGGTGGTGCCGGACGTGTAGACGATGGTCGCCGGGTCGTCGGCCTTCGCCAGCGAGCTGCGCTCCTCGACCGTCGCGTCGCTGATGTCCTGCCCGAGCCGGCCCAGCTCCTCCACGCCCCCGGCCTCGATCTGCCAGACGTGCTTGAGGGCGGGCAGCCGGTCGCGCACCGACTCGACGGCGGCCGTGTGGTTGTCCAGCTCGGTGATGATCGCGGTCGCGCCGGAGTCACTGAGGATCCACTGCACCTGCTCCGCGGAGCTGGTCTCGTACACCGGCACGGTCACCGCGCCCGCCGACCAGATCGCGAAGTCGAGCAGGGTCCACTCGTAGCGGGTGCGGGACATCAGGCCGACCCGGTCGCCCGGCCGGACCCCGGCGGCGATGAGCCCCTTCGCGGCCGCGTGCACCTCGGCGAGGAAGGCGGTGGCCGTCACGTCCTGCCAGACACCGCCCACCTTGCGGGCGATGACGGCGACATCAGGGTGCTGCGCGGCGTTTCTGCGGACGATGTCGGTCAGATTGCCGTCCGCAGGGACCTCGTACAAAGCCGGAAGGCTGAACTCGCGCAAGACTGCTGCTCCTCATAGGGCGCCGGCGCCACGACGTTGTGTGATGCGACGGTGCGGTCCAAGGCTCGGGCTAGTGCTCGGGAATTCACATGTTGAAATCCAGAGCACGACTGGACCGACCGGACGTTACCCGCCGGTATGGCTTCTTCGACAGGGGGTCCCGGCGAGATGTTCGCTGCGTCACACGGATTGGTGTTTCTGCGCGCACAGTAGTCGAGCTGTCTGACGACTGGCCAGTAACCATCGGTCCGGCCGCCACTGTTCACGTATGCCGCACACGCCTACCCTTGATCGCCATGGCACCGACACCGACGGGAAACCGCAGGACACGCGTTCACGTGGTCAGCGATGTGCACGGCAACGCCCGCGACCTGGCCAGGGCCGGCGACGGCGCCGACGCCCTGATCTGCCTGGGCGACCTGGTGCTGTTCCTGGACTACGCCGACCACTCGCGCGGCATCTTCCCCGACCTGTTCGGCGTGGAGAACGCCGACCGCATCGTGGAGCTGCGCACCGCCCGGCGCTTCGAGGAGGCGCGGGAGTTCGGGGCGCGGCTGTGGGCCGGGATCGGCTCGGACCGGCGCGCGGTGATCGAGAAGGCGGTGCGCAAGCAGTACGCCGAGATGTTCGCGGCGTTCCCGACACCGACGTACGCCACCTACGGCAATGTCGACATGCCGCCCCTGTGGCCGGAGTACGCCGGGCCGGGCACGACCGTGCTGGACGGGGAGCGGGTGGAGATCGGGGGGTGGGTCTTCGGCTTCGTCGGCGGTGGCCTGCGCACGCCGATGCGGACCCCCTACGAGATCAGCGACGAGGAGTACGCGGCGAAGATCGAGGCGGTGGGCGAGGTGGACGTGCTGTGCACCCACATTCCGCCGGAGGTCCCGGAGTTGGTGTACGACACCGTCGCGCGGCGCTTCGAGCGGGGGAGCCGGGCGCTGCTCGAGGCGATTCGCCGCACGCGTCCCCGTTACTCCCTTTTCGGTCATGTCCATCAGCCGCTGGTCCGGCGGATGCGGATCGGGGCGACGGAGTGCGTGAACGTGGGGCACTTCGCGGGGTCGGGGAAGCCGTGGGCGCTGGAATGGTGAGTGAATTCGGGTCCGGTGGGCGTTTTCGCGACGATGACGCAGGTGGGGGTGGAGTCGGCCGGTCGGGCGCGCGGTAGCCTTCACGCTGCGCACGCGTGCGCACCACGACTTCTTACCGGCCCGCATCTGGAGGAGCCACGGCGATGGCGGAACACACCAGCTCGAGCATCACGATCGAGGCGGCACCGGCCGACGTCATGGGGGTGATCTCCGACTTCGCCCGCTACCCGGACTGGACCGGTGAGGTGAAGGAGGCGGAGGTCCTCAAGACCGACGGCGAGGGCCGCGCCGAGCAGGTCCGCCTCGTGATGGACGCCGGTGCGATCAAGGACGACCAGGTGCTGGCGTACACCTGGACCGGTGAGAACGAGGTGTCCTGGACGCTGGTGAAGTCCCAGATGCTGCGGTCGCTGGACGGCTCGTACATCCTCAAGCCGGCGGGTGCCGGTTCGACCGAGGTCACGTACCAGCTGACCGTCGACGTCAAGATCCCGATGCTGGGGATGATCAAGCGCAAGGCCGAGAAGGTCATCATCGACCGGGCGTTGGCGGGCCTGAAGAAGCGGGTGGAAGCGGGCAAGTAGGGGGCGCGCCGTAGGGGTGCCTGTGCTTTGCCGGGTGCGGCGCCGTCGTGGCTGATCGCGCAGTTCCCCGCGCCCCTGGGTCGGCTGTAGAAGGCGGCACCCCGTTGGCGCCGGGCCGCGCGACCCACCCCCAGCCAGCCCCCACGCCGGGCACCGCGCAACGGACCTGAACCGCAGCGTCCGTTACCGTTCACCCCCATGCGCACGATCCTGATCACGGGCCCCGGCGGCAGCGGCCGTACCACCATCGCTGCCGCCACCGCGCTCGCCGCCGCCCGTGAGGGCACCCGCACCCTGGTCCTCAGCGCCGACCGCACCGACACCCTCGGCGCGGCCCTCGGCGCGAGCACGGGAGCCGCCCCCACCCAGGTCACCGAGAACCTCACCGCCTGGCGCCCGGACGCCGCCGTCGGCTTCCGGGACGACCTCGCCGCCTTCCAGGAACGCGCCGCCTCCGCCCTCGACCTCCTCGGCGCCTCCCGCCTCGACCCGGAAGAGGTCACCCCCCTCCCCGGAGCCGAGGAACTGGCTCTCCTGCGCGCCCTACGGGACGCCGCGCTGGCCGAGGCCCATGACCTTCTCGTCGTCGACCTCCCGGCCACCCCGCACGCCCTCGCCCTGCTCTCCCTCCCCGAAGAGCTGCGCCGCTACCTGCGCAGGCTGCTCCCGCCGGAGCGCCAGGCTGCCCGCGCCCTGCGGCCCGTCCTGGGACGGCTGGCCGGCGTTCCGATGCCCGCGGAGTGGCTGTACGAGACCGCGGCCCGCTGGGACGTCGAGCTCGCCGCCGTCGAGGCCGTCGTCGCCGACCGCGGCACGGTGGTACGGCTGGTCGCCGAGCCGGGGCCGGGTGGTGCCGACGCCGTACGGAGCGCCGGCCTCGCCCTCGCCCTGCGCGGCCTGCGCCCCGACCTGCTGGTCGCCAACCGCGTCCTGCCGGAGACGGAGGCCGCGGCGGGCAGCTGGCTCGCCGGGCCCGTCGCCCAGCAGCGCAAGGTCCTGGAGGAGTGGGGGGAGGAGGACCACGACGTCCACCGCATCGCGCATCTCGGACGGGACCCCCGAGGCGCCGACGACCTCGCGGCCCTCGCCGTGCCCGCCGTCAACGACTCCTCGTCCACGGTCGAGTGGCCCGTCACCGACCGGCTCGCCGACGACGGCGTCCTTGTCTGGGCCATCCCTCTGCCCGGCGCCGTACGCGACGAGCTCGACCTCATCCGACGCGGCGACGAACTCGTCGTCACCGCGGGCCAGTTCCGGCGTATCGTGCCCCTGCCGTCCGCCCTGCGCCGCTGCGCGGTGGACGGGGCCGCACTGCGGGACGGCGAGCTGCGGATCCGGTTCGCGCCGGATCCGGATCTCTGGCCGCGGGCACGGTGAACCAGGTGCGCCCGTTCGGGTAACGTCGTAGAGACGAACCGTAGTCAGGAGTCCGTCATGAGCGAAGAGCTCCCCCCGTCCGACGCCGGTCAGCCGGAGGCGATCGACGAGGTGCGGGCGACCGACGCCGACGCCTGGGCCACGGCGTGCGCCGAGGACCTCGCGGCGGAGAAGGCCCGGCGCCGCGCCGAGTACGGCCCGCCCCCGGGCTCGGCCGCCGAGGAACTGCGCAAGCTCGTCGACGCCGTCGCGGACAAGCTGTCGACCATCCAGTCCCCGCTGCTCGGCGCGGTCGCCGGGCCCGCCGCCCAGCAGGTGGTCAAGCAGGTCGTGGAGCAGGCCAAGGCCGCCGTAGAACCCGTCATCGAACGCAACCCGGACGTCTTCGACCACTTGGCCGCCGCCGGCAACGAACTCCTCGCCGCCTACCGCTCCGCGGTCCAGGCACAGGAACGCCGCTGGACGGGTCGTACGGACGACAGTCACGAGCTGGACGAGCTCGACGACGACCGGGAGGACCGCGGTGACGACGGCGGTCCCGGCCAGCGCATCGACCTGGACTGACCGCCGACCGGGAACCGACGACGCCATACGACTCCCTCCCCGGGCCCCGTCCGCCGAGCGGACGACGGAACCCCGACGGCAGGGCCTCGGGTACGGTTGGCCGTAGCGGGGCTCGACCGAAACTGAGGGATTCATGGGACTCACCATCGGCGTCGACATCGGCGGCACGAAGATCGCGGCCGGCGTGGTCGATGAGGAAGGCAACATCCTCTCGACCCACAAGGTGCCGACCCCGGGCACGCCCGAGGGCATCGTGGACGCGATCGCTGCCGCGGTGGAGGGCGCGCACGCCGGGCACGAGATCGTCGGCGTGGGCATCGGTGCCGCCGGGTACGTCAACCGTCAGCGTTCCGAGGTCTACTTCGCCCCCAACATCCACTGGCGCAACGAGCCGCTGAAGGAGAAGGTCGAGGCCCGCGTGGGCCTCCCGGTCGTCGTCGAGAACGACGCCAACGCGGCGGCCTGGGGCGAGTACAAGTTCGGCGCGGGCAAGGGCCACCGCAACGTCATCTGCATCACCCTCGGCACCGGCCTCGGCGGCGGCATCATCATCGGCAACAAGCTGCGCCGCGGGCACTACGGCGTGGCCGCCGAGTTCGGCCACATCCGCATGGTGCCGGACGGCCTGCTGTGCGGCTGCGGCTCGCAGGGCTGCTGGGAGCAGTACGCCTCCGGCCGCGCCCTCGTCAGATACGCCAAGCAGCGCGCCAACGCGACTCCCGAGAACGCCGAGGTGCTGCTCTCCCTGGGCGACGGCACCCCCGAGGGCATCGAGGGCAAGCACATCTCCATGGCCGCCCGCCAGGGCGACCTGGTCGCCGTCGACTCCTACCGCGAGCTGGCCCGCTGGGCCGGCGCCGGCCTCGCCGACCTGGCCTCCCTCTTCGACCCGTCCGCCTTCATCGTCGGCGGCGGCCTCTCCGACGAGGGCGAACTGGTCCTCGACCCCATCCGCAAGTCCTACAAGCGCTGGCTGGTGGGCGGCAACTGGCGCCCGGTGGCGGACGTGATCGCCGCCCAGCTGGGCAACAAGGCGGGGCTCGTGGGCGCTGCCGACCTGGCCAGGGAGCCCGACCCGATCATGTAAGGCTCACTTTTGGGCAACGGGACTGTGCCGACCCTTAGGGGCGCGGGGCTGTATATACATGCGGCTCCGCCGCGTGGGCGCGACAAGCCACACACAACCGGTAGTCGCGCACTCACCTCGCGCCCCGAGCTATTGGGCGTAAATTGATCCACATGGAGCTGCTGCCCAACTCCCGCACCGAGCCGGACGGTTCCGCCCTCATTCGCGTCCTCAGCTACAACATCCGCTCGATGCGCGACGACACCACCGCTCTCGCCCGCGTCATCACCGCCTGCAATCCCGACCTGGTCCTGGTCCAAGAAGCCCCCCGCTTCTTCCGCTGGCGCAAGAAACTCGCCCGCCTGGCCCGCGCAGCCAACCTCGTCATCCTCACCGGCGGGGCCACAGCCGCAGGCCCGGCGATCCTGTGCAACCTCAGGGCCACCGTGGAGCGAACGGAGGACGTGCTCCTCCCCCTCACCCCCGGCCTGCACAGGCGCGGCTTCGCCACGGCAGTGGTCCGCTTCGGCGGAGCCCGCGTCGGCGTCCTCAGCTGCCACCTCAGCCTCCAGAAGGACGAGCGCTACGAGCAGGGCGGCATGCTGCTCGACCGGCTGGCCGGCCTGGGCGTGGAACACGCGATCGCTGGCGGCGACGTGAACGAACGCCCAGGCGGCCGCACCTTCGGCCGCCTGGCCACCGGCCTCCAGGACTGCTGGGCCACCGCCCCCTGGGGCAGCGAATACACCTCCACTCCGGCCGACCCCCATCAACGTATCGACGCGATCTTCGCGACGAAGGGCGTCGAGGTACTCGGCTGCGGGGTCCCCCTCGGCCACCCCGGCGTGACCAAGACAGACCTGAGGGCGGCCACGGACCACCTTCCGGTCCTGGCCGCCCTCAGGGTGCCCGCCTCCTAGCCAGGTCCGCTACGGCCGCTGCTTCGCCTTGTCGACGACGGCCCAGCTGTCGAGGTACGAGAGCTGGGTGTACGTCTTCATGGCCGGGCCGTCGCCCGACGTGCGGGTGTCCCGGAAGCCGAGGAATTGGTAGGTCCCCGGGTCGAAGATGAAGTAGCCCCCGAAGCCCGAGACCCCCTCCGGCAGCGTCGGGTCGTCGTAGGTGATGGCCACCCCGGTGCGCCCCTTGGCGTCCTTCTGGTCCGGGACGGCCTTCACGCCGGGCACCATGCCGAGCGCCTCGTACGCCGCCGGGCGCAGCCCCTCCGGCATCACCGGGACCAGCTTGAGCAGACCCGCGAGGCTGAAGTGGATGTGCGACCAGGACTCATCGCTGATGTCGTCCAGCGAGTCGGCCTTTGCGCCCATGCCCCAGGCGCCCTGGATCGAGAGGATCAGCTTCTCGGGATCGGTCGGCAGCTTCCGCAGCGTTCCCCAGTCCTGCGGAGGCCAGCTGCTCTGGTTCTTCTCGAGCGGCGGCGACCACCACCCCTTACCGATCTCCATGATCCAGGACCGCTTGGAGCCGTCCACCGATCGCCAGTTCTCGTCGACGTAGCTCTTCGTGTCACCGGTCTTCTGGTTCGTCTCCTTGATGATCTCCCTGGTGTAGATGAACTGGTCGTCGCGCGGGGTGACCGCCCGCTCGTGCCGGCGCTCGTACGCCGCGGCCCCGTTGAGCACCGTCTGCGCGCTCACGTTCCGCATGGCGGGTGCGCTGGTGGCGGGCGGCTGTGCCGTACGGCCCCGGCCCGTACTGTCGTCGTCCCGTACGGCGACCAGGACACCGGCGGCGACCGCGGCGGCCAGCGCGCCGGTCAGGGCGATGCGCAGGACCGGGCGACGGGGCCGTACGACCGCAGTGGGCCCGTCGTTCATCGCCTCGAACAGGCGTACCCGCACCCTGTGCCGGGTCCCCTCGTCGAGCGGGGGAGCCCCCGCGTCGTAGTCCCTCAGTTCGCGCACTTCGTCGATGTCACGCATGGGCGTCTGCCTCCCGGAAAGCTGTCGGATCGGATCCGCCCAGTGCTTCGCGCAATCTGCTGCGAGCCCGGTGCAGCCGGGATCTGACGGTGCCGACCGGCACTCCGAGGGCCTGGGCCGCCTCCTCGTAGTCGAGGCCGGCCCAGGCCACCAGCAGCACGACATCGCGGTGCCGGGCGGACAGCCCGCCCAGCGCGGCTGCCAGTTCCCGGCGCACCCCCGTGGCACCGGCCCTGGAAACCGCCCGGTCCGCGACCGGTTCGTCGTGCTCCACCGGCTCCGGCAGTCGCGCGAGCGCCTTGAACCGGCGCGCCTCTGCCCGGCGGTGCCGGCCCAGAAGGTTCGTCGCGATGCCGAACAACCAGGGGCGGGCGTCGTCCCGCCCGAGGTCGTAGGTGTGGCGCCGCTGGAAGGCGGTGATGAAGGTCTCCGCCATCAGATCTTCCGCCGCCTCGGGACCGAGCCGCCGGGCCGCGTAACGGTGCACGGTCTCGGCGTGTCGGTCGTAGAGCACGGCGAACTGCTCGGGCTCGTCCCGGGACCGCGCGATCACGCGGGCATCACTGTCCTCGCGATCCTCGTCGCGGGTGGCGACGCCCGGTGGTCCGACGGTCATCGGGGCTCCTTTCGTTCGTCTGAACGCCTCGAAGGCTTGGGCTTGTTCAGGCTGTTCATCTCTCCTTCGCCGCTCGCCGGGATCGAGTTCCCTTTTGGCGTGCCGGCTGCGGCGGTCGACGGTGGAGACAAGCGAGGGCCCGCCCGGAAGCACTCCGGGCGGGCCCTCGTCGAAGGCGCGTCAGACGACCGCGCCGCGTCCCGGATCGTCGTCCTCGTCATCGTCCGTGCGCATGCGCATCACCAGCGTGGCGAAGCCGCCCAGGAACCCGCCGATGCCGAGCGTGGCCAGCCACCAGGTCATCTCCCAGCCGAGCACGACCGCGAGCAGCAGCAGGATCGGCCCGCCGACCACGGCCAGCCAGGCGAACTTCGTGGTCACGTCGGCCTCGGGCAGCGGCGGCGGCTCCGGCGGTACGAAGTGCCCCTCGTCGTCGGTGTCGAAGTCGTCGTCGGCCGGCTCGGGCGCGCTGTAGTCGCGGGGGCCGGCGCCGACGCCGGGTGCGAAGGAGACGGAGCTGCCCAGCGGCTTCACGGGCTTGTCCTCGTCCTTGGGCGCCTGCGCCTCCTGGCCCTTGGTGCCCTCGGGCTCGCCGGCGTCGTTCGTGTCGGACTCCAGCAGCGCCAAATCCTCCACCGACTTGAACGGCTTCGCGCCCGGCGGGTCCGGCGGCTCGTCGCCGTACCCGGCGACGATCGCTGCCCAGGCGGCGTCCTCGTCGAACGGGACGTGCTGCTCTTCCGGCTCGCGATCGTCGCTGTCCTCGCGCCTTTCGCGGTCGGAGTCGTGCTCAGCCACGTGCGGTCGTCCCTTCCTTGCCCACGCCGGTTGCGAGCCGGCCGATGAAGCCGAGGCTCTCCTCGAAGATCCGGTCGGCGTCATGGTCCAACGTCGCCACGTGATAGCTCTGTTCCAGCACGATCTCCGTTACGTCCGTCGACGACACCCTGCTCAGGATCCGGTCCGGGTCCGCCGCGGGCACGACGTGGTCCTGCCTGCTGCGCAGGAGCAGCAGCGGCTGCGTGACCTGCGGCAACTCGCCGTCGACCAGGCGGAAGAAGGTCCGCAGGGAGTGGGTCGCGTGCAGCGGCACCCGGTCGTATCCGATCTCGACGCCGCCCTTGGCGATGTCACCGGTGATGCCCCGCGCCGTACGGACGAGGTGACGGGAGACCGGAAGGGTGTACGCGGACAGGCCGTGCACCTTGTTCGCCGGGTTGACGACGACCACGCCGGCGACGTCCTCCCCGTGCTTCGCGGCCAGCCGCAGCGCGAGGGCGCCGCCCATGGACAGGCCGGCCACGAAGACCCGCTCGCAGCGGTCGCGCAGGCTGCGCAGGGCGCGGTCCACCTCGGCGTACCAGTCCTGCCAGCCGGTGACCTGCAGGTCCTCCCAGCGGGTGCCGTGCCCCGGCAGCAGCGGCAGCGAGACGGTGAGCCCGCGCTCGGCCAGATACTCCGCCCAGGGGCGCAGCGACTGGGGGGAACCGGTGAAGCCGTGGCAGAGGAGGATCCCCACCTCCCCGCCCTCATGGCGGTACGGCTCGGCTCCAGGAAGGACCGGCACCTTACGGTCTCCTGTTCGTGAGAGGGACGACACGGACGAGAGCAACGACATGACCCGCGCGGCGCAGCCGCATGTCGGTGGATACAGCCAGGTGTGCTTCACCGTACGCGACCGCACTGACACCGACCAGGGCCGTCGAACTCTTTGACGGCGGTCCGGGTTAAGGTCTGATCGACAGACACAGGAGGCACTCGGTTGTTGTACGGCGCGATGAAGGTGGCCATCGGGGGACCGCTGAAGGTCGCTTTCAGGCCCTGGGTGGAAGGGCTGGAGAACATTCCCGCCGAGGGCCCCGCGATCCTGGCGAGCAACCACCTGTCCTTCTCCGACTCGTTCTTCCTGCCCGCGGTCCTCGACCGCAAGGTGACCTTCATCGCGAAGGCCGAGTACTTCACCACCCCGGGCGTCAAGGGCCGGCTGACGGCCGCGTTCTTCAAGGGCGTCGGCCAGCTGCCCGTGGACCGCTCCGGGGCACGCGGGGCGGGCGAGGCGGCCATCAAGAGCGGCATCGAGGTCCTCGAGCGCGGTGAGCTGTTCGGCATCTACCCGGAGGGCACGCGCTCGCCCGACGGCCGTCTCTACCGGGGCAAGCCCGGCGGCCTCGCGCGCGTGGCGCTCGCCACGGGGGCGCCGGTCATCCCCGTCGCCATGATCGACACGGAGAAGATCCAGCCGCCCGGCAAGGTCGTGCCGAAGCTGATGCGGCCGGGCATCCGGATCGGCAAGCCGCTGGACTTCAGCCGGTACCAGGGCATGGAGCACGACCGGTTCGTGCTGCGCGCGGTGACCGACGAGGTCATGTACGAGATCATGAAGCTCTCCGGCCAGGAGTACGTCGACATGTACGCGACCGCCGCCAAGCGGCAGATCGCGGAGGCGGCGAAGGCGGAGAAGGAACAGGCGCGGAAGAAGAAGGAACAGTCCGAATAGAGTCGGCCGCACACTGGGCCGAGGGGGTGGGGGGCGTGGCCAAGCGCGAGCGGGTCATGAGGATGTCCGTCGAGCAGCCGCTGTGGCGTGCGCTCACCGGCTACCGCGTGCTGACCATGGTGTACGCGATCGGGCTCTTCGCCAGCGCCCACGACGAGGTCGCCCGCCCCTGGCCGGCCATCGCCTACTTCGCCGTCCTGGCCGTCTGGACGCTGGCCACCCTGCCCAGGGTCGCGGGCGCCGCGAGCTGCACCAAGCGCTTCCTCGCCGTGGACCTCACCATCGCCCTCGTCGGCATCCTGCTCACCCGGGTCGCCGAGTCGCCCGAGCGGATCGACGCCGGCGCGCCGACCCTGCCGTCGATATGGACCGCCGGCGCCGTGCTGGCGTTCGCCATCAAGGGCGGCTGGCGCTGGGCCGCCTTCGCCTCCACGCTGGTCGCCGCCGCCAACCTGATCGAACGCTCCGGCGTGCCGACCCGCGACACCATCCACATGGTGCTGCTCGTCTGGATCGCCTCCATCGCCATCGGCTACGTCGTCGAGGTCGCCCGCGCCTCCGAGCGCACCCTCGCCCGGGCCCTGGAGATCGAGGCGGCGACCCGTGAGCGGGAGCGGCTCGCCCGGGACATCCACGACAGCGTGCTCCAGGTGCTGGCCATGGTGCAGCGGCGCGGCGCCGTCATCGGCGGCGAGGCGGCCGAGCTGGGCCGGATGGCAGGCGAGCAGGAGGTGGCGCTGCGCACGCTGGTCTCGGGCGGCCTCGTGCCCGTGTCGCGGGTGTCGGAGGACGCCGCCGAGGGGGCGGTCGTACGGGCCGTCGAGGAGCCGGACGACTCCACCGGTCCCGTCGATCTCCGTGCGCTGCTCGCCCCGTACGCCGGCGCCAAGGTCAGCCTCGCCGAGCCCGGCGCGCCCGTGACCGTGGCCCCGGTCGCCGCGCGGGAGCTCGCCGCGGCCGTGGGGGCCGCCCTGGACAACGTGCGCCGGCATGCGGGGGAGCACGCGCGCGCGTGGATCCTCGTCGAGGACGAGCCCGACGAGGTGATCGTCACCGTACGGGACGACGGACCCGGCATCCCCGAGGGACGGCTCGCGCAGGCCGAGGGCGAAGGGCGGCTCGGCGTCGCCCTGTCGATCCGGGGGCGGCTGCGGGACCTCGGCGGCACCGCCGAGCTCATCTCGGTGCCGGGGCAGGGCACCGAAGTGGAACTGAAAGTACCGAAGGACAGCAGCGCTGCACGGGGGAAGGCGGAACAGCGATGACGGACTCCGCGAACGGACAGGCCGGACGGGACGGACTGGGCGGACAGCAGGGCTCGATCAAGGTCATGGTGGTCGACGACCACCCCATGTGGCGCGACGCGGTCGCCCGCGACCTGGCCGAGTCCGGCTTCGACGTGGTCGCCACCGCGGGCGACGGCGACCAAGCCGTACGCCGCGCCAAGGCCGCCGCCCCCGACGTCCTCGTGCTCGACCTCAACCTGCCCGCCAGGCCCGGCGTCCAGGTGTGCAAGGAACTCGTCGGCCACAACCCCGCGCTGCGCGTCCTGGTCCTCTCCGCGAGCGGCGAGCACGCCGACGTCCTGGAGGCCGTGAAGTCCGGCGCCACCGGCTATCTGCTGAAGTCGGCCTCGACGGAGGAACTGCTGGACGCGGTGCGCCGCACGGCCGTCGGCGACCCGGTGTTCACGCCGGGCCTGGCCGGACTGGTCCTCGGCGAGTACCGCCGCCTCGCCTCCGAGCCCGCACCCGCCGCCCCCGACGCCGACCAGCCCAAAGCCCCGCAGCTCACCGAGCGCGAGACCGAGGTGCTGCGCCTGGTCGCCAAGGGCCTGAGCTACAAGCAGATCGCCGAACGCCTGGTCATCTCCCACCGCACGGTCCAGAACCACGTCCAGAACACCCTCGGCAAGCTCCAGCTGCACAACCGGGTGGAGCTGGTGCGGTACGCGATCGAGCGCGGCCTCGACGACGAGTGACCTGCACGTGTGACGACGACTGACCTGCACGTGTGACGACGAGTGACGCGCCCGTTTGACGGCGCGTAAACCAAACACCCGACAGTTCACCGGAATTGCCGTTCCGACCCATCCCTGTGTGACCTGGCTCACCATTAGCGTGGCCTCACCAGGCAACCGCGGCGAAGGGACATTTCCATGCGGGTCGGAGTACTGACCGGAGGCGGCGACTGCCCCGGTCTCAACGCCGTCATCCGGGCCATCGTCCGCAAGGGCGTGCAGGAATACGGCTATGACTTCGTCGGCTTCCGGGACGGCTGGCGAGGTCCGCTCGAGAACGACACCGTCCGTCTCGACATCCCCGCCGTGCGCGGCATCCTGCCCCGCGGCGGCACCATCCTCGGCTCCTCGCGCACGAACCCCCTCAAGCAGGAGGACGGCATCCGCCGTATCAAGGAGAACCTCGCCAAGCACGAGGTCGAGGCGCTCATCGCCATCGGCGGCGAGGACACCCTCGGCGTCGCCGCCCGGCTCTCCGACGACTACGGCGTGCCCTGCGTCGGCGTACCGAAGACGATCGACAACGACCTGTCCGCCACCGACTACACCTTCGGCTTCGACACCGCCGTCGGCATCGCGACCGAGGCCATCGACCGGCTGCACACCACGGCCGAGTCCCATATGCGGGTCCTCGTCTGCGAGGTGATGGGCCGTCACGCCGGCTGGATCGCCATCCACTCCGGGCTGGCCGGCGGGGCCAACGTCATCCTCATCCCCGAGCAGCGCTTCGACGTCGACCAGGTCTGCGCCTGGATCACCTCCCGCTTCAAGGCGTCGTACGCCCCGATCGTGGTCGTCGCCGAGGGCGCCATGCCCAAGGACGGCGACATGGTGCTGAAGGACGAGTCACTGGACTCCTTCGGGCACGTCCGGCTGTCCGGGGTCGGCGAGTGGCTGGCCAAGGAGATCGAGAAGCGGACGGGCAAGGAGGCCCGCACGACCGTCCTCGGTCACATCCAGCGCGGCGGCACGCCCAGCGCCTTCGACCGCTGGCTCGCCACCCGCTTCGGCCTGCACGCCATCGAGGCCGTCCGCGACGGCGACTTCGGCAAGATGGTCGCCCTGCGCGGCACGGACATCGTCCGCGTCCCGATCGCGGACGCGACGGCCAAGCTGAAGACGGTCGACCCGACGCTGTACAAGGAGGTCGGGGTCTTCTTCGGCTGACGGCAGGCCGAAAGCGGCGGTCCGGGGGCGGCAGCAGCCCCCGGACGACCGATCGGACGACTAGACGGTCGTGTTCCGCAGCTGACCGACCAACTCCCGTACGACGACTGCCCCGTTCAGCGTCAGGATCGACTCCGGGTGGAACTGCACCCCGGCGAAGCCCGTTCCCCGTACGGCATGCACCTCTCCGTTGCCGGCCCGGCTGATCTCGATGCCGTGGGCGGCCAGCTCCTCGGCCACCTCGTCGTCGCAGCGCGCCACGAAGCTGTTGTAGAAGCCGACGGTCTCCGGCCGCCCGAACAGGTCGATCGTCGTCTGCGCGCCCTGGTACGGCACTTCCTTCCGTACGATCGCCAGCCCCAGCTCCGCCGCGATCAGCTCGTGGCCGAGGCAGACGCCGAGCACGCCGTGCCGGTGGTTCCGGATGACCTCGGCGGTGAGCTCACGCAGGAAGCGCATCTTGGGGTCGGTGAGGTCGGAGGGATCACCGGGGCCGGGGCCGAGCACGACCGGACCCTCGTGCGCGAGCACCGCCTCCCGCAGGCCGTCCTCGTCGTACCGCCGGACGGTCACCTCCAGGCCGCTCGACCGCAGCACGTGCGCGAGCATCGCCGTGAAGGTGTCCTCGCCGTCGACGACCAAGGCATGTCCGGTGAGCTCCTCGGACCGCTCCTGCATCCGCAGCCAGAAGGGGGCGAGGGAGGCCCGGCGCCCGTCCAGTGCGGCACGCACGCGTGGGTCGTCGGCGAGCCGTACGCGCGCGTGCTCCTCACGCGGGCGGGAGGGCCGTACGCCGAGAGCCGCCAGCACTCCCGCCGCCTTCGCATGCGTCTCGGCGACCTCGCTCGCCGGGTCCGAGCCGCGCACGAGCGTGGCCCCGACCGGCACCCGCAGCCGCCCGTTCGCGTCGATGTCGGCGGTGCGGATGAGGATGGGGGAGTCCAGGGTCTGCGCCCCGCCGGAGTCCCGGCCGAGCAGGGCCAGCGCACCCGCGTAGTAGCCGCGCCCGCCGACCTCGTGCCGCTCGATGACCCGGCAGGCGTTCTGCACGGGCGAGCCGGTGACCGTGGCCGCGAACATGGTCTCCTTCAGCACCTCCCGCACATCCAGCGAGGACTTGCCGCGCAGCTCGTACTCGGTGTGCGCGAGGTGGGCCATCTCCTTCAGGCGCGGGCCGACGACCACCCCGCCCATGTCGCCGACGGTGCACATCATCTTGAGCTCCTCGTCGACGACCATCGACAGCTCCTCGATCTCCTTGCCGTCGGCGAGGAAGTCGAGCAGGTGCTCGGGGGTCGGCCCCTCGGCCGGATAGCGGTACGTCCCGCTGATCGGGTTCATGACGACGGTCCCGCCGGACATCCGGACGTGCACCTCGGGGCTGGCGCCCACCAGCGTCCGCTCACCGGTGTGGACGACAAAGGTCCAGTACGCGCCCCGCTCGCCCTCCAACAGCCGCCGGAACAGCGCCAGCGCGTCGGCCCGTCCGAATCCCGGGATCCCACCCTCGTACGTCCGCCGGATCACGAAGTTGGCGCCCTCCCCGCGCCCGATCTCGTCCCGCAGCACCCGCCCGACGATCTCGCCGTACTCCTCGTCGCCGACGTCGAAGCCACCGCCCTCGACGCGGACGTCGTGCGCCGGGAGCTGCGCCAGGGCGTCGGCGAGCGGGATGCCGTACGACTCCTCGGGGATCAGGACGGACAGCGGGGTGCCGTCGTCGCGGACGTCGAAGCCGCGCTCGCGGATCTGGCGGAAGGGGACGAGCGCGAGGCCCTCGTCGGGGAGGTCGGCGAGACGGTCGTAGGTACTGACAGGGCCGAGGAACACCTCCACGGTGTTCTCGTCATGGCCGGGGGTGCGGCGGCGCAGCAGGGCGAAAGGTCGGTCGTCGTCCAGCAGCTGTGTCAGGTCCATGGTTCCTCAGCAGTCGATGATGAGGAGCGGCCCGGAAACGCCGAAGGCCGCCCCTCGGGCGGCCTTCGCGAAGTCTTGCGTACGCGCAGTCAGTGGGCCGCCGGATGAGCGGTCCACCACCAGTTCTGGGTCGAGTGCGCGAACATGCGAGGCACCCTACCCCAATCTCCGGTGTCCGGGTCGTGTACCTCGTGTCTCAATTGCTGGGCATGGGGTAGGACGCCCGACACGACCCCGTAATGTTGAGGTCGTGACCGTGAACGCTAAGACCAGCGCGAGCGCTGGCAACACCTGGCGAAACCTGCCCGCGGCGCAGCAGCCCGAGTACCCCGACCCCGAGGCTCTGCGCGCAGTCGTTGCGGAGCTGGAGTCGTATCCGCCGCTCGTCTTCGCGGGCGAGTGCGATCAGCTGCGCGCCCGGATGGCGGCCGTCGCCAAGGGAGAGGCGTTCCTCCTCCAGGGCGGCGACTGCGCCGAGGCCTTCGACGCCGTGTCCGCCGACCACATCCGCAACAAGCTCAAGACTCTGCTCCAGATGGGCGCCGTGCTGACGTACGCCGCCTCGGTGCCGGTCGTGAAGGTCGGCCGTATCGCCGGCCAGTACTCCAAGCCGCGTTCCAAGCCGACCGAGACCCGCGACGGCGTGACCCTGCCGACCTACCGGGGCGACTCCGTCAACGGCTTCGACTTCACCGAGGCCGCCCGCGTCCCGGACCCCGAGCGGCTGAAGCGGATGTACAACGCGTCCGCCTCCACGCTCAACCTGGTGCGCGCCTTCACCACCGGTGGCTACGCCGACCTGCGCCAGGTGCACGCCTGGAACCAGGACTTCGTGAAGTCGTCCCCGTCCGGCCAGCGCTACGAGCAGCTGGCGCGCGAGATCGACAACGCGCTGAACTTCATGCACGCCTGCGGGACCGACCCGGAGGAGTTCAAGACCGTCGAGTTCTACTCCTCGCACGAGGCGCTGCTGCTCGACTACGAGTCCGCGCTCACCCGCGTCGACTCCCGCACCGGGCAGCTGTACGACGTCTCCGCGCACATGGTGTGGATCGGTGAGCGCACCCGGCAGCTGGACCACGCGCACATCGAGTTCGCCTCCAGGATCCGCAACCCGATCGGCATCAAGCTCGGCCCGACGACGACGGCCGAGGAGGCGCTGCAGTACATCGAGCGTCTCGACCCCGAGCGCGAGCCGGGCCGGCTGACCTTCATCGTCCGCATGGGCGCCGACAAGATCCGGGACAAGCTCCCCGAGCTGGTCGAGAAGGTCACCGCCTCCGGTGCCACCGTCGCCTGGGTGACCGACCCGATGCACGGCAACACCTTCGAGGCGGCCTCCGGTCACAAGACCCGCCGCTTCGACGACGTGCTCGACGAGGTCAAGGGCTTCTTCGAGGTCCACAAGTCGCTGGGCACCCACCCGGGCGGCATCCACGTGGAGCTCACCGGTGACGACGTCACCGAGTGCGTGGGCGGCGGCGACGAGATCTTCGTCGACGACCTGCACCAGCGCTACGAGACGGCCTGCGACCCGCGGCTCAACCGCAGCCAGTCGCTCGACCTGGCCTTCCTGGTCGCGGAGATGTACAGGGACCAGTAGCCGGGGCGCCTGTTACAGGCTGTTTCCGGACAAGCAGTGGGGCGCGGATCACATACGATCCGCGCCCCACAGCACTTTTACGGCACCTGTGCGACGGGTAAGGTTAGGTTAGCCTCACCGATCAAGGGGATGGCACAACGATCCCGCCGGGAGGTGAACCGCGTGTACGTCTGCAGTTGCTTCGGGGTCACCGAGCAGCAGGTGAAGCAGCACGCGGAGAACGGTGCCTGCACCCCCCGCCAGATAGCCTCGGCCTGCAAGGCCGGCACGGACTGTGGGTCGTGCGTACGCCGCATCCAGGCGCTGCTGGGCAGGGGCGCGTGTCCGCGCCGTGAGCTGGCCGATCAGGGCAAGCCGGTGCTCGCGGGACTGGAAGAGGCGGCCTAGCTCGGCTGCTCGATCTGCTGCGCGATGTAGAGCGCCTCGCCGATCTTGTCGATGAGCTCCAGCTGAGTGTCCAGGTAGTCGATGTGGTGCTCCTCGTCCTCGAGGATCGACTCGAAGAGATTCGCGGACGTGATGTCGCCCTTGGTGCGCATCACCTCGATCCCCCGCTTGAGGCGGTCGATCGCCTCGACCTCGATCTGCCGGTCGGCCTGGAACATCTCGGTGACCGTCTGGCCGACCCGCACATGGAACAAGCGCTGGTAGTTGGGCAGGCCGTCCAGCATGAGGATGCGCTCGGTGATCTTGTCCGCGTGCTTCATCTCGTCGATGGATTCTTCACGCGTGTACTTGGCGAGCTTGGTCCAGCCTTTGTTGTCCTGGATCCGGTAGTGCAGCCAGTACTGGTTGATCGCCGTCAGCTCGCCGGTCAACTGCTCGTTCAGGAATTCGAGGACCTCGGGGTCGCCCTGCATCGCAGAGGCTCCTTCCGCGCGGGGGAACTGGCAGGTTGCGCCGCATGATTGCACCGGCGACAAAGATCGTCCAGTAAGTCTTCACTTAGTAAGTAAGTGCATGCTTAGTCCAGTTTGAAATGAATTGCGGAGGCTGTGGTCCGGTGCACTGCCGCGGGTCTGTCAGGATGGAGTCATGGGTCAGCCGGTGGAGCGCGAAACTGGAGCAGCAGCACACTCCGAGCTTCCGCCGGGGCAGCGAGTGCAGCGTGGCTGGCCGGTCACCCACTACGGCCCGGTCCCCAAGTTCCGCCCCGAACGCTGGGAATTCAGGGTGTTCGGCGCGACTGCCGACGGCGAGAAGCACTGCTGGACCCACGAGGAGTTCACGGCCCTGCCGTACACCACCGTCGTCGCCGACCTTCACTGCGTGACGAAGTTCAGCATGCTCGGCGCGGAGTGGGGCGGCATCCCGGCCCGTACGATCCTGGAGATCGCCCCGCCCGCACCGACGGTCACCCATGTGATGGTCTGGGCCGAGTACGGCTTCAGCTCCAACCTCCGCCTCGCCGACTTCGCCTCCGAGCGCACGATCTTCGCCACCCACAAGGACGGCGAACTGCTCACCGCGGAGCACGGCTTCCCCCTCCGTCTGGTCGTCCCCCATCTGTACGCCTGGAAGGGGCCCAAGTGGGTCCGCGGCGTCGAGTACATGACCGCCGACCGCCGCGGCTTCTGGGAGGAGCGCGGCTACCACAACATCGGCGACCCGTGGAAGGAGCAGCGCTACTCGTACCAGGAGGAGCCCGGGGACGGCCCCGAGCTCTGAGTCCTGATCCTCCTGTGGCGCGTCAGTGGTGGTACTGGTGCACCACCGCGTGCCCCTTGCCGCGGCCGATCATCCACTTGTTCACGGGCGTGGTGAGGACGAAGGCGACGGCGAGCGCGATCGCCAGCACCCACCAGAACAGCGGGTCGGTGAGTTCGGCGTCCATGGCGCCCGGCCACAGTACGATCACGCCGTTGTCGACCAGCTCCATCACGGCGATCGACAGGGTGTCCGCCGCCAGCGCCACCTTGAGGGCGCCGCGCAGGTCGAGGCCCGCCTTCAGCACACCGCGCAGAGTGAGCGCGTAGCCGAAGAAGAAGGCGAGGACGATCGCCAGGACCAGCGTCGGTGCGGCGCTCCAGCCGAGCGCGGTGCCGATCACCATGCCCAGCACTTCGCCGATGGCACAGCCGGTGAGGCAGTGCAGGGTGGCCCGGACGGCCATCGCCCAGGTGCTGGTGGCGGCGACCTCGTGGTGGTGATCGTGTGTCGCGTGTGCCTCGTGCTGCATGACTGCCCCCAATGCCAGGTTACGGTTCCCGCATCGAGCAAGAACCATATACCCCCCAGGGGTATTCCCTAACGGCTTATGCGTCCCGAAGTTTTTTCAGCCGCTCCACGTCCGCCGCGTGTCCTTCCTTCCCGCCGGGCGTCTCGATGATCAGCGGTACGCCCTCGGTGGCCGGGTGGGTCATCAGCGCCCGGAACGGGTCCTCGCCGATATGACCTGCGCCGATGTTCTCGTGCCGGTCCTTGTGCGCGCCGACGACGTCCTTGGAGTCATTGGCGTGGATCAGCTTCAGCCGGCCCTCGCCGACGGTGTCCACCAGCAGGTCGAGCGTCTGGTGCATGCCGGACGGGCCGGTCAGGTCATGGCCGGCGGCGAAGATGTGGCAGGTGTCCAGGCACACGCCCAGCTTCGGATGGGCGTCCAGCGCCTCGAAGTACGGCCCGAAGTCCCAGGCCCGCGAGCAGAGCGACGCGCCCTGCCCGGCGGTGGACTCCAGCAGCAGAAACGGGTCGTCGTCGTGGGTCAGCTCGTCGAGTAGCGGCAGCATGTGCTCCCGCACCTGCTTCAGGGCCACCGAGCGCTCCCGCCCGCCGGTCGCACTGCCCGTGTGCACGACCACGCCCAGCGCGCCGATCTCCCGCCCCCTCCGCAGGGAGTGCCGCAGCGACTCCACCGACCGCTCGACGGTCGCCTCGGTGTGCGAGCCGAAGTTGATCAGGTACGGCGCATGGACGTACGCCGGGATCGACTCGGCCGCGCACACCGCGCGGAACTCCTCGTCCTGCCGCGGATTCCCGGCGGGCGTGGCCCAGCCGCGCGGGTTGGCGACGAAAACCTGGACGGTCTCGGCCTTGAGGTCGTGGGCGTAGGTGAGGCCGACGGAGCGGAGACCGCCGGCCACGGGGACGTGGCCGCCGATGGGATTGCGGGAGGGATCGGGGGCGGGTTCGCGGGCGGCCGACTGCTGACTCTTCACCCGTTCAGAGTGTCATGGCCGCCGCGGGCCCCGGTCACCGGATGGTGATCGTCCCCGGTCACCGGATGGTGGTGGCTCCGGTCAACGGATGGTGATCGTGATCGTCGACCCCTTGGGTGCCCTCTCCCCGCCCTTGACGGACTGCTTCTTGACCGTGTCTCCGAACAGCCCCAGAAGACCGCGGTCCTCGTCGACCTCGAAGCCGGCGGCCTCCAGCTCGGCCCTGGCGTCGTCGACGCTGTCGCCGACCACGTCCGGGACCTCGATCATCTCCGGGCCCTTGGACAGCGTGAGCGTCACCGTGTCACCCTCGGCGGCCTGGCCGTTCGCCGGCGACTGCCGTGCGACCTGGCCCGCGTCGTACTCGGAGTTGACCCGCGCGGCGGCGACCTTCACCTTCAGGCCGGCCTCCTCCAGATCGGCCCTCGCGTCAGCCAGGGTCTCGCCGGTGACGTCCGGGACGTCGATCGGGCTGCCCTTGCTGACCTTGAGCGCGACCGCGGAGCCGGAGCGGACCTTCGTACCGTCCCCGGGGTCCGAGGAGATCACGAAGCCCGGGGAGAACTCGTCGTTGAACTCCCGGGTCACCATGCCCGGCTGGAGACCGCTGTCCTTCAGCACGGTCCGCGCCTTGTCCAGCTTGTAGCCCTGAAGATCGGGGACCTTCACGGTCTCCGGTCCCGCCGAGATGACCAGGTTCACGGAGTCGTTGTTCCGGATGCGGGCGCCCGACTCGGGGTCCGTGCTGATGACGGAGCCGCGCTTGACGGTGTCGCTGTAGGCACGCTCCACCTTGCCGACCTCGAGCCCGGCCTCCTGCAGCCGGTCCTGGGCCTGTGCCTCGGTCTTGGAGAGCAGCGGCGGGACCTTGGTGAACTGTCCCGAATTGATGTACCAGATGCCGACACCGAGGCCGAGGGCCAGCAGTACGGCGGCGACGATGACGAGCGGGCCGCGCGGCGCACGCGAGGTCCCCGACCGGCGCCGGGGCGGCAGGGGCGGCGGAGCCTCCAGCCGGCTGGTCCGGTTGAAGACGGCCTCGGGCGCGGGCTCGTCCTCGTTCACGGGCAGCGGCCGCTGGATATTGAGCGCCCGCGGGATCACGCTCGTACGGTCGTCGGCGTTGCTGTGCTCCGCCGAGAGCGCCTGCGGCGGCACCGCGTCCAGCTGGTCCGCGCTCAGCGCGGCGCGTGCCCCCCGGGCCTGCGCGAGCAGCGCCACGGCGTCGTACGGGCGGACATCGGGGTTGCGCGCGGTGGCCGACGCGACCAGCTCGTCGAGTTCGTACGCCAGCCCCGGCACGAGCGCGGACGGCGGCGGGACGTCTTCGTGGAGGTGCTTGTAGAGCACCACGGCGGGTGAGTCCCCGTCGTGCGGCTTCTCACCGGTCAGCATCTCGTGGAGGACGACACCGCACGCGTACACGTCGACGCGGGCGTCGGCGGCGCCGGGCTGCTCGATCTGCTCGGGCGCGAGATAGGAGACGGTGCCGAGCACGGCACCGGTGGTGCTGGTCACGGTGTCCACGGACCGCACGAGCCCGAAGTCGGCGACCTTGACCCGGCCGTCGTCCCCTATCAGCACGTTCTCGGGCTTCATGTCCCGGTGCACGAACCCGGCGCGGTGCGCGGCACCGAGCGCGGCGAGCACCGGCTCCAGGATGTCGAGGGCGGCCCGGGGCTGCAGCGCCCCGCGCTCGCGCAGGACGTCGCGCAGCGTGCAGCCCGCGACGTACTCCATGGCTAGATAGACGTACGACCCGTCGGTGCCCTGGTCGAAGACCTGCACGACGTTGGGGTGCGCGAGCCGGGCGACGGACTTCGCCTCCCGGATGAACCGGTCGACGAACACCCCGTCCACGGCCAGCGCAGGATGCATCACCTTGAGCGCGAGCACGCGGTCGAGGCGGGTGTCCAGGGCCCGGTAGACCGTGGCCATCCCGCCGACCGCGATCCGCGCGTCCACGCGATACCGGCCGTCGAGCACCTGCCCGACCAGAGGGTCCTGAAGGGTCGTATCCACGCAGGTGAGTGTACGAGCCGCCACCGACACACCTGCCGGTTCGGCCAGGATCGGGCCGGTACTGCAGCCGACCTGTGACGCAAGTCGCACTCAAACTTGCCCAGCCTGCGGGCAGTCGTGCCGCTGGGGCGGCACGGGTGGGCAGGCGGCCCCCCGGAAGCGCCGGGCCGCGCGACCCACCCCCGAGCCCCAATGCCGGGCACCTAGAAAGCAGGCCGCTCGGGATCCAACACGGCCAAGCCCTCCGCAGGAGACGACGCCTCCGCGAAATGCCGCCGAGGAATCCGCCCCGCCCGGTACGCCAACCGCCCCGCCTCCACGGCATGCCGCATCGCATCGGCCATCAACACCGGCTCCTGCGCCCGCGTCACCGCCGAGGCAAGCATCACACCCGCACACCCCAGCTCCATCGCGAGCGCCGCATCGGACGCCGTACCGGCCCCCGCGTCCAGAATCACCGGCACGCGCGCGTGCTCCACGATCAGCTGGAAGTTGTGCGGATTGCGGATACCGAGCCCCGACCCGATCGGCGACCCCAGCGGCATGATCGCCGCACACCCGACGTCCTCCAGCTTCCGCGCCAGTACAGGGTCGTCATTGGTGTACGGCAGCACCGTGAACCCGTCGTCCACCAGCGTCTCCGCCGCATCCAGCAGCTCGATCGGATCCGGCAGCAGCGTCCGCTCGTCGGCGATGACCTCCAGCTTGACCAGATCCGTACCGAGCGCCTCGCGCGCGAGGCGGGCCGTCAGCACGGCCTCACCCGCCGTGAAGCACCCGGCCGTGTTGGGCAGCACCCGGATGCCGAGCTTCTCCAGCACGGACAGGACGGACCCGTGCACCGACGGGTTGACCCGCCGCATCGCGACCGTCGTCAGCTCCGTCCCGGACGCCACCAGCGCCCGCTCCAGCACCTCCAGGCTGGGCGCCCCGCCCGTACCCATGATCAGGCGGGACGTGAAGGACGTACCGCCGATGACAAAGGGATCGTCGGCCATGGTTCAGCCTCCTTGGACGGCGGTGAGGACCTCGACGCGATCCCCTTCGGAGAGGGACGTCGACGCCCACTGCGCGCGCGGGACGACGGTTTCGTTGAGGGCGGCGGCCACTCCGGAGGGCGCCGCGGTGAGCATCCGTACGACGATGTCGAGCGCCGTACCGGGAGCGACCTCTCGCCGCTCCCCGTTGACCGAGATGTTCATGCCGGCTGCTCCGTGAGTGCGGCGGCGCTGAACCGCTTCGTCGTGAACGGCCGGGCCTCCTCCGGCAGTTCACCGGTGGTCAGGACGTGCGCCATGGCGTCGCCGGTGACCGGCGTGAGCAGCACGCCGTTGCGGTAGTGGCCGGTGGCCAGCAACAGCCCGTCCAGCTCGGTCGGGCCGAGCAGTGGCGCGTTGTCCGGGGAACCCGGCCGCAGTCCCGCGCGGGTCTCGGTGAGCGGGAGTTCCGTGATGCCCGGCACCAACTCGTGGGCGTCGCGCAGCAGCTCGTACACCCCTCCCGCGGTCACCGTCGTGTCCCAGCCCAGCTCCTCGCTCGTCGCCCCGACGACCAGCTCCCCGCTCTCGCGCGGCACCAGATACACCTGGCTGCCGCGCACCACGGCCCGCACGGTCCGGCTCAGGAACGGCGCGTACCGCTTCGGCACGGTCAGCCGCAGCACCTGCCCCTTCACCGGGCGTACGGGCGGCAGGACGTCGTCCGGAAGCCCGGGCAGCCGCCCGCTGAGGCTGCCGGCCGCGAGGACCACCTGGCCCGCGCCCAGCTCGGTGCCGTCCGTCGTGGTGACACCGGCGGCGCGGTCCCGCAGAACGGTGAAGCGCTCGGCCCACGCCCGGTGGAAGACCACGCCGGCCCGCTCGCACGCGGCCACCAGCGCCCCGGCCAGCCGACGCGGATCGATCTGGTGGTCGCCGTCCACCCGCAGCCCGCCGCGCACCCCCGGCGCGAGCATCGGCTCCAGGCGCCGGCACTCCCGCCCCGACAGCCACTCGGAGTCCAGCCCCGACTGTTGCTGCAGGGCGTGCAGTTCGCGCAGATGGGCGCGGTCGTCGGCGTCCAGCGCGACGGCGAGCGTGCCGCACCGGCGGTAGCCGAGGTCATGGCCGGTGACGTCGGTGAGCTCGGCCACGAAGTCCGGGTAGCGGCGGGCCGAAGCGAGATTCAGGCCCAGCAGGGTCTGCTCGCCGTAGTGCAGTTCCGTGACGGCGGCCAGCATCCCGGCCGCCACCTGGGCGGCGCCGCCGCCCGGCTCGGGGTCCACGACGGTCGTCGTGAACCCGCGTTGCGCGGCCCGCCACGCCGTGACCAGGCCGATGATTCCGCCCCCGATGACAAGGACGTCTGACGTTCGCGTACGCGACATGGGCGTCCAGCCCCTCCCTTCGCCGGCATGACCCGGATCAGGTTCGTACGGTCGGAGGCCGCCAGCCTCCCTCTCAGCCCGGTGCGTCCGGGCTCCCGCGAGTGCTTTACGTTGGCCACCCTAGCCCGCTGCCGTATGTCTCAGTAAGGGAGCCTCAGCCTGTGGTCCGCTCGCTCGACGGTCTCGTCCTCGCCCCTGTCGCCGATCAAGCCCCAGGTCAGGTGGGGACACAGACCCGGTTCGCGTACCACGAGACGGACGGCGAGATCTGGGCCGAGTACGCGGGCGGCGATGTCGTACGCGGGCATCTGGTGGGTACCAGGGAAGGTGACCGGCTGGACTTCCGGTACGTGCAGCTCAAGCGGGACGGGACGACGTCGTCGGGGCACTGCGTGTCGACCGTGATCGAGCTTCCCGACGGGCGGGTGCGCCTTGAGGAGACCTGGGAGTGGGAGTCACAGGACGGCTCGGGAACCAGCGTTGTGGAGCAGGTCACTGAGCATGCCCCCTGACTGACAATTTGTCAGTTGTCTATGGTGATCAGGTGAGCGAGCAGACGCAGCAACGGGGCACGTCACAGGCGCGGCGCGTGGTCGTCGCCGGCGCGGGCATGGCCGGTGTGCAGACAGCGGTCGCCCTGCGCGAACAGGGCTTCACCGGCGCCGTCACACTGATCGGCGCCGAGCCCCACCAACCGTACGATCGCCCGCCCCTGTCCAAGGCCGTACTGCTCGGCAAGGCCGAGGGGTCCGCCTTCGACGTCGACTTCGAGGCGCTCGGCATCGAACTGAAGCTGGGCTGCGAGGTGCTCGGCCTGCGCCCGGCCGACCACGAGCTGGACACCGAGACCGGGCCCGTCCCGTACGACGTCCTCGTGCTCGCCACCGGCGCCGAACCGATCCGGCTGCCGGGCACGGAGGGCGTGCCCGGCGTGCATCTGCTGCGCACCCTGGACGACGCCGAGCGGCTGCGCCCGGTGCTCGCCCGGCAGCACGACATCGTGGTCGTCGGCGCGGGCTGGATCGGCGCGGAGTTCGCCACGGCCGCGCGCGAGGCGGGCTGCGCGGTGACGGTCGTGGAGGCCGCCGACCGACCGCTCGCGGGTGCGCTGCCCGCCGAGGTGGCGGCGCCGATGGCCGCCTGGTACGAGGACAGCGGGGCGGTGCTGCGTACGCACGCGCGCGTGGAGCGCGTCGAGCCCGGCGCGGTGATCCTCGACGACGGCTCACGGCTGCCCGCGGGCGCCGTCGTGGTCGGCATCGGGGCACGTCCCGCCACCGCCTGGCTGGCGGGCTCGGGAATCGAGCTGGGCGTGCACGGCGAGGTCGTCGCCGACGACCACCTGCGCACCTCCGTGCCGGACGTCTACGCGGTCGGCGACTGCGCCTCCTTCCCTTCGGGAAGGTATGGCGAGCGCCTGCTGGTCCACCACTGGGACAACGCCCTCCAGGGGCCGCGTACGGTCGCCACCAACATCCTCGGCGAGGCCACCGGTGAGCCTCCCGTGATTTACGACCCCGTGCCGTACTTCTGGTCCGAGCAGTTCGGCCGCTTCGTCCAGTACGCCGGCCACCATGCCGCCGCCGACACGACCCTGTGGCGCGGCGACCCGTCGGGTCCGGCGTGGACCGTCTGCTGGCTGCAGGACGACCGCCTGGTCGCCCTGCTGGCGGTGGGCCGGCCGAGGGATCTTGCCCAAGGGCGGCGGCTGATCGAGGCGGGCACGGAGATGAACCAGGAGCTGCTGGTGGATCCGGCGCGCCCTCTGAAGGCCGCGACTGCAGTGCCCTAGGGGCGCGGGGAACTGCGCGCCCAGCCACGATGGACCCGCGGATGACAGACGACGCATCCCGGCACTTGCCATCGCGGCTCCACCAGCGGAGCGCCTACGCTTGTTGCCGTGACCGAGATTGACGCAAAGATCGATGCTCTCGTCCCCGCCTGGCTCACCCTCCCCGACATCGCAGAGATGCTCGATGTCGAGGTGACGCGCGTCCGGCAGCTGGTCAAGGAGGGCCAGCTCATCGCCGTACGCCGCGGTGAGAACCGCGCGCTGCACGTTCCCGCCGCCTTCATCGACGGGGACAAGGTCGTCAAGGGCCTGTCCGGGACCCTGACGCTCCTGCGGGACGACGGCTTCACCGACGAAGAGATGCTGGAGTGGCTCTTCACCCCCGACGAGAGCCTGCCCGGCACCCCCGCGCAGGCGCTCAGCGAGAATCGCGGCACGGAGGTGAAGCGCCGCGCCCAGGCGCTCGCCGTCTGATCTGAACAGCCGGATGTGAACAGCCACATCTGAACACCGTTCGGCGTACGGGCCGGGCCCTGCGGGCCACGGTCGCGGGTGACTGCGGCCGCGGGAGCCGGGCCCGGCCCGTACGCCATCGACATATCGACGTACGCCATCGATATGTCGATACGGCGGCGGCGTCCGGTGTCAGTCCCTCGGCCGTCCACCCAGCAGCAGTTGTCATGGGCGGCCCGGCGCACGCGGCACGCACGTGCGCCAACGTCAGCACCGGCTGTCCGGCACCGGCTGCCCGGCACCGGCCCGTGCTCCCGCACCCCGCTCCGGCTACCGTGCCTCCGTCCGGCACCGTCCCGGCGCACCCGACGCCACCCGACCGACCCCAGGGGCCACTCCATGTCCGACACCGCCACCGCAGCCACCGCCCGCACCCAGCTGGCCGACGCCCGGCTCTACCTCTGCACCGACGCCCGCAAGCAGCAGGGCGACCTCGCGGAGTTCCTGGACGCCGCCCTGGCCGGCGGTGTGGACATCGTGCAGCTGCGCGACAAGGGCATGGAGGCGGCTGAGGAGCTGGAGTACCTGAAGGTCTTCGCCGAGGCCTGCGCCCGGCACGGCAAGCTCCTCGCGGTCAACGACCGCGCCGACGTGGCGCACGCCGCCGAAGCCGACGTCCTGCACCTGGGCCAGGGCGACCTCCCGGTCCCCGCCGCACGCGCGATTCTCGGCGACGGCGTCCTCATCGGCCGCTCCACGCACTCCGAGCCGGAGGCCACCGCGGCCGCCGTCCAGGAGGGCGTGGACTACTTCTGCACCGGCCCTTGCTGGCCCACCCCCACCAAGCCGGGTCGCCACGCCCCCGGCCTCGACCTGGTCCGCCACACCGCCGCCCTCGGCACCGACCGCCCCTGGTTCGCCATCGGCGGTATCGACCTGGCCAACCTGGACCAGGTGCTGGAAGCGGGCGCCCGCCGTGTCGTGGTCGTACGGGCGATCACGGAGGCGGACGACCCGGGCGCCGCGGCGGCCCAGTTCGCGAAGCGGCTGCGGCAGGCGGGGTAGGGAGACCTCCGGTCACGGGACCGGCCGCGTCTCAGTTTCCGCCCCGCGCGTCTCAGTCAGTGGTCATCCCGGCTGCGATCGCCGTTCTCGAGGCCCTGCCCGACCTGCTGCAGGGCCGATCCATGGCCCTCATTGTCCAAGGAGTGGACAACAACCCGACAAATCGGTCAAATGTCCGGCGCCCGGTTGGGGGACCGGGGACCCCTGGTTAACCTGCGAGTATGGCCCTCGGCACCGCATCCATCAGATCGGACCACGCTCGTACCGTGCGCGAGATGCTCGCGACCGGCAAGACGACGTACTCCTTCGAGTTCTACGCGCCCAAGACCCCGAAGGGCGAGCGGAACCTGTGGAACGCGCTGCGCCGGGTCGAGGCCGTAGGACCCGACTTCGTCTCCGTGACCTACGGCGCGGGCGGTTCCACCCGTGCCGGCACGGTCAAGGCGACCGAGGCGATCGCCTCGGACACCACGCTCACGCCGATCGCCCACCTCACCGCGGTCGACCACTCGGTGGCCGACCTGCGCAACATCATCGGGCAGTACGCCGACGCGGGGATCCGCAACATGCTGGCGCTGCGCGGTGACCCGCCCGGCGACCCGCTGGGCGAGTGGGTGCCGCACCCCCAGGGCCTCACCTACGCCGCCGAACTCGTCGAACTGATCAAGGCGTCCGGCGACTTCTGCGTGGGTGTCGCGGCCTTCCCCGCGATGCACCCGCGCTCCGCCGACTGGGAGACCGACGTCCGTCACTTCGTCGACAAGTGCCGTGCGGGCGCGGACTACGCGATCACGCAGATGTTCTTCGAACCGGAGGACTACCTGCTGCTGCGCGACCGGGTCGCCGCCTCCGGCTGCAGCACCCCGATCATTCCGGAGATCATGCCGATCGTCAGCGTGCGGAACCTGGAGCGGATCCCGTCCCTCACCAACGCTTCGTTCCCCTCCGCCCTGAAAGAGCGGATCCTCACAGCAAAGGACGATCCGGCGGCTGTACGCTCGATCGGGATCGAGTTCGCCACCGAGTTCTGTGCGCGGCTGCTGGCCGAGGGAGTGCCCGGACTGCACTTCATCACGCTCAACAACTCCACGGCGACCCTGGAAATCTACGAGAACCTGGGCCTGCACCACCCACCGCAGGCCTAGACCGGCCGTCCTGATATACGTCACACTGCGTAGGCGGCCACTGGGAGAGGGGCGTACATGGGCTGGACGGTCCTCTACATCGCGTTCGGCGTCGTCGCGCTGTGGCTGCTGGGCGAGGTGCTGCTGCAGTACAAGGCACGGCTGCGCTGGCGGCTGCTCGCCTTCGTCGGCTTCCTCGGCGTCGTGGTCGGGGTGCTGATCCCGTCCGTCGTCGTCATCGGTCTGGGTGCCGCCGCGTTCGCGGTCGGCCAGACCTACGTCACGCTGTCGTTCCGCCGCGGCTTCTCGGCCGGCTGGGCGGTCTCCGCGCCGGCCCTGGGCCCCCTGGCCGCCGCCAAGCGCCGCCGCGGCGAGCCGGAACGCCAGGAGCCGACCCTGGAGGTCTCCGACCTCGAGGCGGCCGAGAGCGGTTTCGGGGGCGGCGACGGCGCGTACGGTCAGGACGACGGCAAGTACGGCCAGGACAGCGTCGGTTACGGCCACGACGACTACGACCGCGACGACGTCTTCACCCCCTCGCGCCCGGCCCAGCCCACGGCCGCCGAGACGACCGCCGTCTACGAGCCGCAGCCCCTGCCGGAGGACACCGGCTCGTACGGCATATACAGCGACCCCGCCTACGCCGCAGCCGACCAGAACTACACGGCCGCGGGCCAGCCCCAGGACCAGTACGCGACGGCCGACCAGAGCTATGCCTACGGTTACTCCGGCTACGACCAGCAGCAGTACGGCTACGACGCGACCGGCCAGCAGCAGTACGCCGCCTACTCCGACCCGTATGTCGGCACCCAGACCTACGACGGCACCTCCTACGACGCCTACGGCCAGCAGCAGTACGGCCAGCAGGGTTACGGCCAGGACCAGTACGCCACCGGCACCTACGGCCAGACCCCGTCCGGCGGCGTCTGGGTCCCGCAGCAGCGCACCGACGAGACGTACGGCGGCGAACTCCCGCCGGAGCAGCAGTACCCGTACCAGGGCAACGGCCAGGAGCAGGGGCAGGGCAACGGGTACGACGAGCAGTACCGCTTCTGACGGCCCAGGCCACGTCGCCCTCTGACGGCCACGCCTCCGCGCCCTACGCGCAGGTCACTGCGAGCCCCGGAACTCCGGCCCCTCCACGATCAGCCCGGCCACCAACGCGCCCGACATACCGGCGTGCGGAAGACCGCCGCCGGGGTGGGACCAGCCGCCGACCGTGAACAGCCCGGATATGGCTGTGGTGTTGGACGGGTGCAGCATGCGCCCGCCGCCCGCGGCCAGCGCCGGCGCGGGAACCGCGCCGCCCTCCGCCCCGGTCGCCTCCCCGATGTCGGCCGGGGTGCGCACTTCGTGCCAGAGAAGTCGGTCGCGCAGGTCCGGCACGGCACGCTCGGCGACAGTGATCAGGTGTGCGGCGTGCTGATCGAAGGCCTCCGACTCCGGCCGGCTTCCCTCGGGCCGAGCCGGCACCGTCGAGGTGAGGGTGATCGCCTCATGGCCGGCGTCCGGAACCAGCGCCGGGTCGTCGGGCCGCAGGACCGTGACCGTAGGGCGGGTGGCCAGAGCCCCGGCGGCGCCGAACAGGGCATCCAGCTCGGTCTCGCGGCTCTCCGCGTGCACCACCGTCCGGTGCGCGGTGCCCTCCGGTCGGCTGCCGCGCAGCGCCAGCAGCACCGTCAGACGGCTCGCCGCCCCCCGCTGGGGCGCGACCCCGGCCTCGCCTCGCACCGCCGTGCCCCGCACGAGGCGGTCCAGCACCCCGGGAGCGACCCCCGAGACCACGAAATCGGCGTCCACCACATCCCCGTCGGCCAGCTCCACGCCCGCCGCCCGGCCGTCCTTCTCCAGGACCCCCGCGACCTCGGCGCCGAAGTGGAACTCGACCTTCCTGGCGACGCACCGCTCGTACACCGCCCGCGCCAACTCCCTTATGCCGCCCCGCACATACCAGGTCCCGAAGGCATGCTCCATGTACGGCAGCACCGCCGCGCTCGCCGGGGCCTCGCGCGGATCCAGGCCGTACGCCAGGGCGTGGCTCTCCAGCAGGGCGATCAGCCGGGGGTCGCGCAGTTCCCAGGCGCCGACCTCGGCGAGCGTGCCGGCCCGGCGGGTGCGCAGGAGGCGCTTGTGGGGAACCGCCGGGTAGGGCTCGCGCTCGGCCAGCACCTGCCAGTTCGGCCACAGGGGCTCCTCCAGCAGCGGTCTGCGTGTGCGGTCCCAGGCCTCGCGGGCGCGGACCAGGAAGTCGCCCCAGCGGTCGCCGGTCCCGGCGCCCAGCGCCTCGTCCAGGGCGGCCACCACACCCGCGCGCGAGGCGTTCGGCAGGGTCACCTCGGTGCCGTCCGCGAAGACGTGCCGCGCGGACGGGTCGACCTGGACCAGCTCGACGCACGCCTCGAGCGGCTCCTTGCCGGTCTTGAGGAACAGGTCGCGGTACACGGCGGGCAGGGGCAGCAGCCCGGGTCCCGTGTCGAAGCCGAAGCCGTCGCGCTCGAAGCGGCGCACCGCTCCGCCGAACGTCTCCGCACGCTCGTACACCGCCACCCAGTGGCCCGCGACGGCCAGCCGGGCAGCGGCCGCCATGGCGCCCATGCCGGCGCCGATCACCGCAATCCTTGCCATGCGTGGGACTTTATCGGCCGCCACTGACAAAGGCGCGCTGACCTCGGGCAACGGCTCCCTGACCGCAGGCGCAGGCTCAGCCGGGCCGCTGTCCCACCGCCTGCGCGAGCCGCTTCTCCTCCCGGCGCTCGGCCCTGCGGCGCAGGAAGCGACGGATCCGCGAGGCCAGGAAGAGGACCATCAGCAGTCCGGCGAGCAGCAGTACGCCGGCGACGACCGCCGCGGCGACGGGGTAGAAGATCGCGAGGGTGATGAGGGCACCGACGCCGAGATCCTCCGCGATGCTCACCACGATGTTGCTGAACGGCTCGGGCGAGGTGTTCACCGCCATCCGCGTCCCGGCCTTCACCAGGTGGCTCACCAACGCCGTGGAACCGCCGACCGCGCCCGCCGCCAGCTCGGGCACCGACCCGCTCTGCCCGGCGAGCAGCGCCGCGACGACCGCGCCAGCGACCGGCCGGATCACGGTGTGCACCGCGTCCCAGGCCGTGTCCACGTACGGGATCTTGTCGGCGACGGCCTCGCACAGGAACAGGACACCGGCGGCTATCAGGACATCGGGCCGTTGCAGCGCCTCGGGCACCTCGTCGCTCAGCCCCGTCGCGCCGAATATGCCGAGCAGCAGCACCACCGCGTACGCGTTGATGCCGCTGGCCCAGCCGCTCGTGAAGACCAAAGGGAGTACAGACACGGGGGCGATCGTAACCAGTCGGCAACGGAAGGGCTTGGGGATGAGTGCGCAGGTCTGAGTACGCGTACCTAGGCGGTGAGATGAGTACGCGCGCGGATGGGGGCCGACCTGCGTGAACGAGAGAGTGGAGGCACGGAGAAGGGGATCGGCTCCGGCACCGGCGACACGGGGCGCCGGAACGGAGCGGCCCCGGATCCGCTCCTTCCGCCGACTTGGCGTCGGCGGGAGCGAGACGGGGGCCCGGGGGAACGACCGAACGGGGGTCCAACGGGGGACATGGGGGGACACGGGGAAAACGGGGGACACGGGGGAGCAAGAGAAGGCGCCGGTTCGAATGGCCCGCGGGGGACGCGGCCACCTCGGACCGGCGCCTTCGTGTGCGCACAATGGCCGCGTCAGTGGCGCCCGTTGTCAGTGGCGCCCGCTCACCCGGCCCTGCAGCAGCCGGGACAGCGCGGAGTGCACGTCGTCCAGGGAGCGCTCCGGCTGGAAGGACTTCCAGTCCAGCGCGGCCACCAGGACCATGCCGACCAGTGCGGAGGCGGTCAGCGGGACGTCGATCTCCTCGCTGAACTCGCCCTTCTCCACGCCCTCGCGCAGCACTCCCTCGACGACCGCCACCGCCTGCTGCCGGACCACCATCAGCGTGGACTGCCAGGCTCGGTTGGTCCGCCACAGTTCGGCGACGTACAGCTGGGTGAAGGACGGGTAGCGGTCGATGAAGACCAGCCCCGCGCGCACCATCGCGTCCAGGGCGTCCACTTTGCTGCCGCCATCCCGGGCGGTCTGCTCGGCCGCCTCCCGGAGGGAAGCGGCGAGGAGTCCGACTCCGTGTCGCAGCAGCTCCTCGAAGAGGACGGACTTGCTTGCGAAGTTGTAGTAGACCGTGCCCTTCGCCACCCCGGCCCGCTCGGCGATCTCGTCCACCGTGGTGGCGGAGAAGCCCTGTTCGGCGATGAGGGTGACGGCCGCCTCGTAGAGCTTCTGCCGGGTGGCCTCACGGCGCGTGCTGCCGCCCGACGCGGCGCTGCTGCTTTCCATGGCAGCGATTGTCCCGCGCGCGTTCACAGGCTCAGCTCCGGGTGCAGCCGGTCGAGCGTCCACACCTGCCGGCGGCGGGCCGACAGAGCGGTCAGCGCGAGGGCGCCCGCGGTGAAGGCGACGAGCACCACGCACGCGTGCCACACCGGTTCCAGACCGCCGCCCGTGATGAGCCTCCTGAGCGCCTCCACGACGTAGCTCATCGGCAGGAAGGGGTGGAGTGCGTTGAAGAAGCCCGGGCTGGTCTGGACGGGGTAGGTGCCGCCCGCGGACGTCAACTGCAGCATCAGCAGAGCCAGGACGAGGATCCGGCCGGCCGCCCCGAAGCGCGCGTTCAGCCACTGCACGAGCGCCGCGAAGCACGCCGTCACCAGGAACAGGAAGCCCACCGTCCCGGCCGCCCGGGCCATCTGCAGCCCGATCGCCCAGTGCAGCACCGACATCAGGGCCACCGTCTGCAGCACCCCGATCGCGACCACCGGCAGCCATCCGGCCAGCGCGATCCGCCATGCCGAGGCACCCGCGGCGAGCGCGCGGCGGTTCATCGGCGCGATCAGCATGTACGCCACCATGGCGCCCACCCACAGGGACAGCGGGATGAAGTACGGGGCGAAGCCGGTGCCGTAGTTGGCCGCCTTGTGCAGGTCCCGCGAGACGAGCTGGACCGGGTCGGCCATCACCTCGGTGCGCTGGTCGCGGGCCTTCTTGTCGTAGTCGGGGATCTGCTGCGCGCCGTCGTGCAGCCCGTCCGAGAGCTTCCCGGAGCCGCCGACGAGCTTGTACATGCCGCCGTTGAGGTCGTAGGCGCCCGTCTTGAGCCTGCCGACGCCCGTGTCCAGCTCGGCGGCGCCCGACTTGGCCGAGCCGATCCCCGAGTGGAGCTTCTTGGCACCCGCGGCGACCTTGGCGGCCCCGTCGTTCAGCTTGTTGATCTTGGTGACGGCGTCGTCGAGATCCTCCGAGAGGTGGGGCGCGCGGTCGGCGAGCGCCTGGGACTGCTTCTGGAGGGTGGCGAGGTTCTTCTTGAGCGCCTTCAGATCGCCGTCCTGGTCGGTGATCAGCGTGTTGAGGTCGTCGGCGATCGTCGCCACGTCCGCGGCCGACTGCTTGGCCTTCTTCAGGTCGGAACAGGCCGGGTCGGGCAGTACGGCGTCCTCGCAGCGCGCCTTGTAGACGGTGTTCAGCACGTCAGAAGCCGTATGCGCGCGCCTGGCGGCGCCCGGAGCCCGCTCCACGAGGTCGTCGAGGTTGTTGCTGATCGCCGCCGAGGTGTCGGCGACCAGCTGGGCGGTGTCCCCGATGGTCTTCTCGTTGTCCGCCAGGAACGGGCCGATCTTCCCGTCGATGCCGTTGACCCTGTCGGCCAGCGTCTGCGTGCCCTGCGCGACCCGCCTGGAGCCGTCCTCCAGATCGCCCGCGCCCTTGTCGAGCTTCTTCAGGCCCGTCGACAGCTTGCCGCTGCCGTCCTTGGCGTCCTTCAGCCCGTCCGCGAGGTCCTTGGAGCCCTTCTCCGCCTTCCCGATGCCGCCTTCCAGCTGGTCGGCGCCGTTCGCGGCCTTCACCGTCGCGCCGTGGATGTCGGAGAACGACACGAAGATCCGGTCCAGGAACGACCGCGACGCCTTCGTGGAGGCGGCCTCGCGCACCTCGCTGAAGACCGTGCGCGAGATCTGCCCGACGATGTAGTTGTTCGCGTCGTTAGTGCGCACCTGGAGGGCGCCCGTCTCCGGCGAGTCGCCCGCGCTGGAACCGATCCGCGCACTGAAGTCGGACGGCATGGTCAGCGACAGGTAGTAGGTGCCGTCCTCGACGCCCTTGCGGGCCTCGGCGGCACTCACCTCGTGCCAGTCGAAGACCTCGCTCTCCCGCAGCCCTTCCGTGATGTCGTCGCCGGCGGTGAGCTTCTTCCCCTCGACGGTCGCCCCCTTGTCGTCGTTCACGAGCGCGACGGGGATGCGGTCGAGACGGCCGTACGGGTCCCAGAACGACCACAGGTACAGGGCGCCGTACAGCAGGGGCAGCACCAGCAGCGCGACCAGGGCGGCACGCGGCAGCTTCCCCCGCCCGAAGCGCCGGAGTTCAAGCGCGGCGAGCCTCGGCGATCGCATCGGCGGCCTCCTTTCCGTCGGTTTCCCGGGGCTTTTCGGTTTCCTGGGAGTCGGACGCCGTGCCGGTCTCGTTGGGGCCGGCCGGCTTGTCGGTCTCCTGGCCGCCGGCCGGCTGGTCGGTCGCCTGCGTGGACACCTCGACCGTGCCGTCCGGGGCCTCGCTGCACACCGCGACGACCGTGGTCCCGGCCTCGGTGATCGACTTCAACAGCGCCCAGACATCGGCCTGTTCGGCGTCGGAGAGCTTGAGGTCGGTGTCGTCGACGCCGAGCAGACGCGGGCGTGCGATCAGGGCCAGCGCGATGGACAGCCGCAGCGCCTCCACCCGCTCCAGATCGCGTACGGCGGTGCGGGGGCCCTTGGGCAGGGCGTCCAGGTCCATGCCCGCTGCCGTCAGCGCGGCGTCGACGAGCCGCTTCTGCTCCGTCCTGCGCTCGGCGCGAGGTCGCAGGAGCCCGCGCAGCGAATCGCCGAACCGTCGCTGCAGCAGCGCCCGTTCGTGGAGGTGCTCGGCGACGGTCAGGGCCGGGTCCAGGTCGGTCACACCGGGTACATGAGCCAGGGCGCTGACGCGCCGCACCGCCGCCATGCGCTTGGGCAGCACGGCATCGCCCACGGTGGCCGCTCCCTCGGTGGGCTTCATCCGTCCCGTGAGCGCAAGCAACAGGCACGTGCGGCCGGTGCCGGACGGACCTTCGATCGTGATCAGTGAGCCGGGCTCCGCGTCGAAGGAGACCCCGCGGAACGCCCATCCGCGGGGCCCTTCGAGGCCGAGACCCTGGGCCGTGACGCCGACTCCGGTCACGGTTCCCCCCATCCCTGCCCCCTCATTTTGAACTGACTGGTCAGTGCAAAAACTACTCCGAACTCTCGATCGAAGCAAAAGGCCAGGTCAGAACGGATTGTCAGTGCCATACCTCACGATGGGCACATACGGCACCTCGTATCCGGGCGTGCCGTCACACAGACGACAGGAGGTTCGTCATGGCCAGCTACCACGCAGCCGCCGCCCGTCGGCGCCGCGCCACCGGCCCTGCCCCCTCACTGACCGGCCCGGCGAGCGACGTGCACCCCGTGCTCCGCCGGACCACGGCGCCGCCCGCCGCCCTCGACCTGCTCGCCCAGGCCCGTGCCGGACTGGACGAGGCCGCTGTTCTGGATACCCCGAACGAGCGCTATGCCACAGCCCACCTCGCCGCCCTGCGCACCGCCGCCGCCGTGCTCGCCGCGCGAGGGCGCCCGGAGCCGACG
Organism: Streptomyces sp. NPDC107522; assembly: GCF_055657525.1. NCBI lineage: Bacteria > Bacillati > Actinomycetota > Actinomycetes > Kitasatosporales > Streptomycetaceae > Streptomyces > Streptomyces sp. NPDC107522. Next base: position 303,948 of record NZ_JBVKAU010000008.1, on the reverse strand, counting down.
CCCAGGCGGCGGGCCCGCATCAGGAGCGCCTGGGAAGTGCTCCCCGAGATCGCGCCCGAACTCGCCGAGTGGAGCGCGCTGTTCGCCTCCGGCGCCCGGCGCCGCGCCCGGGCCGAGGCGGGCATCCAGGGCGCGGCCAGCCGCCGGGACGCCGACGACCTGATACGCGACGTGGCGATGTTCCTCCGCCTCGTCGAGCGGATGCTGGTCCTCCAGCCGGTCCTGCCCCAGCCGCGACCGGACGCGGACGCGGAGGAACCCGAGGGCGTACGACACGGGCACGAGGAGATGCCGGACGCGGGCTGACATGTCCGCCGGTGAAGTCTGCCGGGGTCCGCCCGCCCAGCCGTCGGACCTTGCCTTGCGGGGCTGCCGCGTCATGCGCTCCGCCCTGCTGACACTCTCTGCCGTCCGCCGGGCGAGACGGTGGGCCCCGTGCGGCACCGCGATGGCCGGTCGGGACGTCGTAGGCAATAGGGTGGAGGGCGCCTGAAGCCTTCCCACTCCCGTGATCCGGGCGCCGGGGAGGCAGCCCGTTCGCCCCGCTGCGCCAGTGGCGGTGCCGTGCCGAGGAGTCAACTGCCGTGTCGGACCCGATGCGCCCGCCCGTCTCCCATCACCACCCCCACACGACGTCGCTGCGCTCCGACTCCTCCCGACCCCGCGCCTCCCTCCGTACCGCCGTGGTCTGGGAGGTCCTCCAGGACGCCCTGGACCGCCGGGTCAAGGCCACGGGCCGGCAGACGCTGGACGTCCTCGACACCGGAGGCGGCAGCGGCAACTTCGCGGTGCCCCTCGCCCGCCTCGGCCACCGGCTCACCGTCGTCGACCCCAGCCCGAACGCGCTCTTCGCCCTGGAGCGGCGTGCCGCCGAGGCCGACGTCGCCGACCGGGTGCGGGGCGTCCAGGGCGACGCCCACGGCCTCTTCGACGTGGTCGAGCGCGGCGGGTACGACGTCGTGCTCTGCCACGGCGTCCTGGAGTACGTCGACGACCCCGCCGAGGGCGTCCGCAACGCGGTCGCCGCCCTGCGTCCCGAGGGCGTCCTCAGTCTGCTCGCCGCCGGACTGGGCGGTGCGGTGCTGGCGCGGGCCCTCGCCGGTCACTTCAAGGAGGCCAAGCAGGCCCTGGAAGACCCGGACGGCCGCTGGGGCCAGGGCGACCCGGTGCCCCGGCGTTTCACCGCCGAGCAGCTCACCGGGCTGGTCGAGGGGGCCGGCCTGCGGGTCGGTGCGGTGCACGGGGTGCGGGTCTTCGCCGACCTGGTGCCCGGTGTGCTGGTGGACACCGAGCCCGGCGCACTCGAGGCACTGCTGAAGCTGGAGGAGGCCGCGGCCGAGCTGCCCGCCTTCCACTCGGTGGCCACGCAGCTCCACGTGCTCGGCGAGACGCGGGAGACGACCGAGGCCTGAGCTGCCTTCTGTGACCGGACCGCAGGGGCGCGCCGTTGATCAGGGACTTGGCTGCACATGGAGTACGCCACAGGCCCCCCGATCGAGCGCTCAGCGCCGTATGATCGAGGGAGACCGTTCCGGCATGACGGGTCGGCCGCTGGGGAATGAAGATCTCAGCGAGCCGGGACGTGCATGCCGGAGCCCGGTTGGCCAATTGGCGTAGAGGGGCGGGTTTCACGGGGGCGATTCCCTGCCTATCCTGAAGGGACCCCCCGGGTCGCCCCGGCGACTGCACGATGAGGAGGACTCCGTGCCGCTCTCGGAGCACGAGCAGCGAATGCTCGAGCAGATGGAGCGAGCGCTGTACGCCGAAGATCCCAAGTTCGCGTCGGCGCTTGAGGGAAGCGGGCTGCGTACGTACACCCGGCGGCGGGTCTACCAGGCGGTCGCGGGCTTCCTCGTGGGTATCGCGCTCCTCATGGCTGGAATGGTCGCCAAGCAGGTCTGGCTGAGTGTGGTGGGCTTCCTCGTCATGCTGGGCTGCGCGGTTCTGGCGGTGACCGGTTGGCGCAAGGCCCCGAAGCCGGGCGAACAGCCCGCCGCCGGCCCGCACGCCCGCCGTCAGCCACGCCAGAAGCGCTCCATGATGGACCGCATCGAGGAGCGCTGGCAGCGCCGCCGCGACGAACAGGGCGGCCATTAGCTCGACGAACAGCTCCCGAACCTGCATCAGGGGGTGACCACCGGACGGGTGGTCACCCCCTGATGCATGACCTCGGTCCTCCTGCTCCGAGTAGTTCCCCGACCCGGGTGTCTGCGGACCGGAGCCACCCAGCGCGCTGCGGGGCCTGAACAGCGGACGGCGCTGCAACGCCCTCCAGGGGCGCGGGGAACTGCGCGATCAGCCACGCACCACCCGTAGCCGCCGTCGAACCCAGGGTCTCGAGCTCGTGGGCGCCAGAACAAGCCGGCGCAAGCCGTCCGTGTCCTGGCGCCGAGCCCTCACCCCCGCTGACCGGACGCGGACGGCTTGCGCCATGTCGGCCGGGCGGCGGCAGCGCGTTGCTGGAGGGCGCTCCACCAGTCCGACAAGGCCCACGTCACCCGCACGCTGGACCGTGGGGCCAGCAGGGCACGCACCCTCGTCGGCCGGCTGACCTTGGCCTCGAGGTCGGACAGGACGCGGCGGACGTCCTCCGCGAGGCCGGCCACCGGGTGGGGGCTGGGGGCGTAGAGGACCTGTTCCACCGCGTCGGCGATGCGGTGCACGGAGCCCGCGGCCGGTGGGTCGAGCCGGCCGAGCCGGACGATGCGGGCGGCCGTCTTGCGGGGGGTCTGGGAGTCGTCCGGCGGGATGCCGAAGTCCCAGGCGATGTCGGTCAGTTCCTGCCAGACCGCCATCGTGTGCAGAGAAATGTCCGCTTCCGTGCGGCCGTGCCCTCCCAGCCGTACCGCCCGCGTCCGCAGCCGCCACAGCATCGGCGCCAACGGGATCAGCAGCGCCGCAAGCCCGCCGAGCACCCACGCCAGGACGGCGTACCACTTCGGGCCGTCGTCATCCGTGGGCAGCGCGGCCTGAGGGGACTCGCTCGCGCACAGCTCCCGGTTCTGCCCCACGCAGCTCTGGCTCGCCGAGGGCGAGGCGGAGGGCCCGGTGCTCGCCGACTGCGAGGGCCGCACCACGTCGGGAAGGGTCGAGCCGGTCGTGTCCGACCGGGTGTACGACGGGACGGAGCCACGGGTCGGCGTCGGCTCGAAGCGGGTCCAGCCCACGCCCTCGAAGTACAGCTCGGGCCAGGCGTGCGCGTCCCTCAAGCCCACCGAGACCGAGCTGTCGCCCTGCGGGGTGCCGGGCGCGAAGCCCACCGCGACCCGGGCCGGTATGTCCAGCGAGCGGGCCATCGCCGCCATCGCGAAGGAGAAGTGGACGCAGAAGCCCTGCTTGTCCTTCAGGAACCGGGCGATCGCCTGTCGGCCGCTGCCGACCTTGACGTTGGTGTCGTACTGGAACCCGCCTGTCACGGCGAAGTACTCCTGCAGTTTGACCGCCTGCTCGTAGTGGCTGGTCGCGCCCTTGGTGACCTCACGCGCGGTCTCGGCCACCACCGCGGGCATCGAGTCGGGCAGCTCGGTGAACTCGCGCTTCAGGGCGGCGGGCGGTTCCGAGGCGTTCGCCAGCTGCTCGGCCGTCGGCTGCACATCGAGGCTGCGCACGGTGTACGTCACCCCGCGTGTGGTCTGGCGGCGGTCGCCGACGACCGTCATGCCCAGCGGCTCGTAGCGCCAGTTGCCGTCGATGTTCACGCCGCTCGGCGGGTACGGCATCGGCAGCCAGTTCTGGGCGTACCAGTCCGCGGCCGAGATCGTCGTCTCGATCTCCGCACGCCGCACGTCGGGGCCGAGGCCCATGGGCGTCGGGAACTCGCCCGGCACCGACTCGATGCTGCGCTTCGACGGCTGCCAGGTGGTCCCGTCGAAGTCGTCCAGCGAAACGATCCGCAGGTACAGGTTGGAGAGGTCCTTCGTGTTGGTCTTCAGGGACATGACCTCGCGGTCCTCGTCCACGTTCAGACTGTCACGCAGCGACACCAGCGGGTTCACCGCGGAGATCGTGCCCCCGCTGCCGCTTCCCGAGCCCACACCCGTGCCCGCCGCGTCCAGCAGACCGCCGTTCATGGCGGGCAGGGCGAGCGGCACCGCCAGGGCCACGCCCAGGGCGACCACACCGATGCGCCGCCCTGTGCGGACCGGCGCCACCGCGCCGCTCGGCTCCCCGCCCGGCGTGCGTGGCGCCCCGCCGAAGACCCGGCCCCACTGCGAGAGCCGGTCGCGGCCCTCGGCCAGCAGCAGCATCAGATAGCCCGCCGCGGCGACCAGGAACCACAGCCAGTCGGCGCCGCCGTCGGACAGCCCCGCGGCCACGGAGTACAGGGCGAGCAGCGGCAGCCCGGCCGGGGCGGCGCTGCGGAAGGTCACCGCCAGGGTGTCGACCGCGAGGCCGATGATCAGGACGCCGCCGATGAGCATGAGGCGGATGCCGTCCGACAGCGGCGCCGGGATCGAGTACCGGCTGACGTCGTCCGCACCGGCCTGCAGCAGGTCGGCGAAGTGTCGGAAGGCCTCCGGGCCGGGGATCACTCCGAGGATCGCCTGCTGGTTGGCGAAGGTCAGGGTCAGCAGCATCAGGGCGACGAGGGCCTGCGCCGCGACCGTCAGGGGCCGCGCCAGCGGCACCCGGCGGGTCGCCATGCCCACGCCCGTCTGGATCGCCAGCAGGAAGATCGCCTGCACCAGCCAGGTGGCCGGGGAGACCAGGGGCAGCAGGGCGCACGACGCCATCAGGGTGGCCGCCGCGGCGCTCAGCGCCATGCGTGTCCGCCCGCTCATGCCGGTCCCCCCTCACCCCGCGCGCCACTGATCGCGGCGGCGTCCGTACGCGCTCGGTCCGCCTGGCGCCACAGCTCGTTCAGCGAAGCGCCCCGCGGCACGCTCAGGGCCGTCCAGCCCGCCTCCCGCAGCATCCGCAGCCGCTCCTCGCTCCTGTTCAACGGACCGGCCACATCGGTCGGTTCCCGCCCCCACCCGTCGCCGTCCAGCACGAAGGCCACGGCGCCGCCGCTGCGCTGCCGCATCTTGGCGGCCACCGCCGCCTGCTCCTCGTCGAGGCCGCCGAAGAAGGCGACGAGCAGCCCTTCGTTGCCGCCGCGCAGCACGTCGTACGCCCGGGACAGACCCGTACCGTCGGAGTGGTCGATCACCGCGAGGGTGTCCATCATCAGCCCGGCCGCGTCCGCCGACTCCTGGCTCGCGCCCGCGAACCCGTCGGCGCCCTCGCCGGGCACCGAGTTGCCGGTGTCGGTCAGCAGCCGCACGGAGAAGCCCCGTTCGAGCATGTGGACCAGCACGGACGCGGTGCCCGACACGGCCCACTCGAAGGCCGAGTCGGGGCCCGCGCCATGGAAGGCCAGGCCCCGGGTGTCCAGCAGCACCGTGCAGCGGGAGCGCTGCGGCTGCTCCTCGCGGCGCACCATCAGCTCGCCGTAGCGCGCGGTGGAGCGCCAGTGCACGCGGCGCAGGTCGTCGCCGTAGCGGTACCCGCGCGGGATCACGTCGTCCTCGCCGGCCAGCGCGAGGGAGCGCTGCCGCCCGTCTCCGTATCCCTTCGCCTCCCCGCTGAAGCGGACCGGCGGCAGCGGCTCCACGCGCGGGATGACGGTCAGGGTGTCGTACGTCGAGAAGGACCGGGTCAGCTCGCACATGCCGAACGGGTCGGTCAGGCGCAGCTGCAACGGGCCCAGCGGATAGCGGCCGCGCAGGTCGGAGCGCACCCGGTAGGACACCTCACGGCGACCGCCCGGCTCCACCCGGTCCAGCACGAAACGGGGGCGCGGGCCGAGGACGTACGGCACCCGGTCCTGCAGCATCAGCAGGCCCGTGGGCAGCCGCGAGACGTTGTCCATCCGCAGATGCACGCGGGCCTCGCTGCCCGCGGGCACGCGCGCGGGGGAGAGCCGTCGGCTGCCCGCGACCCGGTAGCGGGTGCGGTACAGCACGGTCGCGCAGATCAGGGGCAGCACGGCGAGCAGCAGCCCGACGCGCAGCAGGTCGCTCTGGCCGAGGACATAGGCGCACACGGCGGCCGCGACGCCGGCGGCCAGGAAGGACCGGCCGCGGGTGGTCAGACCGGTCAGTGCCGTGCGCAGCCCGCCCTTCTCGCCCCGGTCCGCCTCGGCCTGGCCCGTACTGCCGGAGGTCATCACAGCCTCCGGGGCGGCTGCTGGCCGTAGGCCGCTGTGCCGCGGCCCAGGCCGCCGAAGCCGCTCTGCTGCTGCGGCGCGGCGGGCACCGGGGTGCGCTGCAGGATCTCCTGGACGACCTGTTCGGACGTACGGCGGTTGAGCTGGGCCTGTGCGGTGGGCAGCAGACGGTGGGCCAGGACGGCCACCGCGAGGGCCTGTACGTCGTCCGGCAGCGCGTACTCCCGGCCGCTCAGGGCCGCCGATGCCTTCGCCGCGCGCAGCAGGTGCAGCGTCGCGCGCGGGGAGGCGCCGAGTCTGAGGTCGGGGTGGGTGCGCGTGGCCGCGACCAGCTCCACCGCGTACCGGCGGACCGGCTCGGCGACGTGGACGCCGCGGACGGCCTCGATCAGCTTCACGATGTCGTGCGCGTGGGCCACCGGCTGGAGGTCCTCCAGCGGCGAGACGCCGCCGTGCACGTCCAGCATCTGCAGCTCGGCCTCCACACTGGGGTAGCCGACGGAGACACGGGCCATGAAGCGGTCGCGCTGGGCCTCGGGCAGCGGGTAGGTGCCCTCCATCTCGACCGGGTTCTGCGTGGCCACCACCATGAAGGGGCTCGGCAGCTCATAGGTCTGGCCGTCGATCGTGACCTGGCGCTCCTCCATGGACTCCAGCAGCGCGGACTGCGTCTTCGGCGAGGCGCGGTTGATCTCGTCACCGATCACGATCTGGGCGAAGATCGCGCCGGGCTTGAACTCGAAGTCCTTGCGCTGCTGGTCCCAGATGGACACACCCGTGATGTCCGACGGCAGCAGGTCGGGCGTGAACTGGATACGCCGCACCGAGCAGTCGATGGACCGCGCCAGCGTCTTGGCGAGCATTGTCTTGCCCACGCCGGGAACATCCTCGATCAGAAGATGTCCCTCGGCGAGCAGTACGGTCAGCGAAAGCCGTACGACCTCGGGCTTGCCCTCGATCACACCCTCCACCGAACTGCGGACTCGCTCCACAGTGGCGGTCAGATCAGTGAGGCTCGCTCGATCGTCATAGGTCGTCACCCGGCCCTCCTCGGCCCGTTCTTTCCGGGCCGACGCTCTGTCACGCGGACCGGCCCACCCCTGGAACACGGACACCACGCGTGAAAAGTTCCGCGTGTTGCCACACCCGCATTCTTGCTGCCGTTACCGATTCGTGTCACTCGCCTGTGGACAACTGCCTGCGATATGTCGGGTCTTACGGCCTTTTGGGCACGCCAGAGCTCAAATTGACAGCGGAACGACAGCTACGGCGGATGGTTACGCGGCTCCGCGCGAGGTCATGCAGGGGTGGGCGGCACCACGCTCAGGCGGGGTCGATCTCGCGCAGCAGACCCGTCTTCACGTCGAACACGAAGCCCCGCACGTCGTCGGTGTGCAGCAGGAACGGCGAGGTCCGCACGCGCTGCATCGACTGCCGTACGTCCTGGTCGACGTCCCGGAAGGCCTCCACCGCCCACGCGGGCCGCTGGCCGACCTCCATCTCCAGGTCGGTGCGGAAGTCCTCGGTGATCGCCTCCAGACCGCAGCCGGTGTGGTGGATCAGAACGATGCTGCGGGTGCCGAGCTTGCGCTGGCTGATGGTGAGCGAGCGGATCACGTCGTCGGTGACGACACCGCCCGCGTTGCGGATGGTGTGACAGTCGCCGAGCTCCAGACCGAGCGCGGCGTGCAGGTCGAGTCGGGCGTCCATGCAGGCGACGATGGCGACGTGGAGCACGGGGCGGGCGTCCATGCCGGGGTCGGTGAAGGCGGCGGCGTACTGCTCGTTCGCCTCGACAAGACGGTCGATGACCGTGCCACGGGGGGCTATCGCGCCTTCAGGACCAGCGGGAACCGATGCAGAAGTCGTCATACCCATGACGGTACTGGTCACGGCCGGGGGCGTCGCGTTGTGAGAGGGGACAAAGAACGCCATCGCGCCTTGTTGTGAGCTAACCCACAGGGGTGGCGTGAGTGCGCCCATACGGGCGATTTTCCGGGCCCAGCGGCTTCGTCCGAACCCGAATCGGCGACGCGCAGGCCGGTTGATTGACCGCGCGACACGGTGGACTAAAGTGACGCGAAGCGGGAGGGGTGGCTCTCCCTGCTGTGATTTTCCCGGAGACCCCGGCGATTTTCCGGATCTCCCCGCGTGCGCGGCGCGTACGTACGGCTCGGCCTCCTCCCGCTCCCGGTCGGCTGACGCTCTCGGCGCCGGCAGGCCTCCCCTTCACGAGCGGGCGGGGACCCGGCAGTGCGTACGGGCCCGTCGGATCTGAGAGGGCCCCTTGAGCCAGAGTCGACATGTCCCGGTGATGCTCCAGCGGTGCCTGGACCTGTTGGCCCCCGCCCTGCAGCGGCCGGGAGCGGTGGTCGTCGACTGCACGCTCGGCCTCGGCGGCCACAGCGAGGCCCTTCTGACGCAGTTCCCCGAGGCCCGGCTCGTCGCCCTGGACCGCGACAAGGAGGCCCTGCGCCTGTCCGGCGAGCGGCTCGCGCCGTACGGCGAGCGCGCGACCCTCGTGCACGCCGTGTACGACGAGCTCCCGGAGGTCCTGGAAAGGCTCGGCATCGCGCGCGTGCAGGGCGTCCTGTTCGACCTCGGCGTCTCCTCCATGCAGCTCGACGAGGCCGACCGCGGCTTCGCCTACGCCCAGGACGCCCCCCTGGACATGCGCATGGACCAGACGACCGGCATCAGCGCCGCCGAGGTCCTCAACACCTACCCGGCCGGTGAGCTGGTGCGGATCCTGCGCGCGTACGGCGAGGAGAAGCAGGCCAAGCGGATCGTGGCCGCGATCGTGCGGGAACGGCAGAAGGAGCCGTTCAGCAACAGCGCCCGGCTCGTGGAGCTGATCCGCGACGCCCTTCCGCAGGCCGCCAAGCGCACCGGCGGCAATCCGGCCAAGCGCACCTTCCAGGCGCTGCGCATCGAGGTCAACGGCGAGCTCTCCGTCCTGGAGCGGGCGATCCCGGCCGCCGTGGAGGCCCTCGCCGTCGGCGGACGGATCGCCGTCCTGTCGTACCACTCGCTGGAGGACCGGCTGGTCAAGCAGGTGTTCGCGGCAGGCGCCGCCAGCACCGCGCCGCCCGGGCTGCCCGTCGTACCCGAGCGTTACCAGCCACGGCTCAAGCTGCTGACGCGAGGTGCCGAACTTCCCACCGAGGAAGAGGTCGCCGAGAACCGGCGCGCGGCACCTGCGCGCCTGCGTGGGGCCGAGCGCATCAGGGAGTCCATCGAATGAGGGCCGTGAGGCAAGGGCGGGCGTCCGGGTCCAGGATTCGAACCCATGAGTTGGAAAACCGGACCCGGGGGAGGGTGAGTGAGTAGGAAACCCGAACTGAGGGGGCGTGCCGCCAGGCTCGCGCGGCTCATCCCCGCAGGGCGGGCACGAGCGGCCCGCACGCCTTTCGTCCTCCTCGTCGTCCTTCTCCTGGGCGGCGGCCTGATCGGGCTCCTCATGTTGAACTCCGCCCTGAGTGAAGGCGCGTTCAAACTCGACGACCTGAAGAAGGACACCAAGTCCCTCACCGACGAGGAGCAGTCCCTCCAGCGGGACATCGACGCCTACTCCGCCCCCGACGCCCTCCAGCGCCGCGCCCGCGAACTCGGCATGGTCCCCGGCGGCGACCCCGCCTTCCTCGACCCCGACGGCACGGTCAAGGGCGTCCCCAGCCCCGCGCCCGAGGACCAGACCTCCGCGTACACCCCTCTCGTCCTCGCCCCCGAGTCCCTCGTCAGCGAGCCCACGGCGCCCCCGCCGACCGGAGTGACCCCCAGCCCGCTGCCCACCGCGCCGGCCGCCGGGGCCCCTCCCGCCGAGCCTCGGTACGCGTCCCCCGAGGTCACGCCCACCACGCCGCAGTACGCGCCCCCCGCTCCACCATCCACCCCGTTCGCCCAGTCCTCCCCGTACGCGAATCCCGGCAGGTGACGGAAGTGGTCGAAAGTTCACCGAGGCAACCGCCGCGCCGCCGCGTGCCCGGTCCCGCGAAGCCCGCCCGCTCCGGCGGCGCCCAGCGGCGCCCGGGCCCCGGCGCCCGCCCGGCCCGCCGCCCGGCACCCCGCCCCGCGGTCCGCACGATCCGGCTGGGCAGCCCCCGCCCCCGGCTGCGCATGGTCAGCCTCGCCCTGACCCTCGTCCTGCTCGCCTTCGTCGTACGGCTGCTCCAGGTGCAGGGCGTCGACGCGAGCACCTACGCGGCCAAGGCCGAGAAGAACCGCTACGTCGGCTACACCCTGGCCGCCGAGCGCGGCGGCATCACCGACCGCAACGGCGTGGAGCTCGCGACCAGCGTGGACGCGTACGACATCACGGCCGACCCCACGCTGTTCAGCCGCGAGCAGCTGAAGATCGACGACGGCCCCGAGCAGGCGGCCGCCCTCCTCGCGCCGATCCTCGGCCAGCAGCAGGACACGATCGTCCGGAAGCTGCGGCCCGAGAACAAGAACTCGCGCTACACGCTGCTGGCACGCCGCCAGACCCCGCAGGTCTGGAAGCAGATCAAGGACCTCAAGACAGCGCTGGCCACCAAGGCCGAGAAGGACAAGAGCACGGTCAACGTCCTCGCGGGCGTCCTCTCGGTCGCCAGCAGCAAGCGCGTGTACCCGAACGGCGACCTCGCCGCCGGGATACTGGGCTGGGTCAACGCCGACGGCAAGGGCGGCGGCGGCGTCGAGCAACAGCTGAACAAGGAGCTGGCGGGCAAGGACGGCGAAATCCGTTACGCCCAGTCCGGCGGCCGTCAGGTGCCCACCGTCGGATCCACCGAGACGCCCGCCGTACCCGGCAGCGACGTCGAGCTCACCATCGACCGCGACATCCAGTGGGCCGCGCAGAACGCGATCAGCGAGCAGGTGGCGAAGTCCAAGGCGGACCGCGGCTATGTGATCGTCCAGGACACCCGCACCGGCCAGATCCTCGCGATGGCCAACTCGCCCGGCTTCGACCCGAACGACCTCTCCGAGGCCAGCGCCGCGAACATGGGCAACGCGGCCGTCCAGGACGCCTACGAGCCCGGCTCCACCGCGAAGGTCATCTCGATGGCCGCCGTACTGGAGGAGGGCGTGGCCACGCCCCTCACGAGCGTCGTCGTGCCCAACCGGCTGCACCGCGGCGACCGGCTCTTCAAGGACGACATCGACCACCCCACCTGGTACCTGACGCTCAATGGCGTCCTCGCGAAGTCCAGCAACATCGGCACCATCCTGGCCACCGGCCAGCTGGGCAAGACACAGAAGCAGTCCAACCGGATCCTCTACACCTACCTGCGCAAGTTCGGCTTCGGCAGCCCCACCGGGCTCGGCTTCCCGGGCGAGACCCCGGGCATCCTCGCCGCCCCGAACACCTGGTCGACCTCGCAGCAGTACACGATTCCTTTCGGCCAGGGCGTGTCCATCAACGCGATGCAGGCGGCCTCCGTCTACTCGACGGTCGCCAACGGCGGCGTACGCGTCGAGCCCACGCTCGTGCGGGGCACCAAGGGGCCCGACGGGCAGTTCACGCCCGCCCCGAAGCCCAAGAAGACCAGGGTCATCAGCGCCAAGACGGCCAGGACCCTGGCCCAGATGCTGGAGTCGGTCGTGGACGACGAGGAGGGCACCGGCACCAAGGCGCGCATCCCCGGCTACCGGGTCGCGGGCAAGACAGGTACGGCGAACCGCGTGGATCCGGCCACCGGCAGGTACCGCGGCTACACGTCGTCGTTCGCCGGCTTCGCACCCGCCGACAAGCCCCGTGTGACGGTCTACTGCGCGATCCAGAACGCCACCGCCGGCAACTACTTCGGCGGCCAGATCTGCGGACCCATCTACAAGAAAGTCATGGAGTTCGCGCTGAAAACCCTCCAGGTCCCGCCGACCGGCGCCAAGTCCGCGAAGCTCCCCGTCAGCTACAAGCCCTGACCCGACCGACCCACTGATCAGCACCGAGCAGCCAGGAACCACCTCGTGACAACGATCACTCCCGACTCCGGAAACCAGGGCATGCCCCGCCCCTCACTTCGCTCCGAAGCCGGTGCGCCCGGTACGCTCACCGCCGTGCCACACGCTGATCAGTCCCAAACCACCCAGAAGGGGCATCCCGTGACGTATCCGGGGCCGCCCAGGCCGGCGCAGCTCTCCGCCACACCCCTCGCGGAACTTGCCGACCAGTTGGGTGCCCCCGCGCTGGAACCCGCGGAGAGCGCCGCCGAGGTCACGGGCATCACCCATGACTCGCGCGCCGTCCGCCCCGGCGACCTGTACGCCGCCCTCCCGGGCGCCCGCCTGCACGGCGCCGACTTCGTCACGCAGGCCGCCGGCCTCGGCGCGGCCGCCGTGCTGACCGACCCGACCGGTGCCGAGCGCGCCGCCGCGACCGGCCTCCCGGTCCTGGTCGTCGAGGACCCGCGGGGCCGGATGGGCGAACTGGCGGCCACGATCTACGGCCACCCCGGCCGCGACCTGCTGCAGATCGGCATCACCGGCACCTCCGGCAAGACCACCACCGCGTACCTGGTCGAGGGCGGCCTCAAGACGGCCCGCGCGACCGGCCTGATCGGCACGGTCGAGATGCGCATCGGCGACGAGCGCATCAAGTCCGAGCGCACCACCCCGGAAGCCACCGACCTCCAGGCCCTGTTCGCCGTCATGCGCGAACGCGGCGTCGAGGCGGTCGCCATGGAGGTCTCCAGCCACGCGCTGGTCCTCGGCCGGGTCGACGGCTGCGTCTTCGACATCGCCGTGTTCACCAACCTCAGCCCGGAACACATGGAGTTCCACTCCGACATGGAGGACTACTTCCGGGCCAAGGCGCAGCTGTTCACGCCGAAACGCAGCAAACTCGGCGTCGTCAACCTCGACGACGAGTACGGCCGCCGGCTCGCCAAGGAAGCCACGGTGCCGGTCGTCACCTTCTCCGCCGAGGGCCACCCCGACGCCGACTGGCGTGCCGAGGACGTGGAGATCGGCCCCATGGACTCGACGTTCACCGTGATCGGCCCCAAGGGCGAGCGGATCGCCGCCAGGTCGCCGATCGCGGGCCCCTTCAACGTGGCGAACACCCTCGCCGCGATCGTCGCCCTGGCCGCCGCCGGCCTCGACCCGCAGGCCGCCGCCGACGGCATCGCCGCCGTGCCGGGCGTTCCGGGCCGGCTGGAGCGGGTGGACGCGGGGCAGCCGTATCTCGCGGTCGTGGACTACGCCCACAAGACCGACGCCGTCGAATCGGTACTCAAGGCGCTCCGCAAGGTCACCGAGGGCAGGCTGCACGTGGTGCTGGGCTGCGGCGGGGACCGGGACCAGACCAAGCGCGCCCCGATGGGCGCCGCCGCTGCCCGGCTCGCCGACACGGCCGTACTGACGTCCGACAACCCCCGCTCCGAGGACCCGCTCGCGATCCTCGCAACCATGCTCCAGGGCGCGGCGTCCGTGCCAGTACACGAGCGTGGCGAGGTCCAGGTCTTCGAGGACCGGGCCGCCGCGATCGCAGCAGCCGTCGCCCGCGCACAGCCCGGCGACACCGTGCTGGTCGCGGGCAAGGGGCATGAGCAGGGCCAGGACATCGCCGGGGTGGTGCGTCCCTTCGACGACCGCCAGGTGCTTCGCGAAGCTATCCAGAAGACCCAGGGATGAACTTGTGATCGCCCTCTCTCTCGCCGAGATCGCAGAAGTCGTCGGCGGGCAGACGTACGACATACCGGATCCGTCCGTCGAGGTCACCGGATCCGTCGTCCGGGACTCCCGCGAGGTGGAGCCCGGCAGTCTCTTCGTCGCCTTCGTCGGTGAGCGCGTGGACGGCCACGACTTCGCGGAAGCGGTCGTGGCGGCGGGCGCCGTCGCCGTCCTCGCCTCGCGTCCCGTGGGCGTGCCCGCGATCGTCGTGGCCGACGTCCAGAAGGCCCTCGGCGCGCTCGCCCGTCATGTCGTACGACGGCTCGGCGCGACCCTCGTGGCCCTCACCGGCTCGGCGGGCAAGACCAGCACCAAGGACCTGATCGCCCAGGTGCTCCAGCACAAGGCGCCCACCGTGTGGACGCCGGGCTCGCTCAACAACGAGATCGGGCTCCCGCTCACGGCCCTCAGCGCCACCGCGGAGACGCGGTTCCTCGTTCTGGAGATGGGCGCCCGCGGCATCGGCCACATCCGCTACCTCACGGATCTGACGCCCCCGAAGATCGGCCTCGTACTCAACGTCGGCACCGCGCACATCGGCGAGTTCGGCGGCCGCGAGCAGATCGCGCAGGCCAAGGGGGAACTCGTCGAGGGACTGCCGTCGGCGGAGGACGGCGGTGCCGCGATCCTCAACGCCGACGATCCCCTCGTACGGGCCATGGCGTCCCGTACGAAGGCGAAGGTGATCCTTTTCGGAGAGTCCGGCGAAGCGGACGTACGCGCCGAGAACGTGAGACTCACGGACAGCGGACAGCCTGCTTTCACTCTTCACACACCCTCCGGTGCAAGCGATGTGACCATGCGCCTGTACGGTGAGCACCACGTGTCGAACGCGCTCGCCGCGGCCGCCGTCGCCCATGAGCTGGGCATGTCCGCGGAAGAGATCGCCACCGCGCTCTCCGAGGCGGGCTCCCTCTCCCGCTGGCGGATGGAGGTCACCGAGCGCCCGGACGGCGTGACGGTCGTCAACGACGCCTACAACGCGAACCCCGAGTCCATGAGGGCCGCTCTGCGTGCCCTTGCGGCCATGGGCAAGGGGCGCCGTACGTGGGCGGTGCTCGGCAAGATGGCCGAGCTCGGGGACGAGGCGCTCGCCGAGCACGACGCGGTCGGACGGCTCGCCGTCCGGCTCAACGTCAGCAAGCTCGTCGCGGTCGGGGGGCTCGAGGCCTCCTGGCTGCAACTGGGCGCATATAACGAGGGTTCGTGGGGTGAGGAGTCGGTGCACGTGTCCGACGCACAGGCGGCGGTCGACCTGTTGCGCAGCGAGCTGCGCCCGGGGGACGTCGTACTCGTGAAGGCGTCCCGTTCGGTCGGCCTCGAGAGCGTCGCCGAGGCGCTGCTCGCGGGCGGTACCGAGGGTGAGGTTGCCGCCCGATGATGAATCAGATCCTGTTCTCGGGTGTCATCGGTCTGTTCCTGACCCTGGTCGGCACCCCGCTGCTGATCAAGCTGCTGGCCCGCAAGGGCTACGGCCAGTACATCCGTGACGACGGCCCGCGCGAGCACCACAGCAAGCGCGGTACGCCGACCATGGGCGGTATCGCCTTCATCCTGGCCACGATCGCCGCCTACTTCCTGTCCAAGCTGATCACGGGCAAGCCGCCGACGTTCTCCGGCGTCCTGGTGCTCGGTCTGATGGCCGGCATGGGTCTGGTCGGCTTCCTGGACGACTACATCAAGATCGTCAAGCGCCGCTCGCTGGGTCTGCGGGCCAAGGCCAAGATGGCCGGCCAGCTGCTCGGCGGTATCGCCTTCGCGGTGCTCTCGCTGCAGTTCGCGGACAACCGCGGCAACACCCCGGCCTCCACGAAGCTCTCCTTCGTGCAGGACTTCGGCTGGTCCATCGGCCCGGTGATCTTCGTCGTCTGGGCGCTGTTCATGATCCTCGCCATGTCGAACGGCGTGAACCTGACCGACGGTCTGGAC
Organism: Streptomyces sp. NPDC107522; assembly: GCF_055657525.1. Classification (NCBI taxonomy): domain Bacteria; kingdom Bacillati; phylum Actinomycetota; class Actinomycetes; order Kitasatosporales; family Streptomycetaceae; genus Streptomyces; species Streptomyces sp. NPDC107522. The sequence goes on along the minus strand of NZ_JBVKAU010000008.1, from coordinate 288,215 downwards.
GGCCTCGCCACCGGCGCCTCGGTGCTCGTCTTCGGCGCGTACACGTTCATCGGCGTCTGGCAGTTCCAGGAGTCCTGCGCCAACGCCCAGACGCTCGCCAACCCGGGCGCCTGTTACGAGGTGCGCGATCCCCTCGACCTCGCGGTCGTCTCCTCGGCGCTGATGGGCGCCTGCCTCGGCTTCCTGTGGTGGAACACCTCGCCAGCCAAGATCTTCATGGGCGACACCGGTTCGCTGGCCCTCGGCGGCGCGCTCGCGGGTCTCGCCATCTGCTCGCGGACCGAGCTGCTGCTCGCCATCCTCGGCGGCCTCTTCGTGCTGATCACCATGTCGGTGGTCATCCAGGTCGGCTCCTTCCGCCTCACCGGCAAGCGCGTCTTCCGCATGGCGCCACTCCAGCACCACTTCGAACTCAAGGGCTGGTCAGAAGTGCTCGTCGTGGTCCGCTTCTGGATCATTCAGGGCATCTGTGTGATCGTCGGACTGGGCCTCTTCTACGCAGGATGGGCAGCGGACAAGTGACCGACTGGCAGGGCAAGAACGTCACCGTCGCCGGGCTCGGCGTCTCCGGCATCCCGGCGGCCAAGGTGCTGCACGGCCTCGGCGCGAAGGTCACCGTCGTCAACGACGGCGACGACGCACGCGCGCGTGCCCAGGCCGAGGAGCTTCAGGCCCTGGGTATCGCCGTCCGCCTCGGTGACGGGGACACCCTGCCCGAAGGTACCGAGCTGATCGTCACCTCGCCCGGCTGGAAGCCGGACAAGCCACTGTTCGCGGCGGCTCAGGAAGCCGGCGTACCGGTCTGGGGCGACGTCGAACTCGCCTGGCAGCTGCGCGGCCCCGACGCCGCGCCCTGGCTCGCCGTCACCGGCACCAACGGCAAGACCACGACCGTCCAGATGCTCGCGTCGATCCTGAAGGCAGCAGGCCTGCGCACGGCCGCCGTCGGCAACATCGGCATCTCGCTCCTCGACGCCGTGCTCGGCGAGGAGCAGTACGACGTCCTGGCCGTGGAGCTGTCCAGCTACCAGCTCCACTGGGCGCCCTCCCTGCGCGCCCACTCCGCCGCCGTGCTCAACCTCGCCCCCGACCACCTCGACTGGCACGGCTCCATGGAGGCGTACGCGCGCGACAAGGGCCGTATCTACGAGGGCAATCGCGTCGCCTGCGTCTACAACGTCGCCGACAAGGCCACCGAGGACCTGGTCCGCGAGGCCGACGTCGAGGAGGGCTGCCGGGCCATCGGCTTCACCCTCGGCACCCCGGCCCCCTCCCAACTCGGCGTCGTCGAGGGCATCCTCGTCGACCGCGCCTTCGTCGAGAACCGGCAGAAGAACGCCCAGGAGCTCGCCGAGGTCGCCGACGTCAACCCGCCGGCCCCGCACAACATCGCCAACGCCCTCGCGGCGGCGGCCCTCGCCCGGGCCTACGGGGTGCCCCCCAAGGCCGTACGCGACGGTCTGCGGGCCTTCACCCCGGACGCCCACCGCATCGCGCACGTGGCGGACGTGGACGGGGTCGCGTACGTCGACGACTCCAAGGCCACCAACACGCACGCGGCGGAAGCGTCGTTGGCGGCGTACGAGTCCATCGTCTGGATCGCGGGCGGGCTCGCGAAGGGCGCCGTCTTCGAGGAGCTGGTCGCCAAGTCGGCACAGCGCCTTCGCGGAGTCGTGCTCATCGGTGCCGATCGTGGCCTGATCCGGGAAGCCCTCGCGCGACACGCGCCGGAAGTACCCGTCGTCGACCTCGACCGGACCGACACTGGGGCGATGCTCGCGGCAGTCCAGGAGGCCAAGCGGCTCGCACGGCCCGGTGACACGGTGCTCCTTGCCCCGGCCTGCGCCTCGATGGACATGTTCGCCAACTACAACCAGCGCGGTGACGCGTTCGCGGAGGCGGTTCGCGAACTCGGCGCGGGCGCCTGACGCCGGGTCTCGGCCACTGCGGGTGCTTCGGGACCCCCGCCTGATGTGGAGGGACGCGTGACTCGGATGTGGCCGGCCAGTACGTACGCCCACGGCGAGGCGGTGAGCGCCGATGCCCGGTAGCCGTACGGGAGGGCCTCCCGTGCAGCGGGCCGTCCGCCGCCCCGCCCCACCCGGGCCGCCGCACGACAACCCGGTACGGCGGCTGTACACGCGCGTGCACCGGGCGTGGGACCGGCCGCTGACCGCGTACTACCTGATCCTCGGCGGCAGCCTGCTGATCACGGTGCTCGGTCTGGTGATGGTCTATTCGGCCTCCCAGATCACCGCGCTGCAGATGTCCCTGCCGGGGTCGTACTTCTTCCGCAAGCAGCTGCTCGCCGCGGCGATCGGTGCCGGGCTGCTGCTGGCCGCCTCCCGGATGCCGGTGAAGCTGCACCGGGCACTCGCCTACCCGATCCTCGCCGGTGCCGTCTTCCTCATGGCGCTGGTGCAGGTGCCCGGGATAGGAGTCGCGGTCAACGGCAACCAGAACTGGATCGCCCTGGGCGGCTCCTTCCAGATCCAGCCCAGCGAGTTCGGCAAGCTGGCCCTGGTGCTGTGGGGGGCCGACCTGATCGCCCGCAAGCAGGACAAGAAGCTGCTGACGCAGTGGAAGCACATGCTGGTCCCGCTGGTTCCGGTCGCCTTCATGCTGCTCGGACTGATCATGCTCGGCGGCGACATGGGTACGGCGATCATCCTGGCGGCGATCCTGTTCGGCCTGCTGTGGCTGGCGGGGGCGCCGACCCGGCTGTTCGTGGGGGTCCTGTCGTTCGCCGCGCTGATCGGGGTGGCCCTCATCAAGAGCAGCGAGAACCGCATGGCGCGCCTGCAGTGTCTCGGCGCCTCCGACCCCGGTCCGGGTGACACCTGCTGGCAGGCCGTGCACGGCATCTATGCGCTCGCCTCGGGCGGAATCTTCGGTTCCGGGCTCGGGGCGAGTGTGGAGAAATGGGGCCAACTCCCCGAAGCCCACACCGACTTCATCTTCGCCGTCACCGGTGAGGAACTGGGCCTGGCGGGGACGCTGTCGGTGCTCGGTCTCTTCGCGGCTCTAGGCTATGCGGGTATCCGCGTGGCCGGACGCACGGAGGACCCCTTCGTGAGGTACGCCGCGGGAGGCGTGACCACCTGGATCACCGCGCAAGCAGTGATCAACATCGGTGCGGTGCTCGGCCTGCTGCCGATCGCCGGTGTCCCCCTCCCGCTGTTCTCCTACGGAGGGTCCGCCCTGCTGCCGACCATGTTCGCCATCGGGCTGCTGATCGCCTTCGCGCGCGACGAGCCCGCTGCGCGGGCGGCGCTTTCTGCGCGGCAACCCCGCTTTGGTAGAAAGCGTGCGGGAGGCGCCGGCTGCGGCCGGGAGCCTCGGAGATGGAACACGATGCGACGGCGTGCCTCGGCGGCGCGTTCGTCCGGAGAGCGGTGAATTTCGGTGCATGTCGTACTCGCCGGTGGGGGGACCGCCGGCCACATCGAGCCCGCGCTCGCCCTCGCGGACGCCCTGCGCAGGCAGGACCCGACCGTGGGGATCACGGCCCTGGGCACGGAGCGCGGCCTGGAGACCCGGCTCGTGCCCGAGCGGGGCTACGAGCTCGCGCTGATCCCCGCCGTACCCCTGCCGCGCAAGCCGACGCCCGAGCTGATCACCGTCCCGGGCCGGCTGCGCGGCACGATCAAGGCGACCGAGCAGATCCTGGAGCGTACGAAGGCGGACTGCGTCGTCGGCTTCGGCGGTTATGTCGCCCTGCCCGGCTACCTCGCCGCCAAGCGCCTCGGCGTGCCGATCGTCATCCACGAGGCCAACGCCCGCCCGGGCCTCGCGAACAAGATCGGTTCGCGGTACGCCGCCCAGGTCGCCGTCGCCACTCCGGACAGCAAGCTGCGCAACTCCCGCTACATCGGCATCCCCCTGCGCCACACCATCGCCACCCTCGACCGGGCCGCCGCCCGCCCCGAGGCCCGCGCGATGTTCGGGCTCGACCCGAACCTGCCGACGCTGCTGGTCTCCGGCGGCTCCCAGGGCGCCCGCCGCCTCAACGAGGTCGTCCAGCAGGTCGCGCCCTGGCTGCAGCAGGCCGGGATCCAGATCCTGCACGCGGTCGGCCCGAAGAACGAACTGCCGCAGGTGCACCAGATGCCGGGAATGCCCCCCTACATCCCGGTAAGTTACCTGGACCGGATGGACCTCGCGTACGCCGCGGCCGACATGATGCTCTGCCGCGCGGGCGCGATGACCGTCGCCGAACTCTCCGCCGTCGGACTCCCGGCCGCCTATGTCCCGCTGCCCATCGGCAACGGCGAACAGCGGCTCAACGCCCAGCCGGTGGTCAAGGCCGGCGGCGGCCTGCTGGTCGACGACGCGGAACTCACCCCCCAGTGGGTGCAGCAGAACGTCCTGCCCGTGCTCGCCGACCCGCACCGGCTGTACGAGATGTCCCGCGCCGCCGCCGAGTTCGGCCGCCGGGACGCCGACGACCTGCTCGTCGGCATGGTGTACGAGGCGATCGCCTCGCACCGTCGATAGGACCGTATGACGGAAGGCAGGGGACGTGGTCGGACCGACTACCGCCGAGCGCGGTGAACGCCAGCAGGAGTCGTCCGACCCGCCCCCGGTCCGGCGGAGGTTGAGGCTGCGCCTTCGTATGATCATCATCCTTGCCGTCACCCTCGTGCTCCTCGGCGGGGGCTCCGTCTGGGCGTTGTACGGCTCCCAATGGCTGCGCGTCGAGCGCGTATCGGTCTCCGGCACCCGGGTTCTGACGCCCGCGCAGGTCCTGGAGGCCGCCGACGTCCCGGTCGGGGCGCCGCTGATTTCCGTCGAGACCGATGCGATTGAGGCACGGCTGCGCCGGAAATTGCCCCGAATTGACGCGGTTGACGTGGTCCGTGCCTGGCCGCATGGAATCGGCCTGAAAGTGGTGGAGCGGACTCCGGTTCTGATTGTCCAAAAGGGAAGAAACTTCATCGAAGTAGACGATGAAGGTGTCCGATTCGCCACGGTTTCCGAGGCTCCGAAAGGCGTCCCCGCTCTGGAATTGGCGCTGTCCCGGTCGAGCTCCGCCGCCGCGAGCCTGCGCCGCTTCGGCGAGCAGCGTCTGGTGCGCGAGGCGGTGCGGGTCGCCCGCGCCATTCCGGCCGCCGTCGCGCGCACCACCCAGGTCGTCAAGGTCCGTTCCTACGACGACATCTCACTGGAGTTGGGCGACGGCCGGACCGTCCGGTGGGGGAGTGGCGAGAAGGGTGCCGCGAAGGCTCGCGCACTCACCGCTCTCATGAAAGCCTCGCCGGACGCGCGGTACTTCGACGTCAGCGTTCCCACCGCCCCTGCGTCAGCGGGGAGTTGACGCACATCCGCGCAGGCCAGCACCCTGGTTGGGCAGTGACATGGCTGATCACATAGGGTGAAAAGAAAAACGGGAGGTTCGGCGTGTTCGTTGAACGTGCGCCACTTGTCGACTTAGTGTCCTGTTCAGAAGACTTCAAGGAACAGACACACTGGTAACCCTAAACTTCAGGGTTAGGGTTCGGGTCGGCGCTACGGACCGTCCCATTCGGCATCAGTCGCCGGTTCACGAAGCACACCGCTTCCCGTGATCCGACGACCCGTAACTCGAGGCGAGAGGCCTTCGACGTGGCAGCACCGCAGAACTACCTCGCAGTCATCAAAGTCATCGGTGTCGGCGGCGGTGGTGTCAATGCCATCAACCGGATGATCGAGGTCGGTCTCAAGGGCGTCGAGTTCATCGCTATCAACACCGACGCGCAAGCTCTGTTGATGAGCGACGCCGACGTCAAGCTCGACGTCGGCCGTGAACTCACCCGCGGACTCGGCGCCGGAGCCAACCCGGCCGTCGGCCGCAAGGCCGCCGAGGACCACCGCGAGGAGATCGAGGAGGTCCTCAAGGGGGCCGACATGGTCTTCGTGACGGCCGGTGAAGGCGGCGGCACCGGCACCGGCGGGGCGCCCGTCGTGGCCAACATCGCACGCTCCCTCGGCGCCCTCACCATCGGTGTGGTCACGCGCCCGTTCACCTTCGAGGGGCGCCGCCGCGCCAACCAGGCCGAGGACGGCATCGCCGAACTCCGCGAAGAGGTCGACACCCTCATCGTCATCCCGAACGACCGGCTGCTGTCCATCTCGGACCGCCAGGTCTCGGTGCTCGACGCCTTCAAGTCGGCCGACCAGGTCCTCCTCTCCGGTGTCCAGGGCATCACCGACCTCATCACCACGCCGGGCCTGATCAACCTCGACTTCGCCGACGTCAAGTCGGTCATGTCCGAAGCCGGTTCGGCCCTCATGGGCATCGGCTCCGCCCGCGGCGACGACCGCGCGGTGGCCGCCGCCGAGATGGCCATCTCCTCGCCGCTCCTGGAGGCGTCCATCGACGGCGCCCGGGGCGTGCTGCTCTCCATCTCCGGCGGCTCCGACCTCGGCCTGTTCGAGATCAACGAGGCCGCCCAGCTGGTCAGCGAGGCCGCCCACCCCGAGGCCAACATCATCTTCGGCGCGGTCATCGACGACGCCCTCGGCGACGAGGTCCGGGTCACCGTGATCGCGGCCGGCTTCGACGGGGGCCAGCCGCCGGCCCGCCGGGACAACGTCCTCGGCTCCACCTCGTCGTCGGCCCGCCGCGAGGAGCCCACTCCGGTACGGCAGCCCGAGAGCCGTCCGTCCTTCGGCTCGCTCGGCAGCGTCAAGCCGAAGGAGGAGCCGGAGCCGGAGCCCGAGCCGGTGGCCGACCTTCCGGTCGCCCCGCCGGTCCCGCCGTCGCGGACCTACGCCGACAGCGCGGCGGAGGAACTGGACGTCCCGGACTTCCTTAAGTGATCCTTCTGACGTGATAGGACAGCGTGACACAGTGAGCGGCGCGCACTTCGCCTTCACCGACCGGTGGGGCGGGGTGAGCGCCGCTCCGTATGAGGAGCTCAATCTCGGCGGGGCGGTCGGCGACGACACCGACGCCGTCCTGACCAATCGCGAGCTCGCCGCCAAGTCGCTCGGGCTCGACCCGGGTGACGTCGTCTGGATGAACCAGGTGCACGGGGCGGACGTCGCGATGGTCGACGGGCCATGGCGTGATCGTCCGGTCCCGGAGGTCGACGCGATCGTGACGGCGCGGCGGGGTCTCGCCCTCGCCGTCCTCACGGCCGACTGCGTGCCGGTCCTGCTGGCCGACCCGGTCGCCGGGATCGTCGCCGCCGCGCACGCGGGACGGCCCGGCATGGTCGCCGGGGTCGTCCCGGCCGCGCTACGCGCGATGACCGAGCTGGGCGCCGACCCCGCCCGGATCGTCGCCCGCACCGGCCCCGCCGTCTGCGGCCGGTGCTACGAGGTGCCGGACGCAATGCGCGCCGAGGTGGCCGCGGTGGAGCCGGCGGCGTACGCCGAGACGAGTTGGGGCACGCCGGCGGTGGATGTGACCGCGGGGGTGCACGCGCAGCTCGCGCGGCTCGGCGTGCGCGACCGGGAGCAGTCGCCGGTGTGCACGCGGGAGTCGGATGACCACTTCTCGTACCGCCGCGACCGCACGACCGGTCGGCTCGCGAGCTATGTCTGGCTGGACTGAATGGACATGACGGACCGTAAGGGCGAACTCGCCGCGAATCTGGCGAAGGTGGAGGACCGTATCGCCGCGGCCTGCGCGGCCGCCGGGCGCCCCCGCGAGGAGGTGACCCTGATCGTGGTCACCAAGACCTATCCCGCGAGCGATGTGCGAATCCTGTCGGAACTCGGTGTGCGCCATGTCGCCGAGAACCGCGATCAGGACGCGGCGCCGAAGGCTGCGGAATGCTCGGATCTGCCCCTTGCTTGGCATTTTGTCGGCCAGCTGCAGACCAACAAGGTTCGATCTGTGGTCGGTTATGCGGATCTCGTGCAGTCCGTCGATCGTTCCAAGCTGGTGACGGCGCTGTCGAAGGAGGCCGTACGGCAGGAGCGCGAGGTGGGCTGCCTCATCCAGGTGGCGCTGGATGCGGGGGAGCGCGAGAGGGGTGAGAGGGGTGGCGTGGCGCCGGGCGGGGTCGAGGAGTTGGCCGACCTCGTAGCGACGGTTCCGGGGCTGCGGCTCGACGGGCTCATGACCGTCGCTCCGCTCACCGGGGAGTACGCGGGGCGCCAACAGGCGGCGTTCGAGCGGTTGATGGATTTGTCGACCGACCTGCGCCGAGCCCATCCGGCTGCGAACATGGTGTCGGCAGGGATGAGTGCGGATCTCGAAGAGGCCGTGGCGGCCGGTGCGACACATGTGCGCGTCGGCACTGCGGTACTCGGAGTCCGCCCCAGGCTCGGGTAACGTCGCCAAGAAGTCGGACCACAGCAGAAAATATGGTCAATGTCGCCGAAAGGCGGGCGTAACGACCACGTGGATCGCGGGCATTTGGCATTCGTCAGTCGATCCACCACAGAGCGGAGGACTCAGAGCATGGCCGGCGCGATGCGCAAGATGGCGGTCTACCTCGGCCTCGTGGAGGACGATGGGTACGACGGCCGGGGGTTCGACCCCGATGACGACTTCGAGCCCGAACTGGACCCGGAGCCCGAGCGGGACCACCGACGGCACGAGCCGTCGCACCAGTCGCACAGCGCACATCAGTCCCAAAGGGACGAAGAGGTGCGAATCGTGCAGCCGCCCGCGCCGCGTGAACCCGTGGCCCGATCGACTTCGCTACCCGCGGAATCCAGCCGCCCGGCGCGCATCGCGCCCGTGGCGTCCATCACACAAGAACGCGCAAGCCTGGAGAAGAACGCACCGGTGATCATGCCCAAGGTTGTGTCGGAACGAGAGCCTTACCGGATCACCACGCTTCACCCGCGGACCTACAACGAGGCCCGTACCATCGGGGAACACTTCCGTGAGGGCACCCCGGTGATCATGAATCTGACTGAGATGGATGACACAGACGCGAAGCGACTTGTCGACTTTGCGGCCGGTTTGGTGTTTGGTCTTCACGGCAGCATCGAGCGGGTGACCCAGAAGGTGTTCCTGTTGTCTCCTGCTAACGTCGATGTCACGGCGGAGGACAAGGCCCGCATCGCAGAGGGCGGGTTCTTCAACCAGAGCTGAGACGCACCACCGGATAGACCGCACGAACAGGGGAGAGGGAAGCACCAGTCATGAGCGTGGTCCTGCAGGTTCTCTACATCGCGCTGATGGTGTTCCTCATCGTGCTCATCTTCCGGTTGGTCATGGACTACGTCTTCCAGTTCGCCCGCTCATGGCAACCCGGCAAGGCGATGGTGGTCGTTCTGGAGGCCACCTACACTGTCACTGATCCACCGTTGAAGCTTCTGCGGCGGGTCATCCCGCCGCTGCGTCTCGGGGGCGTGGCGCTCGACCTGTCCTTCTTCGTACTGATGATCATCGTCTACATCCTGATCACGCTCGTGCGGAGCGCGATGTGAGCGATGTGACAGATACGGTCTTGCCGACTGCCGACGACTACGTTGAGGTGAAGAGATGCCGTTGACCCCCGAGGACGTGCGGAACAAGCAGTTCACGACCGTCCGCCTCCGAGAAGGCTATGACGAGGACGAGGTCGATGCCTTCCTCGACGAGGTCGAAGCCGAACTGACGCGCCTGCTCCGCGAGAACGAGGACCTGCGCGCCAAGCTGGCCGCGGCCACGCGCGCTGCTGCCCAGAACCAGCAGAACATGCGCAAGCCTCCGGAGCAGCAGCAGGACCAGCAGCAGGGCGGCATGCCGCAGCAGGGCATGCGCGGTCCCGGGGCTCCCGTCCCCGCCGGGATATCGGGCCCGCCGCAGCAGCAGATGGGTGGCCCCATGGGTGGCCCGCCCCAGCTGCCGAGCGGTGCCCCGCAGCTGCCCGCCGGTCCCGGCGGTCAGGGTGGCCCTCAGGGTCCCGGTCCGATGGGCCAGGGTCCGGGGCCGATGGGCCAGCCCCCCATGCAGCAGATGGGCGGCCCGATGGGCGGTCCTATGGGTGGCCCGATGGGCGGTCCCGGTCAGGGCGGCCCCGGTGGCGACAGCGCCGCGCGCGTTCTGTCGCTTGCCCAGCAGACCGCCGACCAGGCGATCGCCGAGGCCCGTTCCGAGGCCAACAAGATCGTCGGCGAGGCGCGTTCGCGTGCCGAGGGTCTTGAGCGTGACGCTCGTGCCAAGGCTGACGCCCTGGAGCGGGACGCGCAGGAGAAGCACCGTGTCGCGATGGGCTCCCTGGAGTCCGCCCGCGCCACGCTGGAGCGCAAGGTCGAGGACCTGCGTGGTTTCGAGCGCGAGTACCGCACGCGGCTGAAGTCCTACCTCGAGTCCCAGCTGCGCCAGCTGGAGACCCAGGCGGACGACTCGCTCGCCCCGCCGCGCACCCCGGCCACGGCATCCCTCCCGCCGTCCCCGGCGCCTTCCATGGCACCGGCCGGCGCGAGTGCCCCGTCGTACGGCGGCAACCAGACGATGGGCGGCGCCCCGTCTCCGGCTGCTCCGTCCTACGGCGGTCAGCAGCAGATGTCGCCGGCGATGACCCAGCCGATGGCACCGGTGCGGCCGCAGGGTCCGTCCCCGATGGGCCAGGCTCCCTCGCCGATGCGTGGGTTCCTGATCGACGAGGACGACAACTGACGGGCCCGCACGGCCAGTAGTACGCCGTAGGCGTCGGCAGCGTTCAGGGCGAGGCCCCGGATTTCGGTCCGGGGCCTCGCCCTTTTGCTACGCGTGTTCACGGGCTTTGCGGTGTTTGTTCGGGGGCTGGGTGCAGTGTCCGACGTACGCAACGCCGAAGGCCCGGACCGGCCAAGATTTTGCTTGGCGGGCCCGGGCCTTCGGCTACGTAGGCTGCGGCGCCGACTGGACAGCCGACGGTGCTGCAGCCGACTCAAGGGGCGTGGGGAACTGCGCGACCAGCCACGGACGACCCGCAGTCGCAGGGAGGCATTTCCCGGCAGACGCGACGGCGGAACACCGCGGAGCGCTACGCCTTGCGCAGGCGGAACGTCAGGGTCAGGCCCTCGTCCGTGAACGGGGAGCCGTACGCGTCGTCCGCCTCGCCCTGGGCGAAGTCCGTCGCCAGGACCTCGTCGGCGATCAGCTCGGCGTGCTCGGACAGGGCCGCCACCGTCGCCGGGTCCTTCGCCGTCCACCGCAGAGCGATCCTGTCGGCCACGTCCAGGCCGCTGTTCTTGCGGGCCTCCTGGATCAGGCGGATCGCGTCACGGGCGAGGCCCGCTCGGCGGAGCTCCTCCGTGATCTCCAGGTCCAGGGCGACTGTGGCGCCGGAGTCGGAGGCGACCGACCAGCCCTCGCGCGGGGTCTCCGTGATGATCACCTCGTCCGGAGCGAGCGTGACCGTCTCGCCGTCGACCTCCACCGACGCGGTGCCCTCGCGCAGGGCGAGCGACAGGGCGGCGGCGTCGGCGTTGGCGATGGCCTTCGCCACGTCCTGGACGCGCTTGCCGAACCGCTTGCCGAGGGCGCGGAAGTTGGCCTTGGCGGTGGTGTCCACCAGGCTGCCGCCCACCTCGGACAGCGACGCCAGCGACGAGACGTTCAGCTCCTCGGTGATCTGGGTGTGCAGCTCCGGGTCGAGGGTCTCGAAGCCCGCGGCCGCGACCAGGGCACGGGACAGCGGCTGACGCGTCTTGACGCCGGACTCCGCGCGCGTGGCACGGCCCAGCTCGACCAGCCGGCGGACCAGCACCATCTGCTTGGACAGCTCCGGGTCGATGGCGGCGAGGTCCGCCTCCGGCCACGACGCCAGGTGCACCGACTCCGGGGCGCCCGGCGTGACCGGGACGATCAGGTCCTGCCAGACCCGCTCGGTGATGAACGGGGTCAGCGGGGCCATCAGCTTGGTGACCGTCTCGACGACCTCGTGCAGGGTGCGCAGCGCCGCCTTGTCGCCCTGCCAGAAGCGGCGACGCGAGCGGCGGACGTACCAGTTCGACAGGTCGTCGACGAACGCCGAGAGCAGCTTGCCGGCGCGCTGGGTGTCGTACGCCTCCAGGGACTGGGTCACCTGGTCGACCAGCGCGTGCAGTTCGGACAGCAGCCAGCGGTCCAGGAGCGGGCGGTCGGCCGGGGCCGGATCGGCCTCGGACGGCGCCCAGTTGGACGTGCGGGCGTACAGGGCCTGGAAGGCGACCGTGTTCCAGTACGTGAGGAGCGTCTTGCGGACGACCTCCTGGATCGTGCCGTGGCCCACGCGGCGGGCCGCCCACGGGGAGCCGCCGGCCGCCATGAACCAGCGCACCGCGTCCGCGCCGTGCTGGTCCATCAACGGGATCGGCTGCAGGATGTTGCCCAGGTGCTTGGACATCTTGCGGCCGTCCTCGGCGAGGATGTGGCCGAGGCACACGACGTTCTCGTACGACGACTTGTCGAAGACGAGCGTGCCGACCGCCATCAGCGTGTAGAACCAGCCGCGGGTCTGGTCGATCGCCTCGGAGATGAACTGCGCCGGATAGCGGCTCTCGAACAGCTCCTTGTTCTTGTACGGGTAACCCCACTGCGCGAACGGCATCGAACCCGAGTCGTACCAGGCGTCGATGACCTCCGGCACGCGCGTGGCCGTCTTTCCGCAGCCGTCGTGGCGGCAGGCGAACGTGACGTCGTCGATGTACGGGCGGTGCGGGTCGAGGCCCGACTGGTCGGTGCCGGTCAGCTCGGTGAGCTCCGCGCGCGAGCCGACGCAGGTGAGGTGGTCGTCCTCGCAGCGCCAGATCGGCAGCGGGGTGCCCCAGTAGCGGTTGCGGGACAGCGCCCAGTCGATGTTGTTCTGCAGCCAGTCGCCGAAGCGGCCGTGCTTCACGGTCCCCGGGTACCAGTTCGTCTTCTCGTTCTCTTCGAGGAGACGGTCCTTGATCGCCGTCGTGCGGATGTACCAGGACGGCTGCGCGTAGTAGAGGAGCGCGGTGTGGCAGCGCCAGCAGTGCGGGTAGCTGTGCTCGTACGGGATGTGCTTGAAGAGCAGACCGCGCTGCTGGAGGTCCTCGGTGAGGTTTTCGTCCGCCTTCTTGAAGAAGACGCCGCCGACCAGCGGGACGTCCTCCTCGAAGGTGCCGTCCGGGCGGACCGGGTTCACGACGGGCAGGCCGTACGCGCGGCAGACCTTGAGGTCGTCCTCACCGAAGGCGGGGGACTGGTGGACCAGACCCGTACCGTCCTCGGTGGTGACGTACTCGGCGTTGACGACGAAGTGCGCCGCTTCCGGGAACTCGACGAGCTCGAACGGACGTTGATACGTCCAGCGCTCCATCTCGGCGCCCGTGAAGGACTGGCCGGTGGTCTCCCAGCCCTCGCCGAGGGCCTTGGCGACGAGCGGCTCGGCGACGACGAGCTTCTCCTCGCCGTTGGTCGCGACGACGTAGGTGACCTCGGGGTGGGCGGCCACGGCCGTGTTGGAGACGAGGGTCCAGGGCGTCGTCGTCCACACCAGGAGCGCGGCTTCGCCGGCGAGCGGACCGGAGGTGAGCGGGAAACGGACGTACACGGACGGGTCGACGACCGTCTCGTAGCCCTGCGCCAGCTCGTGATCGGACAGGCCGGTGCCGCAGCGCGGGCACCAGGGGGCGACGCGGTGGTCCTGGACCAGCAGGCCCTTGTTGAAGATCTCCTTGAGCGACCACCAGACGGACTCGATGTACTCGGGCTCCATCGTGACGTAGGCGTCGTCGAGGTCGACCCAGTAGCCCATGCGGGTCGTCAGGTCGGAGAAGGCGTCGGTGTGGCGCAGCACGGACTCACGGCACTTGGCGTTGAACTCCGCGATGCCGTATTCCTCGATGTCCTTCTTGCCGCTGAAGCCGAGCTCCTTCTCGACCGCCAGCTCCACCGGGAGGCCGTGGCAGTCCCAGCCGGCCTTGCGGGCCACGTGGTAGCCGCGCATGGTGCGGAAGCGGGGGAAGACGTCCTTGAAGACGCGGGCCTCGATGTGGTGGGCGCCGGGCATGCCGTTGGCGGTGGGCGGGCCCTCGTAGAACACCCACTCGGGGCGGCCCTCGGACTGCTCCAGGCTCTTGGCGAAGATCTTCTGCTCGCGCCAGAAGTCGAGCACGGCGTGCTCGAGCGCGGGCAGGTCGACCTGGGCGGGTACCTGGCGGTACGTCGGCGTTGTCATCAGCGAGCTTCCTCCGGCGGACTTGCTGCCTTCCGTCCGGAGGGACGAGAGCCGTGTCTTTCCGTACGCCGGTTTCGGCGCGCTCCCGCGGTACCACCCTCCTTGGCCCGCCGACACAGGGTGTGCGTCGGTGAGCCCCCTCATTGGGGTCGCGATGCCGGTTCTACTGGCCGCCGCCTACGGCTGCGGTGTTCTTCCGACGGCTCCGGGGTGATCTTCACGTCGCGCTCGCCCCCGGGCTTCCACCGTCCCCGGGTCGCTCTGGGCTGCGTACGTCGCTACTCGTCCCCATCCACGCTGTTCGCTCCGCCCAGTGTACGGCGCCGCGCCGACAGCGGCCGACCGGATTTCCGGGACGGCGGCGGGGACGGCGGTCGAGCGGATTTCCGACCGGGTTTCAGGCCAGGTGCCCGGGCCATGGGGGCGGGGATCGTGATCGGGCCGCGATGACCCGAATGGTGCGGTACGCGTGTTCGGATTCTGGGACGTCCGGCTCGGCGGCATACCCCGCGGGGAGCTGGGCACAACGCATGCAGGTCGGCCGCGCGACATGCGCGAGGCGGGCGAATCGGGCGGTGTGCCCCGTTGCCGCGGGACTCAAGTCGATTTATCGTCCCAGCACGATTCGCGAGCAAGATCACAATATGTGAAGGGGCCGCGGCATGGTGGCGAAGAAGACCGCCGTACAGCAGTCGGCGTCGGGCCGGTCCACCCATGCGAGTGCCTCCGGCGGTACCAGCGCCTCCGGCGGTGCGGCCAAGGATGTGGGCGGGAAGAAGAGTGCGCAGGGGGGCTCCGCGGGAGCGCGGGACGGTCAGCCGGTGAAGACGGTGCGGGGGGCCGCCGAGTCGGCGGCGAAGAAGGCCGAGAAGAAGACGGAGGCGAAGGCAGGGGGGAAGGCGGGAGCCAGGAAGACGTCGGAAGCGGCCACGAAGACGGCCGCGAAGAAGGCGGTCGTTGCCAAGACCTCGGGGCCCAAGACCTCGGGGCCCAAGACCTCGGCTCTCAAGGCGGCCGGTGGGAAGGCGGCCGTATCGAAGACCGCCGCCAAGGAAGGCGGCAACGACAGGGGCGCCACCGAGAGGAGCGCCACCGAGAGGGGCGCCACCGGGAAGGGCGCCACTGAGAAAGCCACGTCCAAGAAGGCGGCCGCTGCCAAGAAGGCTCCTTCGAAGAAGGCGGTCGAGGGGGCGGCTGCCAGGAAGGCGGCGACCAAGAAGACCGCCAAGACCGCCAAGACCGCCAAGACCACCAAGGCAGCGAAGGCGGCGAAGACCGTGTCCAAGGGCAGGGCGGCCGAGGAAGGAGCGGTCAAGAAGGCCGTGGCCGAGGAAGCGGTGCCCGAGAAGGCGGCCGGGGAGAAGGGCGTCGGTGTGATGGGGGGCGTCGAGGAGGGCGGCGCTGTGGAGAAGAGCACCTCCAAGAGAAGCGCGGCCAAGAAGAGCGTGGCCGCGGAGCGGGCGGCCGAGAAGGCGGTCGCCAAGAGCACGTCCAAGAAGGCGGGCGCGGCGCAGGCCGCGGAGCAGACGGGAGCCACGACAGTGGTTGCGAAGAAGACTCCTGGCACGGCCACGGCGGCGAAGACCGCCGTTCCCAAGGCACGCATCGCCGCGGCGGTGGAGCCCGGCGAGCTCGCCGTACGCCCCGGTGAGGACCCCTGGACGCAGGAGGAGGTCGATGAGGCACGGGCCGAGCTGCTGTCCGAGGTGATGCGGTTGCGCGACGAGATCACCTCGTCCGAGCAGTCGCTCGTCGGCCTGATGCGGGACTCCGGGGACGGCGCCGGCGACGACCAGGCGGACACCGGTGCCAAGAACATCACGCGCGAGCACGAGCTGGCACTCGCCGCCAACGCGCGCGAGATGCTCACCCAGGCCGAGCGGGCCCTGGAGCGGCTCGACGCGGGTACCTACGGCCTGTGCGAGAACTGCGGCAACCCGATCGGCAAGGCACGGATGCAGGCCTTCCCGCGCGCGACCCTGTGCGTCGAGTGCAAGCAGAAGCAAGAACGCCGGTACTGACCGGTACGAGAAGGCCGGTACCGACCGGTAGGCGGGTGCCGCTGGACGTGTCGTACTCTCGTCCTCAGTCAGGTACCTAGGTCGAGGGACTCACGTGGCAGAGGCGGAGCGCATCATCGGTACGCCGAATACCCCAGAGGCGGCGGGAGCCGAGCCGGAGCAGTCCGACGAGAAGGCGAAGGACGCCGGGTCCGAGCGGCCCCGGGGCAGGCGCCGGATCGCCGTGCTGTTCGGGGTCGCGGCCTTCGCGTACGTCCTCGACCTGGTCAGCAAGATGATCGTGGTCGCCAAGCTGGAGCACCACCCGCCGATCGAGATCATCGGGGACTGGCTGAAGTTCGAGGCGATCCGCAACGCGGGCGCGGCCTTCGGGTTCGGCGAGGCCTTCACCGTGATCTTCACGGTGATCGCCGCGGCCGTGATCGTGGTGATCGCCCGGCTCGCCCGCAAGCTCTACAGCCTGCCCTGGGCGATCGCGCTCGGCCTGCTGCTGGGCGGTGCGCTCGGCAACCTCACCGACCGGATCTTCCGCTCGCCGGGCGTCTTCGAGGGCGCGGTCGTGGACTTCATCGCGCCGAAGCACTTCGCCGTGTTCAACCTGGCGGACTCGGCGATCGTCTGCGGCGGCATCCTGATCGTGCTGCTGTCGTTCCGGGGCCTCGACCCCGACGGGACCGTCCACAAGGACTGAGGCCCCCGCAGGGTCCACAAGGGGTTGTCCACAGGCTTCGTACGGGACTGTCTCACCCGTCCGGCATACTCGACGGGTGAGCACGATTCCCGAGATCCGTACCCTGCCCGTGCCCGACGGTCTGGAGGGCGAGCGCGTCGACGCCGCCATCTCCCGCATGTTCGGCTTCTCCCGTACCAAGGCGGCCGAGCTTGCCGCGGCGGGGAAGGTCACGGTCGACGGGTCGGTGGTCGGGAAGTCCGAGCGGGTGCACGGGGGTGCCTGGCTCGAGGTGGAGATGCCGCAGGCGCCCGCGCCGGTGCAGGTCGTCGCCGAGCCGGTCGAGGGCATGGAGATCGTGCACGACGACGATGACGTGGTGGTGATCGTCAAGCCGGTCGGCGTCGCCGCGCACCCGTCGCCGGGCTGGAGCGGACCGACGGTCATCGGCGGGCTGGCCGCGGCCGGGTACCGGATCTCCACGTCCGGTGCCGCCGAGCGCCAGGGCATCGTGCACCGGCTCGACGTGGGCACCTCCGGGCTGATGGTCGTCGCCAAGTCCGAGTACGCGTACACGTCGCTCAAGCGCCAGTTCAAGGAGCGCACGGTCGACAAGCGGTACCACACGCTCGTCCAGGGCCACCCCGACCCGACCAGCGGCACCATCGACGCGCCCATCGGCCGCCACCCCAACCACGACTACAAGTGGGCGGTCACGGCCGAAGGCAAGCCGTCCGTCACGCACTACGACCTCATCGAGGCGTTCCGCGCGGCCTCGCTGCTCGACGTGAAGCTGGAGACCGGCCGCACCCACCAGATCCGCGTCCACATGGCGGCCCACCGCCACCCCTGCGTCGGCGACCTGACCTACGGCGCCGACCCGACGCTCGCCAAGCGCCTGCGGCTGACCCGCCAGTGGCTGCACGCCGTACGGCTCGGCTTCGAGCATCCCGGGGACGGGCAGTGGGTCGAGTTCGAGAGCGACTACCCGGCCGACCTGCAGAAGGCCCTGGACCAGGTCCGCGAGGAGACGTGGGCATGAGCGCTCCGTCGCACGGCCCGGCCGACTCGTCGTACGTCGTGCGCGTCGCCGAGGACCCCGCCGACCGCGAGGCGTGCTTCGCGGTACGCAAGGAGGTCTTCGTCGTCGAGCAGGGCGTCCCGCAGGAGATCGAGTACGACGCCTACGACGCCGGTGCCGTGCATGTGCTGGCGGTCCGGGAGGACGGGCTGCCGCTCGGGACCGGGCGGCTGCTGCACGGGGAGGCGGCGGCGTCCAAGGTCGGCGGTGACCCGTCCGTGGGGTCGCTGGGGCGGCTCGCCGTGACCCGGGCGGCGCGCGGCCTCGGCGTCGGGGCGGCCCTGGTGCGGGCCATCGAGGAGGCGGCACGCGCGTGTGGCCTCACGGCCGTGGATCTGCACGCGCAGACTCATGCGCTGGGGTTCTACGAGCGGCTGGGGTACGTGGCGTACGGGCCGGAGTTCCCGGACGCGGGGATACCGCACCGGGCGATGCGGCGCGCTCTGTAGGCGAGGGCCTGGAAGCGCTGGTGAGAAGCGTGCCGTGGCAGGCTTGAGGTCTGCCCTGTGGACGCCGCCATCACCGGAGCGCTGACCGTGGATCAGTTGGCCCTGTTTTTCGTGCTGTTGCTCGGGGCCCTGGTGAGTGTCCCGGTGGGGGACCGGCTGCGGTTGCCGGCGCCCGTGCTGATGACGTTGCTCGGGGTCGTGCTCGCGTTGCTCGACTTCGTGCCGAACGTCGATGTTCCGCCGGATCTGATCCTGCCGCTGCTGTTGCCGCCGCTGCTCTACGCCGCCGTACGACGGACCTCTTGGCGGCAGTTCGCGGCGAATGTGCGGCCCATCTTCCTGCTGGCCGTGGCGCTGGTGTTCGTCACGACGGTGTGCGTGGCCGCGGTCGCCCACGCGATCGTGCCGGGGCTGCCGCTCGCCGCCGCCGTGGCGCTGGGCGCGCTCGTCGCGCCGCCCGATCCGGTCGCGGCGACCGCCGTCGCCGGGCAACTCGGGCTGCCGCGGCGGCTGGTGTCCATCCTGGAGGGCGAGGGGCTCTTCAACGACGTGACGGCCATCGTGCTGTACCACGTGGCGATCGCGGCCGCCGTGAGCGGCACGTTCTCGGCGTGGCAGGCCGGACTCGACCTGGTGCTGTCCGCCGTGGTGGCCCTGGCCGTCGGGCTCGCCCTGGGCTGGGGTGCCAACAAGCTGATGGACCTGCTGGGGGACGCCACCTTGCAGATCGGGCTGACCCTGCTCGTGCCGTACGCCTCGTACGTGCTGGCCGAGGAACTCCACGGCTCGGGTGTGCTCGCCGTGCTGACGACCGCCCTGTTCCTCGCCGAGTACGCCACCGACGCCGACGACGTGATGACGCGGCTGGCCGGGCACGCCTTCTGGGACATCGTCGACACGCTGGTCACCGGCGTCGCGTTCGGGCTGATCGGGCTCGAACTGCACAACGCCGTGCGGACGGCGTCCGGGCGGTGGGGCGAGATGCTCGGCTGGGCGGCCGCGGTGGTCGGGGTCGTCGTACTGGTGCGGCTGCTGTGGCTGCTGCCGGCCACCTGGCTCACCCAGCGGATGCACGCGAAACGCGACTACGACGAGGAGATCCCGGTCAGCTGGCGCGAGACCGTCGTGATGTGGTGGTCCGGCATGCGCGGCGTCGCCTCGGTGGCCCTGGCGCTGGCCGTTCCGCTGGAGACGGACTCGGGCGCCGCCTTCCCCGACCGGGACGAGATCGTGTTCATCGCGTTCGGGGTGATCATGGCGACGCTGGTGGCACAGGGCCTGACCCTGCCGTGGCTGGTGAAACGGCTCGGCGTGCGCGCCGACAGCGAGCGGGAGAAGGAGCTCGAGAAACAGCTGGCGGTGCGGGCGGCCAAGGCGGCGAAGAAGAGGCTGAAGGAGATCGAGGCCGTCGAGGAACTGCCGGAGGAGCTGTCCGAGCAGATGCTGCGCCGGGCGTTCGAGATCGGGGTGCGGATCAGCCCGGAGATGGGCGAGGAGGAGCGCAGGGAGGCGCATCAGCAGCGCGTGCGGCGGCTGAAGCGGGTCCGGCGGATCCAGGCGGAGCTGCTGAGCGCGGCGCGCCACGAGGTGCTGTCGGCGCGCAGTGAGCCGGGGGCCGATCCTGAGGTGGTGGACCGGGTGCTGCGGCATTTGGACGTGCGCAGTATGCGGTGATCGCGGCGCCGACGACTGTCTCTTCGTACGATCTGATCATGGCTCGCAACGTGGTGATCAGTGGTGGCGGTACGGGAATCGGGCTCGCGACGGCTCAGCTGTTCGCGGCGGACGGGGATCAGGTGCTGCTGCTCGGGCGGCGCGCCGAGGTGCTGGAGGAGGCGACGGTGCCCGGGGCGCTCACCTACGCGGCAGACCTGAGCAAGGTCAGCGGCGTGCGCGGGGTGGAGCGCTTCGTGGCGGCGGAGCTCGGCACCGTGGACGTACTGATCCACAGCGCCGGAGGCTCCGGGTACCTGGAGCCCAAGGTGGACAGCGAAGAGCCCCTCGACGTCGTCCTGCACAACTGGACCCTCAACTTCGGCCTCAACACCCTGACCGCGGCCCTGCTCACCGAGGCCCTGAAGGACCGGCTCGCCGACCCGGGCGGGCGGGTGCTTTTCCTCAGCTCGATCGCCGCCTTCCGGGGCTCGGGCAGCGGGGCGTACGCGGCGTCCAAGGCGGCGCTGCATCCGTACGTCCATGATCTGGCCCGCCAGCTGGGGCCGCGCGGCATCACCGTGAACGCGGTCGCGCCCGGCTATGTCGAGGACACCGAGTTCTTCGGCGACGGGATGGACGAGCAGCGGCGTGCGCGGCTCATCGCGGAGACCTCGACCGGCCGGGCCGGCACGCCCGGGGACGTCGCCTCGACCCTGCACTGGCTGGCGTCCCACGCCGCCGGGCACATCACCTCGCAGATCATCCAGGTCAACGGCGGAGCCGAGCGCGGTCACTGAGACGGTCAGGAGCGGTCAAGGGCGGTCGGTGGCGGTCAGAGGCGGTCCGGGCGTTGTGGCGGCAGGTGGTCGTGCTGATGGGTGCGACGGGCCGGGATGCGGCCAGGTACGG
This sequence comes from Streptomyces sp. NPDC107522, assembly GCF_055657525.1. NCBI lineage: Bacteria > Bacillati > Actinomycetota > Actinomycetes > Kitasatosporales > Streptomycetaceae > Streptomyces > Streptomyces sp. NPDC107522. The sequence goes on along the minus strand of NZ_JBVKAU010000008.1, from coordinate 267,387 downwards.
GAAAGCCGGGCGGCAGGGCCGCGTCCGCCGCGTTGACGCGTGGCAGCGCGTACGGGTGCTGCTCGACCAGCCAGCGGATCAGCTGCTCACGCACCGCGACCCGGACCGTCCACAGGTCGTCCGCGTCCTTGGCCGTGACGAGGGCCCGCACCTCCATGGTGCTCGGCGTGGAGTCGGTGACGACCAGGCCGTAGTCGCGGCCGTCCCAGGCCGGGCACGCGCGCAGGATGTCGCGGAGCTGCTCCCGCATCTTCTCCATGGGGGCTGAGTGGTCGACGTGGAGGAAGACGGTGCCGGTCATCTGGGCGCCGCCGCGCGACCAGTTCTCGAAGGCCTTCGCGGTGAAGTACGACACCGGCATGGTGATCCGGCGCTCGTCCCACGTCCGCACCGTGAGGAACGTCAGCGTGATCTCCTCGACCGTGCCCCACTCGCCGTCCACCACGACCGTGTCCCCGATCCGCACCATGTCGCCGAAGGCGATCTGCAGCCCGGCGAACATGTTGCTCAGCGTGGACTGGGCGGCGACACCGGCGACGATGCCGAGGATTCCGGCCGAGGCCAGCAGCGAGGCGCCGGCCGCGCGGAACGCCGGGAACGTCAGCAGCATCGCCGCCACGGCCACCACGCCGACGACCGCCGACACCACGCGCATGATCAACGTCACCTGTGTGCGCACCCGCCGCACCCGGGCCGGATCGCGGTGCATGCGCGCGTAGCGGCTGTACGACGTCTCGACGACCGCGGCCGCGATACGGATCGCCAGCCAGGCCGCCGCACCGATCAGCACCAGCGTCAGCACCCGGCCGATGCCCACCTCGTGCTCCTCCAGCAGTTTCGCCTCGTCGTACGACCCTCTGAGCAGGGCCGCGCACAGGACGAGCTGGTAGGGGATGCGGGCGCGGCGCAGCAGACCCCACAGCGGGGTCTCACTGTGCCGTTCGTCGGCTTTGCGCATCAGTCGGTCGGTGGCCCACCCGATGATCAGGGTGAGCAGCACCGAGCCACCGATCACTATCAGCGGTCGGAGTATCGTCTCCATCCCCCGAACGTAACCAGCCGAGGGGGGTCATGAACATGTGCGTCGGTGAGGCGGTGGTCACGGCGTTGTCGTACCCGGCTGGCACCATGGCCTCATGAACATCATGCTGTTTCACTCGACCTATGGCCTCAGGCCCGCGGTGCGCCAGGCCGCGGACCGGCTGCGCGCCGCCGGACACGAGGTGTGGACGCCGGACCTCTTCGAGGGGCGTACGTTCGAGACGGTCGAGGAGGGCATGGAGTTCAACGAGCAGGTCGGCAAGGACGAGCTGCTGAAGCGGGCCGTGCTCGCCGCCGCGCCCTACTCGGAGCGAGGCCTTGTGTACGCCGGGTTCTCGCTCGGTGCCTCCATCGCCCAGACCCTCGCGCTCGGCGACGAGAAGGCGCGCGGGCTGCTGCTCCTGCACGGCACGTCGGACATCGCGCCGAGCGCCTCGGTGGACGATCTGCCGGTCCAGTTGCATGTCGCCGAGCCGGACCCGTTCGAGACGGACGACTGGCTGAGCGCCTGGTATCTCCAGATGGGCAGAGCGGGCGCCGACGTCGAGGTGTACAGATACGCCGGGGCCGGCCACCTCTACACCGACCCCGACCTGCCGGACTACGACGAGGAGGCCGCCGAGGCCACCTGGCGGGTGGCGCTCGGCTTCCTGGAGACCCTCTAGTCCCGGCCTGCCGCCCGGTCTCAGCCTGCGGCCCGGTACGCCGCCCAGTTCTGCTGCATGCGGGTCACCTGGCCCGCGGTGAACTGGTACATGCAGGCGTCGTACGTGTAGTCCATGAAGTTGTGGATCGGGTCCACGCCCGCTTTGCGGGTGCAGGTGTCGCGGCCTTCGGGGCACTGGTAGGCGGCGCTCTTCTCGGCCGGGGTGTCGTCGACGTAGTCGCCGTTGCCGTTACAGCCGCCCTGGAAGGTGTGGTACAGCCCCATCCAGTGGCCGACCTCGTGGGTCGCGGTGTCGCCCTCGTCGTAGTTGGTGGCGGAGCCGCCCGGCAGCGAGGCGTCGAGGAGCATCACGCCGTCCATGGACGGGCTGGACTTGTAGGAGCTGGGGAAGGTCGCCCAGCCGAGGAGGTCGTCGCCGAGGTTGGCGGTGTAGATGTTGAGCGCGTTGGCGCCGCCCTTGCGCAGGGCGGACTTCATCGCCTTCTCCTCGGCGGAGCCGTAACCGACGTTGTACCAGGCCGCGTTGTCGGTGTAGTCGGTGCCGGCCAGGGTGAACTGGTAGCCGGAGTCGACGTTTCCGCTGCCCTGGCCGGCGTAGGCCGCGTTCAGGACGCTCAACTGGGCGTTGATGTCGGCGGAGCTGAGCTGGCCGGTCGCGCCGTCGTGGATGACGTGGAAGTAGACCGGGATGGTGGTGGAGGCGGCCGCGGCGAGGCTGCGGCTGCCCGAGGCGGGCAGCTTGCCGAGCTTCGCGCGCAGGTCGGCGTCCATGGCCTGGGCCTTGGCAGCGCTGATCTCGTTCGGTTCGGCGACGGCTTCGCCGCTGTGTCCGGGGTGGGCCTCGCGGGCCGCGGAGTGGCCGGCCTCCTCGACGCAGTCGGCGGCCGGAGCCTGGGCCGCCGCGACTGTGGTGGGCGCCGAGAGGGGAGCGAACATCAGGGTTCCGGCCACCGCCGTCGTGGCGAGAACGCGTCTGCGCGTATGGGGTGATATCCGGGCAAGCGCACGCATGCTGACTCCTAGCTGATGCGTTGGGGAGAGGGGCGCAGGGGTCTTCCTGGCCGCCGCCCGGAGATTACGTGGACATGTTCATGTCCGAAGAGAATCGTTCAGGCCCAATCAATCACCCGGCAAACAGGGGCGATTGGGGTAAGTGAATGATCAACCGTCCGGAGTCCGAGATCGCGGGGTAACGGGTTCCGCCGCCCGGGCGGGTGGTGTGTCCGGATTCGGACCGCGACTCGCACCACCCGCCGTAGCGATGTGATCTCCGGTTAACGGCCCTCAAACGGGCCAGGGTTGGCTGAAAATCGACCCTTGGGTGCCGCTCTTACACGGGGTCGTAGGTCCGCTCGACCTTCTGCGTGCCGCTGCGCGTGCGGTACGAACGCGTCCACTTCGCGGTCGCGTCCTGCTTCGTCTTGTCGGACAGGACGTAGTAGTCCATCTGCGCGCGCTCGGCCGTGATGTCGAGGACGCCGTAGCCGTGGCGGTCGGTGTCGACCCAGTGGACATGCCGGTTGGCGGCCTTGATGATCGGCGCGGCGATCGCGGAGACCGTGCCTTCGGGGACCTTGACGATGTCGTCGAGGTTGTCCGACGTGACCGAGGTGACGACGAACTCTGTGGCGGCGGAGGCCGACAGCGGATACGTACCGGCGTCCACCGGCACGTCGTTGGCCCACGCCATGTGGATGTCGCCGGTCAGGAACACGGTGTTGCGGATCGCGTTCGAGCGCAGGTGGGCGAGCAGTTCGCGGCGGTCGTCCGTGTAGCCGTCCCACTGGTCGGGGTTGAGGGCGAGGCCCTCCTGCGGCAGGCCCAGCAGCTTGGCGAGCGGCTTGAGCAGGTCCGCGGTGAGGGAGCCGATCGCGAACGGCGAGATCATCACCGAGTTGCCGACCAGCCGCCAGGTGGTGTCGGAGGACTTCAGCCCCGCCTTCAGCCAGTCCAGTTGGGCCCGGCCGGTGAGCGTGCGGTCCGGGTCGTCGACCTCGCCGTTGCCGACGGAGACCTGCTGTGAGCGGAAGGACCGCAGGTCGAGCAGGGAGAGGTCGGCGAGCTTGCCGAAGCGCAGCCGGCGGTAGGTCGTGCCCGCGATCGCCGGGCGCACCGGCATCCACTCGAAGTAGGCCTGCTTGGCGGCGGCCTGGCGCGCGGCCCAGGTGCCCTCGGCGCCCTCGGTGTGGTTCTCGGCGCCGCCCGACCAGGTGTCGTTGGCGATCTCGTGGTCGTCCCAGATCGCGATGACGGGCGCCTTCGCGTGCAGGGCCTGCAGATCCGGGTCCGTCTTGTACTTGCCGTGCCGGAGGCGGTAGTCGGCGAGCGTGAGGGTCTCGTGGACGGGCGCGGTCTGGCGTACGACGGTGCCGCGCGTGCCGTACTGGCCGGTGCCGTACTCGTAGATGTAGTCGCCGAGGTGGAGCCAGGCGTCCAGGTCGCCGCGGGCCGCGAGATGGCGGTACGAGGCGAAGTAGCCGGCCTCCCAGCTGGCGCAGGAGACCACGCCGAAGCGGAGGTTGGACACCGACGCGCTCACCGCCGGCGCGGTGCGGGTGCGCGCCACCGGGGAGTCCGTGCCGCCCGCCGAGAAGCGGAACCAGTAGTCGGTGGCCGGCTCCAGGCCGCGTATGTCTGCCTTGACGGTGTGGTCGGAGGCGGCGGTCGCGGTGGTCGAGCCCTTGGCGACGATCGTCGTCAGCGCCTTGTCCCGGGCGACCACCCAGCTGACCTCGGTGTCCGGGCCGAGCCCGGAACCGGGGGTCGCCTCGGGCGTGGGCGTCACCCGGGTCCACAGCAGGACGCCGTCGGGCAACGGGTCACCTGACGCGACGCCGTGCAGGAAGGCGGGGGCCGCTTCGGCGGCGCCCGCGGGCAGGCCGGCGGCGAGCGGTCCGGCCAGGACAGCCGTCGCCGCCGCGGCCTTGACGACCGTACGGCGGCGAGGGGTGAGGGAGTTGAGCTGTTCGGATGCTCTGTATCGACTGGTCACAGCCGATCAGGTTACTGATCGGTATGAACAAAGGCGGGCGAACCCGTGAAAGTTCGCCCGCCTTTCATGCGAAGCTCGGCTGCTCAGCCGGCGTCAGCCCTTGAGGGCCGCGTCCACCGCCTTGGTGAACTCCTCGGCCGTCCACGGCTGGTTGGGGCCGGAGGTCTTCAGCTGCTTGCCGTCGATGACGAAACTGGGAGTCCCCGTCACGCCGTCCTTGTTGGTGTCGAAGGCCTTCGACATGGCCAGCGCCCAGGCGTCGTACGTGCCCTTCTTCACCGCGTTCTCGAACTTGGCGTTGTTCTTCAGGGCGGGGACGGTGTCCGCGATCTCGATCAGGTAGTCGTCGTCCTTGAACTTGTCGTCCGACTCCTCGGGGTGGTACTTCGCCGAGTAGAGCGCGGTCTTGTACTCGAGGAACGCCTCCGGGCTGACGTTCAGCGCGGCGCCCAGGGCGCTCATCGCGTTCTTGGAGCCCTCGGCGTTGGCGCCGATCTTGCCGTCCTTCAGCTGGTCGCCGTCGAGGAACGTGCCACCGATGAACTGGACCTTGTACTTGCCGGCCTCGATGTCCTTGTCGACGACCGAACCGGCGGCCTGCTCGAACGAGGCGCAGACGGGGCAGCGCGGGTCCTCGTAGATCTTGAGGGTCTTCTTGGCGCTGTCCTTGCCGATGACGACGGTCGTGCCGTTCGTGCCCGTGGTGTTGGCGGGGGCGACGACCTTCTCGTCCTTCACCGCCTCCCAGTGGCTGGGCTTGTTGGCCTGGACGACGGCGTAGCCGATGCCGCCCGCCGCCGCCAGGACGCCGACGACCGAGCAGGCGACGATGATCTGCCGCCTGACCTTCGCCCGCTTGGCCTCGCGCTCGCGTTCGGCGCGCAGCCGCTCCCGGGCCGCCGACTTCGCCGCCTGGCTGTTCCGCTTGCTCATGCTGGTGATCTCCATGGGGACGCGCACACGTCGTGTGCGGGATACGTAGGGGTGGGCTGTGGTGCTCGGATGCCGTTCACACGCAGGTGAAGGCGGGCGAGCACGGCGGTCCACGCCGTCCCAGGGAGTGCACGAGCAGGCGGCTGCGGATGCCGGCCGTACGGCCGGTGGGGCGGGGCAGGCGACGGACCGGCGCGGTCCGGCGCACCGTCACCGCGGCGACCGCCAGCAGCAGCGGGCGGAACGTGGTCGCCGTCACCGCCCGCAACAGCTGGGCCAGGGCCCGCTCGCCGCGCCGCAGCCAGGCGGCGGCGAGCAGGCCGACGCCGATGTGCGCGCCCAGCAGGAGCCACGGCGTCACCGGGTCGGCCTGGGCGAGCACGGTGGCCAGGCGGTGCGGGTCGGCACCGGTCACCCCGGCCAGGGGAGTGCCCACGGCGGTGTTGTCACCGCAGAGGACATCGAAGCCGACGGAGCGCAACGAGCCCGCGACCGGGCCGCCCGCCGGGCCGTAACAGACGTGCTGGCCGGTGGTGAGGATCGTGTCGGCTGCCAGTTCCAGCGGGATCAGCAGCGCGGCGATCCGCCCGAAGGTCCGCTCGCGGCCGGCCAGGGCGTACGCGAGGGCGAACACGGCGGCCGTGAGCAGGGCCACCGTGTTCAGCGGCAGTGGCGCGCGGGACAGCAGCACGTGCGACGCGGTGCTGAGCGTCACGACGAGTGACGTGAACAGCGCCGCGCGTACGGCTCGTAGCTGGGTCCCGGATATGTCCATAGCGGAGGAGAGTGTGTCACGTAGTCCTGTAAGAGACCCTTAAAGGGTGCCTGTGAGTGGCCGGAGAGCGCCGGTGAGCGACCTTTCCGTCACAGACCCGGAATGCGGCCGTTGCGGAACAGGTCCACGAAGATCTGGTGGTCGGCACGCGCGCGTGCCCCGTAGCCGTGCGCGAAGTCGACCAGGAGCTCCGCGAAGCCCTCCTCGTCGGCCGCGATCGCCGCGTCGATGGCCCGCTCGGTGGAGAACGGCACCAGGGACTCCCCGGAGGTGTCGTCCGCCGCCGCGTGCATCGTGGCCGTGGCCCGGCCGAGGTCGGCGACGACCGCCGCGATCTCCTCCGGGTCGTCGATGTCGCCCCAGTCCAGGTCCACGGCGTACGGCGAGACCTCGGCGACCAGCTGCCCCGCGCCGTCCAGCTCGGTCCAGCCCAGCCACGGGTCGGCGTTCGCCTGCAGGGCGCGCTGGGAGATCACCGTGCGGTGGCCCTCGTGCTGGAAGTAGTCGCGCAGCGCCTGGTCCGTGATGTGCCGGGAGACGGCCGGAGTCTGGGCCTGCTTGATGTAGATCACGACGTCGTTCTCCAGGGCGTCCGTGTGGCCCTCAAGGAGGATGTTGTACGACGGCAGTCCGGCCGACCCGATGCCGATGCCGCGGCGGCCGACCACGTCCTTCACCCGGTACGAGTCCGGGCGGGCCAGCGACGCGTCCGGAAGTGTCTCCAGGTAGCCGTCGAAGGCCGCGAGCACCTTGTAGCGCGTGGCAGCGTCCAGCTCGATGGAGCCGCCGCCCGGGGCGAAGCGGCGCTCGAAGTCGCGGATCTCGGTCATCGAGTCCAGCAGCCCGAAGCGGGTCAGCGCGCGGGCGTCCCGCAGCGCGTCCAGGAGCGGGCCCTGGGCGGTGTCCAGGGTGAAGGGCGGCACCTCGTCGCTCTTGGCGCCGGTCGCCAGGGCGTGCACGCGCTCGCGGTACGCGCCCGCGTAGATCCGCACCAGCTCGCTGATCTGCTCGTCGCCGAGCGCCTTGGCGTACCCGATGAGGGCGACCGAGGCCGCGAAGCGCTTGAGGTCCCAGGTGAAGGGGCCGACGTACGCCTCGTCGAAGTCGTTGACGTTGAAGATCAGCCGGCCGTTGGCGTCCATGTACGTGCCGAAGTTCTCCGCGTGCAGGTCGCCGTGGATCCACACGCGCGAGGTGCGCTCGTCGAGGTACGGGCCGCCCCGCTTCTCGGCGTCGAGGTCGTGGTAGAAGAGGCACGCCGTGCCGCGGTAGAACGCGAAGGCCGAGGCCGCCATCTTCCGGAACTTCACGCGGAACGCGGCCGGGTCGGCGGCCAGGAGCTCGCCGAAGGCGGTGTCGAAGACGGCGAGGATCTCGTCGCCGCGCTGCTCGTCGTTGAGCTGGGGGACCGACATCGCTGGGTGCCTCCTGGTGCAGGTGGTGCATGACGTGTGGGGCGGATGCTCCCCTTACGGCAACGTGCGAGGGTCCGTGGGAGTGCCCGCGTTCTTCGGATGAAGGTACGCGGGGAAGCGGCCCGAGTGTCAGTGCCGAGGCATAGACTTCGACGCTGTCCCCCAGACTGTCCGCAGCCCGTCGGGATCCTTTCTGGATCTTGTCGACGTATGTTTGCCTTGGAGGCCCGAACCGTGTCAAAGCCGCCGTTCACGCACCTGCACGTCCACACCCAGTACTCGCTGCTGGACGGTGCCGCGCGGCTGAAGGACATGTTCAACGCGTGCAACGAGATGGGCATGACGCACATCGCCATGTCCGACCACGGCAACCTCCACGGGGCGTACGACTTCTTCCACTCCGCGCAGAAGGCCGGAATCACCCCGATCATCGGGATCGAGGCGTATGTCGCCCCCGAGTCCCGGCGCAACAAGCGCAAGATCCAGTGGGGCCAGCCGCACCAGAAGCGGGACGACGTCTCCGGTTCCGGTGGTTACACCCACAAGACGATGTGGGCCGTGAACAAGACGGGCCTGCACAACCTCTTCCGCCTCTCCTCGGACGCGTACGCCGAGGGCTGGCTGCAGAAGTGGCCCCGTATGGACAAGGAGACCATCTCCCAGTGGTCCGAGGGGATCGTCGCCTCCACCGGCTGCCCCTCCGGCGAGGTCCAGACCCGGCTGCGGCTGGGACAGTTCGACGAGGCCCTGAAGGCGGCCGCCGACTACCAGGACATCTTCGGCAAGGACCGCTACTTCATGGAGCTGATGGACCACGGCATCGACATCGAGCACCGGGTCCGCGACGGCCTCCTGGAGATCGGCAAGAAACTCGGCATTCCCCCGCTGGTCACGAACGACTCGCACTACACGTACGCGCACGAGGCGACCGCCCACGACGCCCTGCTGTGCATCCAGACCGGCAAGAACCTCTCCGACCCGGACCGCTTCAAGTTCGACGGCACCGGCTACTACCTGAAGTCCACGGACGAGATGTACGCCATCGACTCCTCGGACGCCTGGCAGGAGGGCTGCGCCAACACGCTCCTCGTCGCCGAGATGGTCGACACCACCGGCATGTTCGAGAAGCGCGACCTCATGCCCAAGTTCGACATCCCCGAGGGCTACACCGAGGTCACCTGGTTCAAGGAGGAGGTCCGCCGCGGCATGGAGCGCCGCTTCCCGGGCGGCATCCCCGAGGACCGTCAGAAGCAGGCCGAGTACGAGATGGACACCATCATCTCGATGGGCTTCCCCGGCTACTTCCTCGTCGTCGCCGACTTCATCATGTGGGCCAAGAAGCAGGGCATCGCGGTCGGCCCAGGCCGAGGCTCCGCGGCCGGCTCGATCGTCGCCTACGCCCTCGGCATCACCGACCTCGACCCGATCCCGCACGGCCTGATCTTCGAGCGGTTCCTCAACCCCGAGCGCATCTCGATGCCCGATGTCGACATCGACTTCGACGAGCGCCGGCGCGTCGAGGTGATCCGGTACGTGACCGAGAAGTACGGCGCCGACAAGGTCGCCATGATCGGCACCTACGGCACCATCAAGGCCAAGAACGCGATCAAGGACTCCGCGCGCGTGCTGGGTTACCCGTACGCGATGGGTGACCGCATCACCAAGGCCATGCCCGCCGACGTCCTCGGCAAGGGCATCCCGCTGTCCGGCATCACCGACCCCAACCACCCCCGGTACTCGGAGGCGGGCGAGGTCAGGTCGATGTACGAGAACGAACCGGACGTGAAGAAGGTCATCGACACCGCCAAGGGCGTCGAGGGCCTGGTCCGGCAGATGGGTGTGCACGCCGCCGGCGTGATCATGTCCAGTGAGACCATCACCGAGCACGTGCCCGTCTGGGTCAGGCACACCGACGGCGTGACCATCACGCAGTGGGACTACCCGAGCTGCGAGTCGCTCGGCCTGCTGAAGATGGACTTCCTCGGCCTGCGCAACCTGACGATCATGGACGACGCCGTCAAGATGGTGAAGTCCAACAAGGGGATCGACATCGATCTCCTCAGCCTCCCGCTGGACGACCCCACGACCTTCGAACTGCTCCAGCGCGGCGACACCCTCGGCGTCTTCCAGTTCGACGGCGGCCCCATGCGCTCGCTGCTGCGTCTGATGAAGCCGGACAACTTCGAAGACATCTCCGCCGTGTCGGCCCTGTACCGCCCGGGCCCGATGGGCATGAACTCCCACACCAACTACGCCCTTCGCAAGAACGGCCAGCAGGAGATCACGCCGATCCACAAGGAGCTCGAAGAGCCCCTCAAGGAAGTCCTGGACGTCACCTACGGCCTGATCGTCTATCAGGAGCAGGTGCAGAAGGCCGCCCAGATCATCGCGGGCTACTCGCTCGGCGAGGCCGACATCCTCCGCCGGGTCATGGGCAAGAAGAAGCCGGAGGAACTGGAGAAGAACTTCGTCATCTTCCAGGCCGGCGCCCGCAAGAACGGCTACAGCGACGAAGCCATCCAGGCCCTGTGGGACGTGCTGGTGCCCTTCGCCGGCTACGCCTTCAACAAGGCACACTCGGCCGCGTACGGACTGGTCTCGTACTGGACGGCCTACCTGAAGGCCAACCACCCCGCCGAGTACATGGCCGCGCTCCTGACCTCCGTCAAGGACGACAAGGACAAGTCGGCCGTCTACCTCAACGAGTGCCGCCGCATGGGCATCAAGGTGCTCCCGCCGAACGTCAACGAGTCGGTGCACAACTTCGCCGCCCAGGGCGACGACGTGATCCTCTTCGGCCTCGAAGCTGTCCGCAACGTCGGTACGAACGTGGTCGAGTCGATCATCAAGGCCCGCAAGGCCAAGGGCAAGTACGCCTCCTTCCCCGACTACCTCGACAAGATCGACGCGGCCGCCTGCAACAAGCGCACCACCGAGTCGCTGATCAAGGCGGGCGCCTTCGACAGCCTGGGGCACACCCGCAAGGGCCTCACCGCGCACTTCGAGCCGATGATCGACAACGTGGTCGCGGTCAAGCGCAAGGAGGCCGAGGGCCAGTTCGACCTCTTCGGCGGCATGGGCGAGGAGGAGAGCAACGAGCCCGGCTTCGGACTCGACGTGCAGTTCACGGACGAGGAGTGGGACAAGACCTATCTCCTCGCCCAGGAGCGGGAGATGCTCGGTCTGTACGTCTCCGACCACCCGCTCTTCGGCCTGGAGCACGTGCTGTCCGACAAGGCCGACGCGGGCATCGCCCAGCTCACCGGAGGTGAGCACGCGGACGGCGCGGTCGTCACCATCGGCGGCATCATCTCCGGCCTGCAGCGCAAGATGACCAAGCAGGGCAACGCCTGGGCGATCGCCACCGTCGAGGACCTCGCCGGTTCCATCGAGTGCATGTTCTTCCCGGCGACGTACCAGCTCGTGTCGACCCAACTCGTCGAGGACGCCGTCGTGTTCGTCAAGGGCCGCCTCGACAAGCGCGAGGACGTGCCGCGCCTGGTCGCGATGGAGCTCCAGGTCCCCGACCTGTCCAACGCCGGCACCAACGCGCCCGTGATCCTCACCATCCCGGCCACCAGGGTCACCCCGCCGATGGTCAGCCGCCTCGGCGAGATCCTCAGCCACCACAAGGGCGAGAGCGAGGTCCGTATCAAGCTCCAGGGCCCGACCAAGACCACGGTGCTGCGCCTCGACCGGCACCGGGTGAAGCCTGACCCGGCGCTGTTCGGCGACCTGAAGGTGCTGCTAGGGCCGTCCTGCCTGGCGGGCTGAGCGGCAGGGCGGCCGTCGAGATGATCGCGAGAGGGGCGCGTCCCGCACGGGACGCGCCCCTCTTCATGTGCCTGGGTCTCAACAACCCGTTATGCAGATGTCAGTTGTGACCGAAGCGCTTCTGCCGGCCCTTGCGGGCCATGTCGCCCGGGGTCACGGGCGTGATGCGCTGCTCGGCCTGCGTCTCCATCGAGGACGGCTGGGCCTGCTGCTGACCACGCTCGGGCTGCGGCTGCTTTCGGTCCTGCTTCTTGTTCTTGGCCATGGTGATCTGCCTCCTGTGGGGGATCTAGGGGCCAGGGCCGCGACCAGATTCACATAGGCTGATAAAGAACGCATTTCGGATAATTACCCTGTGTAACAGCGGTTGTCGGGGCGTGAGGCACGGCGCCTCGTGGCGGCGATGCCCCGAAACGCCACGCCGAAGATCGAGTTCGCCCCGTTAACCCCCGCGCGGTCGGGCAGACTCGAAGGAAGCCCGAAGCAAACCTCCCAGGAAGAGGGTGAGTCGCGTGGACCGCTGCATCGTCCTGGTGGACGCCGGGTATCTGCTGGGGGCCGCCGCGAGCCTCCTCGCCGGCGAGCCCTCCCGGTCCCGGATCACCGTCGACCACACCGCCCTCATTCAAGGGCTGCGCGAACGCGCCGAGTCCGACACGCAGCAGCCCCTGCTGCGCATCTACTGGTTCGACGGCGCCCCCGACCGCGTCCCCCAGCCCGAGCACCGCAGGCTGCGCGTGATGCCCCGGGTCACCGTCCGGCTGGGCGCCCTGACCCGCAGCGACGGCCGCTGGGCCCAGAAGGGCGTGGACGCCGCGATGCACGCCGAGCTCACCGAACTGGCTCGCAACCGCGCCTGCTCCGACGTGGTGCTGGTGACCGGGGACGGCGATCTGCTGCCGGGCATGATGGCCGCCAAGGAGCACGGCGTCGCCGTACACCTGTGGGCCGTGCAGGCCGCCGACGGCGACTACAACCAGTCCGAGGACCTGGTCGCCGAGGCCGACGAGCGGCGCGTCCTCGACCGTACGTGGATCACCAAGGCCGTACGCGCCAAGGAGCTCACCGGAGTCTGCGCGCCCCCGCCCGCGCCCCGCCCCGAGATCGCCGCGATCCTCTCCGCGCCGCTGCCCGACTCGGCGCTCGCCGCCCCGGCCGAGCGGTCCGCCGACGAGGGCCGGCACGCCCCGGCGGTCGCCGCCTCGGAGAACGGCACGCAGGAGCGGGTGCCGGCGCCCAAGGGCGTGCCCACGCCGAAGGACCTGGCCGCCCTGCGCGCGCCCGGCGTGCAGCAGGCCCAGCCCCCGGCGAGCGCGACACTGCGCTGGTCCTCCGACAAGGGCTGGGTCGACCGGCCCGGCGTCGCCGCCGAGTCGCCCGAGGCCGCCTCGATGCCGACGCTCGCGCAGCTGACGACGGCGGAGCAGCGGTGGGCCGACCGGGAGGAGGACATCACGACGGTCGGCGGCGATCCGTACGAGGTGGGGCAGGTGTTCGCGCGGCGGTGGATGGGGCGGCTGGGGGACCAGAGCCATCTGCAGCGGCTGTCCGGGATGTACCCGCGGATTCCGCACCGGATCGACGGGGAGCTGCTCAGGTACGCGGCTCGGTTCGGACTGCTCGCGCACAAGGACGACCAGATCGACGAGCATGATCGGTACGCGATCCGGGCCGGGTTCTGGCGGGAGATCGACGTGCGGACGGCGGCGGAGCACGCGCCTGCGGGTGAGTGAACAGGGTGGGATGCGGTGACTCCGGTACCACCGGACTTCGCCGTCGTGGTCGAGCGCCGTTGCGGCGGATTTACCCGACAGGGAGATTTGTGACCGCGAGCTGGCGATTTGTGCCGAGTGGCCGACCCGAGGGCGGAGCCGGGGTGCGGACCCCGTAGTCTCGTCCCTTGTGAGTACGCGCGCGGCACAGGCACTTCGGCACAGTGGTGATGTCGTGTGCGCCGTGCGCGGGCTGACCAAGACCTATCCGGCGGTGCGCGCGCGGCGCGGGGCGCCGGGGACGCCCGAGGTGCGGGCCACCGACGACGTACGGCTGGACATCCGGCGCGGTGAGATCTTCGGACTGCTCGGACCGAACGGCGCCGGCAAGACGACTCTCGTACGGCAGCTCACCGGGCTGATGCGCCCCGACCGCGGCAGCGTGGAGATCCTCGGGCACGACATCGTGCGGCACCCGGAGCGGGCCGCGCGCATCCTTGCCTACCTCGGGCAGGAGTCGACCGCTCTCGACGAGCTGACCGTGTCGCTCGCAGCCGAGACGACCGGGCGGCTGCGCGGCCTGGACGTGCGGCAGGCGCGGGCCGAGCGGGACGCCGTACTCGACGAGCTGGGGCTCACGCCGATCGCGGGGCGGCCGCTGAAGAAGCTGTCCGGCGGGCAGCGGCGGCTGGCCTGCTTCGCCGCCACGCTGGTGGGGGAGCGGCCACTGCTCGTGCTCGACGAGCCGACCACCGCGATGGACCCGGTGGCGCGGCGGGCCGTGTGGTCGGCCGTGGACCGGCGGCGGGCCGAGCTGGGGACGACCGTGCTGCTCGTCACCCACAACGTCATCGAGGCCGAGACCGTGCTCGACCGGGTCGCGGTGCTCGACCGGGGCCGCGTGATCGCCTGTGACACGCCGTCCGGGCTCAAGGAACGGGTCGCGGGCGAGGTCCGCGTCGAGCTGCTGTGGCGGGACCGGGCGCCCCTGGACGTACCCGAGGTCGCCGCGCTGCAGGACCGGGCCGTGGAGTCCGGGCGCCGCTGGACGCTGCGGCTCGCCCCCGAGGAGGCGCGCGCGGTCGTCGCCACCGTCACCGGCGGGGCCGCCTTCGCCGCGCTGGACGACTTCACGCTCGCCACGCCCAGCCTGGAGGACGTGTATCTGGCGCTGGGCGGGGCCGCACAGCAGGGGCTGGTGAAGGCTTGAGCACGCAGACTGTCGTTTCCGTATCCGTACGGAACAGGGCCACCGGTCGGAACAGGGCCACCTCCCCGGTGATCCCCCGTGTGAAAGGGAGCAGCGCCACGTGAGTGTCGTACCCGCCGAGGTTCTGCCGGGCAGCGCGCTGGCCGTCGACGAGACGGCCGCTCCGGCCGCGGCCGAGCTCGGGCCGCGTGCCCGGCTGTGGCCGTCGCTGTGCGCCGTGTACCGGGCACAGCTGTCCCGTGCGCGGGTCGCGCGGATCCCGCTGCTGTTCGTGGCGACCTTCCAGTCGATCGGGATCATGATCCTGATGCGCGGGGTCGTGGACGGCGGGGCCGAGGCGCAGGCCGTGGTGGCCGGGTCGGCGGTGCTCGTCGTGGCCTTCGTCGCGCTGAATCTGCTGGCCCAGTACTTCGGGCAGCTGCGGGCCAGCGGTGGTCTCGACCACTACGCCACGCTGCCGGTGCCGCCGGCCGCGGTGGTGCTGGGGGCGGCCGGGGCGTACGCCTCCTTCACCGTGCCGGGGACCGTGGTGACGGCCGTCTTCGGGTGCGTGCTGTTCGGGTTGCCGGTGGCGCATCTGTGGGTGCTGGCGGCGGTGATCCCGTTGGCGGGAGCGGCGCTGGCGGGGCTGGGGGCGGCCCTCGGGTTGCTCGCTCCTCGTCCCGAACTGGCCACGCTGCTCGGGCAGTTGGGGATGTCTGCCGCGCTGCTGCTGGGGGTGCTGCCGGCCGACCGGATGCCGGAGGTCGTGCGGTTCGCGCGGGATCTGCTGCCGTCGACGTACGGCGTGGAGGCCTTCGCGCGGACGTTCGGGCCGCATCCCGACTGGGCCTTCGTCCTCGGTGACCTCGCCGTGTGCGGGATGGTCGGGGTCGTCTCGCTGGCCGTCGCCACCTGGGCGTACCGTCGGGCGGCCGTCCGGTGACGCGCCGCACAGGTCGGCCTGGCACGATGGCAGGGTGACCGCTCCGCTGACTCCACCACCGCCGCCGCATGACCAGTCCCCGAACAATGCGTGGCAGCCGCCCGCTGCCGGGCACGCCGCTTCCGCGCCGCGTGACGCCGGGTACGGCGCTCCGTCCGGTTCCTCCGGCTCCCAGAGTCCCCAGGGTCCTGCGGGTGCTCACGGCGGGTACGGCATGTACGGCGTTCATGCCTCGTACGGACAGGACGGTCCCGGAATGAAGACCGAAGTGCGGGAGGCCGCCGTGGTCGCGGTGGTCGTGGCGCTGTCCGGTGCGCTGCTCGGGGTGCTGTGGTGGTGGCTGGCGCCCAGTGTGCCGCTGGTCGGGGACGTCGTCGACAAGAACTGGGTCGTCTACTTCAAGGACACCGAGGGCGAGCAGGCGGTCGGGGTGGACGGAACGTTCACTCTGCTTGCGCTCGCGTTCGGGCTGGTGAGTGCGGTTGCCGTGTTTCTCATACGGCGGCGTGGGGGCGTGCCGTTGGTGGTGGCGCTGGCTGTCGGGGGGTTCCTCGGGTCGTTGCTGGCCTGGCGGGTGGGGGTGTGGCTCGGGCCGACCGAGGATGTGATCGCCCATGCGAAGGATGTGGGGAAGGGGGTTGCCTTCTCCGCGCCGTTGAAGCTGGGGGCGAAGGGGGTGTGGCTGGTGTGGCCGCTGGCTGCGCTGGTGGTGCATCTGGGGCTGATGGCGTTGTTCGGGCCTCGGGACGGGGAGCCGTATCAGCAGCATGCGGAGGGGCATGCGCAGGGAGGGTCGTACGGGGCGCCGTCGGCGTGACGCCGGGTTTTTCGCCCCCGCCGCCCCTACCCGTCCCATCCTGAAGGGGCTCCGCCCCTTCGACCCCGCCAGGGGGCTCCGCCCCCTGGACCCCCGTCGGCCCCGAAAGGGCCTCGTCCTCAAACGCCGGACGGGCTGGAGTGCCTGGTCCGGTGTTGCGAGGTGGAGCCCCCCTGGAGGGGTTGGTGGTTATGCCGGGCGGTGGCCGTGGTTCGAGCGGCCCTTCTTGGTGCGCCACTTGCGTTTGCGTGTTTTCTTCGACATGTCCTCCGTAAATAGCCGAGGACATCGTGGGCGTCGAGGGGTCACGCACGCCCGATGGGGGCCAGGGTCGCGTTCGTGAGCTTGGTCAGGGCTTCGGGGGAGAGTTCGACCTCCAGGCCGCGGCGGCCCGCCGAGACGCAGATCGTGGTGTGGGCGGAGGCCGATGCGTCCACGACCGTCGGGAGCTTCTTGCGCTGGCCCAACGGGGAGATGCCGCCCCGGACGTAGCCGGTGGTGCGTTCCGCCAGGGCCGGGTCGGCCATGGTCGCGCGTTTGCCGCCGACCGCCGACGCGAGCGCCTTGAGGTCCAGTTGGCCCGCCACCGGGACCACGGCCACGGTCAGGTTTCCGTCCACGTCCGCGACCAGCGTCTTGAAGACCCGGTCCGGGGAGACGCCCATCGCCTCTGCCGCTTCCTCGCCGTAGGAGGGGTGGGAGGGGTCGTGGTCGTAGGAGTGGATCGTGTACGAGACGCCGGCTGCGGTGAGTGCCACCGTCGCGGGCGTGCCGCCCGTCTGCTGCTGTTTCTTCGACTTCTTCGCCATGTGGCCGGTTCCCCAGAAGTGCGTCAGTTGAGACTCGTCGGGCCGCGCGTCAGGTCCGACGCCGGCAGCGACGGCAGGGTACGGATGATCGAGGTCTCGGTGCGAAGGAGTTTCAGTTCGTCGCGCAGGCGGGACGCCGTGTCGGGGGACTGAAGCAGGCGCTGCTTGGTCGAGGTGTCCAGCATCATCGCGGCCGCCACCAGGTAGGAGACGACCGAGGGCTGGTCCGGGAGGTCGGCCGCCGTCGACAGGGAGCGTTCGCGGGCGCCCGCCAGGCGCTTCTGGTACTGGCGGAAGGCCCGCAGGACCCCTTCCGCCAGCGCCCCCGCCTCGTCGCCCGGCTCCTCCGTGAGCTCCTCCAGTTCCGCGGTCAGGAACGGGCCCGACGCGTCCACCGAGAGCAGGCGTACGCGAGTCGTTCCCGTCGCCAGTACCTCGAAGGTGCCGTCGGCCCGCTCCCGGATCGTCGCCGCGTCCGCCACACAGCCCACCCCGTGGAACGCCTTGAGCGGGTCCGGGCCGAAGCCTGCCGCCGGGCCGCGCTCGGGGATGGACGTGGGGTCCGGCATGCCGGGGGCGCTCTGGGCCACCTCTTGGCCGTCGCGGATCGCCACGACGGCGAAGCGGCGCGGTTCCTCCTCGGGGGTTTTCAGGAGTTCGCGCATCATGGCGCGGTAGCGCTCCTCGAAGACGTTCAGCGGCAGCACGAGACCCGGGAACAGCACCGAGTTCAGGGGGAAGAGCGGAAGACGGACGGTCACGGCGCCAAAGCCTAGTGGTCGCCGGAGTGAACACGTCCGGCGTGCCCACTCCGTGGATGACCGGCCCCGGAGTGACCGGCCCCTGAATGCCCGGCCTGCGGATGACCGGCGCGTGCCTCCCGCGGAGCGGCGGCCGCCGCCCGCGCCCGGACCTCCTCGCGCACCTCCAGGAACCGGCCCAGCGGATCCTCCGAGAACCGGCCCCACGGGAAGGAGGTGGCGTACGGGCCGATCAGGCGCAGCTGCTCCAGGGCGTCCTCCCAGCGGCCCAGCCGTACCAGGACGTACGCCAGCTTGTTGCGCATCCCGGCCGGCCAGAGGTCGGCCGCGGGGAACCGCGCGGAGAGCGCGATGGCCCGGTCGGCCGCCGCGTCCAGTCGCTCCGGCGGTACGCCCGGACCGCAGCCGTCGGTCAGGTAGGCGAAGGCGGCCCGGGTCGGCAGCGCCTGCACGAGGGAGTCGGCCGGGGCGTCCTGGGCCGCCCGGTCGGCGAAGTCGAAGCACTCACGGTGCGAGCCGTGCCAGGACGTGGCCAGGTACCGCAGGGCGGCCACATGGCAGCCGTAGTGGAGCGGGGCGCGGCGCAGAGCCGCCTCCCACAGTTCCCCGAAGTAGGTGTGCCCGGCGCGGGAGCCGCGCGCGTGGTCCAGCGCGATCCGCCACGGCACCGGGTCGCGGTCGTCGGCGCGCGCGGCGGCCGTGATCAGCGGGCTCAGCCCGCGCAGCTGCTCGGCCCGGGCCGGTGACTGCCAGGCGCGGTCCACCGCGAGCTGGGCCTGGACCAGCAGCACGTCCGGATCGTGCGGGGCGGCCGCGCTCCAGGCCTGCAGCCACTCCGGCCGCGAGCGCGCGAAGGCGGCAAGGCGCAGCACATATCCGTCGCGGGACTCCCACCGAGCTCCGAGCCGGGTGGCGGCGAGCAGCTGGGCGGCCGGTTCGTACGCGCCCTGCCCGGCCGCGACCAGCGCGGGTCCGAGGTGGTCGTCGGGCGCGTCGAGGAGCACCTCGGCATCGGCGGGGAGCCCGACGGCGGGGTGTTCTACGTTCCTTGTCGTCCGGGACGCACGGCCGAACGGGAGCAGCAGAGCCATGGTGTCGACCATTGAAAGACCGCTGGTCCTACCCGCGCCAGAGGGAACGGATAACCCGTGGAAAGTTGTACGCGGATGGGTCAAGAAGCAGTAAAGGTCAACGGTTCAACAACTGTCCGACATTCGTATGTTCTCCTCAGGAACCCCACTGACCTCACAAAACTCAGCGATACCCGGTGAAGCTCAGCCGGGTCAGCTCCGTCGCAGCAGCCGCGTGGCCCCCGCCGCCACCGTCGTCGCCAGGACCCAGCCGAGCAGGATCATCGCCGCGGCCAGCCACTGGTAGCCGCCGCTCAGCTGCCAGAAGCCGACCTGGCCCAGGTCGATGACCGGCAGCAGCAGATCGAGGGCGAACAGGGCCGGGTTCCAGGTCGGATGCTCGCCGCCCTTGAGCGGGGGATGGTCGGCGTACGCGAAGGCCACCGAACTCGCCGCCCACAGCACCGCCATCCATACGGCGGCCCGGCCCGGCCGGTACCCGTAGGCGACCGTCCAGTCCTGCGCGTACCCCCACAGCTTGGCCGCGGGCGGCAGGGTCTCGCGGCGGCGGCGCTGCTTGGCGAGCAGCACCTCGCGCGCGTCCTCGTCCTCGCCGCCCGCCCGCAGGACGGAGGCCAGCAGCTCGTACGGCTCCGGGTTGTACTCGGCGGTCGCCGCGGCCACCCACTCCAGCCGCCGCTCCAGCGGGAACGGGCCGCGCGGCACGAGGTTCTCGTAGGTGAAGCCGCCCATGTGCAGCAGGCCCGGACCCGGCCAGGCGTCCGCCCGGTCCATCAGGTTGACGACCCGCGCCCCCGAGAGCACCACCCCGCCGCGCTCAGGGCGCTCGCCCAGGAAGCGCAGCTCGGGCGTCTGGATGCGGCGCAGCGACAGCTCCTGCTCATCGGTGAAGGTGAACCGGGCCCGCTCCAGGTCGACCGCGTCCCCGAACCGTCCGTCGTCCAGCCGCACCCCGCCCTGGCACGCGAACCGCTGGATGCGCGTCCCGCGCGCGGGAGTGCGGCCGCTCAGCAGCGGACTGCCGACGCCCGCCGGGGTCAGGTACAGGGTGCGCCCGACGGTCAGCTGGGGGGCGTTCAGCGCGAGCCGCGTGTACGGGTTGACCAGCCGCGCGCCCCGCAGGCTGAGCGACACGCCGATGTTCGCGCCGCGCAGGCTCAGCTCGCCGTGCGACTCCAGCATCTCGGCCTGGAGGTCCTGGCCGACGTTGATGCCGTCCGCGGCGATCGAGCGGCCGCTGCGGTCCCGGTAGACGATCGCCTGGTTGAGCAGCAGGTCCGTGCCGATCTGCGCGTCGGTGAGCCGTACCCCGTTGTGGAAGCGGCAGCGCGGCAGGTGCAGGTCACCCTCCGTGTGCACCCGGGCCGCCTCCAGACGCGGCACCGAGCAGCCCACCAGCCGCACGGTGGTGAAGTGGGCCTCCGGCAGCCGGATCTCCTGGTCGAAGCGGCAGCCGCGCATCTCGACGTACGGCACCACCGTGCCGCCCGCGAGGTCCATCGTGTCGCTGATCCGGACACCGACCAGCTTCAGCGACGACACCCGGCCCGCGAGAGCGGGCGGCCCGTCCAGCAGCAGCCAGCAGACGATCCGCGCGCGTACGGTCCGCTCCTCTCCCCAGGGATGCCCGCCGTGCGGATCGTCGACGGCCGTGTCGCCGCTGCTCAGGTCGTACACGGTGCCGTTGCGGAAGGCCTGCCACATGCCTATCTCGGCGGCGGTCAGACCGTCCGGCAGTTCCCCGTCCGGGGTGCCGGGCCCCTCGGTCACAGCTTTTCCTTCCTCCCCGTTCTCCTCGCGGGTCGTTTGTCCTCGTACAACCGTTCATGCCCGCTGAGTAACGCCCCGAACGCTAGACGTGAAGGGGATCTTCCGGGTTCCTGAGGACGCGCGTATCAGCCATTGGAATGCGCGGACGGCTCGCGACCCGGGTCTGAGAGAATTGAGCCCGTGATCTCCCGAATCGATCTGCGCGGCGACGCCCTTCCCGAGGGCCCCGCCCTGCGCGACCTGCTGCCCCGAGCCGACTTCGACGTTTCGGCCGCCCTGGAGAAGGTGCGTCCGATCTGCGAGGCCGTGCATCATCGGGGCGACGCGGCGCTGATCGACTTCGCCGAGAAGTTCGACGGTGTCAGGCTCGACCAGGTGCGGGTCCCGGCCGCGGCACTTGCGCGCGCGTTGGAGGAGCTCGACCCGGCCGTGCGCGCGGCCCTGGAGGAGTCCATCCGCCGCGCCCGTCTCGTCCACCGCGAGCAGCGCCGTACGACGCACACCACCCAGGTCGTGCCCGGCGGCTCGGTCACCGAGAAGTGGGTGCCGGTCGACCGGGTCGGGCTCTACGCGCCCGGAGGCCGGTCGGTGTACCCGTCCTCCGTGGTCATGAACGTCGTGCCCGCCCAGGAGGCCGGCGTCGAGTCGATCGCGCTCGCCTCCCCGGCCCAGGCCGAGTTCAACGGCCTGCCGCACCCGACGATCCTCGCCGCGTGCGCGCTGCTCGGCGTGGACGAGGTGTACGCGGCCGGCGGTGCGACGGCCGTCGCGATGTTCGCGTACGGCACCGAGTCCTGCCCGCCCGCCAACATGGTCACCGGCCCCGGCAACATCTGGGTCGCCGCCGCCAAGCGCTACTTCACCGGCAAGATCGGCATCGACGCCGAGGCGGGCCCGACCGAGATCGCGATCCTGGCCGACTCCACCGCCGACCCGGTGCATGTCGCCTCCGACCTGATCAGCCAGGCCGAGCACGACCCGCTCGCCGCCGCCGTCCTCGTCACCGACTCCGTCGAGCTGGCGGACGCCGTGGAGAAGGAGCTGGAGCCGCAGGTCGCGGCCACCAAGCACATCGACGACCGGATCGTCCCGGCCCTCAAGGGCAAGCAGTCCGCGATCGTCCTGGTCGACGGCGTCGACGAGGGCCTGCGGGTCGTCGACGCGTACGGCGCCGAGCACCTGGAGATCCAGACGGCCGACGCGGCCGCCGTGGCCGACCGGGTGCGCAACGCCGGCGCGATCTTCATCGGGCCCTGGGCGCCGGTCTCGCTCGGCGACTACGCCGCGGGCTCCAACCACGTGCTGCCGACCGGCGGCTGCGCCTGCCACTCCTCCGGGCTGTCCGTGCAGTCCTTCCTCCGCGGCATCCACATCGTCGACTACACGAAGGACGCGCTGGCCGAGGTCGCGCATCACGTGGTCACGCTGGCGGAGGCGGAGGACCTGCCGGCACACGGCGCGGCGATCAAGGCAAGGTTCGGTTGGAAGGTACCCGGAAGCAAGTGACTGGCATCGACGATCTCCCCGTACGGGACGAGCTGCGCGGCAAGTCCCCCTACGGCGCGCCCCAACTCGACGTCCCCGTACGGCTGAACACCAACGAGAACCCCTACCCGCTGCCCGAGCCGCTGGTCGAGCGGATCACCGAGCGCGTCCGCCAGGCGGCCCGGAACCTCAACCGCTACCCGGACCGGGACGCGGTCGAGCTGCGCACCCAGCTCGCCAAGTACCTGACGGACACGTCCGGTTACGAGGTGGGCCTGGGCAATGTGTGGGCGGCCAACGGCTCGAACGAGGTCATCCAGCAGCTGCTGCAGACCTTCGGCGGACCGGGCCGTACGGCCATCGGCTTCGAGCCGTCGTACTCGATGCACGGCCTCATCGCGCGCGGCACGGGCACCGGATGGATCTCCGGACCCCGCAACGACGACTTCACGATCGATCTCGCCGCCGCCGAGAAGGCGATCGCCGAGAACCGGCCGGACGTCGTCTTCATCACCACGCCCAACAACCCCACCGGCAACGCGGTCCCGCCAGCGACGGTCCTCGCGCTCTACGAGGCCGCGCAGGCGGCGAAGCCCTCGATGGTCGTGGTCGACGAGGCGTACATCGAGTTCAGCCACGGCGACTCGCTGCTGCCGCTGCTCGAAGGCCGGCCGAATCTCGTCGTCTCCCGGACGATGTCGAAGGCCTTCGGCGCCGCCGGCCTGCGGCTCGGCTATCTCGCCGCGCACCCGGCGGTGGTGGACGCCGTCCAGCTCGTACGGCTGCCGTACCACCTGTCGGCCGTCACCCAGGCGACCGCCCTGGCCGCCCTCGAACACACCGACACGCTGCTCAAGTACGTCGAGCAGCTGAAGTCGGAGCGGGACCGGCTGGTCACCGAACTCCTGGCGATCGGCTACGAGGTGACCGCCTCCGACGCCAACTTCGTGCAGTTCGGGCGGTTCGACGACGCGCACGCCGTCTGGCAGAAGATCCTCGACCGGGGCGTCCTGGTCCGGGACAACGGTGTGCCGGGCTGGCTGCGGGTCACCGCCGGAACCCCTGAAGAGAACGACGCGTTCCTCGACGCGGTACGTGAACTGAAGAAGGAGCAGAGCGCATGAACCGCGTAGGACGAGTGGAGCGGGTGACCAAGGAGACCTCGGTCCTCGTCGAGATAAACCTGGACGGCACGGGCCAGGTCGATGTGGCGACCGGCGTCGGCTTCTACGACCACATGCTCGACCAGCTCGGCCGGCACGGTCTGTTCGACCTGACCGTGAAGACCGAGGGCGACCTGCACATCGACTCCCACCACACCATCGAGGACACCGCCCTCGCGCTGGGCGCCGCCTTCAAGCAGGCCCTCGGCGACAAGGTGGGGATTTATCGATTCGGCAACTGCACGGTCCCCCTGGACGAGTCGCTGGCCCAGGTGACCGTCGACCTCAGCGGCCGCCCGTACCTCGTGCACACCGAGCCCGAGAACATGGCGCCGATGATCGGCGAGTACGACACCACGATGACCCGGCACATCCTGGAGTCCTTCGTCGCCCAGGCGCAGATCGCGCTGCACGTGCACGTGCCGTACGGGCGCAACGCGCACCACATCGTCGAGTGCCAGTTCAAGGCGCTGGCCCGGGCCCTGCGGTACGCGTCCGAGCGGGACCCGCGCGCGGCCGGCATCCTTCCCTCCACGAAGGGTGCGCTGTAAAGCCATGAACGGTCTGTCGACCCTGCTGATCGTCGTCGGCCTCTTCCTGGTCGGCGGCATCTACTCCTTCGTCAAGCAGCAGATGCCCAAGGGCCTCATCGTGCTGCTCTCGATAGGCGCCGCGATGTGCCTCGTCGCGGGCGTCCTGAGGCTGGAGGTGTGGAATTGACCGACTCCAAGAAGGTCGTGGTCTTCGACTACGGCTTCGGCAACGTCCGCTCCGCCGAGCGCGCCCTCGCGCGCGCGGGAGCCGACGTCGAGATCACCCGTGACTTCGACAAGGCCATGAACGCCGACGGCCTGCTCGTGCCGGGCGTCGGCGCCTTCGCCGCCTGCATGCGGGGGCTGAAGGAAGCGCGCGGCGACTGGATCGTCGAACGGCGGCTGGCCGGGGGACGACCCGTGATGGGCATCTGCGTCGGCATGCAGATCCTCTTCGCGCGCGGCATCGAGCACGGCATCGAGACCGAGGGCCTCGGCGAGTGGCCGGGCTCGGTCGAGCCGCTGCAGGCCGACATCGTGCCCCACATGGGCTGGAACACCGTCGACGTGGCGGCCGGCTCCGAGCTCTTCGCCGGCCTGGACGCGGACGCCCGCTTCTACTTCGTGCACTCCTACGCCGTCCACGACTGGACCCTGGCGACGGAGAACCCGGTGATGACCGCTCCCAAGGTCACCTGGTCGACGCACGGCAAGCCCTTCGTGGCCGCCGTGGAGAACGGCGCCCTGTGGGCCACCCAGTTCCACCCCGAGAAGTCCGGCGACGCCGGAGCGCAGCTGCTCACCAACTGGATCGGAACCCTGTAGAGACATGGCCAAGCTCGAACTCCTCCCCGCCGTCGACGTCCGCGACGGCCAGGCCGTCCGCCTCGTGCACGGCGAGTCCGGCACCGAGACCTCCTACGGCTCCCCGCTGGAGGCCGCCCTCGCCTGGCAGCGGGCGGGCGCCGAGTGGCTGCACCTGGTCGACCTGGACGCCGCGTTCGGCACCGGCGACAACCGGGAGCTGATCGCCGAGGTCACCAAGGCGATGGACATCAAGGTCGAGCTGTCCGGCGGCATCCGCGACGACGCCTCCCTGGCCGCCGCGCTCGCCACCGGCTGCACGCGCGTGAACCTCGGTACAGCCGCCCTGGAGACCCCCGAGTGGGTCGCCAAGGTCATCGCCGAGCACGGCGACAAGATCGCCGTCGGCCTCGACGTACGCGGCACGACCCTGCGCGGCCGCGGCTGGACCCGCGACGGCGGTGACCTCTACGAGACGCTGGAGCGCCTCAACAACGAGGGCTGCGCCCGCTACGTCGTCACCGACATCGCCAAGGACGGCACCCTCCAGGGCCCGAACCTGGAGCTGCTGAAGAACGTCTGCGCGGCGACGGACCGCCCGGTCGTCGCCTCCGGCGGCGTCTCGTCCCTGGACGACCTGCGGGCCATCGCCGAGCTGGTGCCCCTCGGTGTCGAGGGCTCCATCGTCGGGAAGGCCCTGTACGCGAAGGCGTTCACCCTGGAAGAGGCCTTGGAGGCTGTGTCGTCATGACGTCCGATGCCGTACGGCGCGTGCAGAGCGGAAGTCCCTGGGAAGAGTCCTTCGGTTTCGCACGTGCCGTCGCGGCGGGCGACCGCGTCCTGGTGTCGGGCACCACGTCCTTCAAGGGACATGTGCTGTACGGCGAGGGCGATCCGTACGAGCAGGCCAAGGTGGCCTTCACCAGCGCGATCGAGGCGATCGGCGAGTTCGGGCTCGGCGTCGAGTCCGTGGTCCGTACGAGGATGTACCTGACCCACGCGCGCGACGTGGACGAGGTGGGCCGGGCCCACAAGGACCTCTTCGACGCGGTGCGGCCGGTGTCGACCCTGCTGGTCGTCGAGGGCTTCGTCGACCCGCGCATCCTGGTCGAAGTGGAAATAGAAGCCTTCAGAGGCTAGAGGCATTTTCGAGGCAACTCAGAGGAGCCGTGGATTCATGACCCTGGCGGTCCGAGTCATCCCCTGCCTGGACGTGGACAACGGCCGGGTCGTCAAGGGCGTCAACTTCCAGAACCTGCGCGACGCGGGCGACCCCGTCGAGATGGCCAAGGTGTACGACGCCGAGGGCGCCGACGAGCTGACGTTCCTGGACATCACCGCCTCGTCGGGCAACCGCGAGACGACGTACGACGTGGTGCGCCGCACCGCCGAGCAGGTCTTCATCCCGCTGACGGTCGGCGGCGGCGTCCGCACGGCCGAGGACGTGGACCGGCTGCTGCGCGCGGGCGCGGACAAGGTGGGCGTCAACACCGCCGCCATCGCCCGCCCCGACCTGATCCGCGAGATCGCGGAGCGGTTCGGGCGGCAGGTGCTGGTGCTGTCGGTCGACGCGCGGCGCACTCCGGAGGGCACCTTCGAGGTCACCACCCACGGCGGCCGCAAGGGCACCGGCATCGACGCCGTCGAGTGGGCGCACCGGGCCGCCGAGCTGGGCGCGGGCGAGATCCTGCTCAACTCGATGGACGCGGACGGCACGAAGGACGGCTACGACCTGGAGATGATCCGGGCGGTACGCAAGCACGTGACGATCCCGGTGATCGCCTCCGGCGGCGCCGGCAAGCTGGACGACTTCCCGCCGGCGGTGGGGGCGGGGGCGGACGCGGTGCTCGCCGCCTCCGTGTTCCACTTCGGTGATCTGCGGATCGGCGAGGTGAAGGAGACGCTGCGGGCGGCGGGACACGCGGTCCGTTAGCGCGAGCTCTTGACGAGGGTGCCCCGGCCGATCCCGGCCGGGGCTCTTACTGGGCAGATACGAAAGGAATGTTGCGCAAAATAAGTTGTGCAATTTTCCTTTCGTATCTACCGTGAGGCGTATGGCAGACAGGGAGAGAGACCGCCGCATCACGGACGTGGGCACGCTCAAGGCGCTCGCTCACCCGCTGCGGGCGCAGTTGTACCGGCGACTGACCATCGCGCGCTCGGCGACCGCGTCCCAGCTGGCCGACCAGGTCGACGAGGCCGTCTCGCTGGTCAGCTACCACCTGCGCAAGCTCGCCGAGCATGGCCTGATCGAGGAGGCCGGGACGCAGAGCGCGGACGGCCGGGAGCGCTGGTGGCAGCCCGCCTCCGACGGGATCTCCATCCACGACGCGGACTTCCGGGACGCGCCGGAGAAGGCCGCCGCGCACACCGCGGCCAGCCGGCTCTTCTTCGAGCAGCGCGTCGACATGTACCGCCGCTACCTGGACGAGCGCCCCCACTGGGGCGACGCGTGGACCACGGCCTCCGACTCCGCCGAGTGGCTGCTCAGGCTCACCGCGGACGAACTCTCCGAGCTGTCCAAGGAGATGTACGCCCTCGTCCGCAGGTACGAGGAGCAGGGCCGGGCCGCCGACGCGTCCGGCGACACCGAGGGCCGCGAGAACGTCGCGGTGCACACGTACGGCTTCCCGTTCCGCTTCTGAGAGGCACAGCTCCCGTGACCGTCACGCTCACAGGCCCTGCCGCCGTTGCCGCCGAGCGGCCGGCCCACCGCGACCCCAACGTCCTGCGCTGGCTCACCGCGTACACCGCCTCCATGGTCGGCGACAACGTCTACTACCTCGCCCTGTCCTGGGCGGCCGTACAGGCCGGGACGCCCGCGCAGGCGGGCCTGGTGATGACGGCGAGCGCTGTGCCGCGGGCCCTGCTGATGCTGGGCGGCGGAGTGATCGCCGACCGGTTCGGCCCGCGCAGGGTGGTCATCGGCAGTGACGCCGTGCGCTGCGGCGCCGTCCTCGCCGTGGCCGCGCTGCTCTTCCTCACCGACCCGGGGCTGTGGCCGCTGGCCGCGCTCGCCGTGCTCTTCGGCACGGTCGACGCCGTGTTCATGCCCGCCGTGGGCGCCCTCCCCGCGCGCGTGACGAGCCGGGGCCAGCTCGCGCGCGTGCAGGGCATGCGCGGGCTCGGGATCCGGTTCGCGAGTGTCGTCGGCGGCCCGCTCGGCGGCCTCGGCGTGGCCATGGGCGGTGCCGCGGCGGCCTTCGGGCTGGCGGGGCTGCTGATAGCGGTGTCCGTGCCGCTGCTGGTCTCCGTACGGGTACGTGAGCTGCCTCCCGACGACAAGGCGAGCCTCGCCGCCGACACGGCCTGGCGCGATCTCGTGGTCGGCCTGCGCTACATCCGCCGGCACCGTGTCCTCGCCCCGCTGATGATCGCCATCGCCCTCGGAGACCTCGGCTTCGTCGGCCCGTTGAACGTGGGACTGGCACTGCTGGCCGACCAGCGCGGCTGGGGCGCCGCCGGGATGGGCTGGGTGCTCGCCGGCTTCGGCGTCGGCGCGGGGGCCGCCTCGCTGCTGCTGACCGTGCGGGGGCGCCTGCCGTACGCCGGTCATGTCGCCGCGTACGCGATCCTGGCGGGCGCGGTCGCGATCGGTGCCCTGGCCTACGCCCCCGTCGTCGCCGTGGCGGTCGGCGTGGCCGTGCTGATCGGGTTGCTCGCCGGACTCAGCGGCGCCCTGTGCGCGGCCCTGCTGCAGACACAGTCCGACCCCGCCTACCTCGGTCGCGTCACCGCCGTCGCGAGTCTGGCCAGCCTCGGCCTCGCCCCGCTCAGCATGCCGCTGGCCGCCGTGGCGATCGAGGCGTGGGGCACCGGTCCGGTCTTCGTCGTCAGCGCGGCGGTCTGCGGTCTCGGCGGCGTCGTCGCCCTTGCCGCCCGTCCCCTCCGCCGCGCCGAACTGCCCCGCTGACCGCCCCTCAGATCCCCAGCTGCTTCGTCTCGTGCAGCTTGGCGATCGCGTCCTTGTCGCCGTCCAGCTCCACCTTGGCGGCGCTCTGCCGGCCGTAGGCGAACAGCAGCAGCTCCGACGGCTCGCCGGTCACCGTGACGACCGGCGTGCCGCGGTGGGCGACCGCCGTCTGGCCGTTCGGGCGGCGCAGCACCAGGCCCGTGGGGGCGCTGCGGCCCACCAGACGGGCGGAGCGCTCGAAACGGGACCACAAGGCGTCCTGGAACACCGGGTCCAGTTCGCGGGGCGTCCAGTCCGGCTGGGCGCGGCGGACGTCCTCGGTGTGGACGTAGAACTCGATCGTGTTCGACGCCTCGTCGATCTGCTTGAGCTGGAACGGCGAGAAGCGCGGCGGGCCGGTGCGGATGAGCTGGATCAGCTCCTCGTACGGCTTCGCCGCGAACTCCTCCATCGCCTTGTCCAGGCGCGGCGCGAGCTGCTTGATCAGCAGGCCGGCGGCGGCGTCGGGGCGGCGCTCGCGCACCACGACGTGCGCGGCGAGATCACGGGTCGTCCAGCCCTCGCAGAGGGTGGGGGCGTCGGGGCCCTCGGCCTCCAAGAGGTCGGCCAGGAGAAGTCGTTCACGCTTGGCGAAGGTCGACATGCAGTCAGCCTACGACTGCGTATCGGGTCCGCCCACCCGTCACCCGGCCACCACCCCACATCGGGGCGCTTCGCGCCGCCCCTATCCACTCAATGGACAGTCACCCAGCGTTGTCAGCGGGGCGCGGCACAATGGCAGGCATGACCACCAGCACGCCCCGTCAGCCCAGCCGGCTGGACCCCGAGATCGCCGCGCGCCTCAAGCGCAGCGCGGACGGGCTCCTCCCCGCCATCGCCCAGCAGTACGACACCGGAGAGGTGCTGATGCTCGGCTGGATGGACGACGAGGCCCTGCATCGCACGCTCACCACAGGCCGCTGCACCTACTGGTCGCGCAGCCGGCAGGAGTACTGGGTCAAGGGCGACACGTCCGGCCACTTCCAGTGGGTCAGGTCCGTGGCCCTGGACTGCGACGCCGACACCGTGCTCGTCAAGGTCGACCAGGTCGGCGCGGCCTGCCACACGGGCGCGCGCACCTGCTTCGACGTCGATGTGCTGCTCAAGGACGGCGACAACGGCACCGCCGGCGCCGATTCCGGCGTACCCGCCTCGGATCAGTAAGGTCAGCCGCCATGGACCTCGAGACGTTCCGCAAGCTGGCCACCGACCGCCGCGTCATTCCGGTCACCCGCAAGCTCCTCGCCGACGGCGACACCCCGGTCGCGCTCTACCGCAAGCTCGCCGCCGAGCGCCCCGGCACCTTCCTGCTGGAGTCCGCGGAGAACGGCCGCTCGTGGTCCCGCTACTCCTTCGTCGGCGTCCGCAGCGCCGCCACGCTGACCGAGCGCGACGGCCAGGCCCACTGGCTCGGCGCCCCGCCCGTCGGCGTCCCCGTCGAGGGCGACCCGCTCGCCGCCCTGCGCGCCACCATCGAGGCCCTGCACACCCCGCGCGACCTCGCCCACGACCTGAACCTGCCGCCCTTCACCGGTGGCATGGTCGGCTACCTCGGCTACGACATCGTGCGCCGCCTGGAGAAGATCGGCCCCGGTGAGCGGGACGACCTGAAGCTGCCCGAGCTGACCATGCTGCTCACCAGCGACCTCGCCGTCATGGACCACTGGGAGGGCTCCGTCCTGCTGATCGCCAACGCGATCAACCACAACGACCTCGACACCGGCGTCGACGAGGCCCACGCGGACGCCGTCGCCCGCCTCGACGCCATGGAGGCCGACCTCTCGCGCGCGGTCGCCCAGCCCCCGGCCGTGCTCCCGCCCTCCGAACTGCCCGAGTACACCGCCCTGTGGGGCGGCGAGGACTTCCAGGAGGCCGTCGAGGACATCAAGGAGCGCATCCGGGCCGGGGAGGCCTTCCAGGTCGTGCCCTCCCAGCGCTTCGAAACCCCGTGCACGGCAAGCGCGTTGGACGTCTACCGGGTCCTCAGGGCGACCAATCCCTCCCCGTACATGTACCTGTTCCGCTTCGACGGCTTCGACGTCGTCGGCTCCTCGCCGGAAGCGCTGGTGAAGGTCGAGGACGGACAGGCGATGGTCCACCCCATCGCCGGGACCAGGTGGCGGGGCGCCACCCCGCAGGAGGACCAGGCCCTCGCCGACGAACTGCTCGCCGACCCCAAGGAGCGCGCCGAGCACCTCATGCTGGTCGACCTGGGCCGCAACGACCTGGGTCGGGTCTGCGAGCCGGGTTCGGTCGAGGTCGTCGACTTCATGTCCATCGAGCGCTACTCCCATGTGATGCACATCGTCTCGACGGTGACGGGACGGGTCGCGCCGGGCCGCACGGCCTTCGACGTCCTGACGGCCTGCTTCCCGGCCGGCACCCTCTCCGGCGCCCCCAAGCCCCGCGCCATGCAGATCATCGACGAACTCGAACCGTCCAGGCGCGGGTTGTACGGCGGCTGCGTCGGCTATCTCGACTTCGCGGGCGACTCCGACACCGCCATCGCCATCCGTACGGCCCTGCTGCGCGACGGCACGGCGTACGTCCAGGCCGGCGCCGGCATCGTCGCCGACTCGGACCCGGTCGCCGAGGACACCGAGTGCCGGAACAAGGCGGCCGCGGTACTCCGGGCGGTGCACACGGCGAACCGGCTCGGGTGAGCCTGTGCGCACCCGGGTGACCGCTGCCCGCGAACCGTGGGTGAACCCGGGTGGCGGTTCTCACCGAACCCCGGGTGACTGATCGTTCCGGGTTCGGGTGATAGTGGACTACGTGACTGCTGTACCTCACCCCCGTTCCGAAGCCCCTGGTTCCGCCCGGGCCGGCCGTATGAGCCTCGCCGTCGCCCTGCTGTGCGGGGCGCTCGGCGCGGCCGTGGCGCTGCTCGCCACCCGGCAGCGCTGGTCGGAGGGCACCGTGACGGTGGCCGGCGGCCCGTTCCCCCTGATCGCCAAGGGCAGCGACGTCACAGGCGTCCCCGCGGCCCTGGCCATAGTGGGGCTCGCCGCGCTGGTCGCCGTCTTCGCCGTCCGCCGGGCCGGCCGCTTCATGGTCGCCGCCCTCCTCGCGCTCTCCGGAGCCGGCACCGTCGCGGCCGCCCTGCTCGGCGCCTCCGACAGCTCCGCGCTCGACGAGAAGGCCGCGCAGGCCTCCGGCGACACCTCGGCCACCGTCCAGGCCCTCACCCACACCGCGTGGCCGTACGTCGCGGCCGTGGGCGGCGCCCTGATCCTGCTCGCCGGACTGCTGGCCCTGCGCTACGGCCGCCTGTGGCCCGGCATGTCCGGCCGCTACGAGCGCGGCGGCGCACCCCGGCCGCGGCGCCGCAAGGACCCGGCCACCGACCCCGACCGCCCCGAGGAACTCTGGAAGGCCCTCGACCGCGGCGAGGACCCGACCGGAACATAGCCCCGGCCTGCGCGTCGTGACCCCCGATCACCGCACCCGCACGCGTGCGGGACAATGACAGCGAGCGACCGGCTCACCCACGTACAACACGTACACAGCAACGAGGAGCAAGCAATGGCGGGCAGCAGCCACGGTCACACCCCGGCCGCCTGGACCGGTGTCACGATCGCCTTCATCGGTTTCTGCGTGGCGGGCGCCTTCATGGTGATGGACCAGCCCGCGGGCTTCTGGGGCGGCATGGGCCTCGTGGTCGTCGGCGGCATCGTCGGCTGGGTCATGAGCGCGATGGGCATGGGGCAGCCGAAGGACGCGCACAAGGCGCTGCTCACGACGCAGGAGCGCGAGACGGCGAGCGCCAAGAGCTGAGACGCGCAGCACCTCGCTGAGGGGCGACCCGGCGCCGATGAGCGCAAGGGGACGCCCCTCACGCGCGTACAGGGGCACAATGCGAGACGTGAACGCCGACGGCCAGGGGTCGACCGACAGCCGCGGGGCGACGCAGCCGGGCGCCGGCGCCGTCCTGGGGCGACTGGCCGTCCCGGCGGGGGTGCTGGCGGCCGTCGTCGGTGCTTTCGCCTACGTAGGGGCCGTGGACCCCAACGAGCCCGGCCACTACCCCGCCTGTCCGCTCCTGCAGTACACCGGCATCTACTGCCCCGGCTGCGGCGGACTGCGCAGCGCGCACGCCGTCGTCCACGGGGACTTCGCGGCGGCACTCCAGGACAACGCGCTCGCCGTCGCCGGCTATGCGCTCTTCGCCGTGGTGTGGACCGTCTGGGTGATCCGGGCGGTACGAGGGCGGCCGCTCAGGCTCGATCTCTCGTCGGCGCAGCTGTGGTCGGCGGGGGCGTTGCTGCTGGTCTTCACCGTTGTCCGGAACCTGCCCTTCGGTGGCTGGCTGCATCCTTGATCAACTGAGGAACGTCCAGGTAGTGGGACCGGCGTCAACCGGATGCGAGGCCTACGCCCTCCTCCGGATACCATCGCAGTGACCACCTGTTTTCACTGGTCGCTGGAACTGTCAACCGTCTGGAAGGGGGCCGCTCGCGTGAGTGTGCTCGACGAGATCATCGACGGAGTCCGTGCCGACCTCGCGGAGCGGCAGGCGCGCGTCAGCCTCGACGAGCTCAAGGAGCGCGCGGCGAAGGCTCCCGCGGCCAAGGACGGGGTAGCCGCGCTGAAGGGCGACGGCGTCAAGGTCATCTGCGAGGTCAAGCGCTCCAGTCCCTCCAAGGGCGCGCTGGCCGCGATCGCCGACCCGGCCGGGCTCGCCGCGGACTACGAGGCGGGCGGCGCGGCCGTCATCTCCGTGCTGACGGAACAGCGGCGCTTCGGCGGCTCGCTGGCCGACCTGGAGGCGGTCCGCGCGCGCGTGGACATCCCGGTCCTGCGCAAGGACTTCATCGTCACGTCGTACCAGCTGTGGGAGGCCCGGGCGTACGGCGCCGACCTCGCCCTGCTGATCGTCGCGGCCCTCGACCAGTCGGCCCTTGAGTCCCTGATCGAGCGCGCGGTGTCCATCGGCCTGACCCCGCTGGTCGAGGTGCACGACGAGGACGAGGTCGAGCGCGCCGTGGACGCGGGTGCGAAGATCATCGGTGTCAACGCGCGGAACCTGAAGACCCTGGAGGTCGACCGCGGGACGTTCGAGCGCGTAGCGCCCGAGATCCCCGCCGGCCTGGTCAAGGTGGCCGAGTCGGGCGTCCGGGGCCCGCACGACCTCATCGCGTACGCCAACGCCGGCGCCGACGCGGTCCTGGTGGGCGAGTCCCTGGTCACCGGCAAGGACCCGAAGACGGCGGTCGCCGACCTGGTGGCGGCGGGCGAGCACCCCGCACTGCGCCACGGCCGCAGCTGATCACCCGCTAGGCTTACCTCCGATGACTCTCCCGACCACCCTGACGACCCGGGACCCGTACGCCCGCCTTGCGCGCGGCTGCCGGCCCCGGGGCTGCCGCGCGCCCGCGCGCAGGGTGCACGGGCGGAGGGTCAGGTACGTCATCGGAGACGAACCTGGGCAGGTCAACGGCCGTCGATGGCAGCGCGCCCCATAGGGGCGCGGGGAACTGCGCGACAAGCCACAGCCGGCCGGAAGCCGACTGACGAAGCCCCGCCCCCACGGCGATTAGTGCACTCAACACAACTCACCGTGAGGTATCCGCATGCCCAGCGACTTCTTCATCCCCGACCCGGAGGGTCAAGTCCCCAGCGCCGAAGGCTACTTCGGCGCGTTCGGCGGCAAGTTCATCCCGGAGGCCCTCGTGGCCGCCGTCGACGAGGTGGCCGTCGAGTACGACAAGGCCAAGCACGACCCCGAGTTCGCCCGAGAACTCGACGACCTGCTGGTCAACTACACCGGCCGCCCCAGCTCCCTCACCGAGGTCCCCCGTTTCGCCGCGGAAGCGGGTGGTGCCCGGATCTTCCTGAAGCGGGAAGACCTCAACCACACCGGCTCCCACAAGATCAACAACGTGCTCGGTCAGGCCCTGCTCACCAAGCGCATGGGCAAGACCCGCGTCATCGCCGAGACCGGCGCCGGTCAGCACGGCGTCGCGACGGCGACGGCCTGCGCGCTGTTCGGCCTCGAGTGCACGATCTACATGGGCGAGATCGACACCCGGCGCCAGGCCCTCAACGTGGCCCGGATGCGCATGCTCGGCGCCGAGGTCATCGCCGTGAAGTCGGGCAGCCGCACCCTCAAGGACGCGATCAACGAGGCGTTCCGCGACTGGGTGGCGAACGTCGACCACACCCACTACCTCTTCGGTACGGTCGCCGGCCCGCACCCGTTCCCCGCCATGGTCCGCGACTTCCACCGCGTGATCGGCGTCGAGGCCCGCCGCCAGCTCCTGGAGCGCGCCGGACGTCTCCCCGACGCCGCCATCGCCTGCGTCGGCGGCGGCTCCAACGCCATCGGCCTCTTCCACGCCTTCATCCCCGACACGGACGTACGCCTCATCGGCTGCGAGCCCGCCGGGCACGGCGTGGAGACCGGCGAGCACGCGGCGACCCTGACCGCCGGCGAGCCCGGCATCCTGCACGGCTCCCGTTCCTACGTCCTCCAGGACGACGAGGGCCAGATCACCGAGCCGTACTCGATCTCGGCCGGTCTGGACTACCCGGGCATCGGCCCCGAGCACTCCTACCTCAAGGACACCGGCCGCGGCGAGTACCGCGCGATCACCGACGACGCGGCCATGCAGGCCCTGCGTCTGCTGTCGCGGACCGAGGGCATCATCCCGGCGATCGAGAGCGCGCACGCCCTCGCGGGCGCGCTGGAGGTCGGTCGTGAGCTGGGCAAGGACGGCCTGATCGTGGTCAACCTGTCCGGCCGCGGTGACAAGGACATGGACACGGCCGCCCGTTACTTCGGCCTGTACGACACCAACGCCGAGGTCGCCGCCGACGCAGGCGACGGTGCCGCCGAGATCCAGGGGGACGCCAAGTGAGCGGGAACCTTCAGCTGCTGTCCGACACCCTCGCCGCCGCCAAGGCCGAGG
The DNA here is from genome assembly GCF_055657525.1 of Streptomyces sp. NPDC107522. Classification (NCBI taxonomy): domain Bacteria; kingdom Bacillati; phylum Actinomycetota; class Actinomycetes; order Kitasatosporales; family Streptomycetaceae; genus Streptomyces; species Streptomyces sp. NPDC107522. The sequence goes on along the minus strand of NZ_JBVKAU010000008.1, from coordinate 231,847 downwards.
GACGCTCCGCGCTCATCGCCTACCTCCCGGCCGGGTTCCCGACCGTGGACGGCGGCATCGAGGCGATCAAGGCCGCCCTCGACGGAGGCGCCGACGTCATGGAGGTGGGTCTGCCGCACAGCGACCCCGTCCTCGACGGCCCCGTCATCCAGACCGCCGACGACATCGCCCTGCGCGGCGGCGTCAAGATCGCGGACGTGATGCGCACGGTCCGTGAGGCGTACGAGGCCACCGGCAAGCCGATCCTCGTCATGACGTACTGGAACCCCATCGACCGCTACGGCGTCGAGCGGTTCACCGCCGAGCTCGCCGAGGCGGGCGGCGCCGGGTGCATCCTGCCCGACCTGCCGGTCCAGGAATCGGCCCTGTGGAGGGAGCACGCCGAGAAGCACGGGCTCGCGACGGTCTTCGTCGTGGCGCCGAGCAGCAAGGACGAGCGGCTCGCGCAGATCACCGCGGCCGGCAGCGGCTTCGTCTACGCCGCCTCGCTGATGGGCGTCACGGGGACCCGCGAGTCCGTGGGCGCCCAGGCCCAGGACCTGGTCGGGCGCACCCGGGCCACCGGCACCGAGCTGCCCGTCTGCGTGGGCCTCGGCGTCTCCAACGCCGAGCAGGCCACCGAAGTCGCCGGCTTCGCCGACGGCGTGATCGTCGGCTCGGCCTTCGTCAAGCGGATGCTCGACGCGCCGGACGACGCGGCCGGTGTCGAGGCCGTGCGCACGCTCGCCGGTGAGCTGGCGAAGGGCGTGCGCGGGCAGGCGTAACACATCCGTACATATCGGATGTTTTCTACCGCTCACTCGAACGGGTGGACCTCAGGCCGGGGAGGCGCGCTGCGCCTCCCCGGTTCGTTCTGCGGGTGTGAGCGAAAAGAATCGTGAGGGAAAGCGGACCGCCCGGGAGCGGCTGGCGGTCGAGCGTGAGAAGCAGAAGGCCGCCGACAAGCGGCGCCGTGCGCTGATCGTGGGCACGAGCGTGGTCTGCGTCCTGGGCCTCGCGGCGGTGATCGGAATCGTCGCGGCGAACGCCGGCAAGGACAGCGGCAGCGACTCCGCGGGGCCGGTCGTGGGGCCCTCGGGGGCGCAGGGCAAGGACGGCCTCGCGATCCCGGTGGGCCAGGAGAGCGCCAAGTCGACGCTCACGGTCTGGGAGGACTTCCGCTGCCCGGCCTGCAAGTCCTTCGAGGACGCGTACCGATCGACCATCCACGAGCTGACGGACTCCGGCAAGCTCAAGGTCGAGTACCACCTGGCGACGATCATCGACGGCAACATGGGCGGCACCGGCTCCCGCAACGCCGCCAACGCCGCGGCCTGCGCCCAGGACGCCAGGAAGTTCACGCCGTACCACGACGTGCTGTACCAGAACCAGCCGCCGGAGGTCGACGACGCCTTCGCCAAGAACAGCAAGCTGCTGGAGCTCGCCGCCAAGGTGAAGGGCCTGGACACGCCCGCCTTCCGCACCTGCGTCGAGGACGGCACGCACAACAGCTGGGTCGACAAGTCCAACGAGGCGTTCCAGAAGGGCGGCTTCAGCGGTACGCCGACGGTGCTGCTGAACGGCAAGAACATCTACCAGGACCAGACGATGACCCCGGCGAAGCTGAAGCAGATGGTGGAGGAGGCCGCCAAGGGATGAGCGTCGGCGGGCAGGTCCGGGCTTCGGACGCTGCCCGTTATTGACCCGTAGCCGGGCCGCCTGCCCTCGGTGCCGCCCGGCAGGGTAGCGTCGACCTTGCCATGGAACTTGCCTACATTCCCAGCCCGTCGCGCGGGGTGATCCACCTCGGCCCCATTCCGCTGCGCGGCTACGCCTTCTGCATCATCATCGGTGTCTTCGTAGCCGTCTGGCTCGGCAACAAACGCTGGATCGCCCGGGGCGGGCGGGCCGGCACGGTGGCCGACATCGCGGTGTGGGCCGTCCCGTTCGGCCTCATCGGCGGCCGGCTCTACCACGTGATCACGGACTACGAGCTGTACTTCAGCGAGGGCCGTGACTGGGTGGACGCCTTCAAGATCTGGGAGGGCGGCCTCGGCATCTGGGGCGCGATCGCGCTCGGCGCGCTGGGCGCCTGGATCGGCTGCCGCCGCCGTGGCATCCCGCTGCCGGCGTACGCCGACGCCGTGGCGCCCGGCATCGCCTTCGCGCAGGCGATCGGGCGCTGGGGCAACTGGTTCAACCAGGAGCTGTACGGGCGGGAGACGGATCTTCCGTGGGCCCTGCACATCACGTCCTCGGTGGACGGCCGGGAGCCGGGGTACTACCACCCGACCTTCCTGTACGAGTCGCTGTGGTGCATCGGGGTCGCGCTGCTGGTGATCTGGGCCGACCGCCGCTTCAAGCTGGGGCACGGGCGGGCGTTCGCGCTGTACGTCGCCGCGTACTGCGCGGGCCGGGCCTGGATCGAGTACATGCGGGTCGACGACGCCCACCACATCCTGGGCGTGCGGCTGAACGTCTGGACCGCGCTGATCGTGTTCCTGCTGGCGGTGATCTACCTCATCGTGTCGGCGAGGACGCGGCCGGGCCGGGAAGCCGTGGTGGAGCCGGGTGCCTCCGGCGGTGGAGCCGACGGTGACGGTGAGGCTGCCGGCGAGGACAAGGATTCCGACGGTGAGGCCGAGGACGACGTGAAGGACGACGTCGACGTCAAGGACGAGGCCGGGTCCACGAAGAAGACGTGAGGCTTGGTTCTACGGTGATGAGGGGCGCCCGGCATTGGCCGGGCGCCCCTCGTTCTGTGCGGGCGGTGGGTTCCGGAGAGTTCGGCACCGCCGGGATGCGCCGTCGTGGCTGTTCGCCGTTGCGGCGGAGAAAAGATGCGGTCAGCGTCGGCGGGCAACGGACAGGGTCCTGTGGGCTGCTGCCACCACCGCCGCGTCGATGAAGGTTCCGTCCGCCAGGGCCTGGGCGCCGTGTTCTGTTGCTGCTGCCTTGATGATCCTTTCTGCTTGGTCCAGTTCCTTCTCCGTGGGCAGGTAGGCCCGTTCGATCACCGGGAGCTGGCGGGGGTGGATGGCCGCTCGGCCCAGGAAGCCGAGGGTGCGGCCGTGGGCGCAGGACGCGGCCAGGCCCTCCAGGTCGCGGATGTCCGGGTGGACGGACTGGGGTGGAGGGGGCAGTCCGGCTGCTCTGGCCGCCACGACGACACGGGAGCGGGACCAGTCGAGGCCCGCGTCCTCCCGTACGCCCAGGTCGGCCCGTAGATCCGCCTCGCCCAGCGAGATGCCGCGCAGGGAGGGATGGGCGGAGGCGATCGCGTGGGCGTGTTCGATGCCGAGGGCTGTTTCGAGGAGCGCGTACAACGGGGGTGTCCTGCCGAGGGTCTCCACGATGCAGGTGATCTGCTCGGCCGATGTCACCTTCGGGAGGCGGAGGCCGGAGACGCCCGGCAGGTGTGCCACCGCCCACAGGTCGGCCGGTGCCAGCGGACCGTCCAGGGCGTTCACCCGGACGTGCACGGGTACCGGTTGCGGCTGGGAGAGAAGCTCGGCGGTGGCTTCACGGGCGTACTCCTTGCGTTCGGGGGCGACCGCGTCCTCCAGGTCGATCACCACGACGTCCGCTCCGGAGACGAGCGCCTTCGCCACCACTCGGGGCCGGTCGCCCGGCGCGTACAGCCAGGTGAGGGGACAGGCCGTCACAGGGCGCCCTCCTCGCGCAGGGCCGCCAGTTCGCCGGGGGTCAGGCCCAGGCCGGTGAGGATCTCGTCGGTGTCCGCGCCGTGCGGGCGGCCTGCCCAGCGGATCGTGCCGGGGGTGGCGGAGAGGCGGAAGAGGACGTTCTGCATGCGCAGGGGGCCCAGCTCGGGGTCGTCGACGGTGGTGATCGTGTCGAGGGCCGCGTACTGCGGGTCGGTCATCACGTCCCGGACGTCCTGGATCGGGGCCACCGCTGCCTCCGCCTTCTCGAAGGCCGCGAGGACGTCGGCGCGGGTGTGGCGGGCGATCCAGTCGCCGACCGCCCGGTCCAGGACGTCGGCGTGGCGCGCCCGGTCTGCGCCTGTCGCGAACCAGGGTTCGTCGATCAGGTCGGAGCGTCCCACGAGGTGCATCACGCGCTCGGCGATCGACTGGGCGGAGGTGGAGACGGCGACCCAGGTGCCGTCCGCGGTGCGGTAGGTGTTGCGCGGGGCGTTGTTGGCGGAGCGGTTGCCGGTGCGCTGCTGCACATAGCCCAGTTGGTCGTACCAGGTCGGCTGGGGGCCGAGGGCCAGCAGCATCGGCTCGATGAGGGACATGTCGACGACCTGGCCCTCGCCGGTGCGCTCGCGGGCGGCCAGTGCCGTCATCACCGCGTACGCCGTCGCGAGGGCCGCGATCGAGTCGGCGAGGCCGAAGGGCGGGAGCGTCGGGGGCGCGTCCGGTTCGCCGGTGAGCGCGGCGAAGCCGCTCATCGCCTCGGCGAGGGTGCCGAAGCCGGGGCGGTGGGCGTAGGGGCCGAACTGGCCGAAGCCGGTGACGCGGGTGAGGACCAGGCGGGGGTTGGCGGCGGAGAGCTCCGGCCAGCCGAGGTCCCACTTCTCCAGGGTGCCGGGGCGGAAGTTCTCGATGACGACGTCCGCGGTCGCGGCCAGGCGGAGCAGCGTGGCGCGGCCGCCGGGCTTGGAGAGGTTCAGGGTGATCGTGCGTTTGTTGCGGCCCAGGACCTTCCACCACAGGCCCACGCCGTCCTTCGACGGGCCGTGGCCGCGGGAAGGGTCCGGTTTCTCGGGGTGCTCGACCTTGACGACCTCCGCGCCGAAGTCGCCGAGCATCGTGGCGGCCAGGGGGCCGGCGAAGAGGGTGGCGAGGTCGAGTACGCGGAGGCCGGTCAGAGGAGCGGGGGGACGGGGCCGGGGGTCGGGCGCGGTGCGGGGCTCGGTGTCGGGGGCGGTCATGAGGCGTACCGTTCCTCGATCTCGGGGCGGTACGGCATCGACGCCGAGGCGCCCTCGCGCTGGACCGACAGGGCGGCCGCTGCCGCCGCCCAGGCCAGTGCCTCCCGCATCGCCCTGCCTTCGCCCAGGGCCACCGCGAGGGCGCCGACGAAGGTGTCGCCGGCGCCGGTGGTGTCGACGGGGGTGATCTGTGGGGCGGGGACGGTCAGGGGTTCGGCGCCGCGGGCGACGTACAGGCTGCCGGCGGCGCCCAGGGTGACGACCACCTCGGGCACCAGGTCGAGCAGCCCGATGGCCGCCTCGCGGGGGTCGGTGCGGCCGGTGAGGGTGGTGGCCTCGCGCTCGTTGGGGACCAACAGGTCGACGGCGACGAGGAGTTCGTCCGGCAGCGGCTGGGCGGGGGACGGGGTGAGGAACGTACGGACGCCGTGCCGGCGGGCCGCCTGGGCGCCGGCGACGACCGCGGGCAGCGGGATCTCCAGTTGGAGCAGCAGGATGTCGGCGGAGGCGATGACACCCTCGTCGCCGGGGCTCAGGTGGTCGACCGTGCCGTTCGCGCCGGGGATCACGACGATCGCGTTGCCTCCCTCGTCGTCCACGACGATGTGCGCGGTGCCGGAGGGGCCCTCGACCGTGCGGAGGTCGTCGGTGTCCACGCCGGAGTGTTCGAGGGTGGAGCGCAGGTGGGTGCCGAAGGCGTCGTTGCCGACGGCGCCGATCATCAGGACGTCGCCGCCCGCGCGGGCCGCCGCGATCGCCTGGTTGGCGCCCTTGCCGCCGGGGATCGTACGGAACTCCCGTCCCGTCACGGTCTCGCCGCGCTGTGGGGCCTTTTCGACGTAGGTGACGAGGTCCATGTTCGTACTGCCGAGCACGACGATGTCGGTCATGGGCGAGTGGCCTCCCGGTGGGTGTGTCGGTGGGCGGGTTCGTGGGTGAGTTCGTGGGTGAGCCCGGCCAGCGTGTCGAAGCCGGTGCCGTTGAAGTCGGCGACGGAGGTGGCGAGGCGGTTCTTGAGCGGGGCCGTCCAGCGGTCGGGCAGGGCGGTGGGCGTGCCGGCGAGGAGGGCGGCGATGCCGCCTGCGGTCGCGCCGTTGGAGTCGGTGTCCCAACCGCCCGATACCGCGCGGCAGATGGAGCCGGTGAAGTCGCCGTTCGCGTGGGTGAGGGCGGCGGTGATGAGGGCGGTGTTGGGGATGGCGTGGACCCAGTGGTGGGTGGGGGAGTAGGTGGCGTGGAGCGCGTCGACGATCGTGTCGAAGTCGTCGTGGGTTTTTGCCAGTTGGATGGCGTGGCGGATGGCCCGGGACAGGCGGGAGTCCGGGGGGAGCACCGTGAGGCCGGTGTTCAGGCAGGTGTGGATGGCGTGGGGGCCGGTCGCCGTGGCTGCCTGGGCGATGACCGCCGCCGTGAACATCGCCGCGTAGACGCCGTTGGCGGTGTGGGTGAGGGTGGCGTCGCGGTGGGCCTGTTCGGCTGCGGCGGCCGGGTTGCCGGGGTTGGTCCAGCCGTGGACGTCGGCGCGGATGAGGGCGCCGATCCATTCGCGGAAGGGGTTGCGGTGGCGGGCCGTGTGCGGGGGTTCGATGCCGAGGAGGAGGTTGCGGTGGGCGATGCGCTCGGCTGTGAAGGTGCGGCCGGGTGGGAGTTCGTCGAGCCAGAGGCGGGCTACGTCGGTGGTGGTGAAGGTTTTGCCGTGGCGCTGGAGCAGGAGGAGGTTGAGGAGGGGGTAGTTGAGGTCGTCGTCCTCCGGCATGCCGTCGATGTTCTCGGCGAGGGAGGTGGTGGCCGAGCGGCGGTTCCAGGGGTACTTCGCGGTGAGTTCTTCGGGGACTCCCTTGGCTGTGAAGTACGTGGTCAGGGGCCAGTTGCCGGTTGATCCGGCCAGTTGGCGGATGGCTTCGAGGGGGAGTTTCTCGACGGGTTTGCCTAGGAGGCAGCCGATTGCCCTGCCCAGCCAGGCGGCTTCGTAGTGGGCCGGAGTGGGGGCTGCTGTGGGGGTGGGGACGCTCGCCGGCGCCGGCCGGGTGCCGCCTCTCTTGCGGTCGGGTGCCGCCCCAGCGGCACGACTGCCCGCAGCTGGGGCCGGCGCCGGCCAGGATGGGCAGCTGGACTTGATCTTGGCGAGGTCGGTCGGTTCCTTGTCCTCCAACTGGCTTGGCAGGTCCGTCAGTTCGTCCAGCAAGTCCTCTGCCAGCTGGCGCAGATAGCGCGACGCCGGTTCCGGTGAAGCTCCCGCCCGCAAAGGGGCCTCGCTGCCGCCCGCCGACCTCCACCTCTGCGCGATCCTCGACGGCTCCCGGCCGTCCAGGGACGCCTGGCGGAGTTCGTGGCCCAGGAGGTCCTCCGGTTGGACCCACGTCAGTCGGAGCATCCTGGGCCTCCCAGCTCCCTGAACGCCGCCTCGTGTGCGCGGCGGCGGCGTACGTCCCGTTCGTGGATCTCCTTCGTCACCTCGGTCAGGACGCGGGGCGGTTCCCACAGGTCCAGGCGGCTGGCTTCCGCGACCGTCTTCGACCAGTCCTCGGGGACCGGTGAGCCCAGGGCGCCGGCCAGGGCGCCTGCCATCGTGGCGATCGAGTCGCAGTCGCGGCCGTAGTTCACGGCGCCGAGGACCGCTGCGCGGTAGTCGCCGTTCGCCACGACCAGCATCCCCAGCGCGACGGGGAGTTCCTCGATGGCGTGCAGGCGGGAGGGGCGGCGGGCGCCGAGGGAGGGGCGGCGGTAGTCGGGGCCCACCGTGTCGTACGGGGTCACCGCCGCACGGAGCGGGGACAGTGCCGATTCGAAGTCCGTACAGCGGGTTGCTGTCTCACAGACCGTCTCGATCGCCGCCCTCGTGCCGTCCTTCGCCAGGGACAGGCAGGCCGAGACGACCGAGTCCGGGGTCGCCCCGGGGGTGCACGCCGCCGCCACCGCCGCGGCGAAGACGCCCGCCGCCTCGCGGCCGTACGACGACTGGTGGGCGCCCGCGATGTCCAGCGCCTCGGCGTACGCGGCCCTCGGGTCGGCCGCGTTGATCAGGCCGACCGGGGCCATGTACATCGCCGCACCGCAGTTGACGATGTTGCCCACGCCCGCCTCGCGGGGGTCCACATGGCCGTAGTGGAGGCGGGTCACCAGCCATTTCTCCGCCAGGAAGACGCGGTGGAGGGGGAGGGCCTCCGCCTCCAGCTCGGGGATCCAGCGCGGGTTCGTCATCAGGTCCGGGACCAGGTGGTCGGCGATCGCGTACGCGTCGAGGTGGTCGCGGACCGTCGCGTAGACACGGACCAGCGCGTGGGTCATCAACGTGTCGTCCGTGACGTGGCCGTCGCCCTTGTGGTACGGCGCGATGGGACGGGCCGTGCGCCAGGCGTCGCCGTTCCAGGGGCCGACGATGCCGTGGACGCGGCCGCCGTGGCGCTGGAGGATCTGGTCGGGGGAGTAGCCCTCCACCGGGCCGCCGAGGGCGTCGCCGACCGCCGCGCCGACCAGGGCGCCGGTGATCCGCTCGTCGAGACGCGGGCCACTGCTTTCTTCTGCTTTGGGCGTCATGTCCCGAATCATCCTCCTGGTCGGGCCGGTTGTGCGGCTTCCAGGAGTTCGGCGAGTTCCACCAGGTCGGTGCCGGTGAGGCGGGGGAGTACGCAGCCCGAGAGGGTGCGGCAGGTGTCGCGCCAGGACGCCGGGATCGACGTACCGCCGCCGAGTGCGCCTGTGAGCGCGCCCGCCAGAGCCGGTGCCGAGTCCGCGACCCGGGAGAGGCAGGCGGCGGCGGGGACCGCCTCGGCGATACGGCCGTCCGCGGCGACCGTGAGGGCCAGGGCCACCGGGACCGTTTCGGCCGCGGCGATGCCGTAGCTGTAGACGTGGTCGACGATCTGGTGTTCCAGGAGGGGGATCAGGGCGAAGGCGCTGTCGGTCTCCCGCGCGAGCTTCAGCGCGTGGCGGGCGTTGCGGCCGATCTCCGTCTCCTCGGGGAGCTCGGCGAGTGCGGCTGTCACGCAGGCCTCGGTGTTCGCGCCGGTCAGGGCGAGGGCGAGGGCCGCCGCCATCGCTCGCGCGCCGTGGACGCCGTCGCCGTCCTGGGTGTAGCGGGCGTCGAACTCGGCGAGGTCGGCGGCGCCTTCGGGGTCGCCGGGGTGGGCTACGGCCAGGACGCAGGCCCGTACGCAGGCCGCGTCGTCGAAGTAGTGCGGGTTGTCGTGGCCGGTGGCGGGTGGGCGCAGGCCGGTGGCGAGGTTGCCGAGGCCTGCGCGGACGGAGATGCGGGCGCGCAGGGGGATGATCGCCGACTCGACCTCGGGGGCGCGGTCCGCCGCGGCGGCGACTTCGTCGGCCACGGCGGTCCAGGTGAGGTCGATGGCGGCTCGGGTGCGGCGTTCTCGGCTGAGGTCGCCGAGGGCGGAGTCGTCGCCGGCGCGGAGCACGGCCTCTGCGGCGAAGGCCGCCCATTCGGCGTCGTCGGAGGGGCCGAGGCGGAGGGGTTCGGGGGGTTGGTTGAGGGCGATGGGGACGGGGAGGGTGGTCGTCGCGTTGTGTTCGGCGAAGGTGTCGAGTTCCCGGGTGAGGCGGCGGGTCCAGTCGGGCATGCGGGCGGCGCGGTGGCGGGCGGCGGGCCAGCCGGCGGCGTCGCCTGCGGCGAGCCCCAGGAGGAGGCCGAGGACTCGTTGACCGGCCTCGGCTTCGGCCGGTTGTTTCCCATCCGCACCACCCGTGCGACTTTCGTCGTCGGGTGCGGGTGGCGCCAGTGGGGCGTTCTCGCCCTTGGCGGGTGCGGGTTGGGTGTCGGGGGTGGGCGGGTCTGGCGGGGTGTTCTCGCCGTTGTCGGGGGTGGGCAGGCCTGGCGGGGTGTTCTCGCCGTTGTCCGGTGCAGGCGGGTCTGGCGGGGTGCTCTCGCCGTTGGCGGGTGCGGGTTGGTTGTCGGGGGTGGGTGGGGTGGGTGCGGTGTCTTCGTCGGTGGAGGGTGTGGGTGGTCCCTGTGGGGGCTCCTCGCTGCCGGCGGCCGCGGGTTCGTTCGGGTGTGTGAGGGGCAGGGGATCGGCGTCCGGCGGTGCCGCCGTCGGTGTGCCCTCGTCCCACGGCGTGGGCGGCCTCATCGTCGTACCCCCTCGCGCGGTGCCGGAGCCTCACCCCGTACGAATCCCCCCACTCCCCACTTCCCGCCCTCCCCCGGCACCAGCAACTCCGCCACGTCCAGCACGTGATGCCCGGCCATCGACGGCAGGCAGCTCCCCCGCGCCGGCGCGATCGCCGCCGCCCACTCCGTCGGGATCGCCGACTCTCCCTGGGTCGCGCCGGCCAGGGCGCCCGCCACCGCCGCCGTCGTGTCCGCGTCCCGGCCCATGTTCACGGCCGTCAGTACCGCCTGGACGAAGTCGCCGTCCGCTGCCGCGTAGGCGCCGAAGGCCAGGGCGACCGCCTCGGGGGCCAGGTCGGTCCAGGGGTAGCCGCCGATGACGACCGCGGAGCGGACCGCGCGTTCGCCTCGGTGGGCCACCGCCACGGCGCGGCGCAGCGACCGGGCCGTCCAGGAGTCGTCGGGGACGACGGCCAGCGCCGAGGCCACCACCGCGATCGTCGGTGCCCCTGCCATGGCCGCCGCCACGCCCGCCGCCACCGCCTGACCGCCGTAGATGCCCTCGCCCTCGTGGCTGACCGAGCCGTCGATGGCCACCAGGCGGGCCGCCTCCGCCGGGCGGCCCGCCGCGAAGACGCCGAAGGGGGCCGCCCGCATGGCGAGGCCGTCGCTCCAGGCGTGGCGGTGCTGGGCCGAGATGGGGGCCGCGAGGCCGCGGCGGAGGTTCTCCAGCGTGCCGCGTTCGCTGAAGCCCGCGCCCCGGAAGGGGCCCTCCGCTCGGTCCGCGATCCACTCGTGCCAGGCCGTCTCCACATGGGCCGGGGTGAGGGCCGAGCCGTGGCGGGCGAGGAGGAGGCCGGAGAAGATCGCGTACTCGGTGTCGTCCGTGCCGGCTGGGCTCTCGGTGACGAATCCCGTGATGCGGCCCCAGCGGGCGCGGATCTCGGAGGGCTTCATGTTCTCCGCCGGGGCGCCCAGCGCGTCGCCCACCGCCAGGCCCAGGAGGGCGCCGCGGGCCCGTTCGCGGAGCTCGGCGGCGTCCCCGGGCGCCGGGACCGAGGGGATGCAGGCGATCGATGGCATGCGTGGCCTCTCCTCCGGGGGCTCCGCCCAGGGCGCGGAACCCTTTGCGGATGTGTCCCACCGTCGGCGGTTGACCAGAGCCCCGGAAGCCTCACTGTCACCCGGTCGGCATCTGAGCGGTAGGAGCTACGAATGAGCGTTCTAGGTAAAACCGCAGGTTAGCCCAGCCTTTCCTTGCTGGCGGGGAGGAATTTCGGGGCGTAGCTTTGGTGTTGTCCAAGAGTAGAAACTGTCTAAAGGCAGCCTTTCCTAAGCTTCCTGATCTTCCTGGGGGACCCCTGATGGCCATCATCGAGACCGAGGCGCCGCTGCACGAGGCGCACCGTGACAACCACACCCACCGGGATGTGAACGGCGGCTGGCTGCGCCCCGCCGTCTTCGGTGCCATGGACGGCCTGGTCTCCAACCTCGCTCTGATGACCGGTGTCGCGGGCGGGTCGGTCAGTCACCAGACCGTCGTGCTGAGCGGGCTCGCCGGACTTGCCGCCGGTGCCTTCTCCATGGCCGCCGGTGAGTACACCTCCGTGGCCTCGCAGCGGGAACTCGTCGAGGCCGAGCTGGACGTCGAGCGGCGGGAGCTGAGGAAGCACCCGGAGGACGAAGAGGCCGAGCTCGCGGCGCTCTATGAGGCCCGGGGGGTCGAGCCGAAGCTCGCCCGGGCCGTGGCGGCGCAGCTCTCCCGTGATCCTGAGCTGGCCCTGGAGATCCACGCCCGCGAGGAGCTCGGCATAGACCCCGGCGATCTGCCCTCGCCGCTGGTCGCGGCCGTGTCGTCGTTCGGGTCGTTCGCGCTGGGCGCCCTGCTGCCCGTTCTGCCGTATCTGCTCGGCGCGACCGCGCTGTGGCCGGCGGTACTGCTCGCGCTGGCCGGGCTGTTCCTGTGCGGTGCCGTCGTGGCCAAGGTGACTGCGCGGACCTGGTGGTTCAGCGGACTGCGCCAGCTCGCGCTCGGTGGTGCCGCGGCCGGTGTGACGTACGCCCTGGGCAGCTTCTTCGGAACGGCCGTAGGATAGTTCGGCTGGCACTTATGCGTTGGGCCGCATAAGTAGCCGTTACTCGCTGGTTTCGAATGCTTAACCACCGGGCATGAGCCGTAAGCGCTGTGGGCAATGACGCCTGTGGCGCACTCGCGGGGTGGGCGACGGCGCCCTCTCCGCCCCCTCGGACCGACGGACATCGACCTGTCCCGCTCGGTCCCCACATACTTCAAGCCATGTGCGCGGAACCCCCGCCGCAAGCCGTGGCGTCCGCATGCTGGAACGGACTATCCCGGTTCCCGAGAACCGCTCCATCATGTAACCTGCACGAAATTTTGCGATCACGCAGAGGGCCAACGTCGTCCCTCGGCACCTTGCATATGCCACATGACGACGACGGGAGAGCCGATGCGTACGCCGCGCCAGCCGTCCCAGCACTCCGCGAATGGCCAGAACTGGTCGTTCATGGATGCTCGCCCTGCTGCGCAGGGTATGTACGACCCCCGCAACGAGCACGACGCCTGTGGCGTCGGCTTCGTGGCCACCCTCACCGGCGAGGCGAGCCACGCGCTGGTCGAGCAGGCGCTGACCGTTCTGCGCAATCTCGAACACCGCGGTGCCACCGGCTCCGAGCCCGACTCGGGTGACGGCGCGGGCATCCTCTCCCAGGTGCCGGACGCCTTCTTCCGCGAGGTGGCCGGATTCGAGCTGCCCCAGGCCGGTGCCTACGCCGTCGGTATCGCCTTCCTGCCGGAGGAGGGGACGGCCGAGGCCGTCTCGCAGATCGAGACGATCGCCGGCGAGGAGGGCCTGACGGTCCTCGGCTGGCGTGAGGTGCCGGTCGCGCCCGAACTGCTCGGTGCCACCGCCCGCTCGACGATGCCGACCTTCCGGCAGATCTTCGTCACCGACGGCGCCTTGGAGGGCATCGCCCTCGACCGCAAGGCCTTTGTGCTGCGCAAGCGCGCCGAGCGCGAGGCCGGCGTCTACTTCCCGTCGCTGTCGGCCCGCACGATCGTCTACAAGGGCATGCTGACGACCGGTCAGCTGGAGCCCTTCTTCCCGGACCTGTCCGACCGCCGCTTCGCCTCCGCGATCGCGCTCGTGCACTCCCGGTTCTCCACGAACACCTTCCCGTCGTGGCCCCTCGCGCACCCGTACCGCTTCGTCGCGCACAACGGTGAGATCAACACCGTCAAGGGCAACCGCAACTGGATGGTCGCCCGCGAGTCGCAGCTGGTCTCCGACCTGTTCGGCGAGAAGGAGCTGGAGCGCATCTTCCCGGTGTGCACGCCGGACGCCTCCGACTCCGCCTCCTTCGACGAGGTGCTCGAACTCCTGCACCTGGGCGGCCGTTCGCTGCCGCACTCCGTGCTGATGATGATCCCGGAGGCGTGGGAGAACCACGACTCCATGGACCCGGCCCGGCGCGCCTTCTACCAGTACCACTCCACGATGATGGAGCCCTGGGACGGCCCGGCCTGTGTCACCTTCACCGACGGCACCCAGGTCGGCGCCGTGCTCGACCGCAACGGCCTGCGCCCCGGCCGCTACTGGGTCACCGACGACGGCCTCGTCGTCCTCGGCTCCGAGGTCGGCGTCCTGGACATCGACCCGGCCAAGGTGGTCCGCAAGGGCCGTCTGCAGCCCGGCCGCATGTTCCTCGTCGACACCGCCGAGCACCGCATCATCGAGGACGACGAGATCAAGGCGGAGCTCGCTGCCGAGGCCCCCTACGCGGAGTGGCTGGAGGCCGGCGAGATCGAGCTCTCGGACCTGCCCGAGCGCGAGCACATCGTGCACACGCACGCCTCGGTCACCCGCCGCCAGCAGACCTTCGGTTACACCGAGGAGGAGCTGCGCGTCATCCTCGCGCCGATGGCCAAGGCCGGTGCCGAGCCGATCGGTTCGATGGGCACCGACTCGCCGATCGCCGCGCTGAGCGACCGCCCGCGGCTGCTCTTCGACTACTTCACCCAGCTGTTCGCGCAGGTCACCAACCCGCCGCTGGACGCCATCCGCGAGGAGCTCGTGACCTCGCTGCGCTCCTCGCTGGGCCCGCAGGGCAACCTGCTCGACCCGACGGCCGCGTCCTGCCGCTCGGTCACCCTGCCCTTCCCGGTGATCGACAACGACGAGCTGGCCAAGCTCATCCACATCAACGCCGACGGCGACATGCCCGGCTTCAAGGCCGCGACCCTGTCCGGTCTGTACCGGGTGCACGGCGGCGGTGATGCCCTCGCCGCGCGCATCGAGGAGATCTGCGCCGAGGCCGACGCCGCCATCGAGAACGGCGCCCGCCTGATCGTCCTGTCGGACCGCCACTCCGACGCCGAGCACGCGCCGATCCCGTCGCTGCTGCTCACCGCGGCCGTCCACCACCACCTCATCCGCACCAAGCAGCGCACCCACGTGGGCCTGCTGGTCGAGGCCGGTGACGTCCGCGAGGTCCACCACGTCGCCCTGCTCATCGGCTACGGCGCCGCCGCCGTGAACCCGTACCTGGCGATGGAGTCCGTCGAGGACCTGCTGCGCGCGGGCACCTTCCTCAACGGCATGGAGCCCGAGCAGGCCATCAAGAACCTGATCTACGCCCTCGGCAAGGGCGTCCTGAAGGTCATGTCCAAGATGGGTATCTCGACCGTCGCCTCCTACCGCGGCGCCCAGGTCTTCGAGGCCGTCGGTCTCGACGAGGCCTTCGTCGAGAAGTACTTCAACGGCACGGCCACCAAGATCGGCGGCGTCGGCATCGACGTCATCGCCAAGGAGGTCGCCGCCCGCCACGCCAAGGCGTACCCGGCATCCGGCATCGCTCCCGCGCACCGCGCGCTGGAGATAGGCGGCGAGTACCAGTGGCGCCGTGAGGGTGAGCCGCACCTGTTCGACCCGGAGACGGTCTTCCGCCTCCAGCACTCCACGCGCACCGGTCGCTACGACATCTTCAAGAAGTACACCGAGCGCGTGAACGAGCAGTCCGAGCGGCTCATGACGCTCCGCGGGCTCTTCGGCTTCAAGTCCGACCGGCAGCCGATCTCCATCGACGAGGTCGAGCCGGCCAGCGAGATCGTCAAGCGCTTCTCCACCGGCGCCATGTCGTACGGCTCCATCTCCAAGGAGGCGCACGAGACCCTCGCCATCGCCATGAACCAGCTGGGCGGCAAGTCCAACACCGGTGAGGGCGGCGAGGACCCGGAGCGTCTGTACGACCCGGCGCGCCGGTCGAGCATCAAGCAGGTCGCGTCCGGCCGCTTCGGTGTCACGTCCGAGTACCTGGTCAACGCGGACGACATCCAGATCAAGATGGCCCAGGGTGCCAAGCCCGGCGAGGGCGGCCAGCTGCCCGGCCACAAGGTCTACCCGTGGGTCGCGAAGACGCGTCACTCGACGCCGGGTGTCGGTCTGATCTCCCCGCCGCCGCACCACGACATCTACTCCATCGAGGACCTGGCCCAGCTGATCCACGACCTGAAGAACGCGAACCCGCAGGCGCGGATTCACGTGAAGCTGGTCTCGGAGGTCGGCGTCGGCACGGTCGCCGCGGGTGTGTCCAAGGCGCACGCGGACGTGGTGCTCATCTCCGGCCACGACGGCGGTACGGGCGCCTCCCCGCTGACCTCGCTGAAGCACGCCGGCGGCCCCTGGGAGCTCGGTCTCGCCGAGACCCAGCAGACCCTGCTGCTCAACGGCCTGCGCGACCGCATCGTCGTGCAGACCGACGGCCAGCTGAAGACCGGCCGTGACGTCGTCATCGCCGCGCTGCTCGGCGCCGAGGAGTTCGGTTTCGCGACCGCGCCGCTCGTCGTCTCCGGCTGCGTCATGATGCGCGTCTGCCACCTGGACACCTGCCCGGTCGGCATCGCCACGCAGAACCCGACCCTCAGGGACCGGTTCTCCGGCAAGGCCGAGTACGTCGTGAACTTCTTCCAGTACATCGCCGAAGAGGTCCGCGAGATCCTCGCCGAGCTGGGCTTCCGCTCCATCGAGGAGGCCGTCGGCCACGCCGAGGCGCTGGACGTCACGCGTGCCGTCGACCACTGGAAGGCGCAGGGCCTGGACCTGGCCCCGCTGTTCCACGTGCCCGAGCTGCCCGAGGGCGCGGTGCGCCACCAGCTGATCGAGCAGGACCACGGCCTGGAGAAGGCGCTCGACAACGAGCTGATCAAGCTCGCCGCCGACGCCCTGGCCGCGGACTCCGCGACCGACGCCCAGCCGGTGCGCGCCCAGGTCTCCATCCGCAACATCAACCGCACGGTCGGCACCATGCTCGGCCACGAGGTGACGAAGAAGTTCGGTGGCGCGGGCCTGCCCGACGACACCATCGACATCACCTTCACGGGCTCCGCCGGCCAGTCCTTCGGCGCTTTCCTGCCGCGCGGTGTCACGCTGCGCCTGGAGGGCGACGCCAACGACTACGTCGGCAAGGGCCTCTCCGGTGGCCGGGTGATCGTCCGTCCCGACCGGGGCGCCGACCACCTCGCCGAGTACTCGACGATCGCGGGCAACACCATCGCGTACGGCGCGACCGGCGGCGAGCTGTTCCTGCGCGGTCGTACGGGCGAGCGGTTCTGCGTCCGCAACTCCGGTGCCACGGTTGTCTCCGAGGGCGTGGGCGACCACGGCTGCGAGTACATGACCGGCGGTCACGCGGTGGTCCTCGGTGAGACGGGCCGTAACTTCGCGGCCGGTATGTCCGGTGGCGTCGCGTACGTGATCGACCTGGACCGCGACAACGTCAACGTCGGCAACGTGAACGCCGTCGAGGCGCTGACCGACGACGACAAGCAGTGGCTGCACGACGTCGTGCGCCGCCACCAGGAGGAGACGGGCTCCACCGTCGCCGAGAAGCTGCTGGCCGAGTGGGACACCGCCGTGGACCGCTTCAGCAAGATCATCCCCAGCACGTACAAGGCAGTGCTCGCCGCCAAGGACGCCGCCGAGCGAGCCGGTCTCTCCGAGACCGAGACCCACGAGAAGATGATGGAGGCGGCGATCAATGGCTGACCCGAAGGGCTTCCTGAACCACGGCCGTGAGGTCGCCAAGACCCGTCCCGTCAGCGAGCGCGTCAAGGACTGGAACGAGGTCTACGTCCCGGGCTCCCTGCTGCCGATCATCAGCAAGCAGGCCAGCCGGTGCATGGACTGCGGCATCCCGTTCTGCCACAACGGCTGTCCGCTGGGGAACCTGATCCCCGAGTGGAACGACTACGCCTACCGCGAGGACTGGGCGGCCGCCTCCGAGCGTCTGCACGCGACCAACAACTTCCCGGAGTTCACCGGTCGCCTCTGCCCGGCGCCGTGCGAGTCGGCGTGTGTGCTCGGCATCAACCAGCCGGCCGTCACCATCAAGAACGTCGAGGTCTCGATCATCGACAAGGCGTGGGAGACCGGGGACGTCGCCCCGCAGATCCCGGAGCGCCTGTCCGGCAAGACGGTCGCGGTCGTCGGCTCGGGCCCGGCGGGTCTCGCCGCCGCCCAGCAGCTGACCCGGGCCGGTCACACCGTCGCCGTCTACGAGCGCGCGGACCGCATCGGAGGCCTTCTCCGGTACGGCATCCCCGAGTTCAAGATGGAGAAGCGGCACATCAACCGCCGTATCGAGCAGATGCGCGCGGAGGGCACCCGCTTCCGTACCGGTATCGAGATCGGCCGCGACCTCAAGGCGACCGACCTGAAGAAGCGGTACGACGCGGTAGTCCTGGCCGTCGGTGCCACGACCGCCCGCGACCTGCCGGTGCCGGGCCGTGAGCTCAAGGGCATCTACCAGGCCATGGAGTACCTGCCGCTGGCCAACAAGGTCCAGGAGGGCGACTTCGTGGCGCCCCCCATCTCGGCCGAGGGCAAGCACGTCGTGGTCATCGGCGGTGGCGACACCGGCGCGGACTGCGTGGGCACCGCCCACCGCCAGGGCGCGGCCTCGGTGACGCAGCTGGAGATCATGCCCCGCCCGAACGACGAGCGGAACAACGTCTCCCAGCCGTGGCCGACCTTCCCGATGCTCTACAAGGTCACGTCCGCGCACGAGGAGGGCGGCGAGCGGGTCTACTCCGTCTCCACCACCCACTTCGAGGGCGACGAGGACGGCAACGTCCAGTGGCTGCACCTCACCGAGGTCGAGTTCATCGACGGCAAGCTGACCCCGAAGCCGGGCACGGAGCGCAAGATCCCCGCCCAGCTCGTGACGCTGGCGATGGGCTTCACCGGCACCGACCGCGAGAACGGCCTGGTCGAGCAGTTCGGCCTGGACCTCGACGAGCGCGGCAACATCGCCCGCGACGCCGACTTCCAGACCAACGTGCCGGGCGTGTTCGTCGCCGGTGACGCGGGCCGCGGCCAGTCGCTCATCGTGTGGGCGATCGCGGAGGGCCGCTCGGCCGCCCGGGGCTGCGACCGGTTCCTGACCGGCGCGAGCGAGCTGCCGGCCCCGATCCGGCCGACCGACCGCGCGCTGATGGTCTGACGGCCGCACCACAGGTGACCTGACGGTCACTCAAGAACGTCCCGTACAAAGGCGTACGGAACACTGACGGCGCCTGCCCACAGTCCCCGACCGGACAATGGGCAGGCGCCGTCGCTTTCTCAGATGGCGCGCAGCCGCACGGTCACCGGAGCGGGTTCCTCCGGCACCGGCAGCGACTCCACGGTCAGGGCGTCCCCGCTCTCCACGACCCCACTGCCGGACCGGTCGAGATGGGCGTCCACCACGACCCGCTGCCGTGGTCCCCAGCCTGCCGACAACTCGAAGCTCACACTGACCGTGCCCTGTCCGTCGTACGAGACGTCCTGCACCGTCCCCGCGAGTTCCCGTGCGGGAGCGTCGGCCACCGTCACATCGAGCACCCGCACCCGGAGCACCGCCTGTTCGAAGGCGCCGAGGTCGGGGGTGAGGAGCACCCGCCCGGAGACAGTGGCCATGTCACGCCCGATTGCTAGGAATTGAGCACGGCGTACCGCGCCTCGATGTCGACCGGACCGCCCGTGAGGTTGCGGATCTCGATGAAGTACTTGATCAGGTTGCTGGCCTGACGGTCCACCTGGACCTTCCACTCCACCTGGGCGTTCCCGTCCACCATGGGCCACGTCGGCACGACCGTCCAGTCGACCCGCCACGCCTCCGGCCAGCTGTGCGTGAACCACCGGCGGCTGGTGTTCGCCGGTACCTGTCCGCGGAACTGCACTCCCAGAATCACGACTCTCCCCCTTCTTTCGGGGCCTCGGGTGCGACCCCTCCGTCCTGCAGATTCTCGGCGGCCGGGACGCCCGCGACGCCCCCGCCGTCCTGTGCCGCGCCCAGCGGCGCGTACCCGGCGCCCGCGAACTCGGGCCCCCCGATACCACTGCCGGTCCCGGTGACGACCGCGCCCGCCGGCGCGCCCGGCGCCCCGCTCAGGCTCGGTGCCGGACCGGCGTCGACCGCGTCGGCCCAGCCTGTGGGCGTGGACTCGCCCTGCATTCCCATCGGTTGCATGGTTCCCCCTGTTGCTCGGACCCCGTCAGGTCGCGTTGGCGCCCCAGCCCAGCACGTCGTAACGGGCCTGGATGTCGACCGGACCGCCGGTCAGATTGCGGATGTTGAGGAAGTACTTGAGCAGTCCACCTGACTGCCGGGTCACCTGGACCCACGACTCGATCTGCGCCTCGCCGTCCACCACGGGCGCGGTCGGCACGACCGTCCAGTGCACGTACCAGTGCGCCGGCCAGCTGTGCGTGAACCAGCGTCCGATCTGCCCGGCCGCGACCCGTCCGGTGAACTGCACACCGGAGAACCGCGCCGGCGACTCCAGGTTCGCGTACATGGTGCGTACGGCGAGACAGTCGCCCGGGCTGAGGCCCGCCCGCTGGCCGATCTCGACGTTCTGCCGGGGCACGATGGTGTCCTGGCCGTTGTTGGAGAACGCCCAGCGCGGATAGTGCATGATCGAGTGGTAGTCGTACGCGCCGACGTCGTCGCCGTCGGTGATGTGCTGGTTGAAGTTGTGGGCCATGCCCTGCTGGATGTTGGCCCAGTTGATGGTGACGAACTGGTCCCGGTCCTCCCGGCTCTGCTCGTGCCAGAGCCCGACGGCGTGCCCGATCTCATGGATGGCGGCGCCGAGTTCGCACCCCTGGCCCAGCGTGATCTGCTGGACGTTGCCCCGCCGGCCCACGGCCGAACTGCAGCCGCCGCCGGGGACGAAGCGGATGAAGTCCGGGTGCTGCGCCGCGTTCTGGGCCGTGCGCTGCACGAAACGGATGCGGGTGTTGCGCTGCCAGTGGTCGATCGCGCCGGTCACCCGGGCCTGGTCGGGCAACGTGGGATCGATCTCGTACGGCACGAGGCCGTTCGCCCAGCGGAACTGCTGGCCGGGGAGGATGACCCCGTTCTCCTCGAGCGCCACCGCGTGCTCGGCGGTGACCTGCTTGGACTCGATGAGGTCGAGGATGATGTCGCCCTCGAACACGGGCCGTCCCTCGACCTCGGTGTACTGCACCGCCTTCGGCCCCTTGCCCGCCAGTTGGACGAGGCCTGCCTGCACCTCCGGTCCGACCTGGTAGGGCCCGAACCCCGAACCGGCGGCGGCCGGTTCGGCCGTATCGGTTGCCATGGCGTCCCCCTTGTTTGACGTTGTTCCCCCTTGGGGTGATTAACGTCGATGAGACGCCATCTTTCGTCAATGGAGGGCGGAGGCGGCTTTTGTCTCGTACGTCTGGCCCAGGGCGACTAGGGCACCTTGTACGTCTCCCCGTACACCTGCCACACCAGGGGCGTGGCGAGCTCGAAGTTGCCGTCGTAGAGGAAGCGGCGCTGGCCGGTGTCGATGCGGGTGGTGTCGATGCCCTTCCTCTTCTCCCGCATGGCCTTCTTGCGGATGTCGAGGAAGATGTCCAGGTACGCCTTCTCCGAGCCGCCCTCGGAGGGGGTGTTCGCCTCGCGCAGGGCGCGTTCGCGCAGGCCGTAGAAGCTGGTGGCGTTGGTGCCGGGGCCGTGGAAGACCATCGCGTCGTAGTAGACGAACTGGCCCAGCGTGCCCAGGCCGTCGAGCTTGGCGAGGCGGACCGCGGGGTTGAAGTACACGCGGTCGCGTTCGGTGTCCTGCGCCTCGCGGAAGGCGGCGACCTTCGCCTCGGCCTTCCAGGCGGCGGTGAAACCGGGGTCGAGGCCCTCGTGGGAGTCGGTGCCGTCGACCTTGCGCAGGGCGGGCAGGTACTTCGCGAGGCCGTTGTCCGGGTGGGCCTTGGTGTAGTTCTCGACCAGGGTGAGCATGTCGTGGGTGCCGGAGCAGAAGCCGATGATGCCGGCCGTGTAGCCCTGGCCGTCGCCGATGTCCTCGATGTAGCCGTAGGCGCCGCGCCAGTCGAGGGTCGAGTTCTCGGCGCTGGCCACGATCTGCTGCGCCAGCTCCTTCTTGGGCGGCGCGGCGAGCCCCGGCGGCAGGCTCGCGATCAGCTTGTCGTCCTCGGCCCGTTCCTGCTCGGCCCGGCTCTTGGCGTCCTGGCGGGCCAGCTGCTCGGCGGAGACGGGTGGCTTCGCCGGGCTCTCGGCGGAGTCCGTGGGGGCGAGGAAGTAGGCCGCCGCCGTGATGACCACGGGGACGGCGGCGAAGAGCAGGAGGCCTCGGCGTCTCACTGGGCGACACCTCCGCCGGTCAGTTCGGAGACCTTGGCGAACGCGAGCACCGCCAGCACCACCAGCACGCCCACGCAGGCGATCACCTGGATCACGGCTTGGCGCGGCCCGCGCGGGGCGTATGCGTAGGCGAGCGTCACCGCACCTCCCGTCAGCAGGCCGCCGAGGTGGCCCTGCCAGGACGTGAGTCCGGCGGACAGCAGCAGCCACAGGAGCAGGAACGCCATGAAGCGGTTGACGGAGCGCATGTCGGCGCCGACCCGGCGGGCGAGGACGTAGTAGGCGGCGCCGAGACCGAAGATCGCGCCCGACGCACCGACGGACTCCGCGTTCACGTCGGTGAGCAGCAGCTCCAACACCGAACCGCCCAGCGTCGCCAGCAGGTAGAGCGCGAGGTACCGGGCCCGGCCCAGCATGGGCTCCACGACCCGGCCGAGTTGCCACAGCGAGAGCATGTTCATCACGATGTGCAGCAGCCCGAATGTGCCCTCGGTCGGCGGCGAGTGGAGGAAACCGCTGGTCAGCAGCCGGTCCCACTGCCCGGCGACGACGCCCTCGGCGTGGTAGTCCGACGGGTACCCGGGCTCGTAGACGTAGTAGCCGCCGTCCGGTCCGACCAGCCGGGCGCTCAGCATGGCGAACCGGTCCAGGATCTCGGGGCGCACCACCTCGGCCACGTAAGCGAGGACGTTCAGCCCGATGAGCACGGAGGTCACGAGCGGCGTCGCCGAGATCCGGCCCCCGACGATCGTCCGGGCCTGCCGCACCGACCGCGCGCCCTCCTTCACGCACTCCACGCACTGGTGGCCGACGGCCGCCTCCCGCATGCAGTCCGGGCAGATGTACCTCTCGCAGCGGGTGCAGCGGACGTGGGACTCCACCTTGGGATGGCGGTAGCAGGTGGTGACGGTGGACTCGGTGGACTCGGGTTCCACGGCAGCCGGCTCCTCGAAGGGACTGGACGGACGGTGAGCCGGTGGGGACGGCGGCGAACAAAATAGCGAACAGCTGTGGAGGGAGGGATGGGCGGGGCCCATGGTGCCGTAATCTCGGCCACCGGCAGAAGCACGAGGGGGACACCATATGGCCGCGATCAGTCTCAGCAAGGTGGAGGAGACCGCGCCCGCGCTGGTCAGCCTGTACAAGAGCGCCGGGGTGTCGCTTCGCAAGCACGGGCTGGACGGAGTGCGGGCCGCGGTCTACCTGGTGGTCGACTACTCCGGGTCGATGAAGCCGTACTACAAGGACGGCAGCGTGCAGGCGCTCGCCGACCGGGTGCTCGGGCTGTCGGCGCACTTCGACGACGACGGGACGGTGCCGGTGGTGTTCTTCTCCACCGACGTCGACGCCGAGACCGAGATCGCGCTGGCCGACCACCGGGGGCGGATCGAGCGGATCGTGGCCGGGCTCGGCCACATGGGCAAGACCAGCTACCACCTGGCGATGGACGCCGTCATCGACCACTACCTGGACAGCGGGTCGAAGGACCCCGCCCTGGTGGTCTTCCAGACCGACGGCGGGCCGATCAACAAGCTCGCCGCGGAGCGATACCTGTGCAAGGCGGCACGGCTGCCGCTGTTCTGGCAGTTCATCGGGTTCGGGGATCCTACGAGCAGGCAGTTCGAGTACCTGCGCAAGCTCGACGAGCTGTCCGTGCCGGACAAGCGGGTCGTCGACAACGCCGGGTTCTTCCACGCCGGTGCGGAGCCGCGGAAGGTGTCCGACGCCGAGTTGTACGACCGCCTGGTCGGCGAGTTCCCGCAGTGGCTGGCGGCGGCCCGGGCGCAGGGGATCGTCCGGGGGTAGCCGCACATCCGGGCTCGTGGCAGTCGTCCCGCAAGGCTCGCGGAAGTGGCTCACCCGGGTGCCCGCACCGTTGGCTCAGCCGGTACGGCCGTGTCACCCTGTGGTTGATCCGACGGGGAGGCGACGAACGTATGGACGGCGCACGATCGGGGAACGACGGGGCAGCGGCCGCGCGCAGGGAGGCTCCCGGCAAGGGCGAGAAGATCGCCGTCTGGGCCGACGGGCGGCTCGGCATCTTCGCGCTGGCCAAGGCCAACATGCGCAAGGTCTTCCCGGACCACTGGTCCTTCATGCTGGGCGAGGTCTGCCTCTACAGCTTCCTCATCCTCATCCTGACCGGCGTCTACCTCACCCTGTTCTTCGACCCGAGCACCAACGAGGTCGTCTACAACGGCACCTACGAGCCGCTCAACGGCGTCCTGATGACCAGGGCATACGAGTCCACCCTCGACATCAGCTTCGACGTGCGCGGCGGGCTGCTCATCCGGCAGATCCACCACTGGGCGGCGCTGGTCTTCGTCACCGGCATGCTCGTGCACATGATGCGGGTGTTCTTCACCGGCGCCTTCCGCAAGCCGCGCGAGCTCAACTGGGTGTTCGGCTGGACCCTGCTGATGCTCGGCATCATCACCGGCCTGACCGGCTACTCCCTCCCCGACGACCTGCTCTCCGGCACGGGCCTGCGCTTCGCCCACGGCGCGATCCTGTCCATCCCGATCGTGGGGACGTACATCGCTTTCTTCCTCTTCGGCGGGGAGTTCCCGGGGGAGGACTTCATCGCGCGGCTCTATCCGATCCACATCCTGCTGCTGCCCGGGATCATGCTCGGCCTGGTGGTCGCCCATCTGATCCTGGTCTTCTACCACAAGCACACGCAGTACCCGGGCCCCGGCCGCGACCAGAAGACGGTCGTCGGCATGCCCTTCCTGCCGGTGTACATGGCCAAGGCGGGCGGCTTCTTCTTCCTCGTCTTCGGCGTGCTGACGATCATGGGCGGCATCGCCAGCATCAACCCCGTGTGGGCGTTCGGGCCCTACCGCCCCGACATGGTGACCACGGGCGCCCAGCCCGACTGGTACCTGGGCTTCTCCGAGGGCCTGATCCGGGTGATGCCGGGATGGGAGATCAGCGCCTGGGGCCACACCCTGGTACCGGGCGTCTTCATCCCCTTCTCGCTCTTCCCGCTGATCCTGCTCGCGATCGGCCTGTACCCCTTCCTGGAAGCGTGGATCACCGGCGACAGACGCGAGCACCACATCCTGGACCGGCCGCGGAACATGCCCGTGCGCACGGGTCTCGGCGCGGCCTGGCTGAGCCTGTACGCGGTGCTGCTGATCGGCGGCGGCAACGACATCGTGGCCACGCATCTGCATCTGTCCATCAACGTGATCACCTGGTTCGTGCGGATCGCGGTCTTCGTCGTGCCGGTCGTCACCTTCGTGGTGACCAAGCGCGTCTGTCTCGGGCTGCAGCGCCGGGACCGGAACAAGGTGCTGCACGGCAGGGAGACGGGCACCATCAAACGGCTCCCGCACGGCGAGTTCATCGAGGTCCACGAACCTCTCTCGCAGGCGGCGCTGTTCACCCTCACCCAGCACGAGCAGCCTCCGCCGTACGAGGTCGGGCCGCGTGTCGACGCGAATGGCGTCCGGCGCCGCATCGCCCCGTCGCAGCGGGTGCGGGCCAGGCTGGCGCAGGCCATGTTCGGGCCTCGGACCCGGATCGCCAAGCCGACGGTGGAGGAGTACCGCGAACTCACCAGCGGCGATCACCACTGAGCACGTCGGCTCTGCACACCTCCGGGCTGCCCCAGGCGGTGCGCAAGGCCCGGGCCTTGGTCAGCCACAGGGACAGGTCGTACTCCGCCGTGTAGCCGATCGCGCCGTGCAGCTGGAGCGCCGTACGGGCGGTGGCGTACGCGGCCTCGCAGGCCGTGACCTTGGCGGCGGCTATATCGGCGGGGGCCATGGTGAGCGCGGCCCCGAAGAGGAGGGGCCGGGCGAACTCCAGGGCGACCTTCGCGTCGGCCAGCCGGTGCTTGACCACCTGGAAGGAGCCTATGGGGGCGCCGAACTGGGTGCGCTGCTCGACGTAGGCCACCGTCCTGTCGAGGAGCGCGAGTCCGACGCCGAGGGCCTGGGCGGCGGTGGCGAGGCGGGCCATGAGGAGGGCGGGGATGAGGGGTGGGTCGGTGGCGAGGATTTCACCGCCGTGCGGAGTGCGGAAGAGGCGGCGGGCGGGGTCCAGGGACGGGCGTGGAGGGCCGGGTGGCGGAGTGAGCCACAGCTCCGTCGGCAGACTGGGTGATAGGGCCCGGGCAGGCGTCAACACGGCTAGCCGGACGTCCGCCGCATCCGCATCCAACGCGAACTCCGCATCCGCCAGGGTGACGATCGCTTCGCCGCCCGCCACTGACGGAAGCAGCCGTTTCGCCGGGCCGGGGTCCGGCAACCCGGCGAGCAGTACGGCTGCCGATACCGTCTCCACCAGCGGTCCCGGCACCGCATGCCGCCCCAACTCCACAAAGGCGAGGGCAAGTTCCACGGGCCGGGTGCCCAACCCCTCGTACGCTTCCGGAACCGCCAGCGCGAACACCCCCGCCCCGGCGATACGGGACCACAGCGCACGGCCTCTCGCATGCTCGCCCCGGCTCCACTCCCGTACGGCCGCCGGCGTGTCCGCCGCCGTCAGCATCGCGTCCAGCGAACCGGCGAAGGCCCGCTGCTCGGCGTCGAGGAGGAACCTCATCAGCGCCGCCCTTTCGGCAGGCCGAGCAGGCGCTCGGCGATGATGTCGCGCTGGATCTCGTTCGTGCCCGCGTAGATGGGGCCGGCGAGGGAGAAGACGTACCGCTCGGACCAGTCGGTGTCCGCCAACTCGCCCTCGCTTCCCAGGAGATCGAGGGCCGTCTCGTGCAGGGCGATGTCGTACTCCGACCAGAAGACCTTGTTCAGGCTGGACTCCGGGCCGATCGACTCGCCGTCGAGGAAGCGGGAGGCGGCGGCGTAGGTGAAGAGCTGGTAGGCGCGGGCGCCGATCAGGGCGTCGGCCACGCGGTTCCTCGTGTCCTGCGGACTGCCCCGGTCCTGCCACAGGTGCAGCAGACGGTCAGCGCTCGCGAGGAAACGGCCGGGGGAGCGGAGCATCAGACCGCGTTCGTTGCCCGCCGTCGACATCGCGATCCGCCAGCCCTGACCCGGTTCGCCGATCACGTCCTCGTCCGGCACGAAGACCTCGTCCAGGAACAGCTCGGCGAAGGCGGGCTTGCCGTCGAGGCGGGCGATGGGGCGGACCGTGACGCCGGGGGCGCGCAGGTCGAACATCAGGTAGGTCAGGCCCTGGTGGGCTTTCGGGGCGTCCGGGTCGCTGCGGAACAGGCCGAACGCGCGGTCGGCGAAGGCGGCCCGGGACGACCAGGTCTTCTGGCCGCTCAGCAGCCAGCCGCCGTCCGCGCGTACCGCCCTGGACCTCAGGGAGGCCAGGTCCGAGCCCGCCTCCGGCTCCGACCAGGCCTGCGCCCAGATCACCTCGCCGGTGGCCATCGGCGGCAGCACGCGCGCGCGTTGCTCCTGTGTCCCGTGCTCGAAGAGGGTCGGGGCGAGGAGGCTGATGCCGTTCTGGTTGACGCGTCCCGGTGAGCCCGCCGCGTAGTACTCCTCCTCGAACAGCAGCCACTGGACCAGCGTGGCGTCGCGGCCGCCGTACGCCGCCGGCCAGTTCACCACCGGCCAGCGGTCCGCGGCGAGTTCGGCCTCCCAGGCACGGTGCGCCGCGAAGCCCTCCTCGGTCTCCAGGGAGGGAAGCGGATCGGGCGGCACATGCGCGTCCAGCCAGGCGCGGGCCTCGGCGCGGAACGCCTCGTCGGCGGCGGAGTGGGTGAGGTCCACGGTCGCCCTCCTTCCCAGACGGGTCCCTGAACGGTCTTCCCTAACAAGTGTTTGGTAGGTTAGCGTGCTGCCATGACAAACGTCGAGGCGCCGACGTACGTTCCCGGGCACGGGCTGCTCGCCGGACGCACCGCCGTCATCACCGCGGCGGCCGGCGCGGGCATCGGCGGCGCGACCGCGCGCCGCCTGCTGGAGGAGGGCGCCAGCGTGCTGATCAGCGATGCGCACGCGCGGCGGCTGAAGGAGTACGAGGCGGAGCTGGCCCGGGACTTCGAGGGCGCGGTGACGTCCGCGGTGTGCGACGTCACCGATGAGACACAGGTACAGGCGCTGTTCGACACCGCCGTACAGGAGCACGGCCGACTCGACGTGGTCGTCAACAACGCGGGTCTCGGCGGGACTTCACCACTCGTCGACATGACCGACGGACAGTGGTCGAAGGTGCTCGACGTGACCTTGAACGGCACCTTCAGATGCACCCGCGCCGCCCTCCGCCGGATGCGGGACACCGGCGGCGTGATCGTCAACAACGCCTCCGTCGTCGGCTGGCGTGCCCAGGCCGGGCAGGCGCACTACGCGGCCGCGAAGGCGGGGGTGATGGCGCTGACCCGGTGCGCGGCGGTGGAGGCCGCCGAGTACGGGGTGCGGGTGAACGCCGTGGCGCCGAGCCTGGCCATGCACCCCCACCTGGCCAAGGTGACGACCCCGGAACTACTGGAGGAACTCACCGCCCGCGAGGCCTTCGGACGGTACGCCGAGCCCTGGGAGGTGGCCAACGTGATCGTCTTCCTGGCCTCGCCCTACTCGTCGTACCTGACCGGCGAGGTCGTCTCCGTCAGCAGCCGGCACCCGTAGCACCACAATGGAACCGTGCCGACCAAGAAGAAGCCCCAGGTGACCGCCGCCGGAAAGCCCGCGACCGCCGCGGCTCAGGCCGCCCGGCGCCGCGAACTCCTCGACACCGCCGCCGAGGTCTTCGCCGAGCAGGGCTACAACGCCACGACCGTACGCAAGATCGCGGACCACGCGGGCATGCTCGCGGGCAGCCTCTACTACCACTTCGACTCCAAGGAGTCGATGCTGGAGGAGATCCTGCGGACCTTCCTCGACGAGCTCTGGGGCGGCTACGACGCCGTCCTGGGCGCCGAGCTGGGACCTCGCGAGACCCTCGAAGCCCTGGTCACCGAGTCGTTCCGGGAGATCGACCGGCACCGCGCCGCCGTCGCGATCTACCAGAAGGAGAACAAGCAGCTGGTGGCGCAGGAACGGTTCGCGTTCCTCGCCGAGTCGCAGCGCAGGTTCGAGAAGGCCTGGCTGTCCACGCTGGAGCGCGGGGTCGCGGCCGGGGTGTTCCGGTCCGACCTCGACGTCCGGCTCACCTACCGGTTCGTGCGGGACACGGTGTGGGTCGCCGCGTCCTGGTACCGGCCCGGGGGACAGCACAGCCCGGAGGAGATCGCCCGGCAGTACCTGTCGATGGTGCTGGACGGGATCGCCGTACGTGAATAGTCGTTGATGTGCCCTTATCTGCGAGGGAGTTGCCATGGCCGAGGCCTACATCGTCGAAGCGGTCCGTACGCCCGTGGGGCGGCGCGGAGGAGGGCTCAGCGAGGTCCATCCGGCCGATCTGGGCGCGCATGTGCTGCGGGAGCTCGTCTCGCGGGCGGGCGTGGATCCGGCCGCCGTCGAGGACGTCGTCTTCGGCTGCCTGGACGCCGTGGGGCCGCAGGCCGGGGACATCGCGCGGACCTGCTGGCTGGCGGCCGGGCTGCCCGAGGAGGTGCCGGGCGTGACCGTGGACCGGCAGTGCGGGTCCTCGCAGCAGGCCGTGCACTTCGCGGCGCAGGGCGTGCTGTCCGGCACCCAGGACCTGGTGGTCGCGGGCGGCGTGCAGAACATGTCGATGATCCCCATCGCCTTCGCCACCCGGCAGGCCGCCGAGCCGCTGGGGCTGACGGCGGGTCCCTTCGCGGGCAGCGAGGGCTGGCGGACTCGGTACGGGGAGAAGCCGGTGAACCAGTTCGTCGGCGCCGAGATGATCGCCGCGAAGTGGGGGATCAGCCGGCAGGACCAGGAGGAGTTCGCGCTGCGTTCGCACCGGCGGGCGCTGCGGGCGATCGACGAGGGACGCTTCGAGCGGGAAGTCGTGCCCTACGGTCAGGTCGCCGTCGACGAGGGGCCGCGCCGGGACACCTCCCTGGAGAAGATGGCCGGGCTCAAGCCGGTCATCGACGGCGGCACGATCACCGCCGCCTGTTCCTCGCAGGTCTCCGACGGCGCGGCGGCGATGTTGCTGGCCTCGGAGCGGGCCGTGCGCGAGCATGGGCTCACGCCCCGGGCCCGGGTGCACCACCTCTCGGTGCGCGGTGAGGATCCCATCCGCATGCTCACCGCGCCGATCCCCGCCACCGCCCACGCCCTGAAGAAGACCGGCCTGTCGATCGACGCCATCGATCTCGTCGAGATCAACGAGGCGTTCGCGCCGGTGGTGCTGGCCTGGCTGAAGGAGACCGGTACGGATCCGGAGAAGGTCAACGTCAACGGGGGTGCGATTGCTCTGGGGCATCCGCTGGGGGCGACCGGTGTGAAGCTGATGACGACGCTTCTGCACGAACTGGAGCGCACGGGTGGGCGGTTCGGGTTGCAGACGATGTGTGAGGGTGGGGGACAGGCCAACGTGACGATCATCGAACGGCTGTAGGTCGGGCGTTCCGCTGGGCGCGTGCGACTACGAAAATGCCGCTATGTGTCGTCGGTCGTCTGCGGCTCGATCGCGGCTGGTCGCGCCCACGCGGCGGAGCCGCTGTCGATACAGCCCCGCGCCCCTGAGGGCGCTGTCAAGAGGCCCGTCAGGCGGTTCTGCGTCTCCTCTGCCTCCTTCATGATCCTGTCCACCAGCTCCGCGCACGACGGCAGGTCGTCGATCACCCCGGCGACCTGCCCGGACGCCATCACTCCGAGATCCGTACGGCCGTCCACCATCGCCGACTTGAGCAGCATCGGGGTGTTGGCCGCGAGCAGCACCTGGCTCCACGACAGGTCCTTGCCGTGCCGCAGGGCGAAGCCGTCGCGGACCAGTTGCGACCAGGTCAGTCCGGACAGCCTCCGGAAGCCCGCCGCCCGCCGCAGGGCGTGGAACAGCGCGCTCACGCGGCCGGCGTGCTCCAGCTCGCCCACCAGTTCCGTACGCAGCATGCGGTGGGGCAGGCCGTCCACGGCCCGCGTGACCGTGACATCCCGTACGGTCGCCGCCAGATACCGCTCCTTCACCGCATCCGGCACCGTCGAGTCGGAGGTGAGCAGGAACCGCGTGCCCATGGCGACGCCCGCCGCCCCGTAGGCGAGCGCCGCGACCAGCCCCCGCCCGTCGAAGAAGCCGCCCGCCGCCACGACCGGTATCTCCACGGCGTCGACGACCTGCGGCAGCAGCACCGTCGTCGCCACCTCGCCGGTGTGCCCGCCGCCCTCCCCGCCCTGCACGATCACCGCGTCCGCGCCCCACGCCGCGACCTTCTCGGCGTGCCGACGGGCGCCGATCGAGGGGATGACGACCACGCCCGCCTCCTTGAGCTCGGCGATCAGCTCCCGGGAGGGCGCGAGGGCGAAGGAGGCGACCCGCACACCCTCGTCGACGATGACGCGGACCCGGTCGCCGGCGTCCGAGGCGTCCGCCCGCAGATTCACCCCGAACGGCGCGTCCGTACGGGACCTGACCTCGCGTATCGCCTCACGCAGCCGGTCGACCGTCATCGTCGCGGAGGCCAGGATGCCCAGCGCGCCCGCGTTCGCCGTCGCCGAGACCAGCCGTGGGCCCGCCACCCAGCCCATCCCCGTCTGCACGATCGGGTGGCGGACCCCGACCAGCCGGGTCAGCGCCGTCTCCATCACGCACCGACCTCCCTCGCCCGCGTGTTCTCCGGGTCGAGCACCTCGCGGATGAGCCGCAGCTCCTCGGCCGTGGGTTCGCGGGTCGGCGGCACCTCCTCGGGGACGGCCAGCTCGAAGGAGGTCGCCTCCCGGACCTGCTCCGGTGTGACGCCCGGGTGGAGTGAGGCGAGCCGCATCGAGTGGTCGGGTGTGGCGAAGTCGAAGACGCCGAGGTCGGAGACGACACGGGGGATGCGGTGGTAGGGGGCGTCGCCCGCGTGGTCGTAGCCGACTCCGCAGACCATGTCGACCTTCTCGACGAACACCCGTCGGGAGTGCCTGGGGATCCAGTAACTGGTCGGGTTGTTGAGGGTGTTGACCGGCGCGCCCCGCACCCCGAGCAGCTGCCGCTTCGGCCGCTCCCAGTCGCCGATGCAGGAGATGTTCTGGTTGCCGAACCGGTCGATCTGGCTCGCGCCCATCATCACGTGCCGCCGGCCGCCGGTGACCAGGGCGAGGTGCTGCCGGTACGGCAGCCAGCCCTCGGTCGTCCCGTCCGGGCGGACGAGCATCGCCTCGCCGTCGGTCAGCAGCAGGTCCGGTGCGAAGGTGAGCCGTGCCAGCCGGGCCCCCACGGACGGGATCAGACCCATCGGGCTCGCCAGGGTCTCACCCGCACCGCGCCAGGCGTCGGCACAGGCGATCACGCAGTAGTCGGCGCGGGTGGGTGGGGGAAGGGGTGCGCGGGTGTTGTCCGTCATGACCGCTCCCTGACCGCCGACTGGTACCTCTGTTCGTCCCCGCCGAGGAACCGTGCCGCGAAATCCGGCCAGGGCGTCGTCGCGTACGTCTTCTGGAAGGCCTCGTCCCGGCCGTAGTCGGGGGCACAGGACGTGAAGTGCGATCCGTTCGGCGCCTCGACGACCCCCGTCACCGTGTGCCGCTTGATCAGCAGCGACTGCGGCGCCGCCTCCTTCGTCAACTCGGCCGTGTCGACGATCCGTTCGCACGAGACATACGCCGTGTCCGCGGCCTCGCAGAAGAGGTCGTCGAAATAGGGGTCGGGGCCCAGGTACTGACCGTTGCCCTGCCGGTCCGCACGGTTGACGTGGACCAGGGCCGCGTCCAGACGCAGGGCGGGCATGGCCACGAACGTCTCCCCGTCGTCGTACGGCGACGTCACCGTCCGCAGGCCGGGGTTGACCCGCATGACGTCCGAACCGATCCCCGCCCGCACCGGCAGGAACGGCAGCCGGTTCGCCGCGGCGTGCAGGCCCCACATGAACATGGCCTCGTCGATCTCCATGAGCTCGAAGGCGCCGCGTTCGCGGGCCGCGCGGTAGTGCGGTTCCAAGGGGATCGAATCGAGGGTGACGAAGGCCGTGACCAGCTTGCGGACACGTCCGGCGGCGGCGAGCATGCCGACGTCGGGGCCGCCGTACGAGACGATCGTGAGGTCGGTGACGTCGGAGCGCAGCAGTGCGCGCACCAGGGCCATCGGCTTGCGGCGCGAGCCCCAGCCGCCGATGCCCAGGGTCATGCCGCTGTGCAGCCGGGACACGACCTCCTCCGCGGTCGTCGTCTTGTCGCTCACTCAGCCACCGTCCCTTCCGAACCTGTCACGGACCCGGTCGGCCACCCCGCTCAGGTTGGCCTCGAAGGTGAAGCCCTGCTCGAAGCGGTAGCTGCGGCGCACGTCGACCGGATCGATGCCGTTGATCGCGGCCTTGGCCAGCCGCAGCAGCTGCCCGTCCTTCGCGGCGATCTCGTGGGCCAACTCGAGCGCGGCGGCGGGCAGGTGCTCGCGCGGCACGACCCGCCACACCGAGCCGTGCGCATGCAGCTCGGCCGCGGTCGCCGTGCGCGAGGTGTAGTACAGCGCGCGCATCAGATGCTGGGGGACCAGCCGGGCCAGATGGGTGGCCGCGCCCAGCGCTCCCCGGTCCAGCTCGGGCAGCCCGAACGTGGCGTCCTCGCTCGCCACGATCGCGTCCGCGTTGCCCACCAGGCCGATACCGCCGCCCAGACAGTGGCCGTGCACGGCCGCCACGACGGGTACCGCGCAGTCGTACACCGCGGCGAAGGCCTCCGCGCAGGCGTGGTTGGCGCCGATCAGTGCGCTGTGCCCGTCCTTCTGTATCTCCTTGATGTCCACGCCCGCGTTGAACCCGCGCCCCTCGGCCATGAGGACGACACACCGGATCTCCGGGTCACGGCCCGCCGCCCGCACGGCGTCGGCCAGGGCGAACCAGCCCGCCACCGGCAGCGCGTTCACCGGCGGAAAGTCGACCGTGACGACGGCGATTCGTTTTCCTGTTCCTTCAGGCCCCTTTTCCGGGGACGAGGTGGAGACACCCATGGCCGCATCAGCTACCTTTCCACCAAACGTTTGTTAGGTGAAGGGTAGCCGGGCATGGGGCTGGACGGGAAGGTCGTGGTCGTCACAGGCGGCACGCGGGGTGTCGGTGCGGGCATCGCGCGAGCCTTCGCCGAGGCCGGCGCGGACGTCGTGGTCTGTGCGCGCAGGCCACCCGAAGTCCCGCTCGCCGGGGCCGAGTTCAGGCCGCTGGATCTCCGCGACCCGGAAGCCGTACGGTCCTTCTTCGCGGCCCTGCCCCGTCTCGACGTCCTCGTCAACAACGCGGGTGGCACTCCGTACCGACGGTTGACGGACACGGGTGCCGATCGGCACGCGCGCGTGATCGAGCTGAACCTCGTCGCGCCGATGACGGCGTCCCTGGCCGCGTACGAGCACCTGAAGCGGGCGCGGGGTTCCATTGTGATGATCGGCAGCGTCAGTGGCGGCCGTCCGTCGCCCGGGTCGGCGGCGTACGGGGCGGCCAAGGCCGGGCTGGAGAGCCTGGCCCGCTCGATGGCGGTGGAGTGGGCGCCGGACGTCCGCGTCAACACGCTGGTCGTCGGCATGGTCCGCACAGAGCAGTCGTTTCTCCACTACGGGGGCGAGGACGGCATCGCGGCCGTCTCCCGCACCGTCCCGCTCGGCCGCCTCGCCGAACCCGCCGACGTAGGCGCCGTCGCCGTCTTCCTCGCCTCCGACGCCGCCGCCTACATCAGCGGAGCGAGCCTGCTCGTGCACGGCGGGGGCGAGCTGCCCGCGTTCCTGGACGCCGCGACGGTCAACAAGGAGGCATGACATGAGCCGGATCTGTGAGGGACGGGTCGTCGTCGTCACCGGCGGGGGCCGGGGGCTCGGACGCGCGCATGCGCTCGCGTTCGCGGCGGAGGGGGCGAGGGTCGTGGTGAACGACCTGGGGGTGGGGCTGGACGGCACGTCGGGGGTGGAGGGTTCGGTTCGGCGCGTGGATTCGGGTGGCCTGGGTGGGTGGAAGGCCGACGACCGGTTGGGCGGGGAAGTGGCTGGCGACCGGGAGGGTGGGCAGGTGGCCGATGGCAGCCGTGCTGGACGGGTGGCAGGGGAGAGCCTGGGCCGGGAGGTGGGTGCCGACCGTCAGGCTGGGCAGTTGGCCATCGGCAGCCCCGCCCAGCAGGTTGTCGACGAGATCCGTGCGGCGGGCGGTGAGGCGATCGCGCACGGTGGTGACGTCGCGACTAGTGCCGGGGCGGCATCCCTGGTGGCGGCCGCGCTGGAGACGTACGGCCGTCTCGACACCCTCGTCAACAACGCCGGCTTCCTGCGCGACCGGATGCTGGTCAACCTCGACGAGGACGACTGGGACGCCGTCGTACGCGTCCACCTCAAGGGGCACTTCCTTCCCCTCAAGCATGCGGCCGCGCACTGGCGAGCGGAGGCGAAGGCGGGGCGTACGCCGAGCGCCCGGATCGTCAACACGAGCAGCGGGGCGGGGCTGTTGGGCTCGCTCGGGCAGGGAAACTACAGCGCCGCGAAGGCGGGCATCGTCGGCCTGACCCTGGTGGCGGCGGCCGAGTTGTCCCGCTACGGCGTCCAGGTCAACGCGATCGCCCCTGCGGCCCGTACCCGCATGACGGAACGCACCTTCGCGGAGTCGATGGCGGTCCCCGAAGCCGGCTTCGACGCCATGGCCCCGGAGAACGTCTCCCCGTTGGTCGTCTGGCTGGGTTCGGCGGCGAGCGCCGGGGTGACGGGCAGGGTCTTCGAGGCGGAGGGCGGGCGGATCACGGTCATGGAGGGGTGGGGGGCGGGGCCGAGTACGGACAAGGGGGCGCGGTGGACGCCGGAGGAGGCGGGGGAGGCGGCGCTGAAGCTGTTGGGGGAGGCGGAGGTGCCGGGGGCGGTGTACGGCGCGTGAGGGGTTTTCGCCCCCCGCCGCCCCTACCCATTCCCATCCCCCAGGGGCTCCGCCCCTTGGACCCCGCCAGGGGGCTCCGCCCCCTGGACCCCCGCTCCTCAAACGCCGGAGGGGCTGACTTACCAGCCCGTCCGGCGTTTGAGGACGAGGCCCCTTCAGGGCCGAAGCGGGGGTCTGGGGGCGGCAGCCCCCAGGGACGGGACGGGTAGGGGCGGCGGGAGCGAAGAACCTACGTGTCGCACTCCAGCACCGTCCGGCACAACCCGCACCGCGCCCGCACCCTCCCCCGCACGGGCACCCGAATCCGCTGCTGACACGTAGGACACGGAAACGACACCCGCAACGGCCCCCGCCCATCCGGCGTGAACGCATACGGCACCCCCGGCCGAGCCCCGGCCCCGGCACCGTAGTGCTCCTGTGCATGCCGCCGATCCCGGGCGTACCGCCGCCGCCCCGCCCACCCCGCCGCCGTCAACGGAGGCTGCTGCTCATCGCGGCGAGCCTCGGCAAGGCCCTTCTCATATGCCGTGTAGGCCTGGGGGCTGGTGAACCACACCGACGGATCCTCGGCGAACACCAGCGCCCGCTTGGCGAGGACGTAACCGAACTCCTCCGGCGTGAGATATCCCAGTTTCTGCGAGGACGCCGCGTCCTCCCGGTACGCGTCGAGCAGCAGCCAGCCCGCACCCAGATATGTCGTCGCCGTGTCCGTGAGGATCTCGTTGTCGCGCGTGCCGGGGAAGGACAGCCCGAGGCGGTGCAGATAGACGTGCATCACCTCGTGCGCGAGCGCCGCCCCGATGTCCCGGCGGTGCGTGCGGAAGCGGTCGTTCAGCTCGACGAAGTACTCGGGGCCCGCGGCGAGTTCGACGTTCGCCGCGTGCGTCATCTCCCGGAAGCTGACGATCAGGCGGGCATCCGGCAGGTGGTAGTGCCGCACCAGCTCGCGGGCCACCCGCTGCGCCCCCAGATACAGATCGTCCGTGTCGCAGAACGCCACGTCGACCGGCGCCACGCTGGTCGCGAACGTCTGGATGGTGTCGTACGACAGCCGCCGGTAGAGCGCGGTGATGGAGGCCCGCACCGTCTCCAGGTGTGGGAAGCCGTGCTGGACCGGTCCGCCGTTCGCCACGGCCGTACCCCCAAGACGCCTTGAACCCGATTCCACTCTACGGGGATGTGAGGGGATTTTCCCTGGTGAGGTTCCACGCCGGGGACGTGAGATCCGTCCTTGTCAAGCATGCCACCCGATCTTCATACTGCGGGCCGCTCAACACGCCATGAAAGGACGTATGTTGACCCACAGCTCGCCGAAAAGAAGCGGCATGACCCTGGCCAAGAGAGGCGCGGCTGTCGGTGCCGTCGCCCTCGCGGTCGCCTCCCTCCAGCCCCTCAGCGCGAACGCCGCGTCCACCAGTACCAACCCGAGCGGCGCGTCGACCCGCGTCGTCGGTGGAACGCCCGCCGCGCAGGCCGAGTTCCCGTTCATGGTCCATCTCTCCATGGGCTGCGGCGGGGCGCTCTACAAGAAGGACGTCGTCCTGACGGCCGCCCACTGCATGGACGGCTCCGGCAACAACACCAGCATCACCGTCACCGCTGGTGTCAACGACCTCAACTCCTCCGCCGCGATCAAGGTCAAGTCGACCAAGGTCAAGGTGGCCCCGGGCTACGACGGCAGCGGCAAGGACTGGGCGCTGATCAAGCTCGCCCGGCCCATCGACAAGCCGACGCTGAAGATCGCCACCACGGACCGCTACAACCGCGGCATGTTCACGATCGCCGGGTGGGGCGACACCCAGGAGGGAGCCGGCACGGGCACGACCAAGCTCCGTAAGGCCACCGTTCCCTTCGTCGCCGACCGCACCTGCAAGCGCCATTACGGAAACCGGCTGGTGTCGAAGGAGGAACTGTGCGCCGGCTGGCAACGCGGCGGCATCGACACCTGCCAGGGCGACTCCGGCGGCCCCATGTTCCGCAAGGACGACGCGAACAAGTGGATCCAGGTCGGCATAGTCAGCTGGGGCGACGGCTGCGCCCGCGCCGGTGTGCCCGGCGTCTACACGGAGGTCAGCACCTTCGCGAAGGACATAGCCCGCGCGGCGAACGCCCTGTAGGCAGCCGCCGCAGCAAGCGGGCATCAGGGAGTGCACTCGCTGGTGCATCGGTGGTCCATCACCGATGCACCAGTGGTGCCTCAGTGGTGGGCATCTGCGTGCGTCAGAGGGCCCGGAGCACCGGGGCACCCGCCTCGCCGGACCCGGCCCGAGCCGTCTCCGCCAGTTCCAGCACCCACACCTCGTTGACCCCTTCCCGCAGCACCGGCCCCGGGACGTACAGCGACCCCTGTGGGCCCGCGGACCAGTAACGGCCGAGATTGAAGCCGTTGATCCACACGAACCCGCGGGTCAGGCCCGGCAGCTCCAGACGGGCGTCACCGGCGCCCCGCACCGTGACGGTGCCCCGGTACAACCCCGGGGCACCGTCCTCGGGAAGCTCCCGCGCCGGCACCGCCCGGACCCGCTGGACGTCGTCCAGCGCCTCCAGCCGCAGCCCACGCGCGCGTACGTCGTGCAGATACTGCCGCTCGTGCAGCACGCCCCCGGTGATCCCCTTGGCCTCGCCCAGCCGCGGCCCGTAGTTGACCCGGCCCAGGGACTCCACCCACAGCTCCACGCGCGCGTACCCGGCGACGGGCTCCTTGAGGCAGGCGTCGTCC
The DNA here is from genome assembly GCF_055657525.1 of Streptomyces sp. NPDC107522. Classification (NCBI taxonomy): domain Bacteria; kingdom Bacillati; phylum Actinomycetota; class Actinomycetes; order Kitasatosporales; family Streptomycetaceae; genus Streptomyces; species Streptomyces sp. NPDC107522. Next base: position 193,713 of record NZ_JBVKAU010000008.1, on the reverse strand, counting down.
TCGGTGACCACCCCGGCCCGCTCCCCGTCGACGTACACCACGGCAAGATCCCGCAGCCCCCGCACCGTCAGCGGATACGGCTGCCGCGGCCCCGGCACCGTCACCTCGTACCGCACCAGGCCGCGCTCGACGCCCAGTTCCTCGAAGGTGGGCGGGACGGGAGCGGACACCTCCGGGCCGCCCAGCGTCTCCAGTACGTCGCCCAGGGGCGCCCAGTCGGTCAGGACCGCCTCGGCCGTCGCTCCCAACGACGGGGGCGCGGGCGGGACTTCGGGCAGCGGGCCGTCGGCGTACTCGGCGAGGACCTCGCGGAAGGCCCAGAACTTCTCGGTGGGGCGGCCGTACTCGTCGATCGGGGCGTCGTAGTCGTACGACGTCACGTCGGGCTCCAGCGGGCCGTCGTGCAGCGCGCCGCCGCCCCGGTTGGCGCCCGCCCAGCCTCCGAAGCTGGTGCCGCCGTGCGCCATGTACAGGTTGACCGAGGCTCCGCACTCCAGGATCTCCCGCAGGGCCGCCGCCGCGTCCCCGGGATCCCGTACGACGTGCTCGCCGCCCCAGTGGTCGAACCAGCCGCACCAGAACTCCATGCACATCAGCGGACCGTCGGGGCGGTGCCGGCGCAGCGTCTCGAAGGCCACGCGCGCGTGGGAGCCGAAGTTCACCGTGGCGAGGACCCCGGGGATCGTTCCGCCGGAGAGCATGTGGTCCTCGGGGCCGTCCGAGGTGAACAGCGGGACCGTGACGCCCTTGGTCCGCAGCAGATCGGCCAGCCATCGCAGGTACGCCGCGTCGGAACCGTAACTGCCGTACTCGTTCTCGACCTGGACCATGATCACCGGGCCGCCGCGGTCGAGCTGCCGGGGCACGATCTCGCGCAGGAGGTAGTGGTACCAGCGCTGCACACGGTGCAGGAACTGCTCGTCACGCGTCCGCACGCGCGTGCCGAACCTGGCCGTCAGCCAGTACGGCAGCCCGCCGTTCTCCCACTCGGCGCAGATGTACGGCCCCGGCCGCACGATCGCCCACAGCCCCGCCTCCCGGGCCGCGTCGAGGAACCGGCCCAGAGCCCGCACGTCCCGGTGGTGGCCCGGCGCCGGCCCGTGCAGGTTCCACGGCACGTACGTCTCCACGCAGTTGAGGCCCATCGCCCGCAGCATCGCCAGCCGGTGTCCCCACTGCGCCTCGTGCACCCGGAAGTAGTGCAGCGCGCCGGACAGCAGCCGCACCGGCCGCCCGTCCTGCAGGAAATCCGTGTCCCCCACCGTGAACTCGCTCATGCGCCCCACCCTCACCTCTGGCGGTGATCACGTCCATGGACAAAGATCGGCGCTGCTTGGACCGAAGCGACGCAGAGGGGACCGCGGATGTACCACACCTGGATGCGGTTCTTCACGCCCGGCCCCGCCCACCACCGGCTCGGCCTGGTCTGCCTCGGAGTCGGCCTGCAGTACGGCGCCCTGCCCACCGTCGGACCCAGGGTCCTGGACCACCATGTCGCCGTCGTGATCAGCACGGGCGGTGGCTGGTACGCCGACCCCCGCGGCCGCCGTACGGCCGTCACCGCCCCCGCGCTGCTGTGGCTGACCCCGGGCGTGCCGCACCACTACGCGCCCGACCCCGGCACCGGCTGGGACGAGGGCTTTGTCGACTTCGCCGGGCCCGCCACGGCGACGTACACCGAACTCGGCTACATCGAACCCGACCGCCCGGTCGTGCCCCTGTCGGACGCCTCGGGTCCCCGCGCCGTCATCGGCCGCATGGCACGCGCCGCCCGCCGCGACAACCCCCTGCTGGAGGTCGAGACCGGCGCCGCCGTCCACGAACTCCTCGTGGCCCTGCGCCGCGCCCGCGCCGACCTCGCGCCCGACGGCGACCAGGTCCTCAAGGCACTGGCACGCGACGCGTGCCTGCCCCTCACGGTCGCCGACCACGCCGCCCGGCACGGCATGACCCTCGTCGAACTGCGCACCACCGTGCGCCGCGGCGCCGGGTGCAGCCCCAAGGACTACCTGCTCGGCATCCGCCTGGGCCGCGCCAAGGAACTCCTCGCCGCCACCGAGCTGCCCGTCGCCGCCGTCGCCCGCCGCGTCGGCTACGACGACCCCGCCTACTTCTCCCGCCTGTTCACCCGCCGCGTCGGCATGGCCCCCGTCCGCTTCCGCGCCCAGCAGGGCCGCACCGTCCCCGGCGGCTGGTCCCAGCAGGTCCCCGACCCCGACGACCCACCCGTGATCGAACGAACGACCACATGACGGGGCCCCGTAGGCTGGGCCCTCATGACCACCAGCAATCCGTCCCCCGGCGATGTCGACCCCGCCGTCCGTGAGGAGCTCGCCCGGCTGCGCGACAGCATCGACAACATCGACGCGGCCGTCGTCCACATGCTCGCCGAGCGCTTCAAGTGCACCCAGCAGGTCGGCCACCTCAAGGCCAAGCACCAGCTCCCGCCCGCCGACCCGGCCCGCGAGGCCCGGCAGATCGCCCGCCTGCGCACCCTCGCCGAGAACGCCAAGCTGGACCCTGCATTTGCGGAAAAGTTCCTCAATTTCATCATCGCCGAAGTGATCAGGCACCACGAGAGCATCGCCGAGGACACGATCAACGGCGTTGCGCCCACGGCGAACTGAGCCGGACCCGTCGCCGGATTCAGCCTGGCCGGGCGGACGGACGACGCGAATGCGACCACAGCACCCCGACAGGCCCTCCCGAGGGAGTGACACGGCGGCCCGCGCCGGGCATGCTGCGCTGTGCACTCCAAGTCAGCTGACACGCACTCCCCGTCAGCGCCCCCGGACATACCCTGGATGTCCACGCGGGAGGGACGTCGGGCCATGCCGTCGGATGCCAAGATCCTCATCGTCGACGACCACGAGGACACGCTGTACGCGCTGGAGAGCGCCCTGGCCCCGCTGGGCTACCGGCTCGCCCGTGCCACCAGCGGAGACGAGGCGCTCAAGCAGGTGCTCCGCGGCCAGGTCGGCCTGCTGCTCCTGGACGTCCGGATGCCCGGCGTCAGCGGCCTGGAGGTCGTGCGCTACATGCGGCGGGTGGAACAGACCCAGCACATACCGGTCATCCTGCTCACCGGCTTCGGCGCGGACCAGGAGCTGATGTCCACCGCGTTCGGACTCGGCGTCGCCGACCTGGTCCTGAAGCCCATCGACCCCTGGTCGCTGCGCACCAAGGTCCGCTACCTGTACGACTCCTACCGGCGCCACCGCGCACTGGAGCACGAGATCCGCGAGTTGCGCGCCCTCGTCAAGGACGACCCCGGGGCCGAGGACGCCGGAGCCGGGCATCCCGGACCGCGCCCCGCCCTGCCCCACCCCGACGCCCGCGTCCCGCCGCAGCGCGACAGCCCGGCGGTTACGCCGACCACGGACCGGACATGACGCCTATCACCGACCGGACATGACGCCGGCTACCGACCGGAGATGACGCCGGCCCGCAGACCGGAGATGACGCCGACCGCAGATCGGAGATGACGCCGACCGTAGGCCGGACCTGACCGCAACCCCGGACCGGACATACCGCACGTACCGATCCGCCCCTGTGCCTTGTCAGCGGCATCAGGCAGCATGTCCTGCATGTCCGTACTCACGCGCGACGAAGCGCAGACCCGTGCCCAGCTCCTCGACGTCCATCGCTACACGATCGAACTCGACCTGACCACCGGGGACGAGACCTTCGACTCCCGCACCGTCATCCGGTTCACCACGCGCGCGGACCACACGGACACGGACACGTTCGTCGAGATCAAGCCGGCCGAGCTGCGCTCCGTCACGCTGGACGGACACCCCCTCGACCCGGAGACCCTGGACGAGAACCGGCTGCCCCTGAAGAACCTCACCGCCGGCGAGCACGAACTGCGCGTCGAGGCGGCCATGCGCTACTCCCGCACCGGCGAGGGCATGCACCGCTTCACCGACCCCACCGACGGCGAGACCTACGTCTACACCCAGCTGTTCATGGAGGACGTCCAGCGCGTCTTCGCCGCCTTCGACCAGCCGGACCTCAAGGCCGTCTTCGACCTCACCGTCACGGCCCCCGAGGGCTGGACCGTCCTCGCCAACGGCATCACCGAACACCTCGGTGACGGCCGCTGGCAGGCCGCGCCCACCCCGCTGATCTCCACCTACCTCGTCGCCGTCGCCGCCGGCCCCTGGCACTCCGTGCGCACCGAACACCGCGGCCTGCCCTTCGGCCTGCACTGCCGCCGCTCGCTCGCCCCCTACCTCGACACGGACGCCGACGAACTCCTCGACGTCACGCGCGCGTGCTTCGACCGCTACCACGAGAAGTTCGACGAGCCGTACCCCTTCGACTCCTACGACCAGGCGTTCGTCCCCGAGTTCAACGCCGGCGCCATGGAGAACCCCGGACTGGTCACCTTCCGTGACGAGTTCGTCTACCGCTCCGCCGTCACCGACACCGAGCGCCAGACCCGCGCCATGGTCATCGCCCACGAGATGGCCCACATGTGGTTCGGCGACCTGGTCACCCTGCGCTGGTGGGACGACATCTGGCTGAACGAGTCCTTCGCCGAGTACATGGGCTACCAGACCTGCGCCGAAGCCACCCGCTTCAGCGACACCTGGACCGACTTCGGCGTCGCCCGCAAGGCCTGGGGCTACGACGCCGACCAGCGCCCCTCCACCCACCCCGTCGCCCCCGAAGCGGTCCACGACACCGCCACGGCCCTGCTCAACTTCGACGGCATCTCCTACGCCAAGGGCGCCTCCGCACTGCGCCAGCTGGTGGCCTGGCTCGGCGAGAAGGACTTCCTCGCCGGCATCAACACCCACTTCGCCCGCCACAAGTTCTCCAACGCCACCCTCGCCGACTTCATCGACTCCCTCGCCTCCGCCACCGAACGCGACGTCCACGCCTGGGCCGACACCTGGCTGCGCACCACCGGCGTCGACACCCTCACCCCGGCCGTCACCCCCGGCGAGAACGGCACGTACAGCCTCACCGTCGACCGCGTCGGCAGCCGCCCCCACCGCGTCGCCGTCGGCCTGTACGACCTGGACCTCGGCGACAACGACGGCCACCTCGTCCTGCGTGACCGCCTCCACCTCGACGTCCCGCACCCGGCTCCGCAGCCCATCGGCAAGCGCCCGGCGCTGCTGCTGCTCAACGACGGCGACCTGACCTACGCCAAGGTGCGCTTCGACCCCGAGTCCTTCGAGACCGTCCGCAAGAGCCTCGCCGGACTGCCCGAACCGCTCACCCGCGCGGTCGTCTGGAACGCCCTGCGCGACGCCGTCCGCGACGGCGAACTGGCCGCCACCGCCTACCTGGAGACGGCCCGCACCCACCTGCCGCACGAGACCGACCTCGCCATCGTCCAGGGCGTCCTGGCCTTCGCCACCGTCCAGGTCGCCGACCGCTACCTCACCCCGCAGGAGCGCCCCGCCGCCCTGGCCACCCTCTCCTCCCTCTGCCGCGACCTCATCCGCCGCACCGAGGACGGCGACAACCCCGGCCTGCGCCTGATCGCCGTACGCCACTTCATCGACGTCGCCGCCCACCCCGACACCATCGCCGCCTGGCTCGCCGACGGCACCGTGCCCGGCGGACCCGAACTCGACCCCGAGCTGCGCTGGCGCGTCCTCGGCCGGCTCGCCGTCCTCGGCGCCGTCGACGAGGCCGCCATCGCTGCCGAGCTGGACCGCGACCCGAGCGCCACCGGCCAGGAGGGTGCCGCCCGCTGCCGGGCCGCGCTGCCCGACGAGGAGGCCAAGGCGAAGGCCTGGGCCGCCATGTTCGCCACCGACGACAGCACCGACCTGTCCAACTACCTCTTCACCGCCACCGCCCAGGGCTTCTGGCAGCCCGAACAGGCCGACCTCGTACGGCAGTACGTGCCCCGCTACTACCCCGACGCGGTCGCCGTCGCCGCCCGCAGGGGCCCCGCCATCGCCGAAGCCGCCGGCCGCTACGCCTTCCCGGCGCACGCCGTCGACACCGACACCCTGCGGCTGGGCGAGGAGTGCCTGCGCGAAGGCGAGCCGATCCCGGCGCTCCGACGCAAGCTGGTCGACCAACTCGACGACCTGGCACGGGCGTTGCGGGTGCGCGAGGGCTAGGCGGGCTGGTCGCAATGACGTAGGGGGCCGGTCCCGGTGGCATAGGGGACTGGTCGCTGTGCGGTAGGGGCCGCTGCATCCTCTGACGGATGCGGCGGCCCCTACCCCGCCATCCTCCGCGCGCCGCCCCGACACGCTTTCCCCGCACGCAAGTACCCCCTTTCGGGTTCCGATCGTTGGGCTTTTCGGGCGTCATCACGCATCCGGGTACAAGCTGGAAGTCCCTCTTGCCCCAGCGCCCGGGAGGACAGGATGAGCACGCCGTCGTCGCTCGCTTCAGGCCCCGAAGGACCCCACGCCCTACGGCCGTTGCTCGACACCGTGCTCGACGCGCTGAGCGAGGGCACCCGGGCCCGCGGAGGCCCCCTGCCCTCGGGCGGCCCGGACGCGGTCGCCGCGCGCGTACGGGCCGCGATCGGCGACGTCCTCCCGGACCGGGGTGACCCGAACGCCCTCCACACCGTCGTCCGCACCCTCACCGAGACCACCGCCGACCCCGCGGACCCCCTCTGCACCGCCCACCTCCACTGCCCACCCCTGGCCGCAGCCACCGCAGCCGACCTCGCGGCCTCCGCCCTCAACCCGTCGCTGGACTCCTGGGACCAGGCGCCGGGCGCATCGGAGCTGGAGGCGTTGGTGACGGGGGCGCTGGCGAGGGAGGTCTTTCCAGCCCGTCCGGCGTTCGAGGACGAGGCCCTTTCGGGGCCGACGGGGGTCCAGGGGGCGGAGCCCCCTGGCGGGGTGGAAGGGGAAGAGCCCCCTGGCGGGGTCGAAGGGGCGGAGCCCCTTCAGGATGGGACGGGTAGGGGCGGCGGGGGCGAGAAAACCACCGCGCAGCCGGACGCCCTCGTCACCACCGGCGGCACCGAATCCAACCACCTCGCCCTCCTCCTCGCCCGAGAAGCCCACGGCACCGGCATCCGACTCGTACACGGCGCGAACGCCCATCACTCGCTGCCCCGCGCCGCATGGCTGCTGGGTCTGCCGGAGCCCGTCGTCGTCCCCGCCCCGGCCGGCACCCTCGACCCCGCCGCCCTCGACGAGGCCCTCACCGACCTGCCCGGCCCACGAGGCTCCCTCCTGGTCGCCGCCACCGCCGGCACCACCGACGCCGGCCTCATCGACCCCCTCCCCGAGATCGCCGCCCTGTGCGCCACCCACGGCGCCCGGCTCCACATCGACGCCGCCTACGGCGGAGCGCTCCTCTTCAGCGACCGCTACCGCGACCGCCTCACCGGCCTGGAAGCCGCCCACACCGTCACGCTGGACCTGCACAAACTCGGCTGGCAGCCCGTCGCCGCAGGACTCCTCGCGGTCCGGCACCCGGCCGACCTCGCCGTGCTCCACCACCGCGCCGACTACCTCAACGCCGACGACGACACCGAGGCGGGCCTGCCCGACCTGCTCGGCCGCTCCCTGCGCACCAGCCGCAGGCCCGACGCCCTGAAGATCGCCGTCACCCTCAAGACCCTCGGCCGCACCGGCCTCGGCCGACTGGTCGAGCAAGTCTGCGACAACGCCCGCGAGTTCGCCGCCCTCGTCAACGACCACCCCGGCTTCGAGCTCTACGACCGGCCCACCCTCAGCACGGTCCTGTTCCGGCCCGCACACGCGACCGACGACACCGTCGCCGCCGTACGCCGCAGGCTCCTCACCGACGGCCGCGCCGTCCTCGGCCGGGCCCGCATAGACGGGCGCCTGTGGCTGAAGGCGACCCTCCTCAACCCCCGCACGCGCCCGGACGACCTGGCCGCCCTCCTGAAACTGGTGGAAGGAAACACCCCCGGATGAGTCCGCAGTCGAACCCCCCTGCCGATATGCACCTCAACCAGCCGGCCGGCATGCAGCCCAACCCACTGGCCGACGTGCACCCCAAACCCCCACAGCACGACCCCGACACCCCCCGCGACCTCGTCGGCATCGGCATCGGCCCCTTCAACCTCTCCCTCGCCGCCCTCGCCCAGCCCCTCGTCGGCCTCGACGCCGTCTTCTACGAGCGGCGCCCCGCCTTCTCCTGGCACCCCGGCCTGCTCATCGACGGCTCCCGCATCCAGGTCCCCTTCCTCGCCGACCTGGTGACGCTCGCCGACCCCGCCAGCCCCTGGTCCTTCCTGAACTACCTCAAGGCCCGCGACCGGCTCTTCCCCTTCTACTTCGCCGAGCGCTTCCACATCCAGCGCGCCGAGTACGACGCCTACTGCCGCTGGGTCTGCGAGAACCTCCCCGCACTGCGCTTCGGCCACCAGGTCGACGCCGTCCGCTTCAACCCCGAACGCGACGTCTTCGAGGTCGACTTCACCCAGCTCGGCCCGGACGGTGAGGGCGAGGCGCTCGGCCGTACGTACACCCGGAACGTCGTGCTGGGCATCGGCACCGAGCCGTACGTCCCCGACCCGCTCAGACCGCTCGTCGACGCACCCGCCGTCCCCGTCATCCACGCCGCCGACTACCTCGACCACCGCGAGAGACTGCTCGCCGCCGAGCACATCACCGTCATCGGGTCGGGACAGTCCGGCGCCGAGGTCTTCCTGGACCTGCTCCGCAGCCGCCCCGTCGGCCGCGAGCGGCTCCACTGGCTCGGCCGGACCGAGGCGTTCGCGCCCATGGAGTACTCCAAGCTCGGCCTGGAGCACTTCACCCCCGACTACACCCGCTACTTCCACGCCCTCGCCGAACCGGTCCGCGACCGGCTCGGCGCATCGCAGTGGCAGCTCCACAAGGGCATCGACGCCGACACCCTGGCCGCGATCCACGACGAGCTCTACCGCCGCACCCTGCACGGCGGCTGGCCCGACACCGTCATCACCCCCGGCGTCCTGGTGCGCACGGCGGGCCGTATCGCCACCACCAAGGTCGAGCTCCACCTGGAGCACATCCAGCAGAACACCCGCTCACGCCTGACCACGGACGCGGTCGTCCTGGCCACCGGCTACCGCGAACGGTCCCTCGACTGCCTGCTCGCCGGCCTCGACCCCTACCTGCGCCGGGACAGCCAGGAACGCCCCCGCGTCGACGACCAGTACCGCCTGGTCATGGACCCCTCGGTCACCGGCTCCGGGTGCCACGTCTACGTCCAGAACGCCGAACGCCACACCCACGGCATCGGCACCCCCGACCTCGGCCTCGCGGCCTGGCGCAGCGCGGGCATCCTCAACTCCCTCACCGGCGAGCAGACTTACCGCCTGCCCACCCGCACGGCCTTCACCACCTTCGGCCTGCAACAGAAGGAGCCCCGGATTCCGTCCGCGCGCCGGCCGAAGGTACTGACACCCCTCATGGACGGGATCTGAGGCTCCCCACAAGCACCCCTACGGGCCCCAGAACCCCTACGGCCCCAGAACCCCTACGGGCCTAGAACACCGGCGTACCGTTCCGCGTGAGCTTCCAGTCCACCGACGCGAACTCCTTGGGGTCCAGCACACCCTTCGCGGTCACCCACTCCGCGATCCGGGTGCGGATCTCCGTCGACTCCGACCACAGCTCCTGTGCCGACGCCACATGCGGGAACGCGCCGCCGCCGTTGGCCCGGTAGTTGTTCACGGCGAACACGAACTGCTGGGCGTCGTCCAGCGCGGCACCGTTGTAGGACAGGTTCTTGATCCGCGAACCGGCCGCCTGGGCGATGTCGATCTCGTACGACAGCCCCGACACGTAGTCGTAGTTGTAGTCGGGGCGGTTGTTCGCGTTCGTCAGCTTCTCGACGTCGACCGCGGCGTCCGGCGCCGTCTGCACGAAGTACTCCGCGGAGTACTCCAGGTACGCCTTGATCTGCGCGCCCGTCATCAGCTTCGCGACCAGCGTGTTGTCGTACACGTACAGGCTCGACAGATCCCGGATCGTCACGTCCCCGGCCGGGATCTCCGAGGTGCGGGAGAAGGGAGAGGCCTGCGCGATGACGGGCAGCGAGGCGTACTGCGTGCTCGCCAGCGCCGCCTTGACCACGTCCTCCTGGACCTTGGTGATCAGGTCGATGATCGGGGCGTCCTTGTAGCGCGCCTCGACCGTCGTCAGCGTCTCGGTGGCCGTGCCGACGACCTGGTTGACGTACTCCACGACGATGTCGTGGTCGTCCTTCAGCAGCTTGGTGATCTTCGGGTCGTCCGCGACCGTCTTGGAGTCGCGCACCGTCGCCTTCACCGACTCGACCGTCCAACGGCCCTTTTCGAAGACCAGCTCGAAGTCGAACAGAGTCAGTCGCTGCGCGTAGCACAGCGGTTCCGACAGCACGACCGTCCTGCCCGTCTTCTCGTTCGTGACCAGCAGCTCCGCGATCTCCGTGTGCGCGTGCCCGACCAGGATCGCGTCGATGCCCGGCACCTTCTGGGCCACCAGCGCCGACGAGTTCTCGATGTACGGCAGCTGGTCACCGTACGACGACGTGCCGGACGAACCGGAGTGCGCCGACACGACCACGACGTCCGCACCCATCGAGCGCAGCTTCGGCACCCACTTCGCGGCCTGCTCCTCCAGCCCCGGGAACACCATCTTGCCCTCGACGTAGGCCTTGTCCCAGATCGCGATACCCGGGTTGGTCAGACCGAGCACCGCGACCTTCACCGGCGGGGCTCCGGGCACACGGAACTTCTTGATGAAGTACGGCGGGAAGGCGGGCTTCAGCGTCTTGGCGTCCAGCGCGTTCGCACCCAGCAGCGGGAAGTCGCACTGCTCCTCGAACTTGCGCAGCGTCTCGATGCCGTAGTTGAACTCGTGGTTGCCGAGGGCCACCGCGTCGTACCCGATCGCGTTCATCGCCGCCGCCATCGGGTGGATCGGACCGCCCTGAGCGGTGATCGGGTCGACCTTCGCGTAGTAGTACGTCAGCGGGGTGCCCTGGATCGTGTCGCCCGCGTCGATGAGCAGCGTGTTGCAGCGGCCCTTCTCGGCGCGGACCTGGCTCACCAGCGTCGAGACGCGCGCCAGACCCTTCGCGTTGCCCTTGGCGTCCGAGTACTCCGCGTCCTTGAAGTAGTCCCAGTTGAAGATGTTGCCGTGCAGATCGGTCGTGCCCATCACCGTCAGCGAGTACCGCTTCGCGGGCTTCTTCGCCGTCGCCGCCGTGGTCGCCTCCGCGGCCTGCGCCGCCGGAGCCGCCGCCGCGCCGGCGATCGCCACCCCCGCTCCGGTGACGGCGGACTTCTTCAGGAACTTCCGGCGGTTCAACGGCATGAGTGGTTCTCCCCGGGGATGGTCAACAACGCGCGTAGATTCTGACGCGCGTAGATTCTGACCTGGTCATGGCGAGTGGCAACAGACCCCGCAGGTTGCGATCTGATGACCTGCCCGGTCCGTAACCCAGCAAGCGATGACAGAGTGGGACGTATGACCGCCCCCTCAGAGGAACTTCAGCCCCCGGTGCCCTACGGCACCCCCACCGCTCCGCGCATCGCCGTCCGCGGCGAGGCCCACCTGGAGGTCGATCCCGAGATCGCCCGCATCGGCGTCGCCGTCGCCGCCCGCGGCAAGGACCGCCGCGCCGCCCTCGACGACCTCACCCGCCGCAACGCCACCGTCCTGGACCTCATCAAGACGTACGGCGACGCGGTGGAGCGTCTGGAGACCGGCTCCTTCTCCATCACCCCGGAACTGAAGGAGAAGGGCCGCGGCGAGCGGATCCACGCCTATCACGGCCGCGTCCACGTCACGGCCGAGCTCACCGACTTCACCGCCCTCGGCGAACTCACCACGCGGCTTGCCGACTTGGACCTCACCCGGGTGGACGGCCCGTGGTGGGCCCTGCGCCCCGACTCACCGGCCTACCGGGAGGCCCGGCAGCAGGCGGTGCGGGAAGCGGTCCAGCGGGCGCGGGAGTACGCGGAGGCGCTCGGTGCCTCGCTCGCCGCCCTGGTCGAACTCGCCGACATCGGCGCGGAGAACCCCCAGCCCGTCGCACCCGCCCCCGCGGGCCGTATACGCTCCATGGCGTACGGAGCAGCGGAGGACGCCGCGGCCGCCCCCCTCGACCTCGAACCCCAGCGGCAGCACGTCTACGCCCAAGTGAACGCGCGCTTCACCATGACGCCGCCGCAGCTGTGAACCGCCCCGGCGGAATACTTCGGGGGATGCTTCGAACGCTCATCGGAGCATCCCGCCGCACAATTCAACACTTGTCAATAACCCTTCATGTAAAGGTTGTTGGGTGGTCACGCCCGGCCAATTCTCTACCCGCCGGTAAGTCATAGAGTCGAAACATGCGCCGAGCGAAAATCGTCTGCACCCTGGGTCCTGCCACCGACTCGTACGACCAGATAAAGGCACTGGTCGACGCCGGAATGGACGTCGCCCGATTCAACCTCAGCCACGGCAGTTACGCCGACCACGAGGAGCGCTACCAGCACGTCCGGAAGGCCTCCGACGAGACCGGCCGCAGCGTCGGCGTCCTCGCCGACCTTCAAGGCCCGAAGATCCGCCTCGGCCGCTTCACCGAAGGACCCGTACTCCTTGAACGCGGGGACACCTTCACCATCAGCGTCGAAGAGGGAGTCCAGGGCGACCGGGAGACCTGCGGAACCACGTACACCGGCCTCGCCGGTGACGTCACCCCGGGCGAACGCGTCCTCGTCGACGACGGCAAGGTCTGCCTGGAGGTCACGTCGGTCGACGGCCCGCGCGTCCACACCACCGTGGTCGAGGGCGGCATGGTCTCCGACAACAAGGGCCTGAACCTGCCGGGCGTCGCGGTCTCCGTCCCCGCCCTCTCCGAGAAGGACGAGGCGGACCTGCGCTGGGCGCTGCGCACCGGCTTCGACGTCATCGCGCTGTCGTTCGTGAGGAGCGGCCGGGACATCGAGGACGTGCAAAGGATCATGGACGAGGAGGGCCGCCGCCTCCCCGTCATCGCCAAGGTGGAGAAGCCGCAGGCGGTCGAGGCGATCGACGACATCGTGGCCGCGTTCGACGGCATCATGGTGGCGCGCGGGGACCTCGGCGTCGAAATGCCGCTGGAACAGGTGCCCATCGTCCAGAAGCGCGCGATCAAGCTGGCGAAGCGCAACGCCAAGCCGGTGATCGTGGCGACGCAGATGCTCGACTCGATGATCGACAACTCGCGCCCGACGAGGGCGGAGGCGAGCGATGTCGCCAACGCGGTCATCGACGGCACCGACGCGGTGATGCTGTCCGGCGAGACCAGCGTCGGCAAGTACCCCATCGAGACGGTCCGGACGATGGCGAAGATCGTCGAGGCGGCCGAGGAAGACCTCCTGGCGAAGGGCCTCCCGCCCCTGACGGAGCGCAACAAGCCCCGCACCCAGGGCGGCGCGGTGGCCCGCGCGGCGGCCGAGATCGGCGACTTCCTGGGCGCCCGGTTCCTCGTCGCCTTCACCCAGTCCGGCGACACCGCCCGCCGCCTCTCCCGCTACCGCTCCCCGATCCCGCTGCTGGCGTTCACGCCGGAGCCGGCGACGCGGTCGCAGCTGAATCTGACGTGGGGAGTGGAGACGTTCCTCGGGCCGCACGTGAACTCGACGGACGCGATGGTCGACCAGGTGGACGAGCTGCTTCTGAAGTACGGCCGCTGCAAGAAGGGCGACACGGTCGTCATCACGGCGGGCTCGCCGCCTGGGGTGTCGGGCTCGACGAACATGGTGCGGGTGCATCACATCGGGGAGGACGACAGTCCCAAGTAGCAGGCGGAGGGCCCCTCTTGAGGAGGGGCCCTTTGTGGTGCGTCAGTGCTTGGGGCCTACGTGGGTGTCCATGAGGGCTACGGAGGCTTTGCGGGCGATGGAGATGTTGCGTGGGTTCGCATGCCGCCAATCGACGCCAACGTGGTTCAGGGTCTCGGTGAAGAGGCGGATGATGTCGCCCGACAGGTTGGTGAAGAAGTACCTGGGGTACTCATAGCGCTTCCGCTCACCCGCAACGAGGCGAGTCGCCCAGTTGGTGATGCGGCAGCCGTCGGAGTGGATGAGGCTGCGGATGAACTCCCAGGGGTGGGCGTTGACGATCGCCTGCTGCCAGGGCTCGAGAGTGATGGCACGCTCGTGCTTCTTGCCGTGGCCGTGCTGGGGGAACATACAGCGCAGGTGGTTGGAGGAGAGCTTCACGTCGTGGCAGCCCTCCTTGGGCGAACGGCACACGGCGTTGTTGGGGAAGACCGCGCGCATGGCTTGCTCGCACTTGTCCATCAGGCCGGGCCAAGCGTTGTCGCAGGTGATGACGAGGCTTGGGGTTCTGCTTCCGGACCACTGGACGATGTAGCCGTCCCCAAGGTAGAGGCCGAGCAGGTAGGAGTAGGCGGCTTGATCGAGGGGGCGGTCGTCACATCGGGGGCATTTCGGAGGCTTCCTACCAGGGCACTCACCCCGCTTCGACCGGTCCAAGTGAAGCCACTTGCCGATCGTCCCGGCGGGAACATTGAGTTGACGGGCGACGTCTGCGTTCCTTGCGCCGTTGCGCAGCAGTGTCAGCGCCTTCTGTCGAACCTGGGTGTCGTGAAAGTTCATGCGGACACTCTGCGTCACTGATCGTAACCGTGGGCACGAAAAAGCGGATGTTCACGAGAACGTGAGCATCCGCTTCTTCCTGAAGGTGCCCGGTGTGGGATTCGAACCCACATGCCCAAAGGGCACGGCATTTTGAGTGCCGCGAGTCTGACCAGTTCCTCCAACCGGGCAAGCTGGTGAGCTGCCAGAGAGTGTACCGGGTCATCGCAGCTCCCCGCCTCTAGGTAGGCTGCTTACGCAGCAGCACTGCCCGGCCCGCAACAAGGAGCCCCCGTGACCGCCCCCGAGTCGCCCCAGCCCGTAGACGCGCCCGACGACGACAAGTCGCACGTGCCTCCGCTGACGACCCGTGTCGTCATTGCCGAGGACGAGGCGCTGATCCGGCTCGATCTCAAAGAGATGCTCGAAGAAGAGGGGTACACCGTCGTCGGCGAGGCCGGTGACGGTGAGCAGGCCGTCGAGCTGGCCCGTGAGCACAAGCCCGACCTCGTCATCCTCGATGTGAAGATGCCGAAGCTGGACGGTATTTCGGCGGCGGAGAAGATCGCCGAGGAGAGCATCGCCCCGGTCCTGATGCTGACGGCGTTCTCCCAGCGGGACCTGGTCGAGCGGGCCCGTGACGCCGGTGCGATGGCGTACCTCGTCAAGCCGTTCAGCAAGAGCGACGTCGTGCCGGCGATCGAGATGGCCGTATCGCGGTTCACCGAGCTGAAGGAGCTGGAGAAGGAGGTCGCCGACCTCAGCCAGCGCCTGGAGACGCGCAAGCTGGTCGACCGGGCGAAGTCCGTCCTCCAGACCGAGTACGGGCTGACCGAGCCCGCCGCGTTCCGGTGGATCCAGAAGACCTCCATGGACCGCCGGATGTCGATGCAGCAGGTGGCCGAGGCCGTCATCCAGGACGCCGAGGAGAAGAAGGCGGCCAAGGGCTGACGCCCAGCAGCGCATGAGTGAGGCCCGCGCCCCCGGAAGGGGACGCGGGCCTCACCGTGTGTGTGCGGGGTCAGTCCTCGCCGAGGTACGCCTTGCGCACCGACTCGTCGTGCAGCAGGTCCTGCCCGGTGCCGGAGAGGACGATCTTGCCGACCTCCATGACATGGCCGTGGTCGGCCAGGGAGAGCGCGGCCTGGGCGTTCTGCTCGATGAGCAGGATGGTGGTGCCCTGGGACTTCAGCTCCTGGATGGTTGACATGATCTTCTGCATCATGATCGGGGAGAGGCCCATGGAGGGCTCGTCGAGCATGAGCAGCTTCGGCCGGGACATCAGCGCCCGTCCCATGGCGAGCATCTGCTGCTCACCGCCGGAGAGGGTGCCCGCGGCCTGCTTGCGGCGCTCTCCGAGGATGGGGAAGAGGTCGTATGCGCGCTGGATGTCCTTCTCGATGCCTTCCTTGTCGTTGCGGAGGAAGGCGCCGAGGCGGAGGTTGTCCTCGATCGTCATGCGCGGGAAGATGTGCCGCCCCTCGGGGGAGTGGGCGAGCCCCAGCGAGACGACCTTGTGGGCGGGGATCTTCTTCAGCGACTTGCCGTCGAACTTGATCTCGCCGGACAGCGGCTGGAGGAGACCCGACAGGGTCCGCAGGGTGGTGGTCTTGCCGGCGCCGTTGGTGCCGATGAGGGTGACGACCTCGCCCGCGTTCACCTTGAACGAGATGCCCTTGACGGCCTCGATCTTGCCGTAAGCGACCCTGAGGTCCTCGACCTCGAGCAGTGCGGTCACTTGTCGTCCCCTTCCGTGGTGCTCTGCGCGTCGGCCTCCGCAGCCTCGACTTCGGCGGCTTCCGCCTCGCCCGGCGCGCCCTCGAAGGGCGTGCCGAGGTAGGCGGCGATGACGCGCTCGTCGGCCTGGACGACCTCGGCGGGGCCCTCGACGATCTTCTCGCCCTGGACCAGCACGGCGACCCGGTCGCAGAGGTTCATGATGAACCGGATGTCGTGCTCGATGACGAGGACGGCGATGCCCTTGTCCCGGATGGCGAAGATCAGCTCCTCGGCCGCCCGGGTCTCCTGCGGGTTCATACCGGCGGTCGGCTCGTCGAGGAGGAGCAGACCGGGCTCGCTCGCGAGCGCCCGGGCGATCTCCAGCTTGCGCTGCTCGCCGTAGGGCAGGTTGCGGGCGAGGTGGTCGGCCTTGGCGGCGAGGCCGGTGAACTCCAGGAGCTCCATGGCCCGCGCGCGGGACTCTTCCTCGGCCTTCTTGAAGCCGGGCAGGCGCAGGAGGGCCGACCAGAGGCCTTCCTTGGTGCGGGTGTGCCGTCCGACCAGCACGTTCTCCAGAACGGTCATGTTGGCGAAGAGCCGGATGTTCTGGAACGTACGGGCGATGCCGGCCTGGGTGACCAGGTGAGGCTTGGGCGGCAGGACGGTGCCCTTGTAGGCGACCTTGCCCTCGGTCGGCACGTACAGGCCGGTGAGGCAGTTGAAGAAGGTCGTCTTGCCGGCGCCGTTGGGGCCGATGAGGCCGACGATCTCACCGGTGTTCACGGTGAGGTCCACGTCGCGTACGGCGGTGAGGCCGCCGAAGCGCATGGTGACGCCGCTGGCGTCGAGCACCGTGGTGCTGGTGGGTGCTGTCGTGGTGGTGGTCATGGCGGTCACGCCCCTGCCTTGGCGACGCCGGTCGCGCCCTCGGGCAGCGACTTGTCCTCCGGTACGTCGAGCTGTCCGGTCTCGTGGAATTCGAGCTGCTTCCTGCGGTCGGCGACCAGGCCCTCGGGGCGGAAGCGCATCAGCAGCATCAGCGCGACGCCGAAGAGGAGCAGCTGGTACTCCGCCATGAACTGGAGCTTGGCCGGGATGAGGTAGAGCAGCGCGGCGCCGATCAGCGGGCCGCTGATGGTGCCCATGCCGCCGAGGATGACGGCGGCGAGCAGGAAGGCCGAGTTCGGCGGTACGGAGCCGGCGAACTGGTACTGCTCGGGGGTGACGCTGTACGACACGTGTGCCTGGACCGTACCCGCGAGACCGGCGAGGGAGGCGCCGAGCGCGAAGGCGAGGAGCTTCAGGCGGAAGCCGTTGATGCCCATCGCGGTGGCGGCGGTCTCGTCCTCGCGGATGGCGACCCAGGCGCGGCCGATGCGGGACTCCGCGGAGCGGCGGAAGACCAGGACGACGATCGCCGTGCACAGCAGCATCAGCAGGTAGTAGTTGCCGGAACGGGTGAGCTCGGTGCCCAGGACGTCGTGCGGCAGCCCGAGGTTGAACCCGAAGATCTCCAGGTCCGGGATGTTCGGGATGCCGTTGGAGCCGTTGGTGACGTCCGGTCCGCTGTTGCCGTTCAGGTTGTTCATGGTGATGCGGAAGATCTCACCGAAGCCGAGCGTCACGATGGCGAGGTAGTCGCCGCGCAGTCGCAGGGTGGGGGCACCGATCACCACGCCGAAGATCAGCGAGGCGGCGGCACCGGTGAGGACCGCTGCCCAGAACGGGAACTCGACGCCGATGCTCGACTGCGGGGAGCCGGAGACCAGGGCGGCGGCGTAGGCGCCGACGCCGAGGAAGGCGACGTATCCGAGGTCGAGGAGGCCGGCGAGGCCGACGACGACGTTGAGGCCCAGAGCGACCGTGGCGAAGATCAGGATGTTCGCGCCGATGAGGGCGAACTGGTCGTTGGTCTGGGTGAAGGGGAAGCAGATCGCCGCCACGAAGGCCGCCGCCATGGCCACGTTGCGGTGCTTGGCGGTGAGTGCCGAGAGCCGCTTGAGGAGACCGGCGCGGGTGACGGCGGTGAAGCCGAAGGCCGTGATGATCAGGAAGCCGATGAACAACTCGGAGTACTCGGTGCCGATGCCGTACGCGAAGACGTACAGGCCGACGCCGAAGCCGGCGGCGATGATCAGGATCTCGGCCCAGGAGGGCAGGTCCTTGGCGCGGCCGGGCTCGGGGGCGCTGAGGGAGTGGCGGATCCGGCCCCAGAGGTTCGGGGTCGGGTCCTGGGCGCCGTAGGGCTGGTCGACCGGGAGGCCGAGGGCGCCGATCACGGCGATGAGCGCGCCGATGCCGGAGACCCAGGCGCCGGGCTCCAGGTTGACCAGGCCGCCGAGCTCCTGGCTGATCGCGCCCATGGCGTAGCCCGTGGTGCCGAACACACCGAGGGCGGCGAGCAGGACGGGGCTGTTCTTGCCGCCGGGGGTGAGCCAGCCCAGGCCGCGGATGCCGTAGCCGGAGAGGGCGAACAGCAGCGTGAGCAGGGCTCCCACGAGCGTGAGCACCTGCAGGCCGCCGGGGTAGCCGGTGACGGTGAGGTTGCCCGGGAACTCGTCGGTCCACGTCCACGCGAGGAAGGTGCCGACGAGGGCGAGGGCGGAGCCGGCGACGGTCAGCGCGCGTGCCGCGGCGTGCGGCAGCGGGATGATCGGGGTGGCCGGAGCGGTGGACACCTTGGTGGTGTCGGT
This sequence comes from Streptomyces sp. NPDC107522, assembly GCF_055657525.1. Taxonomy (NCBI): domain Bacteria; kingdom Bacillati; phylum Actinomycetota; class Actinomycetes; order Kitasatosporales; family Streptomycetaceae; genus Streptomyces; species Streptomyces sp. NPDC107522. The sequence continues at coordinate 174,786 of NZ_JBVKAU010000008.1, read as the reverse complement.
GGTCTTGTCCATGGGGGTCTCGGTGGTCATGGGTATCACGCCCGATCCGCGACGCGTTCGCCGAGCAGACCCTGTGGCCTGAACAGCAGGACGAGGATGAGCAGGCTGAACGCCCATACGTCCTTCCAGGCGCCGCCGCCGAAGAGGTCCATGCCGGGGATGTCACCGATGTAGCCGGTGGCGAGGGACTCGGCGACGCCGAGGACCACACCGCCGAGCATGGCGCCGTAGATGTTGCCGATGCCGCCGAGCACGGCGGCGGTGAAGGCCTTGAGGCCCATCAGGAAGCCCATGCGGAAGCCGACCTGACCGTTCTTCAGGCCGTAGGCGACCGCGGCGATGGCGGCGAACGCGGCACCGATGGCGAACGCCATGACGATGATGCGGTCGGTGTTGATGCCCATCAGCTTCGCCGTGTCGGGGTCCTGGGCGGTGGCCTGCATACCGCGGCCGGAGCGCGTCTTGGTGACGAACAGGCCGAGGGCGAGCATGCACAGCGGGGCGGCGATCAGGACGAAGAGGTCGCCGCGCTGGACGTTGGCGCCCAGGATGTCGACGGGGCCGCCTTCGAACTGCGGGAAGGGCTGGTCCTTCTTCGCGTCCGGGTACCACATCCACACGGCCTGCTGGAGAACGATGGACAGGCCGATGGCGGTGATGAGGGGTGCCAGCCGTGGCGCTGTGCGCAGTGGCCGGTAGGCGAAGCGTTCCGCCGCGGTGGCGACGGCGACGGAGACGATGACGCCCGCGAGGATCATGAGGGGGATCGCGGCGCCGAGGGCGAAGCCTTCGGGGAGTACCAACCAGACGGTGAGGGCCCCGAAGCCCCCGACCATGAATATCTCGCCGTGGGCGAAGTTGATGAGCTGGACGATGCCGTAGACCATCGTGTAGCCGATCGCGATGAGTCCGTACATCGCGCCGAGGATGAGTCCATTGGCCAGCTGTTGCGGCAGTTCGTTCACCGCAGGGCCTCCGTGGAGTGGTTCGGATATGGCGCCGCGCGGGAGCGCTGGTGGGCGTTCCCGCGCGGCCTGGATCAATGTGTGATGGGGGAGGTTTCTCTACTCGTCCTCTGCTCAGCCCAGCTTGGGTTCGCCGCTGAACTCCGGCACCCACGCGTTGTTCTTGACCTTGTAGGCGGTCATCGTGTGGTTGGTGGTGTCACCGAACTCGTCGAAGGAGATGGCGCCGGTGACGCCGTCGAACTTGACCTTGGCCATGGCGTCCAGGACCGCCTTGCGGCCGTCGGACGGGAGCTTGCCGTCGTTGCCCTCGACCGCCAGCTTGACGGCCTCGATGATGGCCCAGGTGGCGTCGTAGGTGAGGCCGCCGTAGGCCTCGTAGTCGTCCTCGTAGCCCGCGGCCTCGTAGTTCTTGATGAACGTCTTGGCGGAGTCGAGCTTCTCGACGGGCTCGCCCACGGAGGTGGCGAGGTCGCCCTCGGCCTTCTTGTTGAGCTTCGGGAACTCGCCGGAGTAGATGCCGTCGCCGCCCATGAGCGGGATGTTCTGGCCGCTGTCCTTGAGCTGCTGGCTCAGGGGGGCCGCGGCCGGGTACTCGCCGCCGTAGTAGAGGGCTTCGGCGCCGGTCTTCTTGATCTTGGCGACCACGGCGTTGAAGTCACGGTCGTCGGGGTTGATGTGGTCGCTGCCGACGATCTTGCCGCCGAACTTGGTGAAGTTCGTCTTGAAGGAGGCGGCGAGGCCCGCGCCGTAGGTCTTCTGGTCGTCGATCAGGTAGACCTTCTTGATCTTCGCCTGGTTGTACAGGTAGTCGGCGGCGAAGGCGCCCTGGATCTCGTCCGTGGTGGCGGTGCGGAAGAAGGTCTTGAACTGGCGGACCGAGTTGCCGGTCTTCCAGCCGTCGCCCTGGGTGAGCTCGGTGCCGGTGTTGGCCGGGGAGATCTGGGTCAGGCCGGCGTCGTTGAACGGCTTCTGCATCTGCTGGGAGACGCTGGAGTTCAGCGGGCCGACGACGCCGAGGACGTCCTTGTTGCTGATGAACTTCTGGGCGTTCTGCTGGCCGACGGAGGGCTGCGCCTGGTCGTCGAGGGACTCGATCTTGAACTCGACGCCCTTGACGAACTCGTCCTTGTTGGCCGTCTTGGCGGCGAGGTCGGCGGAGTTCTTCATGCCGAGGCCGAGTGCGGACAGGTCGCCGGTCAGCGGGGCGTCGAGGCCGATCACCACAGTGGTCTTGTCGCCGTTGCTGCTGTTGCCGCCCTCGTCACGCGACCCACAAGCCGTGAGTGTCAGCGATCCCGCCGCGAGCACGGCGGTTATTGCGATGATCGAACGTTGACGCACGAATCAGGTCCTTTCCCTGGCACGGCGGCTCCCCGTGGAACGCGCCGAGTCGAGCGCTGGGCCGAAGTGGCTTCGAATCCGGTGGCTCGGTGACTGGCGGTGACTCTAAGCGCGTGAAGGGAACATGGAGGAGGGCCTGACGAAGGCTGTGACGCTCTTGTTATGACACGGGGTAACACAGAGCGGTACTCGGTGGGGGGAAGAGCGGATTTCCGGCCGATTCGCCCTGTCCGCATAGTGAGAACTCGCAGCGTTCGCGCGTAGCTCCTTCACGAGTGTTCACCGGTTTTGGTGATTACCCGGGTCGTTGCTGAAGGCTACCTGAGGGCCTCTGTGGACTCGCGGGAAGGGTGCGTCTCTCGGGAGAAGCATGGGCCTGTATTGCAGCCGTATTACGCAGAGTTACAGGCGCGAAAGGCGTTCGGCGTTCTCGGATCCTTTTCATGTATGGGGCACGAATATGGGGTGTGAAAGCGGAATTGGGCATGGCCTCACTCGGCACCCCATGGCCCTCCGGTCGGCTCGCCGTTTCGGTACCGCTTGTCGCACAACTCGCGCGCCCTGCGGTCGATCAGCCGGTCGGCCGCCTGTGCGTCCGCGCGCCTGCGTTCCGCCCGGGCGGCGTCCACGACCTTGCGGAGGATCTCGTACTGGCCGTCGGACAGGCCCATCGACTGGTAGTCGCCGTACGTGTCACCGGTCAGCGCCCGGCGCGACCAGTAGCCGATGATCTGCGTGCACAGCTGTGCGGGCGGAGTCGCCGACGGGGAGGGCGAGTCGGCGCTCGCCCGGGTCTCGCTCGCTTCGTCCCGAGCGCCCGGCCGGCCGCACCCGGCCGCCAAGCCGGCGGCCAGCAGCGCCAGTCCGAGCGCCGCCCCCGTCCGCCGGGCTCCTCCCGTCGTCATGCCTCGACGGTATGCCGCCGGGCGCTCGGGTTCAACGTCGGGAAGATGTACGGGTGTTGGTCGTGGCGACAACGTGAGGGTGGCGGCCGGGACGACGACGTAGGGGCGTGGCCGGGGGTGACGACGCAGGGTTCGTGGTGGTGGCGGCGGCCACGCCGGGGTCGTGGCCGGTGCGGCGTAAGGAGTGTGGCCGGAACGTGTCGCCGTCCGGGCTGCCGGTGTCAGTTGGCCCGGAGGCGCTCCTCGTCACTCCGGTTCACGTCCCGCAGCAGGCAGGTCAGCCGCGCGCTGCACACGCGCCGCCCCTGCTCGTCGCTGATCACGATCTCGTACGTCGCCGTCGAGCGCCCCCGGTGCAGGGGTGTGGCCACGCCGGTGACGAGGCCGGAGCGGACGCCGCGGTGATGGGTGCAGTTGAGGTCGACGCCGACCGCGATCTTGGAGCTGCCGGCGTGCAGCATCGACCCGACCGACCCGAGCGTCTCGGCGAGCACCGCGGAGGCGCCGCCGTGCAGCAGCCCGTACGGCTGGGTGTTCCCCTCCACCGGCATGGTCCCGACGACCCGCTCGGCGGAGGCTTCCACTATCTGGACACCCATGCGGGTCCCGAGGTGTCCGGCGGAGAACAGGGCCGGCAGGTCGACGCCGAGCGCGGCGTACTCGTCGATGACCTCTTGCGGGAACTTCACGTGCTGCTGCTCGCCCATGGGCCGGCTCCGTTCGTCGTGCTCCGTCGGTACGGGTCGACTGAGCAAACGCTCAGTCGGTGGCCGATTGTTCCAGACGCACGACGACGGACTTGCTGGCCGGGGTGTTGCTGGTGTCCGCGGTGGCGTCCAGGGGGACCAGGACGTTGGTCTCCGGGTAGTACGCGGCCGCGCAGCCCCGGGCCGTCGGATAGTGCACGACCCGGAAGCCGGGCGCCCGCCGCTCGATCCCGTCCTTCCACTCGCTCACCAGGTCGACGTACGAGCCGTCGGCGATGTTCAGCCGCTCTGCGTCCTCGGGGTTGACCATGACGACCCGGCGGCCGTTCTTGATGCCCCGGTAGCGGTCGTCGAGTCCGTAGATCGTGGTGTTGTACTGGTCGTGCGACCGCAGGGTCTGCAGCAGCAGCCGTCCCTCGGGCACCTTCGGGTACTCGACCGGAGCGGCCGTGAAGTTGGCCTTGCCCGTAGCGGTCGGGAAGCGGCGCTCGTCGCGCGGGGCGTGCGGGAGCGTGAAGCCGCCCGGGCGGGCCACGCGCGCGTTGAAGTCCTCGAAGCCGGGGATCACGCGTGCGATGCGGTCCCGGACCGTCGCGTAGTCCTTCTCGAACTCCTCCCAGGGCGTGCGGCTGCTCTCGCCCAGCACGCGGCGTGCCAGGCGGCAGACGATGGCCGGTTCCGACAGCAGGTGCGGGCTCGCGGGCTCCAGGCGGCCCCGGGAGGCGTGCACCATGCCCATGGAGTCCTCGACCGTCACGAACTGCTCGCCGCTGCCCTGGAGGTCACGCTCGGTGCGGCCGAGAGTGGGCAGGATCAGCGCACGCGCACCGGTGACCGCGTGGCTTCGGTTGAGCTTCGTCGACACGTGCACGGTGAGCCGCGCGCGTCGCATGGCCGCCTCGGTGACGTCGGTGTCCGGCGTGGCGGAGACGAAATTGCCGCCCATCGCGAAGAAGACCTTCGCCTCGCCGTCGCGCAGCGCGCGGATGGCCCGTACGACGTCGTAGCCGTGCTCGCGCGGCGGCGCGAACCCGAACTCCTTCTCCAGGGCGTCCAGGAACGCCGGGGCGGGCCGCTCGAAGATGCCCATGGTGCGGTCGCCCTGCACGTTCGAGTGACCGCGCACCGGGCACACGCCCGCACCCGGGCGGCCGATGTTGCCGCGCAGCAGAAGGAAGTTGACGACCTCGCGGATGGTCGGCACGGAGTGCTTGTGCTGGGTGAGGCCCATGGCCCAGCAGACGATGGTGCGCCGCGAGGCCAGGATCATGGCCATGGCCTTGTCGATGTCCGCGCGCGTGAGGCCGGTCGCGGTCAGCGTCTCGTCCCAGTCGGCGGCACGGGCGGCCGCGGCGAACTCCTCGTAGCCATGCGTGTGGTCGCGGACGAACTCCTCGTCGACGGCGCCCTCGGTTTCCAGGATCAGCTTGTTGAGGAGACGGAAGAGGGCCTGGTCGCCGCCGATGCGGATCTGCAGGAAGAGGTCGGTGAGGGAGGCGCCCTTGAGCATGCCCTGCGGGGTCTGCGGGTTCTTGAAGCGCTCCAGGCCGGCCTCGGGCAGCGGATTGACGCTGATGATCCTCGCGCCGTTCGCCTTGGCCTTCTCCAGGGCGGAGAGCATGCGCGGGTGGTTGGTACCCGGGTTCTGCCCGGCGACGATGATCAGGTCGGCCTTGTAGAGGTCCTCCAGCAGGACGCTGCCCTTGCCGATGCCGATGGTCTCGGAGAGGGCCGACCCGGACGACTCGTGGCACATGTTCGAGCAGTCCGGCAGGTTGTTGGTGCCCAGCTCGCGCGCGAAGAGCTGGTAGAGGAACGCGGCCTCGTTGCTGGTGCGCCCGGAGGTGTAGAAGACGGCCTCGTCGGGGGAGCCGAGCGCGGTGATCTCCTCGGCGACGATGTCGAAGGCGCGCTCCCAGGTGACCGGCTCGTAGTGCGTGCCCCCTTCGGGGAGATACACGGGGTGGGTGAGCCGCCCCTGCTGCCCCAGCCAGTAGCCGCTGCGGGTCGCGAGGTCGGCGACGGAGTGCGCGGCGAAGAACTCCGGGGTGACCCGGCGCAGGGTCGCCTCCTCGGCCACGGCCTTCGCGCCGTTCTCACAGAACTCCGCCTTGTGCCGGTGATCCGGCTCCGGCCACGCGCACCCCGGGCAGTCGAAGCCGTCCTTCTGGTTGACGCTGAGCAGCGTCAGCATGGTCCGCTTCACGCCCATCTGCTGCTGGGCGATGCGCAAGGTGTGCCCGATGGCCGGCAGCCCCGCAGCCGCGTGCTTCGGCTCGGCGACCTGCGGCGCGTCCTGAACCGGATCACCCTTGGGCGGCTTGGTGGCCATCGCGCACTCCTCTTTGTGTACACGTGTGAGGTACATCTCCGATCCTCGCACGTGGGACGGACAGCGAGGGGAGTGGGCAGGGGAGGGCGGACGGAGGAGGGCCGGGGGTTGTGGGGAGGGTGTGTAGGAGTGGGGGGCGGTGGTGGTGAGTGGGCGTCCCGATCGGGGAGATCAGCCGGGGGGCGCCGCGATCACCGCCCTCGCCCGCCGGGGTGCGGATGGTGACGGACGCCTGGACCCGGAGCCGACGGAGGAGAGGCGGGCGGCGTGCGCGCGATCCCGTCGGCGCCCGGTCACCACCGCCGTCCGCGCCTGCCCCGATCTTCGCTGCTGTACCTGCCCCGGCCTGCGCTGCTTCGGCGGCGCCGACCTTCACGGCTCTGCCCGCAGAGCCCGCGCTGCTCCGCTTCCTTCTGCGGCCTGCTCTTGCTCCGTCACTCTCTTTTCTTCCGCCGCGTCGGCGATCGACCTCACGGCGAAGCCGACGGAGCCCGCCGGAGTCCAGCCGTGCCCGACCGGACGGAACCCCCGATGGGGACCGACTGTCAGTGGGGCGTGGCAGGATCGGGGGCGTGGCAGAGACAGCATCGAAGCAGACCGACAACAGCCCCGGCGGCAGCCGGCCCCGCCTGATGCTCATGGACGGGCACTCGTTGGCGTACCGCGCCTTCTTCGCGCTGCCCGCGGAGAACTTCACGACGGCGACGGGCCAGCCGACGAACGCGATCTACGGCTTCGCGTCGATGCTGGCCAACACGTTGCGTGACGAGGCGCCCACCCACTTCGCCGTCGCCTTCGACGTGTCCCGCAAGACGTGGCGCTCCGAGGAGTTCACGGAGTACAAGGCGAACCGCTCCAAGACCCCGGACGAGTTCAAGGGCCAGGTCGAGCTGATCGGCGAGCTGCTCGACGCGATGCACGTCTCGCGGTTCGCGATCGACGGCTTCGAGGCCGACGACGTGATCGCCACGCTCGCCACCCAGGCCGAGGCCGACGGCTTCCAGGTGCTGATCGTCACCGGCGACCGCGACTCCTTCCAGCTGGTCAGCGAGCACACCACGGTGCTGTACCCGACGAAGGGCGTCTCCGAGCTGACCCGGTTCACGCCGGAGAAGGTCTTCGAGAAGTACGGATTGACGCCCGCCCAGTACCCCGACTTCGCGGCCCTGCGCGGCGACCCGTCCGACAACCTGCCGGGCATCCCGGGCGTCGGCGAGAAGACGGCCGCGAAGTGGATCAACCAGTTCGGGTCGTTCGCGCAGCTGGTCGAGCGGGTCGAGGAGGTCAAGGGCAAGGCCGGCCAGAACCTCCGCGACCACCTGGAGGCCGTCAAGCTCAACCGCCGGCTGACCGAGCTCGAGCGCAATGTCGAGCTGCCCAAGACCGTCGCCGACGTCGCGCGCGTGCCGTACGACCGCAAGGCCGTCGCGATGATCCTGGACACGCTGGAGATCCGTAACCCGTCCCTGCGCGAGCGGCTCTTCGGCGTCGATCCCGGGGCCGAGGAGGCCGAGGCCACCCCGATCTCGACCGACGGCGTGCAGCTGGACGGCTCGGTGCTCGGCACCGGCGAGCTGGCCCCCTGGCTCGCCGAGCACGGCGGCGAGCGGCTCGGCGTCGCCACGGTCGACGCCTGGGCGCTGGGCACCGGCTCGGTCGCCGAGGTCGCGCTCGCCGCGGCCGGGGGAGCGGCGGGCTGGTTCGACCCGTCACAGCTGGACGAGGCCGACGAGAAGGCGTTCGCGGCCTGGCTGTCCGACGCCGACAAGCCGAAGGTCTTCCACAACGCCAAGGGCGCGATGCGGGTCTTCGCCGAGCACGGCTGGAGCATCGAAGGCGTGCGCATGGACACCGCGCTCGCCGCCTACCTGGTCAAGCCGGGCCGCCGCTCCTTCGACCTGGACGCGCTGTCCCTGGAGTACCTCCACCGCGAGCTGGCCCCGGCCGCCGCGGCCGACGGCCAGCTGGCCTTCGGCACGGACGACGGCGCCGAGGCCGAGGCACTGATGATCCAGGCCCGCGCGGTCCTCGACCTGGGCGAGGCCTTCGAGAGCCGCCTCGAGGAGGTCGGCGCCGCCGATCTGCTCCGTGACATGGAGCTGCCGACCTCGGCCCTGCTGGCCCGGATGGAGCGGCACGGCATCGCGGCCGACCGGGCCCACCTGGAGGCCATGGAGCAGATGTTCGCGGGCGCCGTCCAGCAGGCCGTGAAGGAGGCGCACGCGGCGGCCGGCCACGAGTTCAACCTGGGCTCGCCCAAGCAGCTCCAGGAGGTCCTCTTCGGCGAACTTGCCCTGCCCAAGACGAAGAAGACGAAGACGGGCTACACGACGGACGCCGACGCCCTGGCCTGGCTCGCCACCCAGACCGACAACGAACTGCCGGTCATCATGCTCCGCCACCGCGAGCAGGCGAAGCTGCGCGTCACCGTCGAGGGCCTGATCAAGACCATCGCGACGGACGGCCGTATCCACACGACCTTCAACCAGACGGTCGCGGCGACGGGCCGCCTGTCCTCCACGGACCCGAACCTGCAGAACATCCCCGTCCGCACGGACGAGGGCCGGGCGATCCGCCGGGGCTTCGTGGTCGGCGAGGGCTTCGAGTCCCTGATGACCGCGGACTACAGCCAGATCGAACTGCGCGTGATGGCCCACCTGTCCGAGGACGAGGGCCTGATCGAGGCGTTCACCTCGGGCGAGGACCTGCACACGACGGCCGCCTCGCAGGTGTTCGCCGTGGAACCGGCCGCGGTGGACGCCGAGATGCGCCGCAAGATCAAGGCGATGTCGTACGGCCTCGCCTACGGCCTGTCGGCCTTCGGCCTCTCCCAGCAGCTGAACATCGACGCGGGTGAGGCCCGCGCCCTGATGGACGCCTACTTCGAGCGGTTCGGCGGCGTACGGGACTACCTGCGCCGCGCGGTCGACGAGGCACGGGCGACGGGCTACACGGCGACCCTCTTCGGCCGCCGCCGCTACCTCCCCGACCTCAACAGCGACAACCGCCAGCGCCGCGAGGCGGCCGAGCGCATGGCCCTCAACGCCCCCATCCAGGGCACCGCGGCGGACATCGTCAAGATCGCCATGCTCAAGGTCGACCAGGCCCTGCGCGAGGCGAACCTCACCTCCCGCATGCTCCTCCAGGTCCACGACGAAATCGTCCTGGAAATCGCCCCCGGCGAACGCGAGGCCGCGGAGGAACTGGTCCGCCGGGAGATGTCCAACGCCGTCCACCTCAGGGTCCCCCTGGGCGTCTCGGTGGGAGTGGGCCCGGACTGGGAGTCGGCAGCGCACTAGCAACTCCGGCGGCTGGGCCGTATGGGGAGCTGAGTGCCGGGTGAACCGTTGGCGAACCCGGCACTCAGCGTGCCGAGGCCGAGTGATCGGTGCAGACAGGCGTGGGGAGCTGTAGCTCCCCAGGGGCGCGGGGAACTGCGCGACCAGCCACGGACAAGCCCGCAGCCCCGAAGCCACAGCAACCAGGCAGACGCTCAGGCACTCAGCCCCCACCACCCGCAGCCCCGAACACCACCGCAACCCGGCACACGCAGAGGCCCGGCCCCACCCCCGGAGGGACCCGTCACTCGCGTGGCCCCCGCAAAAGCGCCCCCGGCACCCGCCGCCCGTAAGGATGGCGGGCATGGGTATACGCACGCTCCACCCCGGGACGGCCCCGGCACAGGCGAACGTGAGCACCGAAGACGCCCTCTCCACAGCGCCGCCCTCGGTCCCGCCCTTCGCCGAAGGCGCCGGCACCGCCCGCCTCCCCGCCGATCTGATGGGGACACTCCAGCACACGGCGAGAACGCTCCGGCACCGCCTCGCCCACCGGGCGCAAGGACTGGCCGAACTCACCCGCAGCTACCTGGCCCTCGCCCTCACCGCGCTCCCACGCCCCCGCCCCGTGCGCACCGTCACCGTGTTCGCCGCCGGCGCCGCGGGCCCCGTCACCGAGCCGCAGGCCGGCTCGACTCCCGACCGGCCCCACCCGCAGCCGCGTCCGCATCACCAGGGCCCGGCACCGGACGCCACACCCTGACCCCCACGGCGTACAGCAGCAGCCCCAGCACGAGCCCCGCGCCCGCCCCGAAGCACAGCGTCGGAATCAGCTCCCAGTACTTGGCGGTCGACCCCCAGTACTCCCACCACCGCGAGGCCCGCTGCACGGCCGCCACCGCGGCGATGCCGCCGATCACCGCCAGGGCCCACCACCGGTCCCGTACCGAAAGCACCGGAACCCCGACCGGCGTGACCGCGGGGGCCCGCCGTAGCGCCACGACCACGAACGCGGCGATGACGACCGCCGCCACCGCCGAACCGCCGTACTGCAGATACCAGTACAGCGGCGACCCCGCGATCTCCTCGCCCAGTACGGGAAACACCCGCATCCCCCAGCGGTCGAGATGCGTGAACGCGTCCCACACGACATGCGTCAGCGCGCCGAGCGCGGCCGAGACGTACCACCGCACCGCGAGCGACGGCCGTACACGCGCGCGTGGCGCCCCGCAGCGCAACAGCGTGGCCACCCGCGCCTGTCGCCGTGGCGGCAGCAGCGCCACCAGTGGTTCGCGCAGCAGGAGCCACAGGCCCACCAGCGCCCAAGCGACGACCACGTCGACCGTGAACACGCCCGCGAACGAGTGCGTGACGTCTCCGAACTCCATCGCCCCGGGCAGGACACTCGCCGCGTAATAGGTCATGTCGGGAGAGAAGGAGCCCGCCACCAGGACGGCCGGTACGAGTGCGCCTCGGCCGGTTCCGTCGGTGCGTACGGCAGGCAGTACGGCCGCCGCATGGCTCAGCGTGAACGGCAACGGGGCTCCTTGTGCGGGGTGTTGGCGGGATCGGTGGTCTCGGTCGCCGACCAGGATCGCATACGGCCAACTGGTAAAAATCGGGCACCAACGGGTGCCGGTGCAAAGGAAGTTGTCGTAGGGTCGCCTGGGTCACCGCGCGCGGCGCGCGGTCGAACACGCGAACAGCGCATGAAAATGCGCCGCGGGGGCAACTGTCGCGGCGAGTCGATCGTCACAACAGGGGCGGGCTCATCACGCCGAGCCCGACAGACAGAGACGGGCGCTCGGGCGTCCACGGGAGGGGTTCACTCTATGGCGGCGCAATTCGGCAGGCTGCGCAAGGGGGCGGTGAACACCACGGTGGCCGCGGTCGTGGTCGCGGCACTGGCCGCGTCACAGGCTCCGGGAGTGACGACCGACGACGCCGGCAGAAGAGTCACCACCGGAACCCAGCCCTCACCGGACACGCCCGCCGAGGACAGCGCGACCGGCAACTCGCCCTACTACACGGACCTGCCGCCGCTCAACAGCCCCAGCCCCTCGCCGTCCGCCGATACCCCCGTCAACCCGGGCACCGGCGAGGCGGGCATCCCCGCGACCGTGCTCGACGCCTACAAGAAGGCCGAGGCCGCGCTCCGGGAGGCCAAGCCCGGCTGCAACCTGCCCTGGGAACTCCTCGCCGCCATCGGCAAGGTCGAGTCCGGCCAGGCCCGCGGGGGTCGCGTCGACGCGAACGGCAACACGCTCTCGCCGATCCTCGGCCCGCAGCTCAACGGCAACGGCTTCGCGAGTATCAGCGACACCGACGGCGGTGCCTACGACGGGGACAGCGCGTACGACCGTGCCGTCGGCCCCATGCAGTTCATCCCCTCCACCTGGGCGTGGGCCGGCCGTGACGGCAACGGCGACGGCGAGAAGAACCCCAACAACATCTACGACGCCGCGCTCGCCGCCGCCCACTACCTGTGCCGCAACGGCTGGGACCTGTCCACCCAGGGCGACCTCGACCGCGCGATCCTCAGCTACAACAACTCGCAGGACTACCTCAACCTCGTCCTGTCGTGGCTGGAGTACTACCGCAAGGGCACCCACGAGATCCCCGACGGCACCGGCTCCCTCCCGTCCGGCCGCAGCGACGACAACGCCGGGGCCAGTCCCTCGCCGTCGCCCACGCCGCCCAAGAAGCCGACGACGCCCAGCACCCCCGCCAAGCCCGGCGGCAACGGCGGCGGTTCCACGAGCCCCAAGCCGACGCCGCCGCCGAGCACGACCCCGCCGAGCACGCCCGCGCCCACCCCCACCGACACGGTGGACCACCTGGAGGACGCGGGCACGGCGAAGCTCACGGCGATGGCGGGCGACGCCTTCACCGAGAAGGTCAGCGCCCGCGCCGAGACCAAGGCCGGCAAGGGCGTCGCCAAGGTCCGGATCCGCTTCACGGTCATCGGCGACACCGACGCCGCCTTCAGCACCGGCGAGAAGTACGCCACCGCCCTCACCAACAGCGCCGGTGAGGCAGTGGCACCGGCGCTCAAGGCGGGCGAGAAGACGGGCGAGTTCGTCGTCCGGGCCACCGTCGTCGGCCGTATGATCGCCGGCCTCGACTACACGGCCACGGTCACCGAGCGCGCCGCCGACACCCTGACCCGCACCAGCGACACAGCGCTGACCTGCACCCCGGGCGGCGAGTTCGCCGACCAGGTCGAGGTCAAGGCGACCTACAAGGGTGCCGTCGCGGACAAGGTCGCGGCCACCGCCACCCTCATCAAGTCGGCGGACGACCCGGCCGAGAACGACAAGGGCCCGTACTTCAAGGACGCCGACGGGAAGGCCGTACGCACCCTGACCGGCCTGAAGACGGACGCCAACGGTCTGCTCAAGCTGCCGAAGCTGTACGCCGACGACACCGCCGGCACGTTCCTGCTCCGCATCAACACCGCGGGCGGCGCGACGCTGACCGTCGAGCTGAAGGTCGCGGCGGCCGAGACGTCGCCCAGCCCGACCCCGTCGGAGTCGACGTCCGGGTCGGCATCGCCGAGCCCGACCGCGTAGGCGCGGCACGACCGACGAAGGGCGCCCTTCCGCCACGGCGGGCCGGGCGCCCTTCGTTGTGTGTGCAACGTGTTCTCATCTCGCCCGCCCGTTGCTACGGTGCCGAACCTGACGATGTATCAGTTCCGGGTTCCGGGAGGCCCGTATGCGCGCCCTGATCGCCGCCGCGACCGGACTCGCCGTCGCGCTCGCCCTCGTGTTCACCCTCACCGCACTCGGCAGCCCGGCCGGAGAGACATCCCCCAAGCCGCTGCTGACAACAGTGCCCGCACACCCGTAACCGCGTCCGCCCGTCCGGGAGGGAGGCCGAGATGCGCCGCAAGGCCGGTCTGATCCTGCTCGCCCTCGCCGTGTTCTTCACGGCCCTGTCCCCGCTGCTGCGCTGGTACGCCTTCCCGCGCCTGGCCAAGATCCCGGCGAACCAGTACCAGGACATGGTCCTGGAGGCCAAGGACGCGACCCTTCTCGACTACGGCACGATGAAGGCCCGCAAGGTCCCCAAGGTCACCATCGTGCAGACGCTCAAGGGCAATGTCGAAGCCTCGGAGAAGATCGAGAGGACGGCCGGGAGGGACGTGGTGGTCTGGGACGGCCTGTCGTACGTCGTCGGCCCCGACGGCAAGATGGTCTCCAGGATCCCCGAGCGCTACATCTTCGACGCCCACACCCAGGAACCCGTCCACGCCACCGGCGAGGCGGTCGACGGCGATCCGGTGAAGCGGGAGGGCATCGAGTTCAAGTGGCCGTTCCTGACGGAGAAACGGGACTACGAGTACTTCGACGCCCAGACCCGCACCAGCGCGCCGATCCACTACAAGGGCACCCAGGACTTCCGCGGCGTCGAGGTCTACTACTTCGAGCAGACCGTCCCCTGGACCAAGGTGAAGTTCCCCAGGACGATGCCGGTCAAGGGCATCACCCCGGAGTCGGTGGCCAAGACCGGCACCACCCGCTGGTACACGACCGTCCGCAAGTTCTGGGTCGAACCCCTCACCGGCGCACCCGTCTACGGCGAGGAGATCCACAAGGAGGAACTGCGCGGCGGCACCCTCCTCGGCGACCGCGAGAAGGTGACGGCGTTCGCGGGCCACGTGAAGATGCGCGAGGACTACATCGACCACACGGTCGACCTGGTCAAGTCGAACCGCACCCTGGTCCTGCTGATGACGTCGTACCTGCCCTGGGGCTTCCTGACCCTGGGCGTGCTGCTCCTGTCCCTGTCCCTCTACCTGGAGGCACGCGGCCGCCGTCCCGGCGACCCGACGCCGGCCCAGGACGCCGAACCGGAACCGGTCACCGCCTGAGCCGGGCGTTGGTGTGCCGGGTCGGCTCGGCGGTGGCGGGGTCCTCGGGCCACGGATGCCGGGGATAGCGGCCGCGCAACTCCGCCCGTACGCCCTTGTAGCCGTCCTTCCAGAAGGAGGCGAGGTCGGCGGTGACGGCGGCGGGGCGCCCGGCGGGGGACAGCAGATGGACGAGGAGCGGCACCCCGGCGACGCGGGGCGACTCGTGCAGCCCGAACATCTCCTGCAACTTCACGGCGAGGACCGGCTGTTCGGGATTGCCGTAGTCGATCCGGATCCTGGACCCACTCGGTACGGCGATCCGCTCCGGGGCGAGCTCGTCCAGCCGCCCGGCGTCCCCCGAGGTCCACGGGAGCAGCCGGGCGAGCGCCTGCCCGGCGTCGATCCGCCCCAGGTCGGCCCGCCGCCTGGCTCGGCTGAGCTCGGGCTCCAACCACTCGTCCACGCGCGCGTGGAGAGCGGCGTCGGAGACGTCGGGCCAGGGCTCGCCGAGGTGGCGGCGCAGGAAGGCGAGCCGCTGCCGCAGGGCGACGGCGTCGGGCGACCAGCGCAACAGGCCGAGCCCGTCCTGCCGCAGGCCTTCGAGGAGGGCGTCGCGTACGAGTACGGGGTCGGGGCCGGCCGGGGGCCGCACGGCCAGCTCGACGGCCCCGAGCCGCTCCACTCGCCGGGCGACGACGTCCCCGTCGGCCCAGTGGATCTCGTCCCGCTCGTCGAGCAGGGCCCCGGCCGCGTACCGGGCGACCTCCTCGTCCACGACGGCTGCAAGCCGCACGCGCGCGTGCCCTTTGCCGAGTGGCCGATCGGCCACGGCGACGGCGATCCAGGGGGCACCGCGGAGTCCGGTGCCTTCGGCGAGCTCGGCACGGGTGCCGGAGACCATGAGGTACGAGCCGCCGTCGGCCTTCGCGACACGCTCGGGGAAGGCGAGAGCGGCGACGAGCCCGACGCGGCCGTCCTCCCCGGCGCCCGCCCGACCCGTACCGCCACCCGCGGCGCCCGGCGAGGCTCCGACGTTCACTTGTGGGGAATGAGAGCCAGGGGAATGAGAGTCACGGGTGGGCGGGTGGGCGAACTCCGCGGCGACGGCCCGCAGCCGCCGCGTCTCCGCCCGCCACCGCCCCGCGTAGGCGTCACCCCCACGCCGAGCGGCCCGCAACGCACCGGCGAGATCGTCCCCGTACTCCCGCGGCGCTTCCTCACTCAGCAGTGCCACAACCTCCGCGGCCTGGTCCACGCCGACCAACGGAGCCGAGTCCATCAGCGCCCGCCCCAACCGAGGGTGCAACCCCAGCCGAGCCAACCGCACCCCTCGCTCCGTCGCCCTCCCGGCCGAGTCCACCGCGCCCACGCCGGCGAGAGCGTCCCTCGCCGCCGCCATCGCCCCGCCCGGCGGCGGATCCAGCAGGGCGAGCCCGGTGGCCTCCGGATCACCCCAGCACGCCGTCTGCAACGCGAACGCCGTCAGGTCGGCCACCTTGATCTCCGGCGCGGGGAAACGCGGCAGACGCGCGTCCTCGGCCTCCGCCCAGCACCGGTACACCGCACCCGGCGCCTCACGCCCGGCCCGCCCCGCCCGCTGCCGCCCCGCCGCCTGCGAGGCCCGCACGGTCGTCAGGGCGCTCAGCCCGCGCGCGTGGTCGACGCGAGGTTCCCGTGCGAGCCCCGAGTCGACGACGACCCGCACTCCGGGAACCGTCAGCGACGACTCGGCCACGGCCGTCGCCAGCACGACCCGTCGCCGCTCCCCGCCGGCCAGCACCGCGTCCTGCACGGCGGCCGGCGCCCGCCCGTGCACCTGGAGCACCTCGACATCACCGAACTCCGCCAGACCCCCCAGCTGCCCGGCCACCCGCGCGATCTCCCCCACGCCGGGCAGGAAACACAGCACGTCCCCCGCCCGCTCGGCCAGTGCCCGCCGCACTGTCGACGCCACGTGCGTCAGCAGCGCCGGATCGACACGCATGCCGTGCGGCGGCCGTACGGGGCGTGTCGGCGGCGCCCACACGACCTCCACGGGGTGCGACACGCCCGCCGCCTCGACCACCGGCGCGTCGCCGAGCAGCCGGGCCCACCCCTCGGCGTCGGTCGTCGCGGACGCGGCCACCAGCCGCAGCTCCGGCCGCAGCGTCTGCCGTACGTCCCACAGGAACGCGGCCACCGCGTCCGCGTCCAGATGCCGCTCATGGCATTCGTCGACCACCACCACGTCGACGCCCGCGAGCTCCTGGTCGCGCTGCAGCCGCTGGAGCAGGACACCGGTCGTGACGACCTCCACGCGCGCGTGCCGCCCGACGACCCGCTCGCCGCGCACGGTGTAGCCGACGCTCTCGCCGACCTTCTCGCCCAGCAGCCACGCCATCCGCCGCGCGGCGGCCCTGGCCGCGATCCGCCGCGGCTCGGCGACGACGACCCGCCGGGCCGGCCCCTCGCCGAGCAGCCCCGCCAGCACGAGCGGCACCAGGGTCGTCTTACCGGTGCCGGGAGGCGCGACGAGGACGGCGGTGCCGTGGCCTTCCAGGGCGTCGTTCAGACCGGGCAGGGCACTGCGTACGGGCAGTGCGTCCAGGGCGTCGTAACGGATCACGCTCTCAGTCTCGTACGCACACGAAGATCGCCGTCCCCGGGATCAGGTTCCCGCGCAGCGGCGACCAGCCACCCCACTCCGAGGTGTTCCAGGCCGGCCACTCCGGCTCGACCAGGTCCACCAGCCGCAGGCCTGCCGCCACGACGTCCCGCACCCGGTCGCCGATCGTCCTGTGGTGCTCGACGTAGACCGCCCGGCCCACCCCGTTCTCGATGTACTGCTCGACGTACGGCGTCCGGTCGAAGTACGAGGCGGAGACCGACAGGCCCTCCGGGCCCGGCTCGTCCGGGAACGCCCAGCGGATCGGATGCGTCACCGAGAAGACGAACCGCCCGCCCGGCCGCAGCACCCGCCGCACCTCCCGCAGCACCAGCACCGGGTCGGCGACGAACGGCAGCGCGCCGTACGCCGAGCAGGCCAGGTCGAAGGAGGCGTCGGCGAAGGGGAGGGCGCCGGCGTCCGCACAGACCAGAGGGAACGATCCGCCGATGCGCAGGGCGTGCTGGAGCTGGCGGTGGGAGATGTCCAGGGCGACCGGGCGGGCGCCCTGCGCGGCCAGCCAGCGCGAGCACTGGGCGGCACCGGCGCCGATCTCCAGGACGTCCTTGCCCTTGAGGCCCTCCGGTGGGCCGAGCAGCTCGGCCTCGATCTCGTCCAGGCCTTCGGGGCCCCACACGAAGCGGTCGTCGCCGAGGAACGTGCCGTGCTCGACCTGGTACTCGTCCGCGTTGCGGTCCCACCAGCCCCGGTTGGCCCGGGAGCTCTCCACGACACCGGCGTCACGTCGGGTGGCTTCGGGTTCGAACGCTTCCGGCTCTTGGATGATCGGCTCCCTCGTCGTACTCTTCCGTCCAGCTCTTCCCGGTGGTGCCACGAAAGGGACGTCACGGCGTCTGCGTGGCCTCGGAAGACAGGACTTGTGCCGGGTATGCGGCGATCCGCCCCGCGTGGGCGGCTTCGCGCATTGACCATGTCCGGCTGCCCCCGTATGCTACAAGTTGCGCTGCGGGCCTGCGCACCTCAGACGTAGCAGGCTGCGCTCGCATCTGTTGTATGTCCCCTCGGTTGTCGAGGCGCCACCAGGATTTTCGTGTGGCGCTTCCTTGGCTGTCCGGCTTCTGCAGAGCGAAACGGGCTCCCGGCGTAAGCAGTACCTACGACTTCAATGTCCGTACCGGAGCCCTTTCCCACATGACGAGCAGCACCGAGACCACCGCCACCACCCCGCAGGTAGCGGTCAACGACATCGGTAACGAGGAAGCCTTCCTCGCCGCGATCGACGAGACGATCAAGTACTTCAACGACGGCGACATCGTCGACGGCGTCATCGTGAAGGTCGACCGGGACGAGGTCCTGCTCGACATCGGTTACAAGACCGAAGGCGTTATCCCGAGCCGCGAGCTCTCGATCAAGCACGACGTCGACCCCAACGAGGTCGTCGCCGTCGGTGACGAGATCGAGGCCCTTGTTCTCCAGAAGGAGGACAAGGAAGGCCGCCTGATCCTCTCGAAGAAGCGCGCCCAGTACGAGCGTGCCTGGGGCACCATCGAGAAGATCAAGGAAGAGGACGGGATCGTCACCGGTACCGTCATCGAGGTCGTCAAGGGTGGTCTCATCCTCGACATCGGCCTCCGTGGCTTCCTCCCGGCCTCCCTGGTCGAGATGCGCCGCGTTCGCGACCTCCAGCCCTACGTGGGCAAGGAGCTCGAGGCCAAGATCATCGAGCTGGACAAGAACCGCAACAACGTGGTCCTGTCCCGCCGTGCCTGGCTGGAGCAGACCCAGTCCGAGGTCCGCCAGACGTTCCTCACCACCCTCCAGAAGGGTCAGGTCCGTTCCGGCGTCGTCTCCTCGATCGTCAACTTCGGTGCCTTCGTGGACCTGGGTGGCGTCGACGGTCTGGTCCACGTCTCCGAGCTGTCCTGGAAGCACATCGACCACCCGTCCGAGGTTGTCGAGGTCGGCCAGGAAGTCACCGTCGAGGTCCTCGACGTCGACATGGACCGCGAGCGTGTCTCCCTGTCGCTGAAGGCGACCCAGGAAGACCCGTGGCAGCAGTTCGCCCGCACCCACCAGATCGGCCAGGTCGTGCCCGGCAAGGTCACGAAGCTGGTTCCGTTCGGTGCGTTCGTCCGCGTGGACGAGGGCATCGAGGGTCTGGTCCACATCTCCGAGCTGGCCGAGCGCCACGTGGAGATCCCGGAGCAGGTCGTCCAGGTCAACGACGAGATCTTCGTCAAGGTCATCGACATCGACCTCGAGCGTCGTCGCATCAGCCTCTCGCTGAAGCAGGCCAACGAGTCCTTCGGTGCCGACCCGGCCTCGGTCGAGTTCGACCCGACCCTGTACGGCATGGCCGCGTCCTACGACGACCAGGGCAACTACATCTACCCCGAGGGCTTCGACCCCGAGACCAACGACTGGCTCGAGGGCTACGAGAAGCAGCGCGAGGAGTGGGAGCGCCAGTACGCCGAGGCGCAGGCCCGCTTCGAGCAGCACCAGCAGCAGGTCATCAAGAGCCGCGAGGCCGACGCTGCCGCTGCCGCCGAGGGTGGCGACGCTGCCGGTGCGGCTCCGGCCGCGGGTGGCGGTTCGTACTCCTCCGAGGGTGCGGACACCTCCGGTGCGCTGGCCTCGGACGAGGCGCTTGCCGCGCTGCGCGAGAAGCTGGCGGGTGGGCAGAGCTGACGCCCACTGAGCTCTAGCTCTTGACTGAGGGGCCGCACCTTTCGAGGTGCGGTCCCTCAGGCGTTTGTGCGTTGTCTTTCGGCTGCGGGCCGGTGGGGGCTTGTCGCGCCCATGCGGCGGAGCCGCATATCGATACAGTCCCGCGCCCCTTGGCGGCGTTGTCCGACCCGGCAAGATCACGAGCCGCTCTTCTTCGGGAATGCCCACGCCCGTAAGGGCGTTGTCACGTACGGACACGAGGAGGAGCGGTCACAGTGCTTGATCCGCAGGGTTTGTACACGTGGGAGCCGAAGGGGCTGGCCGTCGTCGACATGGCGCTGGCCCAGGAGTCGGCCGGTCTTGTCATGCTCTACCACTTCGACGGATACATCGACGCGGGTGAGACCGGCGACCAGATCGTCGACCGGATTCTCGACTCGCTGCCCCATCAGGTCGTCGCCCGCTTCGACCACGACCGGCTGGTGGACTACCGTGCCCGCCGCCCGCTGCTGACCTTCAAGCGGGACCGCTGGACCGATTACGAAGACCCCGCCATCGAGGTGCGGCTCGTGCAGGACGCCACCGGGGCGCCCTTCCTGCTGCTGTCCGGGCCCGAGCCGGATGTGGAGTGGGAGCGCTTCGCCGTGGCCGTGAAGGAGATCGTCGAGCGGCTCGGCGTACGGCTGTCGGTGAACTTCCACGGGATTCCCATGGGTGTCCCGCACACCCGTCCGGTCGGCCTCACCCCGCACGGCAACCGCACCGACCTCGTCCCGGGCCACCGCAGCCCCTTCGAAGAGGCGCAGGTGCCCGGCAGCGCGGAGTCCCTCGTCGAGTACCGGCTGATGGAGGCCGGGCACGACGTCCTGGGCGTCGCCGCGCACGTGCCGCACTACATCGCCCGCTCCCCGTACCCGGACGCGGCCCTGACCGTCCTGGAGGCCGTCACGGCGGCGACCGGGCTGGTCCTGCCCGGCGTCGCGCACTCCCTGCGCACCGACGCCCACCGGACGCAGAACGAGATCGACCGCCAGATCCGTGAGGGCGACGAGGAGCTCACCAACCTCGTCGAGGGCCTCGAGCACCAGTACGACGCCGTCGCCGGCGCCGAGACCCGGGGCAACATGCTCGCCGAGCCGGTGGACATCCCGTCGGCGGACGAGATCGGGCGCGAGTTCGAGCGGTTCCTGGCGGAGCGGGAAGGCGACAGCTGAGGGCCGACCGGGCCTGCCGGGTGGTGATGTCAGTGGCAGGCCCTAAGCTGCGGCTCATGTTGAAGGTGGGCCTGACCGGCGGCATCGGCGCCGGCAAGAGCGAGGTGTCGCGGCTGCTCGTGGAGCACGGGGCCGTGCTGATCGACGCGGACCGGATCGCGCGGGAGGTCGTCGCGCCCGGTACGCCCGGTCTCGCCGCCGTCGTCGAGGCGTTCGGGGAGGACGTGCTCACCGAGGACGGCAGCCTGGACCGGCCCAGGCTGGGCTCGATCGTCTTCGCCGACCCCGAGCGGCTCGCCGTACTGAACTCGATCGTGCACCCCCTCGTCGGCGCCCGCTCCCGCGAGCTCGAAGAGGCCGCCGCCGAGGACGCGGTCGTCGTCCACGACGTCCCGCTCCTCACGGAGAACGGCCTGGCGCCGATGTACGACGTCGTGGTCGTGGTCGACGCCAGTCCCGAGACCCAGCTCGACAGGCTCGTCCGGCTGCGCGGTATGACCGAGGCGGACGCACGCGCGCGGATGGCCGCGCAGGCGACGCGGGAGAAGCGCCGGGAGATCGCGGACATCGTCATCGACAACGACGTACCGCTGGAGGCGCTCCAGCGGCGTGTGAAGGACGTGTGGGAGGAACTCGTGCGCCGGGCCCACGGGGCACAGGGGAGCCCGCAGCCCCAGTCGCCCCAGGAATAGCTGCACGCCGTTCGCGCGTTGAACCGCTGCAGTGAGGGAAGGACTTTGCCGTGCCCGAGACCAGCGGTTCGACCGGACGTACTCCGGAGACGCATGTCATCGACTTCCGCGCCGCCGAGCAACTGCTCGCCGCGCGGGACCCGCGGGGTGCGGTGAAGCTGCTCGACGGGGTCATCGCCGCGCACCCGGAGAACACCGCGGCCCGGCTGCTGCGCGCGCGTGCCTTCTTCGCAGCGGCCCAACTGCGTCCCGCCGAGCTGGAGTTCACCATCGTCCTGGAGCGCGAGCCGGACAACGCCTTCGTGCACTTCGCGCTCGCCCGGACCTATCAACGCCAGGGGCGGCACGACCAGGCCAAGCGCCACTTCCGGCTGGCGGCGGCGCTCGACCCGAACCCGGAGTACGTCAAGGCGGCACGGTTCGACGTGTGAGCGGGGTCGGCGACCGGGGGTGACGGTACTCCGGTGCGCCTAGGGGTGGCGGTTCCGCGGCGGCGGGCGATAGGGGCGGTTCTCGGGCGGGCGGTACGGGGGTATGTCGCGGCCCGGCTGGTAGTGCGGGCCCTGGCGGATGTGCCGGAGGACCATGGCCATGTCGATCGTGATCACCAGCCACAGCACCCCGCAGGCCACCGCCCAGCCGGGGCGGCCCGCGAGCGCGAAGGCGACGGTGCCGAAGACCGCCCAGACCACGCCCCACACGCACAGCCAGAAACGGGCGCGCAGTGCACTGCGCGCTGTCGTAGGCTCACTGCCCGTACGCATCGGAATCACCACTCTTCCTTGAAACGTACTCCTCGTACTCCTCGCAGGGGGCTCCGTGCTGCCGGACACCGATGACCTGGCCGAAGTGCTGCTCGACCTCGGAGTACCCCACGAGGACATCAACGACCTCGTGCGGATGGGCCGGCGGGTGACGGACGACCCGGAGCTGCGGCAGTTCCTGGAGGCCTCGGTCGAGGAGCTCGTCCGGCGGATGGGCGAGCTCGGCGGCGACCCGGTCGACCTGCCTGAACCCGACTGGGCGTCGGGCCCCTTGCAGCGCTGTTTCCCCGTGTACGTGTTCGTCGCGACGCTGCCGTACACGCGCGCCTACCACCGGGAGCGGGGCGTCCCGGCCGACGTGTCCCGGCGCACCTTCGCCGACCTCGGACGGAACATGGCCGTGCACCGCAGGCGGTACGGCCGGGCGGGCGTGCAGTCTCCGCGGTGGCTCACCCATCATTTCCGCGGAGCGCTGTACCAGCTGGGACGGCTGCAGTTCGAGCGGACGCGGTACGGGCCGTGGAACAGGCGGACGCTGGTGGCGGCCGGACTGGACGCGGCCTCCGGCACGCCCTGCCTGGGTCTCCACATTCCCGACTTCCTCGGTCCACTGTCACCGGACTCCTGCGACCGCGCGCTCGCCCTGGCCGGACAGTTCTTCGCCCGGCACTTCGCGGAGGATCGGTACCACGCCGTGCTCTGTCACTCCTGGCTGCTCGACCCGCAACTGAAGGAGTACCTGCCCGGGAACTCCAACATCGTCCGGTTCCAGGAGCGTTTCCGGGTGGCTCCCCAGGACCCGGAGCCGGCCGACACCGAACCGGTCCAGTTCGTGTTCGGCGACCCGGAGTTGCCCGTCGAGAGCCTGCCGCGCCGTACGGCAGTGGAGCGGGCTGTCGGGGACCACCTGCGGGACGGCGGCCACTGGTACATCGGGCACGGGTGGCTGCCGTTCGAGCGAAGTGGATGAAAAGCCTTCGCGCAGCGATGAGTTCCGGAGCGGGCCCCGGTCTACCTCTGTGACAGCACCACGGACCACTGCTTCACACAGGAGAACCCCATGTCCGAGAGCACCGTCCCCGTCACGTCCGCCTCCGTCTCCACCGGCGCCGTCGTCGCCGGGTCCACGACCACCCGCGGGCGCCGGGCCCGTATCGCCCTGCGCGGTCTGCAGGTGCTCCTCGCACTCTTCATGGGCATCGCGAGCGCCCTTCCCAAGCTGATCGCGCACTCCTCGGCCGCAGACATGTTCGACGAGCTCGGCTGGGGCAGCGCGGGCATGTACACCATCGGTGTCCTCGAACTGGCCGGAGCCGTCGCCCTGCTGATTCCGGTGCTGCAGTCGGTGGCTGCCATGGCGTTCATCGGGCTGATGGTGGGCGCGTTCGTCGTCCAGATCGCCGCCTTCGACGCACAGTACGCCGCGACACCGCTCATCCTGATCGTGCCGTTCGCTCTGATCGCCTGGGCGCGGCGCGGTTCCAACGCGGAGTTGCTCCGGCTGCTGCGCCGACGGGACTGACGGGTCCGTACTCGCTGAGTGGCGTCCGGTGGGCCAAGCGGCCCGGGCCGGACGCCACCGTCGTATGTCACTGTCCGCGCGGTAGTCCCCCGCCGCCGCCCATGATTCCGCGCAGCCGTTCCATCTCGCGGCGGTCCCGCTTGGTCGGCCGGCCCGTGCCGCGGTCGCGGATGCCGGCGGGGGCGACGGCCTCGCGCGGCGGGGGAGGGGGCGAGTTGTCGACGTAGCACTGGACGGCCACCGGTGCGCCCACCCGCTTGCGGATGAGCCGCTTGACGACGACGATCCGCTCCCGGTTCTCCTGCCGCAGCCGCACCTCGTCGCCGATGCGCAGGGCGTGGGAGGGCTTCACGTTGTGGCCGTTCACGCGCACGTGCCCGCCCTTGCAGGCGGTGGCGCCCATGGAGCGGGTCTTGACCAGGCGTACGGCCCAGATCCAGCTGTCGATCCGTACGCTCTCGCCGTTCTGCGGACCGGCGGCCTCGGCGGCGGCCAGGGCGGCGGCGATCTTCGGGTCGACAGTTTCCTCCGTCGGGCCCGCGCCCGTCTCCGCGTCCTGTTGCGCCGCGTCCGTCGTTCGCTCGGCCGTACTGCCGATCTCGTCCTCACTCCCGGAAGCCATGCCCCGACCTTAGTCTCCGTTCGGCACCGACGCGGCCGTACGGTGGACTGATGGACGCCCTCGCTGATCTCGACCGACGGATCGCGGGCTGCCGGGCCTGTCCGCGGCTGGTGGCCTGGCGGGAAGAGGTGGCCCGCACCAAGCGCGCCGCCTTCGCCGACGAGACGTACTGGGGACGGCCGGTGCCGGGGTTCGGCCCGCCCGACGCCCGGCTGTTGATCGTCGGGCTCGCCCCGGCGGCCCATGGCGGCAATCGCACCGGCCGGATGTTCACCGGCGACCGGTCCGGAGATGTGCTGTACCAGGCGCTGTACGACGTGGGCCTCGCCTCGCAGCCCACGTCGGTCGCCGCCGACGACGGCCTGGCGCTGTACGGCGTCCGCGTCACGGCCCCCGTGCACTGCGCCCCGCCCGCCAACAAACCCACCCCGGGGGAGCGGGAGACCTGCCGGTCCTGGCTCGTGCAGGAGCTGAGGCTGCTGCGGCCGACGCTGCGGGCGGTCGTCGTCCTGGGCGCCTTCGGCTGGCAGGCGACCCTGCCCGCGCTGGCGGAGGCGGGGTGGCGGGTGCCCCGGCCGCGGCCCGCGTTCGCACACGGGGCGCGGGTCACGCTGGACGGCCTCGAAGGTCACGACGGCTTCGAAGGTCGCGATGGCCTTGAAGGTCACGACGGCTTCGAAGGTCACGACGGCCTTGAAGGTCACGACGGTCTTGGAGGCCATGGCGGCCTCGCGCTCTTCGGCTGCTTCCACGTCAGCCAGCGCAACACCTTCACCGGCAGGCTCACCCCCGCGATGCTGCGGGAGGTGCTGGGCGCGGCGGCGGAGGCAGCCCGGCTGAAATGAGGGGACGGGGCGGTCGTACGGACGTTACGGTGCCCGGATGGCTGTCATCCACCACACCACGCTCAAGCCGACCAAGCTGGAACTGCTCACCTCCTGGCTGCCCACCCGCCCCTGGTACCGGGCAGGCGCGGGCGAACTCGAGTTGGTCAAGGCAGGCGGCTTCCGGCTGGACGACCCGGAGGGCGAGGTGGGGATCGAGTTCATGGTGGTCACCGATGCCTCCGGAGCCACTGTCCCCGAAGCCGTTCCCGCCGCCTACCTGGTGCCCCTCACCTATCGCGGCGCCCCGCTCGGCGACGCGAAGCACGCCCTGGTCGGGACCACGGAGCACGGTGTGCTCGGACAGCGCTGGGTCTACGACGGGTGCCACGACCCGGTGCTGGTCGCCCAGTTGCTCGCTCTGATCGAGGGCCGGGTCCAGGCCCAGGCGCAGAGCCTCAGCGACACACCCGACCGAGAGGTCGGCCGTTCGTACACCGGCGACGGCGCCGTCCCGTCGGACTTCACCGCCCCGGTCACCGACGACCAGGAGGCCACCGAACTGCGGGCACCGGACGGTGCCACCCTCCGCCTGCACCGGGTCCTGCGGCCCGCCCCCGACGGCTCACCCGTCCCGCCGCCGGGAGCGACGGGCCATGTCGCGGGCGCGTGGGACATGCCGGACGGCACCCGCGCCCGGGCCCTGTTCGCCGCCTTGTACGCCGCGCCCGGGTCCTGACGGCCGTCCCCTCGGTCGCCACCCCCGCATGGCCTCGTCGGCAGTAACCACAGGCGGGCCCGGAGAGTTGTCGGCAGCGTGCCCCAGCCGAATGACCACGCGCGTCCGATGTCCGATGCCGCCGCGGAGGGCTCCCTGCCCCTCGCCTCTCCCGCCCCGCCCGGGCCGGAGGCGCACGGCGGCGGAGCCGTCGCGGTGGTGGGTGTCGGGTTCCGGCTGCCCGGGGGGATCCGGTCGCTCGACGGGTTGTGGGCGGCGCTGGCGGAGGGCCGGGACCTGGTCGGGGAGGTGCCGGGCGACCGGTTCGACGTGACGCGGTTCGTGTCGGCGGACGGACGACCGCGCACAGGCCGCATGTACACGGCCGCGGGTGGCTTCCTGGACGACGTGGCCTCCTTCGACGCGGAGTTCTTCGGCATCTCGCCGAAGGAGGCCTCCCGGCTGGACCCGCAGCAGCGGCTGCTCCTGGAGTGCGCGGTCGAGGCGTTCGGTGACGCGGGCATCGATCCGGCGACGCTGGCCGGCAGCGACACGGCGGTGATCGTCGGCGTGTCCTCGCACGGGTACGGCGATCTGCAGCAGCGCCGGCCGCGCACGACGAACGCCTATTCCATGAGCGGCACGGCGGCCTGCAACACCGCGAACCGGGTGTCGTACGTCTTCGATCTGCGCGGGGCGTCCTTCGCGGTCGACACGGCGTGCTCGTCGACGCTCACCGCGGTGCACCAGGCCTGCCAGGAGCTGCGGTCGGGGCGCAGCGCGCTCGCGCTGACGGGCGGGGTGAACGTGCTGCTCAACCCGTGGGAGAGCGTCGGGTTCGCGCAGGCGTCGATGCTGTCGCCGAGCGGGCGGTGCCATCCGTTCTCCGAGCACGCTGACGGCTATGTCCGTTCCGAGGGCGCCGGTGTCCTCGTGCTCAAGCCGCTGACGGCGGCGCTGGCGGACGGTGACCGCATCCACGGGGTGATCCTCGGCAGCGGCGTCAACGCGGACGGCCGTACGGCCGGGCTGGCGCTGCCGAGCGCGCGCAGCCAGGCCGCGCTGCTGGAGCGGGTGTACGCCGAGACGGGCATCGGCGCGGACGAGGTGGCGTACGTCGAGGCACACGGCACCGGCACGCAGGCCGGGGATCCCGTCGAGTGTGCGGCACTGGGGGAGGTGCTCGGACGACGGCGTACGCCGGATGCGCCGCTGCCGATCGGGTCGGTGAAGTCGAACCTGGGGCACCTGGAGGCGGCGGCCGGTGTGCCCGGGCTGCTCAAGGCGCTGCTGGTGCTGCGGGAGCGGCGGATTCCGGCGACTCTGCGGACGGTTCCGCCGAGTACCCGGATCGACTTCGGCGGGCTGGGGCTGGAACCGGTGGTCGAGACGCGTGGCTTGTCGCAGAAGCGGCCGGTGGCCGGGGTGAACTCCTTCGGGTTCGGTGGGGCCAACGCCCATGTGGTGCTGGGCGCCGCCCCGGACGCGTACGGCCGGTCCGGTTCGGATCGCGCGGACTCCCTTCGGGACGACCGGTCGCGTTCCGGCTGCTGCGACGGCCCGCTCCCGCTCGTCGTGTCCGCCCGTACCCCGCAGGCGCTGGAGGCCGCCGCCGTCCGGTGGGCCGAGCACCTGGAGGATCTGGCCCCGGACGTCTTCTACGACACGGCCTACACGGCATGCCGTCGCCAGGCTCGGTACGAGCATCGCGTCGCGTTGCTCGCCGAGGACCCGCCGTCGGCGGCACGTGCGTTGCGGCGCGTGTCGCAAGGTGAGCCGGCGCCGGGCGCGGCCCGTGCGGTCGGTGTGGAGCGGGGCCGTATCGCACTCGTCTTCAGCGGCAACGGGTCGCAGTGGGCCGGGATGGGCGCGGAACTCCTCGGCGCCGACGGCCACTTCACGGCCGAGGTCGACGCCGTCGACGAAATGTTGCGCCCGCTGCTCGGCTGGTCGGTCCGCGAGGAGATGGCCGCGCCGCGCGGGCCGGAGGTGTGGCGGCGCACCGAGGTCGCCCAGCCGATGCTGTTCGCCCTGCAGGCCGGGCTGGTGGCGGCCCTCACCGCACGCGGGTTCGCTGCCGCCGCGGTCTGCGGGCACAGCGTGGGCGAGGTCGCGGCCGCCTACTGCGCCGGGGCCCTGGACCGTGCGGCCGCCTGCCGGGTGATCGCCGCGCGGAGCCGCGCCCAGGGCACGACCGCCGGGTGCGGGAGGATGGCGGCCGTCGGGCTCGGCGCCTCGGACGCCGAGAAGCTGATCGCCGAGACCGGGCAGGCGGAGCGGCTGGTCGTCGCCGGGATCAACAGCGCCCGGGACGTGACCGTCGCGGGGGACGCCTCGGCGCTCGCCGCGCTGGGTGAAGTGCTGGGCGAACGGGGCGTGTTCTTCCGTGACCTCGGGCTGGACCACGCCTTCCACAGCCCGGCCATGGACGCGTTGTGCGGGCCGCTCGCAGCCGCGCTGTCCGGGCTGCCGGCGCGGCCCGCGCGCATCGCCCTGGCCTCCACGGTCACCGGGCGGCTGAGCGGTGACGCGGCCCTCGACGCCGACTACTGGTGGCGCAACGTCCGCGCGCCCGTACGGTTCGCCGAGGCGGTGGACGTCCTCGTCGGCGAGGCCGGCTGCGACGTCCTGGTGGAGATCGGCCCCCATCCCGCGCTCGGCGCGTATCTGCGGCGCGGGACGACGGACGCCGGACGGCCCGTCGCCGTGATCCCCACGCTCACCCGCACCGCCTCCGGCCCCGGCGCGCTCGACGGCACCGTGGCACAGCTGCTGGCGTGCGGAGCCGACACGGACTGGAGCATCCCGTTCCCGCGTCCGGGACGGGTCGTCGACCTGCCCGCCTATCCGTGGCAGCGCCAACGCCACTGGAACGGCGGTCCCGGTTGGTGGCCGGAGACCGTGGCCGAGGACGACGGCGAGCCGGGACAGTCTCCCCACGCCCTGCTCGGCGTACGGCTGCCGGGGGCGCGGCCGGCCTGGCAGCAGGAGCTCTCCTCCGGCGTGCCGGTGTGGCTGGCCGACCACCTCGTCGGGGAGACGGTGGTCGTGCCGGCGGCCGGGTACGCCGACATGGCCCTGACCCTCGGCCAGGCCGTGCACGAGGCGCCCGTCGAGGTCCTCGGTCTGTCGATCGGCCGTGCGCTGAGCCTGCCGGGCGACGACGAGGACCGCACCGTGTCCGTCCACACGGCACTGGAACGCGACGGCGCCTTCACCGTCTCCAGCCGTGACGGTGGCGGGGGTCGTGGCGGTGGCGGGGGTGGCGGTGCAGGTGGTGGCGGTGCAGGTGGTGGCGGTGGCGGTGCATGGACCGAGCACGCCCGCGGCAGAGTGCGGCAGCTGCTGCGCGCATGCCCGCCCGGCGCCGACCCGCACGCACTGCGCACCCGGCTGCCCCGCGAGATGAGCGCGGCCGACCACTACGCCCTCTGCGCCCGCGCCGGACTGCCCTACGGCCCCGCGTTCCGCACCCTGACCGGCCTGCGCACCGACACCGGCGACGGCCGTGAGGTGCTCGCCTCCTACGCCGCCACCGTCGACCCCGCCGACGCCCCCATCGCCCACCCGACGCTTCTCGACGGCGCAATCCAGGCGGGGCTCCCACTGCTCACGGCAGCGACGGACCGGGAAGGGGCCGGCACCGACCGCGCCCCGGCCGCCTTCCTCCCCGTCGGCATCGACGCCGTGCGCTGCTGGCAGCCGCTGCCCCGCACCGGCCTGATCCATGTGCGCCTGCGCAGCCGTACCCCACGCGAAGCCGTCTGGGATCTGACCGTCATGGCCGACGACGGCACTGTCGCCCTGGAAGCGCTCGGCTGCCGACTGCGCCGCTTCGACGCCACCCGCACCCCGGCCCCTCAGCAGCTGGCCGAGGTCCTGCGCGCCGCCCCGCTGCCCACGAGCCCCGCCACCCCGTCGCCCTGGCCCGCACCCGCGGACACCCTCGCCGCCTGCGCGGACGGACTGGCACGGGCCGAGCGCAGATGGCGGACCCACCCGTACGGCCGCGCCCGCGCCGAGGCCCTGCGCCTCAACGCGCACCTGACCGCGGCCGCCGTACGCGAACTCCTGCCGGAAGCAGGCGAGTTCACGCTGGACGATCTGATCGCGGCCGGAGTGCGGCCCCGTCATCGCAGGCTGCTCACCGCTCTGCTCGAGTACGCCGTACGGCAGGGCGTCCTGACCGCCGAGGGGGACGGCCGGTGGCGGGTGGCCGAGGAGCCGCAGCCGCACCGGCTGTTCCGGGAAGGGCTCCTGGCCTTCCCGGCCGAGGTCACCGCCGCGCAGATCTACGGTGTCTGCGGGCTGCATCTCGCGGACGTGCTGCGCGGACGCACCGACCCGCTCGCGCTGCTGCTCGCCGAGCCCGACGCCCTCGCCGCGCGCTTCTACGACAGCACGCCCGTCATGCAGCACCACTACCGCGTCGCCCGGCTCCTGCTGGCCGCGGCCGTCGCGGACCGGCCCGAGGGGCGGCCGCTGCGGGTGCTGGAGGTCGGCGCCGGAACCGGCGGGCTGACGGCCGCGCTCCTGCCGCTGCTGCCGGCCGACCGTACGCACTACACCTACACCGACGTGTCCTCCGCCTTCTTCCCGGCGGCCCAGGACCGCTTCGCCGACCACGACTTCGTCCACTACCGCTGCCTCGACCTCGACGCCGACCCCGCCGCCCAGGGCTTCACGCCCGCCTCCTACGACCTCGTCGTCGCCGCGAACGTGCTCCACGCCACCCGGGATCTGCGGCGTGCCCTGCACCGCATCGGCGACCTGCTGGCCGACGGCGGACAACTGCTCGCCGTGGAGAGCCACGACCCGGCCGGGCTCACTCCGGTGTTCGGGCTGCTGGACTCCTACTGGAGTGCCGAGGACACCGATCTGCGGCCGAACGGGCCGCTGCTGGCGCGTGACCGGTGGCCCGGGCTGCTGGAGGAGTGCGGATACACCGGCACCGTGCAGCCCGGCGACGCCGCACAGCCCGGGTACGACGACTACTCCGTCATCCTCACCGCCCGGGTCCCTCGCCCCACGCCGGCGACCGCCTCGCCCGGGCCGCGTCCCGTACGCCCGCCCGCGGTGGCCGACCTGACGGGCGGGCCGCTCGCCACCGCGGCCGCGACGGCCCTGGGCGCTGACGTCCGTCCCGCGAGCGACAGCCCGCAGTCGTGGTCCGAACTCCTCGCGGAGTCGGATGACTTGGTCCTGCTGGCCGAGGGAGGCGGCCCCGATGGCGCCGCGGCCATCCTCACGGAGACAGCCGTACGGCACTGTGCCGTACTGCGTGCGCTCGCGACCGCCACCCGGCAGCTGCCCGAGGACCGGCAGGTCACCGTCTGGGTCGTCGCGTGCGGTGCCCGCGGCATCCCGCCGACCACCGCCGCCGCGGCCTTGTGGGGAGCAGCCCGGAGTCTGGGCAACGAGCAGCCGCGGCTGACCGTCCGGCGCATCGCCCTCGCGTCCGGCGCCGAGGACAGGCTCGCCGAGGAGCTGACCGCCCGCCCGGCCGACGACGAGGTGCTGCTGACCCGGGAGGGGCGGTTCGTGACGCGGCTGCGTCCCTACGCTCCGGGTCCGGTTACGCCGTCGACGGCAGGGACGTACACCCCGTACACCCTGACCGTCGACGAGCCCGGTCTGCGCTACCGGCTCGGCTGGCGTCCGGCGCGGATGCCGCGGCCGGGAGAGGGCGAGGTCGTCGTCGAGGTCGCGGCCGCCGGGCTCAACTACCGCGATGTCATGGCCGTCACCGGACTCGTACCGCCGCCGCAGGCGCCGCACGGGCTCGACGCGGAGCCGATCGGCCTGGAGTGCGCCGGCACGGTCGTCGCCGTGGGCGCGGGTGTCGAGCACATCGGTGTCGGTGACCGCGTGGCCTGTCTGAGCCTCGGCTGCTACGGCTCGCATGCGCGGGCCCGCGCCGACCGGGTGGTGCCGCTGCCGGACGGCATGGACTTCACCGAGGCCGCCACACTGCCGACCGTCTTCCTGACCGTCCAGCACGCCCTGGGCCACCTGGCCCGGCTGCGGCCCGGCGAGACGGTGCTCGTGCACGGCGCGGCCGGGGGTGTGGGCCTCGCCGCCCTGCAGTACGCCGGGCACGTCGGCGCCCACGTCATCGCCACCGCCGGTACCCCCGCCAAGCGTGACCTTCTGCGGCTGCTCGGCGTCGAGCACGTCCTCGACTCGCGCACCCTGCGCTTCGCCGACGAGATCGACGCGCTCACCGAGGGCCGCGGCGTGGACGTCGTCCTCAACTCCCTGGCCGGCGAGGCCATGGACCGCAGCCTGCGGGTCCTGGCGCCGCACGGCCGGTTCGTGGAGCTCGGCAAGCGGGACTTCCTCGCCGACAACTCCCTCGCCCTGGCGCCGTTCCGTGCCAACCTCTCCTTCCACGGCGTGGACGTGGCCGCTCTGCTCACCGAGGCGTCGTCGCTGGCCGACACCCACCTGACGGACATCAGCCGGGCCGTCCACGCGGGCACCTACCGCCCCTTGGCCCATCGCGTCCACCCGGCCACGAGGATCCGCGAGGCGTTCGCGGCCGTGCAGCACTCCCGGCACATCGGGAAGGTCGTCGTCACCTTCGACACCGGCGACCCCGTGCCGGTCCGCCCCGCGGCCACCGACCTCGTGCTGGACCCGGAGGCGAGTTACCTGGTCACCGGCGGGCTCGGGGGCTTCGGCGCCGCCACCGCCCGCCACCTGGCCGCCCGCGGGGCCCGCCATCTGACGCTGCTCGGCCGACGCGGCGCGGGCACGCCGGGCGCGGACGGGCTGACCGCCGACCTCGCCTCGCTCGGGGTGCGCGTGAACGCGTACGCCGCCGACGCGGCCGACCGGGAGGCGATGCGCCGCATCCTCGCCGGCCTCGACGTCGAGGGGCGTCGCCTCGCCGGAGTCGTGCACGCCGCGATGGTGCTCGACGACGCCCCGCTGCACGAACTGGACGACGCACGCGTACGGGCCGTACTCACCCCCAAGATGACGGCCGGGCACGTGCTGGACGAGCTGACCCGTGACCGCCCGCTCGACTTCTTCGTCGTCTACAGCTCGGTCGCCGCCGTCGCCGGCAACCTCGCGCAGTCGTCGTACGCGGCCGCCAACCTCGCCCTCGAAGCCCTCGTACGCGACCGGCGCCGGGCCGGACTGCCCGGGCTCGCGGTGCAGTGGGGCGCGATCGCCGGAGCCGGCTATGTGCATCGCACCGAACGCGACGACGAGATGACGGTGCTCGGCCTCGGCGGACTCGCCACCGCCGACGCGTTCGCCGCCCTCGACCGGCTCCTCGCGGACCCCGACGCCACGGTGGTCGCCGTGGGCCACGTCGACTGGGGACGACTGCACCGCTTCCTGCACACGCTCACCGCACCGCGTACGGCCGCGCTGCTGCCCCCGGCCGAGCACACCGACGCGGCGGAGCGGCTGCGGCAGGCGCTGGAGGAGGCCACGTCCGACGAGGCCGCCGTCCTCGTCGAGGACGTCCTGGCCGAGTTGCTCGCCCATGTCCTGCAGACCACGCCCGACCGCGTCGACCGGACCCGGCGCCTGGACCAGCTCGGCGTGGACTCCCTGCTGGCCGCCGAACTCGCCACCCTGCTGCAGCAGCGGCTCGGCTGCGAACTGCCCACCGTGGAACTCGCCGGCACACCGAACCTCGCCGCCCTCGCCCGGAGGGTCCTCGCCCGCCTCGACTCCACTCGGCGACCCGTCTGATGAGTACGGCTCAGCTGGTGACCGGGGTGGTGGGGGTGGGGGGCTCGTCGACCGCTGTGGTGACGGCCGTTCGTTCGCCGGTCAGCTCCGCTCACCCCTCCCCGACGACCCCGATGAGGACCGCCCCCGTGCCCGAACTCGTCTCCCTCGCCCGCCGTCCCGAGGCCGCCGTACGCCTGTATTGCCTGCCGCCCGGCGGTTCCGGGCCGGAGGTCTACCAGCCTTGGGGCGACCTGCTGCCGGCCGCAGTCGAGCCGTACGCCGTCGCGTTGCCCGGTCGCGGCAGCCGCCGTGACGAACCGTCGTCGACCGACCCGCGCGCTCTCGCCGCCGCGCTCGCCGCCCTCGTCGACGACGCCGCCGAACCGCGGCCCTTCGCCCTGTTCGGCCACAGCCTCGGCGCCCTGCTCGCCTACGAGACCGCGCGCCGCCTGCGCCGCACCGGCCGGCGCGAGCCCGTACTCGTCGCCCTCTCCGCCCTGCCCGCACCCCACCGGGGCGACCTCGAACGGCTCCTGGCCACCCTGCTGACCTCGGGCCTCGACGCGTTCACCGACATGGTGGGACCCGTGCCCGCCGAGCTCCTCGAGGATCCGGTGACCGTGACGCGGCTGTGCACGCCGTTCCTCGCAGACCTGGTCCTCGCCCTGCACCACCGCCATCACGACGAACCGCCTCTGGAGGTGTCCCTGGCCCTGTACGGCGGCACCGCGGACCCCCTCGTTCCGCCGGACTGCCTGGAACGCTGGAACGACCTGTTCACCACACCCGCCACGCCCTGTCTCTTCCCCGGCCGCCACACCTACCCGCAGGACCCGGACCAGGCGCCGGCCCTGGTGCGGCAACTCGCCAAGGACCTGCAGACCGCGGCCCGATGACCCGCGACCGTGCGCGCTGGGCGGCCGCCGTCGTTGTCTGTCTCGGGCTGTTCCTGCTCGGCATGGACCTGACCGTCCTCAACGTCGCCGTGCCCGACCTCCAACGTGACCTGGGCCCCTCCATGGCTCAGGTCCAGTGGATCGTCGACGCCTACGCCCTGGTCCTCGGCGGTCTCGTGCTGACCGCAGGAGCCCTCACCGACCGGATCGGCCGGCGCCGCGCCTTCACGATCGGTCTGGCGGTGTGCGGCACCGCCTCCGCGCTCGGCGCCCTCGCCGAGGAACCGGGCCCGGTCATCGCCGCGCGCTGCGGCATGGGCGCCGGGGCCGCCCTGCTCATGCCCGCCACCCTGTCGATCATCGGCAACCTCTTCACCGAAC
This sequence comes from Streptomyces sp. NPDC107522, assembly GCF_055657525.1. NCBI lineage: Bacteria > Bacillati > Actinomycetota > Actinomycetes > Kitasatosporales > Streptomycetaceae > Streptomyces > Streptomyces sp. NPDC107522. The sequence goes on along the minus strand of NZ_JBVKAU010000008.1, from coordinate 139,797 downwards.
CGGCGGCGCGGCGCCGGGCGATCGCCCTGTGGGCCGCTGTCCTCGGGCTGGGCGGTATGACGGGACCCGTGCTCGGCGGAGCCCTCGTCGAGGGCTTCTCCTGGCGCGCCGGGTTCTGGGTGAACGTCCCGTTCGTGGCCGTGACGCTGGTCCTCACCGCGCTGGTCGTGCCCGTTGTACCGGTCGAACCGGTCGTGCCGGGGACGGGGCCCGGCCGTACCGGGCGTCGTGACTACCTCCACGCCGAGGGCCGCTGCGGGCAGCGGGTCGACCTGCCCGGGGCGATGCTGTCGGCGTGCGGACTGCTCACGCTCGTCTGGGCGGTGATCGAAAGCCCGGTGAAGGGGTGGACGAGCACACCCGTGCTCACCGGGTTCGCCCTGGCCACCGTCCTGCTGACCGCGTTCGTCGCCCACGAGAAGCGCCGCGCCGGGCACGCGATGCTGCCGCTGCCCCTGCTGCGCCGGCCCGGCGTGCCGCTCGGCGCCGTGTCCCTGGCGCTGCTGTCCTTCGCGCTGTACGGGGCGCTGTTCGTCGTCACCCTCTATCTGCAGGGGGTCCTGGGCTACACACCCTGGCAGGCGGGCGTGCGCACGCTGCCCCTGGCCGCGGCCCTCGCCGTGGGCTCACTGGTCGCGCCGCGCATGCTGGCCCGCCATGACGAACGGACCCCGATCGCGGCCGGACTCGCCCTCGTCACCGTCGCGTTCGCGGTCCTGGCCCACACGCGGGCGGCCTCCGGCTACGGGCACCTGATGCTCTTCGAGGTCATCGCCGGACTGGGCGCCGGACTCGCCGCGGTCGCCGGCACGGAGTCCGTCATGGGCGCGGTTCCGCTGTCGCGCGCCGGACTGGGCTCGGCGGTGAACGACGCCACCCGCCAGGTCGGAGCCGCTCTCGGCGTCGCCGTCCAGGGCTCGGTCCTCAGCACGGTCGTGACCGACCGCCTCGGCGCCGCGGCCTTGAAGGCCGGCCCGACCGCCGTACTGCCACCGACGCCGGTTGCCCGGCAGGCGTTCGTCGACGGCCTCACGGCGACGGCGCTGACGGCGGGGGCGGTCACCTTGGCGGCCACGCTCGCGGTCATTCCCTGGCGCAGTGTGATGCCTCAGGGCACGACGTCCCGTGAGGGGCTCTGAGAAAGGCCGAACGTGTCGACGGGCCGAACGTGTCGACGGGCCGAACCCGTCAACGAGCCGAACGTATCGACGAGCCCAACCCGTCGACGGGCCGAGTCCTTCGCGGCTACGGCAGCTCCTCCGCCGCGGTCTCCCCGAACAACTGCCGTACCGTCGACCGGTAGTTGGTCCGCACGTGCGCGAGGGCGTGCGCACGGGCCCGGGCCGGGTCGCCGGACGCGATCGCCTCGTACAACTCCCGGTGCTCGACGAGCAGTTGGGGCCACTCCTCATTGCGCCGGGTCATCCAGCGCAGGCGGCCCGCGACCGGTTCCAGGGCCTCTATCAGCAGGCTGTTGCCCGCCATCGCCACGATGCGGTCGTGCAGCCGGCTGTTGACGTCCGTGATCACTTCCGCGTCCCCCGCCTCGGTGGCGGTGGCCGCCTGGTCGAGGAGCTGCTCGACCTCGGCCAGCTCCTCCGGCGTCGCACGGGACGCGGCGAGCCCGGCCGCGTACACCTCCAACGCCTCGCGCAGTTCGAAGAGCTCCTTGACGTCGGTCGGGGTGAGCCGCCGTACGACCGTGCGGCGTGGCGTCTCGAAGAGGACGAACCCCTCGGCGACCAGCGCACGGATCGCCTCGCGGACCGGCACGCGGGAGACGCCGAAGCGGTCGGCCAGCTCGCGCTCGACGAGCCGGTCGCCGGGGCGGAGGCGGCCCGCGATGATCTCCTGCCGCAGGGTGGCCAGGACGCGCTCGCGGATCGCGCCCAGGGGTTCGATCTTCGTCGTGGAGCTCATGGGGTCATCTTCGCCGACCCCGGGTCTGTTTTACGAAGCGTTAACAAGAGCGACATCGGTCAGAACTGTTGACGGCGGGACTATGTCCGCTGTTTGGTATACCAAACGCCCTCCACAAGAAGTCCCCGTCCCCCGGCTCCTGGAGGCCCCGTGTCCCTCGCCGACCGTGCCGAAGCCACCGGCACACCAGCGTTCGTCCCCGATCCCCGGCTCACCAACGAAGACCTCGCGCCCGCCGGCAAGCGGAACTGGAAGGTCTTCGACCTCTTCGCCATGTGGATGTCCGACGTCCACAACCTCGGCAACTACACCTTCGCCGCCGGTCTGCTGGTCCTCGGCATGAACGTGTGGCAGGTCTTCACCTCCCTGCTCGTCGGCTTCGTGCTGATCTACATCGGCATGAACTGGATGGGGAAGATCGGCCAGCGCCACGGCGTCCCGTTCCCGGTCGTCAGCCGCATCAGCTTCGGCGTCTGGGGCGCCAACATCCCGGCGCTGATCAGGGCCGTGATCGCCATCATGTGGTACGGCATCCAGACGTATCTGGCCTCGGTCGCCGTGAACGTGATGCTGCTGGCAGCCTGGCCCGGTCTGGAGTCCTGGACGCACAGCTCCTTCCTGGGCCTGCACGCGCTCGGCTGGGTCTCCTTCCTCTCCCTCTGGCTCATCCAGGCGCTGATCATCAGCCAGGGCATGGAGTCGGTGCGGAAGTTCCAGGACTTCTGCGGCCCGGCGATCTGGGTGGTGATGATCGCGCTGGCGGTGTGGATCCTCGCCAAGGCCGGCTGGACGATCTCGCTCACGACCACCCCTCACCCGGTGTCCGTCGGCGAGCAATGGAGGCAGTGGTTCGGCGCGATCGGCCTGATCCTCGCCACGTACGGCACGCTGATGCTCAACTTCTGCGACTTCTCGCGCTTCGCGCCCGACTACCCGACCGTCAGGCGCGGCAACTTCTGGGGCCTGCCCATCAACTCGACGGCGTTCGTGGTCGTTTCGGTGATCGTCACGGCCGGTTCGCTGGAGGTGTTCGGCGAGGCCATCACGGACCCGGCGGAGCTGGTCGCCAAGGTCGGCAACACCTGGGTCCTGGTCGTGGCGGCCCTGACCTTCGCCATCGCCACCATGGGCGTCAACATCGTCGCCAACTTCGTCTCACCGGCGTACGACCTGGCCAACGTCTGGCCGCAGAAGATCACCTTCAAGGTCGGCGGCATGATCAGCACGGTGGCGGCGCTGGTCGTGACCCCCTGGAACCTCTTCTCCAACCCGACCGTCGTGAACTACTTCCTGGGCGGCCTCGGCGCCTTCCTGGGCCCGCTGTTCGGCGTGATCATGGTCGACTACTACCTGGTCAAGCACGGCCGCGTGGACGTGAACGAGCTCTTCTCCGCCGCGCCCGGCTCCCGCTACTACTACCGCAGGGGCGTCAACCCCAAGGCGCTGTGGGCGTTCCTGCCGGCGGCGGGCGTCGCGGCGGTGCTGGCGCTGGTGACGACGTTCAGCGATGTGGCGCCGTACTCGTGGTTCATCGGGACGGCGATGGCGGCGGGGTTGTACCTGGTGCTGTGCCGCGGTGAGCGCGCCGAGTCCGCCACCGGGGCCGTCACGGAGGCCGCCGCTGGGTCCGCAACCGGGTCCGTGGTGCGGGAGGTCTGAAGGACGTGCGGATCGTCGTCACCAACTGCAACACCACGCAGGAGATGACCGAGGAGATCGTACGAGGTGCCCGGGCCGCGGCAGGCCCGGGCACCACCGTGCTCGGGCTGACGCCGCGGTGGGGGCCGGAATCGGCGGAGGGCTGGCTGGACAGCTACCTGTCGGCGGCTGCCGTGATGGACGCGCTGCGCACGTACGAGGGCCCTGAGTACGACGCGGTCGTCATGGCCGGCTTCGGGGAGCACGGGCGCGAGGGCGTCCGGGAACTGGTGGACGTACCGGTCGTCGACATCACGGAGGCGGCGGCGCATCTGGCCTGCCTGCTGGGACGGCGCTACGGGGTCGTGACCACGCTGGAGCGTTCGCGCGGGCAGATCGAGGACAGCCTGGAGCTGGCGGGCGTGGGCCGCAACTGCGTCGCCGTGATCGGCACGGGGCTCGGGGTCCTGGAACTGGAGGACGGCGAGCGCACGGAGTCCGCGTTCCTGGCGGCCGCCGAACGGGCGCGGGACGCCGGTGCCGAGGTCCTGGTGCTCGGGTGTGCCGGGATGACCGGGTTGCAGCGGGCGGTGGGGGAGAAGCTGGGGGTTCCGGTGGTCGACGGGGTGGGCGCGGCGGTGAAACTGGCGGAGTCGCTGGTGGGGCTGGGGCTGACGACTAGCCGGGCCGGCGGCTACGCCAAGCCGCTGCCGAAGCGGCGGACGTGGGGGCGGCCGCGGCAGGGGTGAACGGGGCCGCCTGGCCGCCAGGGCGCACGGGAGCCCTGGCGTCGTCGCGGGCGGGAGCCCTGTTGTCATTGCGGGCGGGAGCACCATCGCCACCCGCGACCGGGGGAGCCCTGTCACCGCCCGCGCCAGGGAGCTCTGTCACTGCCCGCGCCCGGCGGCCCTGTCACCACCAGCACGCCAGACGTACCGCACGTCCGGCTCGTGCTCCTCGTTCCCGCTGCCGTCCGTGTACTCGACGGCGACGAAGCCGTGCCGCTCATAGAAACGGTGGGCGGGCTTGTTGACCTGGAAGGTCCACACGCTCAGCCCGTCCGGGCGGCGCCCCTTCGCGAGGTCCACGAACCGGTCGCCGATGCCGCGCCCGCGCCAGTCGGGGTCGAGGTAGAGCTGGGAGAGCTGGGCGTCGTCGAGCACCATGAGACCGACGATGTGCTCGGCGGCCTCGGCCACCCAGGTCTCCTGCCGGGGAACCACCACCTCCCGGAAATACGCCCGTACCTCGTCATCGGTGTGCGCCCGGACGACCGCCGGCAGCGCGGCGGCGAACGACCGCAGCCAGACGTCCGCGACGGGACCGGCGTCGGTGAGGGTGGCGCGGCGGAGCGCGACGGAGGTCATCACCTGGAACCGTCTTCCGGTACGACGGCCGTGGTCGTGATCTCCACCAATTGCCCCGTGTATCCCAGGCAGGCAACCCCGAGAAGTGTCGACGAATGAGGACCGATGCTCAGCCCCGACGCCTCGACGACCTCCCAGACGGCGGACAGCACCGCTGTCTCACTGCTCACGACGTACACATCCGTCGACACGACGTGCGCCAAGTCGCTGCCGATGCCGCGCAGTTGCTCCTCCAGGTTGGCTATCACCTGCTCGGCCTGCCGTACGGGGTCCCCCTCACCGACGAGCTTCCCCTCGGCGTCGAGCGGCACGGCCCCGGCGAGGAAGGCGAGCTTCGTGCCGGCCTCGACGACGGAGGCGTGGGAGTAGGTGGGGGGTGGGAAGAGGGCAGGGGAGGTGACGCGCCGGATCATGAGGGCTCCTGGGTGTCCTGGATGTACTGGGTGTCCTGGGAGTTCTTGGGTGGTCGTACGACGGACAACTCGCCGATCATCCGGGCCCCGACCCCCGCCCGCATCCGAATTTCCCCCCGGCCCCGCGTACGGCATCACGCTGGTCCGCCATGCGCCGGTACTGCTCGGTCTCGCGCAGCCGCAGCCGCAGCCGCAGCCGCAGCCGCAGCCGCAGCCGCAGCCGCAACCGCCAGGCGCAATTGCGTAGAGGCACGCCACACGGCTCCGTACGCTGCCCCCATGGCCACCCCCGACGACACCGCCTTCCTCGACGCCACCGCCGACCGCCTCGCCGCCCTCCCCACTGTCCAGGCCGTCGCCCTCGGCGGTTCCCGGGCCCAGGGCACTGAACGCCCGGACAGCGACTGGGACTTGGCGATCTACTACCGAGGTGCCTTCGATCCCGCCGACCTGCGCGCGGTCGGTTGGGAGGGCGAGGTCTCCGAGATCGGCGGCTGGGGCGGCGGCGTCTTCAACGGGGGCGCCTGGCTGACGATCGAGGGCCGACGCGTCGACGTCCACTACCGCGACCTCGACGTCGTCGAGCGGGAGCTGGCGGAGGCGGAGGAGGGGCGGTTCCGGGTGGAGCCGCTGCTGTTCCATCTTGCCGGGATTCCCAGCTACTTGGTGGTGGCCGAGCTGGCCGTCAACCGGGTGCTGCGGGGCGAGCTGCCGCGGCCGGCGGGCTATCCGGAGAAGCTGCGCAGCGCGGCGAGCGAGCGCTGGTACGGCACCGCCCGAGCCACTCTGGCGTATGCCAGGGCCAACCACGCTGCGGCGGGCCGCACCACCGAGGTCGCCGGAGCCCTTGCCACGGCGGCCGCGCAGACGGGGCACGCCGTGTTGGCCGCGCGCGGGGAATGGGTGACGAACGAGAAGCGGCTACTGGAAAGGGCGGGGCTGCGAGGTGTGGACGACATCATCGCCTCATTGCCCGCGGGAGCACGTCCGGACGACCTGGCACAGGCGATCACGCAGGCCCAGGCCCTCTTCGAGTCGGCATGCCCGGAGCGGGCGAAGGGGCTCTGAGGGGGTTCTCCGGGGGTGAGACGGCATGATCGGTTCTTGAAGGCTTCTGATCGCGCCGACACGAGCCGGATGCCTCGGCATCACTGCTCCCTGGGTTGCGGAGGGTCGGTGGGGGCGAGCGTGAGCCACGCGGTCAGGGCGGCGTGCAGTTCGACGACCTCGTCACGGCGCAGCGTCGCTCCGTGGTCGAAGGCGTGCAGGCGTACGGCGTCTGTCGTGACCGAGTAGCCGACGGGGAGATTTTCTGGCCCGGTGATTCGTGCGCCCTTGGTCAGCAGGCGTCGTAGTTCGGCGGCGCGTGGTGTGAGGGTGGCGGGTGCCCGGCGTAGGGCGGGGACGGGGCCGCGGGGGCGGGTGGGGGCACCGATCGCGGTGTAGAAGGCGTGGATCGCGTCCTCGAGGTCCTGGGGCTTGGCAGGGGTGGCGCCGACGAACTCTGCGAGCAGTTCCGGGGCGGCGGGGTCCGGGAGGTGGATCGGCTTGTCGGGCAGCGGTGGTTCAACGGCCTCGAGCCGTACGCACGCAGGCGGGATCAGCACCTCGTGGTAACCACGGACCGTGTACGTGGCGTGCAGGTGCCGCAGGTCCTTCACCCGGGCGTGGACGGGGTTGTCGCCCACCGGCATCCTGGGCCGGGAGGCCCTGCCGAGCTGTCCGTAAGGCCCGCCGGCCACATGCAGCCGACCTGACTGGGTGACCAGTGCTGTGGTCTGGCGAGTGCCGTTGCCCAGCCGGTATCCGATCACCATCGTCGGCATCGACCCTCCTCTCGGCTCAGACCGTGACCGTACCGAGTCCTCCGGGGCCCGGACCTCGCTTCACCGAAGCTGACCATGTCGCTCAACGTCCAGCGCGTTTGCAGTCGCTTCCCACTCGACCTTTGGGCGCTTCCACGGCGTCAACGGTTCCGCACCCAGTTGGGGGCTCTACCAAATGGGCTCAAATGGTGCGAGAGTTTCGTTCACAGCAGTTCGTCTAGATCATTACGTGGGCAGTCGTGTCCACCCCCTCCTTCGGAGGGCTGCATGAGTCCCTCACCTCGCCCCGACCCGGACGCCTGGCGTCGACAGGTCGAGCCGCCGCGCCTACGGCGCTCTCGACTCCTCAAACACCCCTGGATCACCGTGGTCGTGGTGCTTCTCGGCCTCTTCGTCGGCTTCGGCGCCCTGGGCTCGCTCATGCAAGGAGAGGACCGCAAGCCCACCGCCTCCCGGAACGCCCCCACCGACGTCCCGACGGACAAGCCACCGACCCCCTCCACCACGCGGACACAGCCGTCGACCGCCCCCCGCGCCGCCACCGGGCAGCCGACCACGAAGCCCCCGGCCAAGCCGCCGCCGGGTGTGGTGGTGCTGCGCGTCATCGACGGCGACACCATCGAAGTGCGCGGCGACGGCCGCATCGTGCCGAAGGGTGACGTCGTCCGTGTGCGTCTGCTGGAGATCGACACGCCGGAGCGCGGCGACTGCTTCGCGGGTGCCGCGACCGCCCGCACCAAGGCACTTCTGCCGCCGGGCAGCAACGCCCGCATCGAACGCGATGCCGACCTGACCGACCGCTACGACCGCTACCTGCTCTACGTCTGGAACGCCAAGGGCGTCTTCGTCAACGAGTCCCTCGTCCGCAGCGGTCACGCCGAGGCGGTCCTCTACCCGCCCAACGACAAGCACTGGCCCAAGATCTCCCGCGCCGAGGACACCGCCCGGCAGTCCGGAGCCGGCCTGTGGACCGTCTGTGGCACCGACACTCCCGAACCGGCAGCACCGGACAACCCAGAGCCCGCGGTCCCTGACACGCCGACCAACCCCGGCCTGCCCGCCGGGCCTCCTGCTGGTGTCCCCGACGTGGACTGCTCGGACCTGTCCGGCCCTGTCTGGGTCGGCGACAACGACCCGCACCGGCTCGACCGCGACGGTGACGGCATCGGCTGCGACAGCAACTGAGCGACCCGGCCCCGTTCACCGACTTGCGTTCATAAAGAACGTGGCCTTTCCAAGCATCGTCACATCCCCGAAACACCAACGTCCCATCCCCTCCAAGACTCCTCCCTACCGTGGACACCACACCGCAGAGCCCGGCCACCGTCGCCCGATGGCACACCCCCGCCCTCGCCCCGACAGGAGCCCCGTGTCCCGCCCGGCCCGCCCCACCCGCACCGCCGCCGTCCCCCGACCGCACCTCCCGCCCTGGCTCGCCCACACCCTCCGCGCCCAGCGCGGTCCCGTCCCCTGGAGTGCGGTCACGCGGGGAGCGTTGGCCGCCGGCCCCCTGCTTCTCGGCGCCGTACTCACCGGCCACACCACCCTCGGCGTCGTAGCCGCCATCGCCGCCATGCTGGCCGGGATCAACGACCGTCCCGGCAGCCGCCGTTCCTCCGTCAAGCGGCTCGGGGTGCCCGCGCTGGCGGGCGCGGCGGGGCTGTTGGTCGGGACGTATGCCGGGGACCAGGTCGGGGCCGTTCCGCTCACCCTTCTTCTGACCGGCCTTGGGCTCTTCGCGGGTGGCATCAGTGCCGTCGGGCCGGTCGCCTCCGGTGCCGGTACGCAGCTTCTCGTCGCCGCTGCCATCGGGGCCGGGATGCCGTTGCCCGAGAGCGGGTGGCTGAGGGCGCTCGCGTACCTCGCGGGGGCGGCGTGGCTGCTCGCGTTGCGGCTCGTGCTGCCCACGCCGGGCTCCCTCGCCGGGGACTTCCGGTTCGACGGGGAGCGGGACGCGGTGGCGGCGGTGTACGACGCCGTCGCCGAGCTTCTCGATGCCGTGGGGACCGCCGGCGCCACCGCCCGCCGCGCCGCGCTCACCGCCGCCCTCGATCACGCGCAGGACGCCCTCACCGGGCCCCGGCTGCGGCGCTACGCCTCCTCGTCCACCGAGCGGCGGCTGCACGCGCAGTACGCCGCCGCGTTGCCGCTCGCCGAGGCGGCCACCGCGCTCGCCTGGGCCGGCGAACCGGTGCCCGCCCGGGCCTCGGAAGGCCCCCGGCGCCTCGCCGCCGCCGTACGCGACAACACGCACACCGGCCCTCTCCCCGCGCCCTCCCGTTCCGCACCAGCCCTGCGCGCCCTCGACGACGCCCTGCTGCGTGGCGCCGAGGCCTTCGACCGGGGCAGGGGCGACAGCGACGACCTGCATACCCGGCGTCGTACGGCCAAGGATCTCGTCCGTTCCGTGTTCGGGGCCGGCGGGCGGGAGTACGGGCTCCGGGTCGCCCTCTGCTTCGGAGCCAGCGCCGCCATCGCGCAGGCCCTGCACCACGCCCGGTGGTACGGGCAGCACGAGCACTGGTACTGGCTCCCGGCCACCGCCGTCTTCCTGGTCAAGCCCGACCTGGGGCCCCTCGCGTCCCGGGTGCTGTGCCGGGCCGCGGGCACCGTGCTGGGAGCCCTTGTCTTCGCCGGGTTCGCGGCCGCGCTGCCCCGGCCGGAAGGGCTCATCGCGCTCGTCGCCGTCAGCGGCGCCCTCATCCCCGTCGCCACGCGGCACTTCGCCGCCCAGACCGCCGTGGTGACGGTCCTCGTGCTCGCCCTGGTCATGGTGGGCGGGGAGCCGCAGGCATCCGTCAGCCGGATCGGGGAGACCCTGCTGGCCTGCGCGATCGTGCTCGTCGTCGGGCATCTGCCGATGCCGGGGCAGCGGGGAGGGGGAGTGCGGGCGCGGCTCGGCGCGGCCGGTCGGGCGGCGCACGCCTACCTCGCCCATGTGCTGAGCGAGTCCGACGACCGTGCCGCCCGCTGGACCCTGCGCCGGGAGGCCTACCGGGCGCTCGCCGAGGCCCGTACCGCCATCGCCGTCGCCTCCGCCGAACTGCCCGCGCTCGCCCGGCACGCGGAGGGCGCCGACGAGGTGGCCGCCCTGCTCGAACGGCTCGTCGACACCACTACCGCGTGCGCCGTGCACCTCGACGACACCGGCCGGCTCACGCCCCGGCACACCGAGCGGCTCGCCGAACTGCTGGATGAGCTCCACGCGCGCGGGGAGCGGGCCGGGGTACGGGTTCCCGACGTCCCTCAGGTGCGTCTCGCAGGCTGACGCCGCCCGCCCCGTCGCCTTCGCCCCTGTTCCGTCGCGTCAGTCGATCCGTATCCACACCGGCGCATGGTCCGACCCCGGCGTTCCGACCCGGTCCGTGGGGTCCTCGCCGACGGACGGGAGTTCGAGGGACTCCTCCTGCAGGGCGGGCAGGCCCGTCCCCGCACCTGACTCCTTGGGGAGGCGACGGGCGATCCGATGACTCACCAGGACGTGGTCGATCAGCTCGGCGCGCCCGAAGCTGATGCGGGAGAAGCGCCGCTTGGCGAGGATGCGCGGGGCCACGTTCCACAGCCGGAACGGATCGCCCAGGTCGGGCTTCAGGAACGCGCGTTCCCTGTCGAGCTCGGAGCCGGGAGGGCCGAGCAGGATCTGCGTGGTCGCGGCGTGCACCACGTCGTTCATGTCGCCGAGGACCACCACGTCCCGTTCGCGTCCGTCGCCGTCCAGCAGATCGTCCGCGAGGGCGCGCAGGGTCACCGCCTCGGCGGCCCGCCGGTAGAGGGCGTAGGCGCCGAAGCGGGCCCGTTCTGCCTCGTCGTGCGGATGGAAGCGCTTCTTGTCGCCGTTGGCCGGGTAGGTCAGCAGCTTCGACTTGAGATGGGCGACGGCCACCCGCAGGGGACCGCCGTCGCCGTCCAGCTCCACCGCCAGGAATCCGCGGCTGGTCTCCTTGTCGTGCTCGCCGGGCAGTACGCCGTCGTCGCTCTGCACGGGCCGCAGCTTGTCCGCGAACAGCCGCGTGTCGTGCGTGACGCGTATCGGCGTGCGGCTGATGAAGCCGACGCGGATGCCCCGACGGTCCCGGTGCCGGGAGAGGGCGGTGTGCCACTGGCCGCCCACGGCGTCGACCAGGTCGTTGAGCGCCTCCTTCTGCTTGACCTCCTGGACGCCCAGCAGCATCGGGTCGAGCGCGGTGATCACGGAGGCGAGGGCCTCCACCTTCGCCTCGTACTCGGCCTGGGACTTGGGGGCGCCCTGTTCGTCGCCCGGCAGCATCAGATTCTCGAGATTCCACGTACCGAGGAGCATGTGGGCCCCTTCCAGGAAGCCGTACGGCGGGCTGTGGTGAGGCCAGCGTGCACGTGCCCGCGTCGCCGGGACAGCGCGGCGACGGGATGCACGGTTCACCCCCTCCGAGGGCATGACCGCGCCGTACGGTGCGTGTATGACGCCTTCTCCCGCCGGTCTCATCATCACCCGATGCACGGTTCTCACGCACGACGATCATGAGCGGATCGGGTTCGCCGAGGACGCCGCGATCGTGGTGCGGGACGGGGTCGTCGAGGCGGTGATCAGCACTACGGAGGCCGAGGGCCTGCCCGCGGCCGAGCGCATCGACGCGCGCGGCCAGGTCGCCCTTCCCGGCCTGATCAACTGCCATACGCATGCCCCGATGGCCGCCCTGCGCGGGGTCGCCGAGGACCTGCCGACCGAGGAGTGGTTCAACGACGTTGTCTGGCCCGTCGAGTCCAACCTCACCGAGAAGGACGTCGAGTTGGGGGCGTGGCTCGCCTGCGCCGAGATGATCCGCGGCGGGGTCACCTGCTTCGCCGACCACTACTTCTCGATGGACGCGGTCGCCGCCGTCGTGGAGGAGTGCGGGATGCGGGCGCACCTCGGGGAGGCCTACTTCTCCTCCCAGGGTCCGCAGGGGCGGGAGCGGTCACTGGGGTTCGCGCTACGGCATCGCGGCGGCGCCGGCGGCCGTATCACCACCGCGCTCGCCCCGCACGCCCCCTACACCGTCGACGACGCCGACCTCGCCGCCACCGCCGAACTCGCCCGCGAGCACGGCCTCCCCGTCCACCTCCACGCCTCCGAGAACCGCGACCAGGCCGACACCAGCCTCGCCCGCCACGGCGTCACCCCCATCGAAGTCCTGGCACGGACCGGACTCCTCGACAACGACCTCCTCATCGCCCACGGCACCGGCATCCTCGACCGCGACCTGCCCGTCCTCGCCGGCGCCTCCGGCCGTATCGCCGTCGCCACCGCGCCCCGCGGCTACCTCAAGTTCGCCTGGCCCACCACCACACCCGTACGCGCCCTGCACGACCTCGGCATCCCCGTCGGCCTCGCCACGGACGGTGCCGCGTCCAACAACTCCCTCGACGTGTGGGAGTCGATGGCCCTCACCGCCCTCATCCAGAAGTCGACCACCGGCGACCCGCGCTGGCTGACGTCCCGCCAAGCACTGCACCACGCCACCCTGCAGAGCGCCCGCGCCGTCGGACTCGGTGACGTCGTCGGCAGCATCGCACCCGGCCGCCGCGCCGACATCATCCTGGTCGACCTCACGGGCCCGCACACCCAGCCCGTCCACGACCTCCCCGCCACCCTCGTCCACAGCGCCCGCTCCTCCGACGTCCGCACGACGATCGTCGACGGGCGGGTGCTGATGCGCGACAGGGAACTGCTGACGATCGATGTACCGGCCGTCGTAGGGGAGTTGGAGGAGCGGATGCCCGCGTTGCTGGACCGGAGTCACGGCAAGCGGATCCAGGACTACGACACATAGGCTGATCCCCATGGATCCCGCCGACGGCCTCCTCGACCACCCCCATGACGTGTACCGGCGGCTGCGCGACACCGCGCCGGTGCATCGCATCGCCGGCACCGACGGCAACCCCGCGTGGGTCGTCACCCGGTACCAGGACGTACGCGAGGCCCTGACCGACCCGCGGCTGTCCGTGGACAAGAGGCATGCGAAGGAAGGCAACTACCAGGGCCTGTCCCTGCCGCCAGCCCTCGATGCCAACCTCCTCAACATGGAGGCGTCCGACCACACCCGCATCCGCCGGCTGGTCGTCCGGGCCTTCACCCCGCGCCGTGTCGAACGGCTTCGCGTGCCCGTTCGTGAGACCGCCGACCGCCTGCTCGACGCCCTCGGCCCGCACGGCACCACCGATCTGATCGCCTCCTACGCGGCGCCCCTCCCCATCACCGTCATCTGCGACCTCCTGGGTGTCCCGGACCGGCACCGACGCGACTTCCGGGTGTGGACCGACACACTCGTGGCCCCCGACCCGACACGCCCGCAGGACGCGAAGCGAGCGGTGACGGCGATGCTCGGCTTCTTCGGCGACCTCCTCGCGGACAAGCGGAAGGAGCCCGCCGACGACCTGCTCTCGGACCTGATCGCGGTCCGGGACGAGGGCGACCGGCTGAGCGAGGACGAGCTGATGTCCCTCGCCTTCCTCATCCTCTTCGCCGGGTACGAGAACACCGTGCAGCTCATCGGAAACGCCGTGCTGGCGCTGCTCCAGCACCCCGAGCAGCTCGCTGCCCTGCGCGAGAACCCCGCGCGACTTCCCGCCGCCGCCGAGGAGTTCAGCCGCTACGAGGGCCCCGCCCTGCTCGCCATCCGCCGCTTTCCCACGGAGGACATCACCATCGGCGGCGTCACCGTCCCCGCAGGCGAGACCGTCCTGCTGTCCCTGGCCGCCGCCAACCGTGACCCCGCCCGCTTCCCCGACCCCGACCGCCTCGACCTCTCCCGCGACGCCTCCGGACATCTCGCCCTCGGCCACGGCATCCACTACTGCCTGGGCGCACCCCTGGCCCGCGCCGAGACCGAGATCGCCCTGGCCGCCCTCCTGGAACGGTTCCCCGAACTCACCCTCGCGGACAGGGACATCCGGTGGCGCCCCTCGCTGCGCGCGCGTGGCCTTCTCTCGCTGCCGGTGTCGTACTCCGGGAAAACCTCCTGAAATTCTCTCGCCCGGCGATGAGTTCCTCCCCTCCCACCGGTCACCACCCTGAACGGACCGTCGTACAGGAGGGGCCCATGTCGCTTCCGGAGATCGTCTCGCGCGAGCAGTGGCGGGCTGCACGCGAGGAACTGCTGGTCAAGGAGAAGGCGGCCACGCGCGCGCGGGACGCCCTCAACGCCGAGCGGCGCAGACTGCCCATGGTCGAGGTCGAGGAGGAGTACGTCTTCGAGGGCGGCGACGGCAAGGCCACGCTGCTCGACCTCTTCGAGGAGCGGCACCAACTCGTCGTCTACCACTTCATGTTCGCCCCCGAATGGGACGCCGGCTGCCGCAGCTGCTCCGGGTTCCTGGACCAGATCGGGCACTTGGCGCACCTCCACGCGCGCGGCACGACGCTGGTCGCCGTCTCCAGGGCGCCGTACCCGAAGATCCTGCCGTTCAAGGCGCGCATGGGCTGGACGGTGCCCTGGTACTCGTCGTACGGCAGTGACTTCAACCACGCCTTCGAGGCGACCCTGGAGCACGAGGGCGAGCTGGTGGAGCGGCCCGGCGTGAGCTGTTTCCTGCGGGACCGGGAGCGGGTCTTCCACACCTACTCCACCTACGAGCGCGGCCTCGACGGGCTGGGTTCGACCACCGGCTTCCTGGACCTCACCGCGCTGGGCCGGCAGGAGGAGTGGGAGGAGCCCAAGGGGCGCGCGTCGGCTCTTGGGGCGCCTGCGGGAAGTGAGCACATCCGCTATCACGATGAGTACGAGGACTGACACGACACGTAACGTTTGATCATCGAGAGTGAGCAAGTGCTCACACATCGCGGTGAACGAGTGTCAACTACGTCTCAGTCCCGTCACCGGGCGAGGCGTTTCCCCTCCGGCAGGCGTTAACTCCTACAAGTACAACGCCTACTGGAGGTGCGAGATGGTGAACGGGCGAACAGTGCTCGAACGCTTTCCCGCGGGCGGGCCGCGAGGATCGTGGCCGGCGGAGGAGTTCGCGCACGCGCGGCGGATGGAAGGTCTGCCCGCGGAGGTCGTCATGGACCTCGCGACGGACGCGTTCCTGGTGATCGTCCGCGGCGAGGCCACGGCTGACGCCGCCGCGTGAGACGAGAGCGGCCCGACGTGCGGTCGGGCCCCGGGGCTGCGGCCCGCCGTCCGGTCGGGCCCTGGGGCTGATCGGCCCGCCGCGAGCGCGGCCCTCGTGCCGACCGGCCCGCCTCAAGGCAGGGCCCCATCCTGATCAGCCCGCCTTCGGAGCAGGCACCCGTGCCGTGAACTGCTCCGCCTGGAGCGAGTACAGCTCCGCGTAGACCCCGCCGGTGGCCAGCAGCTCGTCCGGTGTGCCGGACTCCACGAGCCTGCCCTGGTCGAGGACGTGCACAAGATCGGCATGGCGTACGGACGCCAGCCGGTGGGTGATCAGGACGACCGTCTGACCGGCCGAGGCCAGGGCGCGGATCTTCTCGAAGACCTCCAGCTCGGCCCGTGCGTCCAGGGCCGCCGTCGGCTCGTCCACGATCAGGATGCGGCCGCGCCGGTAGGCGGCCCGGGCGATCCCGAGCCGCTGCCACTGCCCGCCGGACAGCTCGTGCCCGCCGCTGAACTGCCGGGCCAGCAGGGTGTCCAGGCCGCGCGGCAGATCGGCGACCACGTCCTCGGCCCCGGCCTCGGCGAGCGAGGCGGCCAGACGCTCCTCGGTGAGGGGTGCGGAGGAGCGGCCGACGGCGACGTTGACCCTGGCCGTGAACGGCCAGCGCTTGAAGTCCTGGGCCACCATCGCGATGCGTTCGGCGAGCTGGTGCCGGTCGGCGGTGGCCGCGTCGACGCCGTCCCAGAGGATGCGGCCCCGGTCCGGTGTGTAGAGGCCCGCCAGCAGTTTCACCAGCGTGGTCTTCCCGGAACCGTTCTCGCCGACCAGGGCGACGATCCGGCCGAGCGGAAGGGTGAGCGTGACGTCGTCGAGGGCGGGGCGGGCGGATTCGCCGGGGTAGGAGAAGCTGACGTTCTCGAAGCGGATCTCCTCCGGGTCCTCGGGCAACGGGGCCCCGCCGACCGGAATCGCCCGCTCGGCCGCCTCGACGTACAGCCGCTGCAGGTCGCCCACGAAGAGGGCCTCCTCGTGCAGGGCGTTGACCTCCAGGACCAGACTGTCGAGGCTCGACGAGCCGGTGCGGATGGCGATCACGGCCGTACCCGCCACGGAGAGCGCCATGGCGCCGGCGAGCAGCAGGCCGCCCAGCGTGGCGTACGTCGCGACGGTCGCGAGCCCCGTCCACACCGCCGCGATGAGCCCCGTACGCGCCGCCAGCCGGGCCAGCCGGGCCTGCTCCGCCTCCGCGGTCTCCGACATGGCCCGGTAGTGACGCAGCAGGAAGGGCCCGACGCCGTGGACCCGGATCTCGGGCGCGGCGGCGGGCTCGGTCAGCAGCCCGCTGATCAGATGGCCGGCGCGGGAGTGCTGCACCCAGGTGTGGAACGACTCGTAGCGGCGCCGGGCGTTGGTCAGGGCGCTCCAGGCGCTGGGCAGGGTCATGGTGGCGAGCAGGGGCAGCAGGGCGGGGTGCAGCACGGTGAGCACACCCGCGGCGGCGATGAGCGAGATGGCCGCGTTCACGACACGTGTGCTGTACGAGATCATGCGGCGGGCCGACGCTGCGCCGTACTGCGCGGTGTCCAGCAGCTTGTGGAAGGCGTGGTCCTCGATCGCGGCGAGCTCCACGGCCGCCGCCCGTTCCAGATACAGCTCGGTGGCGACCCGCTCCACCTTGGGCTCCAGACGCCCGGTGGCGTAGGTCGACGCTGCCCGCAGCAGCGTCGAGACCACCATCACGGCAGCCATGGCGGCGAGCGCGGGAACGGCACCGCGCAACCGCTCCTCCAGCGCCCCGCCTGCCATGATCCGCCCCAGCACACTGTTGACGGCGAGTAGCGCCACCGCCTGTGCCAGTCCCCGGACCACCTCGGCACCCAGCACGGTCCGCGCGGCACGCCGATCGGCCTGCCAGGCCAGCCGGAAGCTGGACGCCAACAGTGAGGGCAACCGCGTCACCATGGCCCGGAAGTTCAACTCCAGAAAGGCGTCCCGGTGCTGATTCCAGCCCATGTCGTACCGCAGGGCACCCCCGAACAACAGCCGCTCCGACTCGGACACCTCGGCCGCGACCTCACCGGAACGACGCTTCTTCCCCACCACTCGGCCTCCCCCGACCGTCACTCGTGACGGAGGGCCACTATGGCGGGGCGGGCCGGTTCGGGGGAGGGCGCGAGTGGGGGGCGGGGGTGCGCGCGGGCGTGCGCCGCGTTTCGGCGGACGGGGGAGGGGGAGCGCCGTCCGGGTTGCGGATGTCCTGCGGGTTGCGGATGTCCTGCGGGTGCGGGGCTGTGGGTGGTTGCTCGCGCAGTTCCCCGCGCCCCTTGGGGCGTTCGCGCGACGGGCCACTTTTCGGCGCCGGTCACGGCATTCCAGCCCTCCGAAGTTCGAGGACGAGCACAGCCATCCCAAACGGCCCCCGGCGGAGCCTCACGCGCTGAGCTGGCGCGACCAGGTCGGCGTAGTCCCCGTAATCCGGCACAGCGCCAGATACAGCGGGATCGGCGGCGTGTACGGCACCGTCCCGTCCGGCCGGTGGATCAGGCGAGGCGTGTCCAGGACCATGGCCCCCGTCGTGTACCGGACAGACTCCGGCCACTCCAACGCGTAGTCGGAGTCGGACGGCACGATCCACCACCAGTGCGACTCGTCGGCGTAGACACACCCCACGCGAGGCAACCGCGGCAGAACGAGAGGCCCGAAGCGGGCGGGAACCGCGACCGCGTCGCAGCCCAGAGGAGCCGTCATCCCGTCGGGGACGGGCAGCCGCCGAGGCCCGTCAGCGGTGCGCAGGCCACGACGGAGCCGGACCAGCGTGTCCAGGTTCAGCACCTGACCCACGCCGGAGGCGCGGCTCACAGCCATCCGGACCCCGTTCCCCTGCCGTACCGCCCCTGCGCCTCGTCCTCGTCACCGGAGTCCCCGGACGGCCCCGGCTTGGGCCGGGACCCCCATCCGAGGTCGTTGCACGGCTCGCCGCCCCGGTGAAAGTCGCCGCGGGAGGCCCCCCGGAACGCGGCCCCACGCGGCAGATCCACCCACACCACCAGCCCGGACCCCTGCTCATGAGCCCCCCACGCATGGCAGAGGGCGTCGACGAGGAGCAGTCCCCTCCCGTGCTCCTCCTCGGGCCGCGCCGCCAACGGGTGCGGCTCGCCCGGAGCGCACCCCTCGTCACGCACGGCTATACGCACCAGCTCGGCGCCGTCGTGCAGCTCGCACACGATGTGCTCACTGGCGGTGTGCACGATCGCGTTGGTGACCAGCTCGGACACGACGAGAGCCGCCGTGTCGCAGGTGTCCTCGCACACCGACCAGCCGCCCAGTCGAGCCCTGGTCAGGCGTCTGGCCTGCGCGGGAGAACCCGGATGCGCGGCCAGTTCGAAGCGGAACCGGCGCTCGGCGGCGGTGCCCCGCTGGGGCCCGACTGCCGGGGCGGCACCGAGGTCGTGGGGGACCGCGGCGGCGTCTGTTCCTAAGGGCGGGGACGGAATCACGCTTGCCACTATCGCCCCGTCGTGAACACTTGGCAAGAGTCACTCTGAAAATTGCAGAGTGCTGTGTGACTCTCTGGAAGGCCGTGGCACACTGCTCGCAACAGCATGTCGAACGGCGCCAGTTGGGATCACCGAAGATCCACCCGCGATCTTCGAATAGGTCTTCGAATGGCGCCGTCGGTCTGTCAGGGTTCAGTTGGCCTGTAAAGGTCGGTTGGCCTGTCAAGGTTCAGCCGGTTGGCCAGGATTCAGTCGTCTGTCGGGATTCATCGTGGAGGTGGAGCGTGAGCGAGCCGCGGTCCGCGCCGACGGTCGGTCAGGTCGTTCTCGGTCGGCGCCTGCTGGACCTGCGGGAACGCGCCGGACTCAAACGCGAGGAGGCGGCCCGCATCCTCCGCGTCGCCCCCGCCACGGTCCGCCGTATGGAGACGGCCGAGGTCGCGCTCAAGATCCCGTACCTCCAACTGCTCCTGAAGGCCTACGGCATCGCGGACGACGAGGCCGAGGCCTTCGTGCAACTGGCTGAGGAGGCCAACAAGCCCGGCTGGTGGCAGCGGTTCCACGACATCCTGCCCGGCTGGTTCTCGATGTACGTCAGCCTGGAGGGCGCGGCCGCGCTCATCCGGTCGTACGAACCACACTTCGTGCCCGGCCTGTTGCAGACCGAGGACTACGCGCGCGGAGTGCTGCGGTCGGGCGCCATCGGCCAGACCAGCCCGGACGACATCGAGCGCCATGTCGCTCTGCGCATGCAACGCCAGCAACTGCTCACCCGTGACGACGCGCCCCGGCTGTGGGTGGTGATGGACGAGACCGTGCTGCGCCGCCCGGTGGGCGGCCCGGAGGTGATGCGTGCCCAGGTCGACAGGCTGCTCGAGGCCACGAAGCTGCCCAACGTGACGTTGCAGGTGGTCCCGTTCGCGAACGGGCCGCACCCCGGCACGTACGGGCCCTTCGCGCTGTTCCGATTCGCCATGCCGGAGCTCCCGGACATGGTCTACATCGAGTACCTGACCGGCGCCGTCTACCTCGACGCGCGCGTCGAGGTGGCGACCCATCTCGAGGTCATGGACCGCATGGCGGCGCAGGCCGCCACGGCACATCGCACGAAGGAGATCCTCCGGGGTCTCCGCAAGGAGCTGTGAATGGATCGCATCAAGCCGCGCATACGCGTCTACAACGGCATGCCCGCGCGGGACTTGGGCAGCGAGGGCTGGCACAAGCCGTGGAGCGGCGGAAACGGCGGCAGCTGCCTGGAGGCGATGAAGCTCGCCGACGGCCGGATCGCCGTCCGTCAGTCGACCGACCCGGACGGGCCGGCCCTGATCTACACCCCGGCCGAGATGACGGCGTTCATCGAGGGCGCCAAGGCGGGGGAGGCGGACTTCCTGCTGTCCTGAACCCGGCGCCGTGTCCGGACTTGTTGTTCAGCCACTTCTGCTGCCCCAGTTCTTCTGCCGGCACTTCCCTTGTTCGGTACTGAGTTGATCACCAGCCACCGCAGACACTTATGGAGTTCGTCATGACCGGGCGAAACCGTTTCATCGAGATCGACACCAGCAAGCCGCATCCCGCGCGCATGTACGACTGGTATCTCGGCGGCAAGGACAACTACCCGGTCGACGAGGCCATGGGGCAGCAGATGCTCGCCCTCGACCCGCGCGTCCCGGTGATGGCGCGGGTCAACCGCGCGTTCATGCACCGCGCCACCCGCTGGCTCGCCCGGCAGGGCGTCCGCCAGTTCCTGGACATCGGCACCGGCATCCCGACCGAGCCGAACCTCCACCAGGTCGCCCAGGAGATCGCGCCGGACGCGCGCGTCGTCTACTGCGACAACGACCCCATCGTGCTCGCGCACGCGGCGGCCCTGCTGCGCGGCACCGAGGAGGGGACGACGGAGTACCTGCAGGCCGACGTCCGCGACCCCGGCGCCATCCTCGAAGGCGCCAAGCGGATCCTGGACTTCGGCGAGCCGGTGGCCCTGTCCCTCGTCGCGCTGCTGCACTTCGTCTCCGACGAGGACGGTGCGCACGACCTGGTCGGCCGGCTGCTGTCCGAACTGCCCTCCGGCAGCTACCTGGTGGTGTCCCACGCCACCGCCGACTTCACTCCCGAGGAGTCCGCGGCGGCCACCGAGAAGCTCAAGGCGGCCGGCGGCACGCTGGCCCTGCGCTCCCGCGAGGAGTTCACCCGCTTCTTCGCCGGCCTCGAACTCGTCGAGCCCGGCGTGCAAGTGCCCCACCACTGGCACCCCGAGCTGGGAGAGCCGGTACCCGGGCAGGACGACGGGGTCATTCCCGGGTACGGGGCGGTGGGGCGTAAGCCGTAGCGGGGCGTGGTCCTGCGGCTCCCAAGTAACCGTGGCCGTAGGCCCGTTGTCCTATGGCCTCACAAGTGCCTTACAGGTACGACATGATGCGCCGCGGAGCGTCCACCAGGCGGCTGACGACCACCACCGGCAGCGGAGGCTGCTCGGCCTTGGCGGGGCTGAGGTTGAGCCCGTAGTAGATCTGCTCCAGCGACGGCGGTCCGACCGCGAGGTTGCGCCGGACGGCCTGCGACGGCGACTCCTCGCCGGTCTTCACGAGGTACGCCGCGACCATCGCGCCCGTACGGCCGACGCCCGCGCCGCAGTGCACGAACACCGGGCCGGACGACGAGGAGACGACGTCGAGGAAGCGCTGCACCTGGTGCGGTGACGGCGTCTGTCCGTCGCGGATCGGCAGGCGTACGACGCTCAGCCCGGCCTTGCCCGGTTCGGCCAGCTGGGCCGCGCTCATGTCCTCGGCGCGCAGGTCGACGACGGTGGTGATGCCCATGCCCGCCAACGCCCGGTAACCGGCGGGGGAGGGGGCGGAACCGCGCCACAGCCTGCCTTCGGTGTCCACGGGCTGGAAGTGGTTCACGCCCTGGACGGAGCGCGTTCCGGCAGGCGCCGGCGTCTCCTCACGGGCCCAGAACGACGCGCCCAGGATGCTTCCGGCGCCCACTGCCCACAGGGCGATGTAGCCGATGACGATGCCGAGAAGGATCCGCAGGGCGCGCCTGGAGAGCGGCCGCTTGCGGACGGCAGGGCGGGGCAGGGTTGCGGAGAGAACAGCCATGGGCGACCTGGGGAACTAGGGGACGAGGACGCCTTGGAAGAGTACCCCCAGGTCTGTGATCAATGGGATGCTACGTCCGATTCTGTGTGCTATGTCTCATTTGTCATGCTCTGTCGCCAACCCGTGCCCTGCTCTGTCGCCAACCCGTGCCCTGCCCTGCCGCCAGCCCGGGCCCTGCCCTGTCGCCGACCCCTGCCATGCCTTGTTGCTGATCCCCGCGATCACCGTGAGTCGTCGCCCGACTCCACGTCGGAGACGCCGACCACCGTGAGGTGGGCGCGCTCCAACGTCGCGTCCTCCAGGCAGCCGCGCAGCCGCCTGACGTCATGATCGGTGAGCGCGGGCCGCACGACCCCGGCGAACATGCCGTTCCCGAGGTCGCCGAGTGGGGCGTTGCGCAGGGGCGCGGCCGTGGAGTGCCGGCAGCTCTCCCAGATCTGGTGCGCGGCGAGCGCCTTCCCGTCGGACGACACGTCCGGGCTCCGCAGGTCGATCCGGACGAGCACCGAGGTCGCCTCGTGCTCGTTGGCCTCCTCCGCCCTGGTCTGGGTGAGGTCGGCGAGACCCACGACCAGCGCGGCGAGCAGGGCGACGCTGAAGACCGCGGCCGTCGTCACGCGCGCGGTACGGCCCCGGGAGGCCCCGGCGCCGAGCTCCGGCAGGTCGTCCAGGTCACCGGGTGCCGCCGGATCGGGCGCGGCGAGGACGGCCAGCCGCCCGGCCAGGCGGCGCTCGGCGGGTCTGGCCGTGGCCGACGCGACCTTCTGCACCACCCAGGCGAGCCCGGACAGCAGCACTCCGGCGACCATGAGGACCGGGACGAAGACGTATGCCCGGTCCGCCGGGTCGTCCAGCCAACGGAACCGTGTCTCCTCGCGCGTCACGGCCGGCTCCCGCAGCCGGGTCAGCACGTCCTCCTGGCGGGCGTCCAGCTCCCGCTGCCGCCGGTCGGTGTCCCGCAGCCGCTCCTCGATCCGGTTCAGCCGCCCCAGTGTCACCAGGGCGAACAGCATCACCTCGACCACCAGCAGCAACACCCCGCAGATCATCGCCCGCTGCCACTGCCAGCGGTACAGATAGACGACGAGGTAGGTGCCCGCGCCGGTGGCGGCCAGCGCTCCGAAGACGTACGCGATCTTTCTCATGACGCGTCCCCCAGTCGTACGTCACCGGCGGTCCCGTCGACGGTGAGCCGGGAGCCCGGCGGGAAGCGGCGTACGGCGTCGGTGGCGCCGACCACCGCGGGGAGCCCGAACTCCCTCGCCAGGACGGCCAGATGGGACAACGGGCTGCCGGTCTGGGCGACCAGGCCGGTCAGGCCGGGCAGCAGCGGGGCGAGCGCGGGGTCCAGGGTGCGCACGACCAGGACGGCGTCCGTCGGACGGGGCCCCGCCCCGTCCCATACGGTCCCGACGACGCGCCCCGCGGACACGCCCCGCACGCCGTCGCCCCGGCCCGCCGCGCGCTCGGCGACGACGACCTGGCCGTCCGCCAGCCGGAAGGCGTCGGGCAGCGGCGGCGACTCGGCCTGCGGCACGCGCGCGTGGAGATCGCCGGGCAGGGCCGCGCCGTCCAGCACGGCGGCCAGTTCCACCCACCGCAACAGCCCGACGCGCTCCACGCCGACCCCCAGCCGCCGCGCCACGTCCCGCACGAGCCGCACCTGCAGTTCCTGCACCCAGCGGATGCGGAGGCGGAGGGCTTCGCGGGGTGGGAGCGGGGTGAGGCGTGCGGAGGGAGTGGGCGGTGTGATCAGTGGGGGAGCGCTGGTCGGGTTGGGGGTCGTCGCTTGCGGGTGCTGGTGCGGGTGTGGTTGCGCATCGGTCGGAAGTGCTTGCCGGGGCGCGGTGACCGGGATCGTGTGGGGGGTGGGGGTGCCGGCTTCGGGGCGGGGGGTGGGCTGAGCGGCGCCGGTGTAGGGGGTGGCGTAAGCGGCGACGGGTGTGTCGGCCGGGGTGGCACGCCGAGGCGGTTCGAGGGCCGGCGGACGTGGGGAGGGCGGGTGACTGCGGTGACCGTTGCCGGTGGATGCCGGTTGCATGGTCCGGGTCGGCGGCGCTTGGGGGCGGGTGGTGCCGTTGGTCTCCGGGTGTGTTGTCGGTCGACCGGCGTCGGTGGCATCCGGGGCGGGTGTGGTCGTGGGCTGTGGTTGTCCGTGCTGCTCCGCCGTCGCGGCCGGGCGGGAGGCCGTCGTGGTCGTCGGCTGGGGTGTTGCCGTAGCGCCCGGCAGTCGTTCATGGCCGCACAGGCTCGGGGCGGTGAGGGCCAGGATCACGGGGTCAGCGGCGACGATCCGGTCGTCGGGCACGCCCCGCGCGCGGGCCTCGGCCAAGGCGGCGAGGGCCGTGCCGGCCGCGGTGGGGCTCTTGGACGGTTCGTCGAGGAGGGCCCCGGCGAGGGCTTCCTGGGCGTGCAGGGAGACCAGGACCCGGCGGGTCCAGCGGAGCTCCGCGGCGAGGGCGGAGCCGGAGAGCCCGACGGGCGACGGGATCTCGGCGAGGCGGCCGTCGACGTCGGCCACGAGATCGGCCGCCAGCCCGGGCAGGGAGGACGCGAGGCGGCCCACCCGCCAGGCGGCGGCGAGCCGACGCGCGCCGGGCGCCGGATTGAGCCACGCGAGCAGGCGATGCCGCGGCGGTACGGCGCCCAGGAGGCGCAGGTCGGCGGCGGCGCGTCCGGCGACCGTCGTGACGACGGGCACCGACTTCAGCAGCCGGCGCGGCGCGGTGCCCCCGATGTCGAGCGCGGCGGCGAGCCCACGGGCCATCGGCGCCACCCACAGGTCCTCCTCCAGCGGTCCCAACTGCTCCGGCAGCGTCTCCGCCACCGGACCGGGCCCGAGCAGCCGCGCCCCGCGGGCCGGCCGCGCCGCCATCGCCGTGATCGGCCGGCTCTGGAACAGCCACAGCCGCCCGTCCGCGTCGAACCCGAACTCCACGTCCTGCGGCCCGCCGAAGACCCGCCGGACCTGCCGCGCGAGCCGCGCCAGCCGGAACAACTCGGCCCGCGTGAGCAGCGAGCCGCCCTCCGCGGACGCGGCGTGCGGGTTCCCGGAGGCCATGGAGGCCAGGGCCTGCGGACCACTCGAACCCCTCGGGGGCCTCCTCCGCGGGTCCCCTGAGTCCTCCGCGGTCCTCGGCTCGCCCGAACTCTCCATCCGCAGCAGCCGTCCTTGCTTGCTCAGCCAGTAGTCGGTGCCGGCCCGCGCCCCGCTGACCAGGCTGTCCGGTCCGCCGCGTACGGCGCTGACCAGCAGCCGGTCGGCCCGCCCCTCGACCGGGTCGGCGCCGAACATCACGCCGCCGACCCGTGCCGTGAGCATGGGCTGCACCAGCACCGCCATCGGCGCCGTCGACCCGTCGGACATGTGCGCCGAGTCGAGCACGGTCTGTACAGCCGTACGGAAGCCGCGCCAGCCGCGCACGTCGAGCACCGAGGCGAACTGGCCCGCCAGAGAGGACTCCTCGGTGTCCTCCTGCGGCGAGGAGGACCGTACGACGAGCGGGCGGGTGCCGCCGTCGGAGAGCTCGTCCCAGGCGCGCCGCAGGGACACCATGTCGCCGCTCGCCCGGTGCGGGATCACGAACCCGGGCAGGACGGGCAGTCCGGCGCGGGCCGCGCGGGCGAGGTTCGCGGCCTTGGACCCTATGAGCCGGGGGAGAGCGGCGTCGGGCTGGTCGAGCGGGACGACGGCCGGGCCGTACGCCTCGACCTGTCCGGGGGCGATGTCACCCCGGTGCTCTTCCCCGTCGCGGGCTGCTTCTCCATGACGTTCATCGAGCGTCGTCATCGAACACCCTCCAGGACCGACCGCCAACAGGGGGGACGCGCGGGGGTGGCCCTGCGCCTGACGACGGAACGAAGGATGGGGGCGAGCCGCTACCGACCCGGCCCCGGGTGCGACGACAGCACGCCTCCTGCTCCGATGATCCCACTCCTGTTCGGATACATGTAGTCCAGAAGCCACATTTCGGACACATGGGAGAACAAATCGGAATGCGGCGGTATGCCGGGACGGGACGACTCGTCCACCAGAAGCAGTCCCCGGCTCCTACCCGGGCAGGAGGCGGCAGGGGCGCGCTCCTTCCCGGGCAGGAGCGCGGTACCGCAGGGCCTGGGCTGGGCCCGGTGCCCGCGCGCCTCACCCGCCGTCCGGGTTCCCGTTCCCGCCCCGGTTCCTAGCCGCCCGGCGGCAGCACCCGGCACAGCGCCTCCAGAGCAGACCCGTACGCATGCTCCGAAGGCGTCGCGAAGCCGACGACGAGGCCCTCGGCGACCGGCATGTCCGGCTCTGTGGCCTCCGGGTGGCGGAACTCGGCGAGGCCGTCCAGGGCGATGCCCTGCCAGGCGGCCGCCGTGACCGTGGACCGCTCGGTGCCGGGCGGCAGCCGCAGCACGGCGTGCAGTCCGGCGGCGACACCGGTGACCTCGATGTGCGGTGCACGCTCGGCGAGCGCCGCGACGAGGCGGTCACGGCGGCTCCGGTACCGCTGCCGCATACGCCGTACATGACGGTCGTACGCCCCGGAAACGATGAGGTCGGCGAGGCTCAGCTGATCGAGGGCGCTCGCCCACGCCTCACGCTCGCCCTTGGCCGCGAGCACGTCGTCGACGTACCGCTCCGGCAGCACCATCCACCCCAGCCGCACCGCCGGTGACAGGCTCTTGCTGACCGAGCCGACGAAGATCACCCGCTCCGGGTCGAGGCCCTGGACGGCGCCGACGGGCTTGCGGTCGTAGCGGAACTCGCCGTCGTAGTCGTCCTCCAGCACCACGCCCCCACGCGCGCGTGCCCAGTCGATCACGGCGGCGCGGCGCTCGGGGTGCAGCGGGCCGCCGGTCGGGAACTGGTGCGCGGGCGTCAGCAGCACGGCCCGTTCGCGCCCCAGCCGGTCGACGCGGGCGCCGTCCTCGTCGAGGGGGAGCGGTACGGTCCGTACGCCCCCGGCGGCGAGGAGTTCCCGGTGGAAGCCGAGCCCGTACGCCTCCACGGCCAGCGGCCCGCGCAGCACGCCGCGGCCCCCGCCCCTGTCCTGGCCGAACAGCAGCCGCAGCGCGTGCGCGAAGCCGGAGCAGATCACGATGCGGCCCGGCTCGGTGCGCACGCCACGCGCGCGTGCCAGGTACTCGGTGAGCGCCTCCCGCAGTTCGACGCGCCCGGCGGGATCACCGGGCCCGAAGACCTCGTTCGGCGCCTGCTGGAGGGCCCGCCGGTAGGAGGCCAGCCAGACCGCGCGCGGGAACGCCGACGCGTCCGGCGTGCCCTGCCGCAGGTCGTGCCGAGGCCCACGCGCGCGTGGAGGCGCCTTATGGGGCACTCGCTCGGCAGGGTCGACACCGCTCGCGCAATCACGCCGCAAGGGCTGGGCGCGCTCGGCCACCCTCGTCCCCGAGCCCTGCCGTGCGGTGAGCCAGCCCTCGGCGACCAGTTCCGCGTAGGCGTCGGCCACCGTGTTGCGGGCGACGCCGAGGTCGGCCGCGAGCGAGCGGTACGGCGGCAGCCGGGTGCCGGGCGCGAGCCGCCCGCTGCGCACGGCCTCACGCAGCGCACGGGTCAACGCGGCCCGCCGCCCGCCCGGCGCCGGCGACTGCGACGACCCTGACGATTCGGAGAGGTCCAGGTGCAGGTCGGCACCGATGCGCTCCGCCGAATTGACCCATGATTCCGCCATGGAAATGCACCCTACAGCCGGTCTTTCGCACTCATAGTGTGGAGCACATGACGACGAACACGACTGCTGCGCACGGCACTTCCGGCATCGACTCCGCCATCGCCACAGCCGAGGCCGCGCGGGCCCGCCTGGACTTCGCCAGGTCCGCCCCGAAGGTCTTCCGCGCCATCGTCGGCTTCGACGCCGCCGCCCGCGAGGGCCTGGACCCGGCGCTCGTCGAGCTGATCCAGATCCGCGCCTCGCACCTCAACCACTGCGCCTACTGCCTCCACATGCACACCAACGACGCCCGCAGGGCCGGTGAGAGCGAGGACCGGCTGCACATGGTCGCTGTCTGGCGCGAGGCCCGCCACTTCTTCACCGAGAAGGAACAGGCGGCCCTGGCCCTGACGGAGGCGGTGACCCTGGTGGCCGACGGAGGCGTCCCCGACGACGTCTACGCCCGGGCCGCAGCCCACTTCGACGAGCAGGAACTGGCGCACGTACTGGCCCTGATCCTCACGATCAACACGTGGAACAGGGTGGCGCTGGCGACGGGGAAGGTGGCGGGGACGGACGAGCGGCGGTAGGCGGCGCGACCGCCGCCCCTCAAACGGTCATGGGCCGGTCGTACGGCGAGATCGGTGCCGGCAGCCGCGAACTGCCCGTCAGATAGCGGTCGACGGCTGCCGCCACCGCCCGCCCTTCCGCGATCGCCCACACGATCAGCGACTGCCCGCGCGCGGCGTCCCCCGCAGCGAACACGCCGGAGGCGTTCGTGGCGAACCCGGCGTCCCGCGCGATCGTGCCGCGAGGCTGCAGCTCCAGCCCCAGCTGGTCGATCAGCCCGTCCTCCCGGTCGGGCCCGGAGAAGCCGAGGGCGAGCAGCACGAGGTCGGCCGGCAGCGACCGCTCGGTGCCCGGCAGCGGGCGGCGCTCTGCGTCCACTTCGACCAGGCTCAGCGACCGTATGCGCCCGTCGGCGTCACCCGTGAAGCGGAGCGTGGACGCCGCGAACAGCCGGGCGTCCGCGTTCGCCGCGGGCGCCGTCTGAAGATCGCGCGCCTCCTCGTGCGCGGCCGACAGACGGTAGATCTTCGGGTACGTCGGCCAGGGCTCCGTGTCCTCGTCCCGTGCGGCGCCCGGCTGGGCGTAGATGTCCAGCTGGGTCACGGACGCGGCGCCCTCCCGTACGGCGGTGCCCAGACAGTCGGCCCCCGTGTCCCCGCCACCGACGATGACGACATGCTTCCCGGCGGCGGACAGGGGGGACGTCTCCAGGTCCCCCTCGCACACCCGGTTGGCCAGCGGCAGATACTCCATCGCCTGATGGATACCGCTCAACTCCCGCCCGGGTACGGGCAGTTCCCGCCATGCCGTGGCTCCCGTGGCGATCACCACGGCGTCGTAGCGCGACCGCAGTTCGGCGGCTCCGATGTCCCGTCCGACCGCCGTCGACGTACGGAACTTCGTCCCCTCGGCCCGCATCTGCTCGATCCGCCGCTCCAGATGGTGCTTCTCCATCTTGAACTCGGGGATCCCGTACCGCATCAGCCCGCCGATCCGGTCGTCCTTCTCGTACACGGCGACCGTGTGCCCCGCCCGGGTCAGCTGCTGTGCGGCCGCGAGCCCGGTCGGGCCCGAGCCGATCACCGCCACCGTCTTCCCGGACAGCCGCTCCGGGGGACGCGGCGGGGCGAAGCCGTCCTCCCAGGCCCGGTCGGCGATGGCGCACTCGACGTTCTTGATGGTGACGGCCGGCTGGTTGATCGCCAGCACACACCCCGCCTCGCACGGCGCCGGGCACAACCGCCCCGTGAACTCGGGGAAGTTGTTCGTCGCGTGCAGCCGGTCGGCGGCCGCCCGCCAGTCCTCCCGTGACACCAGGTCGTTCCACTCGGGGATCAGATTGCCCAGCGGACAGGCGTCGTGGCAGAAGGGTATGCCGCAGTCCATGCAACGGTCGGCCTGCTTGCTGATGATCGGCAGCAGCGCCCCGGGGACGTACACCTCGTCCCAGTCCTTGACCCGCTCCTCGACGGGCCGACGCGGCCAGTCCTGGCGGGGGGTGGTCATGAAACCCTTGGGATCGGCCATGGCCGTCTTCCTTGCGTGCGCGTGTGACGTGTTGGAGCCGTGCGTCATCGGGCGGCACTCTTCCGGCCACGATACGTCCCATCGGTGGCCTGCGCAGAGTGGGGGACAGCGCTTTCTCCACGGTTTTCCCGCGGGCTCTTCCCGGGCTCGCCCCATGTGGAGTGGGCAGGGGCGGGGCCTATGGGGAGTCGGCCGGATGTGGCTGATGCGGGGCGGGTCGGATGTGGCTCATGCGGGGCGGGTCGGACGTGGCCCGTGCGGAATGGGGCGGGATGGGGTCCGGAGCGGGGCGGGGGCGGGTCAGCTGAGGGCGAGGACGTACGACACCGTCGCGGCGGCCGAGGCGACCATGCGGACGTGGTTCCACGCCGTCCACTCGCGCACGTACGTCGGCCAGTAGGCGGCCGCCTCCGGGGTGCCCGCGTCGAGCTCGAGCAACGCTTCGTTGCGGGGCACGTTCGCCGCCATGGTCACCCCGAACGAGCCGAACAGATACAGCCCGCTGCCGAGCAGCAATTCCACCGTTCCCTCGTCCGGCCAGAGCACGAACGTCACCACGGCGATCACCGCGCACAGCACCGCCGACCCGACGAACACCAGCATGAACGCCGGCGTCAACGCCGTCACATTGATCGCCTTCATCGCGGCGACGCCCTGCGCCGGCGGCAGCACGGCGAGCCCGCGCATCACGAAGGTCGAGAAGGCACAGAAGACCCCGGCCACGAGACCGGTCCCGACCACTCCGATCACGACCAGTACGAAGTACGGCCCCTCAATCATGTCAACGTCAACTCCCGCATCCAGCCGAGATCCTTCCCGGCCCAGCCCCATCTGTCACCTCAAGTGAAGTCGTGCACGAGAACAGTCACCATGGCTGAACGACGCGCACACATACGCGAGCGTCCAGCGGGACGAAGGACGGGCGCCGAGCCTTGAAGAACGGCACTGTGGGTGACCGGTTTTCCTCCTCGGCTGTTGCCAAGTCGGTCGGCTGGAGATGATCCGCCGCAGCGGCGATCAACCGCTGCGGCGATCAACCGCAGCGGCGCTCAACGCGACGGCGTCGTCCGGCGGTGCCGAACGGCCATCCCGCTCAACCGCCACCCTCCGATTCCCGTCTCCCCGGGCCACCGTCAGCCGACGCCCGACATCTCCGCCCGCCACGCCCGCAACGTCGTCTCCACCACCGCCGCGATCCGGCGCCGAGCCTCGTGCCTCGGCACCCCACTCATCAGCAACTGGTCGTACGGGCTGTCCAGATGCCGTACGGACGCCACGACCGCCGACGTCACCGCCCCCTCGGACAACGCCCGCCCCGCCGCACTTCGCCCCACCCGTCCACTGCCCCGAACCGACGCATGCGCGGCGATGTCCCGCGCCCGGTCCGCCGGACACCCCGGAAACAGCCGCCGTATCTCCGCCGCGAACGCCTCAGCGAACCGCACGTCCTCCCGCGCCCGCCGCCGTGCGTCCCGCTGCCGGCGCCGCCGCCGGGCCTCCTCGTCCGCCAGACACCGCTGCTCGGCCCGGGCGAGCCCCGCCTCCTCGACGAGGACGCCCTGCCGCTCGTAACGGCTCTTGCGCCGGTTGAACCTGACGACCACCGCCGACAGCGCACTCTCCTCCCGTGACCGACGCGTCAACGCCGTGTCGCCGCGCGGCAGGAACACCAGATGTCCCAGATCGGCACAGTCGAGGCACCGCGGCGCCCCGTCCTCCAGTACGAGCATCGGCAACGGACCCGCATGACACTCCGCACAGTGCCGCCGCTTGAGAGGCTGGATCACCAGAAGGCCGGTGCGGGGCGGGGGAGTTGCGAGCGCTGCCATACCGGGTTCATTCCCCGTGGGGCGGCTCTGGGGAACTACCCGACTGGGACAACGCACTGCCTCACCAGGACCGCGAACTGCCTGATCGGGACAGGGAACTGCCTGATCGGGCGGGGTGAGCGGCCTGATCGGTCCGCTGAGCGGTGCGAGCGGGGCCACGAAGCGGTCCGGGGGGGCCGGGACACCCGGCCCCGCCCGGCGGCCGCGCCGAAACCTCCCCACCGAGGAGCACCCCGCACCCCGACCGCTCCGTGTCGCATCATGGGCCCTGTGCGACTCGAAGCGATCACCTGGGACCGGCTCGGCGACCTGCTGGCCGAGCGGCTGCTCGACCTGAAGCCGGCCGACGGCAGCTCCTGGCCGCGCATAGCCTTCGACGCTGCCCCGGCGGCCCGCCCGGGAGACCTGGCCGAGCGGGTCGGTGAGGCGTTGCGCATACGCGGCCGTCCCTCGCTCGCCGTCGGCACGGAGGGCTTCCTGCGCCCCGCCTCGGTCCGGCTGGAGCACGGCCACCAGGACGTGGATGCCTATTACGACGGCTGGCTCGACACCGGCGCCCTGTGGCGCGAGGTCTTCGGCCCCCTCGAACCCGGCGGCGACGGCCGCGTCCTGCCCGATCTGTGGGACCCGGCCACCGACCGGGCCACCCGCAGCCCCTACGTCCAACTCCCGCCCGGCGGCTTCCTGTTGCTGCACGGCCCCCTCCTGCTGCGCCACTGGTTCCCCTTCGACCTGACCGTCCACGTCCTTCTCTCACCCGGTGCTCTGCGCCGCCGTACATCCGAGGCCGAGCACTGGACCCTCCCGGCCTTCGAGCGCTACGAGCACGAGACCGACCCGGTCGGCACGGCCGATGTCCTGGTGCGCGCCGACGACCCGCGGCACCCGGCGTGGAGAGGTTGATCCAGAGGGTGATCCCAAAACCCCCCTCCATGCACATGCATTTAATTACTCTGCTCCCATGACAACCTCCACAAGGGATCCGATCTCCTTCGACGACTCCGTACGCACCCTGCTCGACGGCAAGAACTTCGCCAGCGTGGCCACCCTCGGCCCCGACGGCGCCCCGCAGAACTCGGTGGTCTGGATCAAACGCGAGGGCGACACCGTGCTCTTCTCCTCCGTCGACGCCCGCCAGAAGGTGCGCAACCTCCGCCGCGACCCCCGCATCAGCGTCTCGGTCTACGACCTCTCCAATCCCTACAGCTCGGTCGAGATCCGCGGCACCGCGGAGATACTCCCGGACGAGGCCAAGCGGCTCCCGTTCGAGCTCTCGCACAAGTACCTCGGCATCGACCCGCCCGCCGAGAAGGACGACGAGACCCGCGTGATCATTCGTGTCGTCCCGCGGAAAATCGTGCGCTTCTCGGCCTGAGCACCTCCTGCCGTCGGCGGCCGTCACCACTCGGTTCCGGGTGCACGGGCCGGGCGGCGCGGCGAGAATGAAGGACGCCGGGACTAGCGGTGCGTTCCGCGCCGCGCCGGCCGTCCGGCATCGGGAGGTACTTCATGACCACTGCCGGAGACATCATGCACCGTGGTGCCCAGTGGATCCCGGCCCACGAGACCCTCGACCGCGCCGCCCAGCTGATGCGCGAGCTGGGCGTCGGGGCCCTGCCCATCAGCGACCAGAACGAACGGCTCTGCGGCATCCTCACCGACCGCGACATCGTCATCGGCTGCGTGGCCATGGGCCGCGACCCGAGCAAGGTCACCGCCGGCGAGATGGCCCAGGGCACCCCGCGCTGGATCGACGCGAACGCCGACATCAAGGACGTGCTCCGGGAGATGAAGGAGCATCAGATCCGCCGGCTCCCCGTCATCGACAACAAGCGCCTGGTCGGCATGATCAGCGAGGCCGATCTGGCCCAGCATCTGTCGGAGCGCGAGATCGGTCAGTGGGCCGAGAGCGTCTACGCCAGGACCGGGGCGCCGACGACGCACTGACCGGGCGAACGCCTCACCCTCGCCAGTTGTGCCGTCCTCGTCCGGCCGACCGTGCCGGGCGGGGACGCACCTGAGTCGGCCGGAGGAAGCGTCAGAGCCATCCGTTGCGCCGGAAGCCGCGGTACAGCACCACGCACGCGACGGATATCACGGCTATGACCAGCGGATAGCCGAACGTCCAGCGCAACTCCGGCATGTAGTCGAAGTTCATCCCGTACACCCCGCACACCATGGTCGGCACGGCCACGATCGCGGCCCAGGCCGTGATCTTCCGCATGTCCTCGTTCTGCGCGACGGTGACCTGTGCCAGGTGCGCCTGCAGGATCGAGTTCAGCAGTTCGTCGAAGGCGAAGATCTGCTCCTTGGCGCGCAGCAGATGGTCGGACACATCACGGAAGTAGGCCTGTATCTCCGGCTCGACCACCCGGATGGGCAGCGTGGCCAGGTCCTCCAGCGGGCGGCTCAGCGGAACCACGGCCCGCTTCAGCTCCAGGAGTTCCCGCTTCAGCTGATAGATCCGCCCCGGGTCGACCCGCGCGCCGTTCTCCGCGAACACGTCCGACTCGACCTCGTCGATGTCCTCCTGCACCGAGTCCGTGACGTTCAGATAGTCGTCGACCACATGGTCCGCGATCGCGTGCAGCACCGCCGCCGGCCCCTTGGCGAGTTGCTCGGGGTCCGACTCCAGTTCCTCGCGCAACGGGCCCAGTGAACCGTGCCGCCCGTGTCGCACCGTGATCACGAAGTCCCGGCCGACGAACACCATGATCTCGCCGGTGTTCACGACCTCGCTCGTCGCCGTGAGCTGCTCGTGCTCGACATAGCAGACCGTCTTGAACACCGCGAACAGCGTCTCGTCGTACCGCTCCAGCTTCGGTCGCTGATGTGCCTCGACCGCGTCCTCGACCGCCAGCGGATGCAGGTCGAACAACTCGGCGATGCCCGCGAACTCCTGGTCCGTCGGCTCATGGAGGCCGAGCCAGACGAAGCCGGCCCCGCGCTTGCGGACCCGCTGTACGACATCGACCAGATCACCGCTCTCCGGGACCCGTATCCCGTCCCGGTACGTCACGCAGTTCACCACCGAGGAGCCCAGCGGGGACCGGGCGGGATGGCTGAGGTCGACGCGGGGGCGCCGTCGAGTCAGCCGTGCCACCTTGCGGAGGCCGCCGACCTTTCCGAGGCCCGTGACCTTCCGCAGATTCCCTGCCATGGACATCTGGATCTCCTTGCGTGGATCCTCGCGCCGCATCTCTGCGCCCTGGCCCGCCAGTTTGCCAGTTGGGGGTGAGCGGTGGGTAAGCCTGTGGGAACAGCGGATTCCGCTTTGTTCCCGCCTGTGGATGAAGGGAGTTTGCCCATGTCGCCTCACGTTATGGGTGCGAAAACCGGGGGAGCGGAAGGGGGTCGTGTGGAATTCGCGACCCTCCCGTCGAGCGTCGACCGCCACCAAAAAAGAGGGCAAATGGGATGATCTAGACATGATGCGAACCGACGGGTATCTCCTTGACAACCGGCAGGCCGAGGCAGGTGGGCGCTGCGACGCCCTGGGACCTCTTTTCGACCCCACGACGTTCCGGCACCTCGAAGGGTTGGGCATCGGGCCCGGCTGGCACTGCTGGGAGGTGGGCGCCGGCGGCACTTCGGTGGTCTCCTGGCTGGCCAAGAAGGTCGGCCCGACCGGAAAGGTGGTCGCCACCGACCTCGATACCTCACGGCTCGCCCCGGCCGCCCGCCCGCCGGTCGAGGTCCGCGTCCACGACGTGGGCGCCGAGGAGCCGCCGGGGGACGAGTTCGATGTCGTGCACGCCCGGATGGTCCTCTCTCATGTACCGGATCGCGAGCGGGCGTTGCGGTCGATGATCAATGCGCTTCGCCCCGGCGGCAGACTCCTGGTCGAGGACGCCGACCTGTTCCTGCAGCCCCTGCTCTGCCCCGACGAGCACGGCCCCGAACAGCAACTGGCGAATCGCCTCCGCGACGGCGTCCGCGCCCTCCTCGCCGACCAGGGCGCCGAACTCTCCTTCGGCCGCAGGCTCCCGCGCCTGCTCCGCGAGGCCGGACTGAGCCGGGTGGCTGCCGACGCGTACTTCCCGGTCGCCTCGCCCGCCTGCGCCGACCTGGAGTCCGCCACCATCCGAGAGCTCCGCGACCAGCTCGTCACCGCGGGCGTCGCCACCGACCAGGACATCGACCGCCACCTCGCCAACGTCACCGCGGGCGGCATGGACCTGGCTGCGACCCCGATGATCTCGGCGTGGGGACGCAAGGCGTAGGCCAGGGGTCACACCGGCCGGGGCGGTCTCCCGCCCACCTGCCCCACCGCCAGTGCTCCCGCCCGGCACCCCTCCCGAGCCGCGTCCTCGGGTCCGGCGCCAGTGAGCAGGGCCGCGAGGAAAGCACCGGTGAAGGCGTCGCCGGCACCCGTCGTATCCGTCGGGGTCGCCTGCACGGCGGGGACGTGGGCGCCCACGGTGCCCGACCGTGCCACCAGGGCACCGTCCGCGCCCTGCTTCGCGACGACCAGCGGGACAAGACGGCTCAACTTGGCCGCCGCGTCCGCCGCATCGGGCAGCCCCGTGAGCAGGCATGCCTCGTCACGGCTCGGCAGCAGGATGTCCACGCCCTCCACCAGCCCCAGGAAACGGTCGACGCCCAGCTCCGTGAGGAACCCCGCCGACGCCGGATCCAGGCTCACCGGAACTCCACGCGCGCGTGCCGACTCCAGAGCCATTGCCGCGAGCGCCCGGCTCGGCTCGGAGAACATCAGGTAGCCCGAGAGATGCAGTCGGGCGACCCCGTCGAGCAGCGTGTCCGACCAGTCGCCGGGCCCGAGCCGCAGGCACGCGCCGCTGTCGGTGAGGAACGTCCGCTCGGCGGCGGCGCCCTTGTCGACCAGGCAGATCACCGTCCCGGTCGGCGCGTGCGGATCCACGACGAGACGGGGCCGCACTCCGCAGGCGGTCAGCTCCCGTTCGTGCCATGCGGCCGTGTCCGCGCCCACCCTCCCCAGAAGCCGCACATCTGCACATCCCCAACGCGCGGCCCAGCAGGCCACGTTGGCGCCCGCGCCGCCCGGCACCGTCCGGATGGCCGCGGCCGTGTCCGTGCCCGAGGCGAGCGGCCCCCGGTGCTGGGCAATGACGTCCGTCACCACGTCCCCGACGACCAGCAGCGCACCGTCGCGTGTACCGCGGGCAGCCGGTCCACTCCCCGAACGGCCGGGCGCTGTCCCGCCGCTGCCGGGGTCCCGCGGGGCTGCCTCGTTCCCGGGCCGGCGGCCCGTCGCCTCGTTCCGGCCCACCGCCTCGTTCCCGGGCCCGCGGCCCGCCACCTCGTTCCCGGGCCCGCGGCCCGCCGCCTCGTTCCCGGGCCCGCGGCCCGCCGCCCTCGGTCCGCTCCCCGAGCCGCCGGGAGCTGTCCCGCCGCTGCCGGGCTCCCGCGCTGCCTCGTTCCCGGGTCCGCCGCCCGCCGCCTCGTTCCCGGGCTCGCGGGCCGCCGCTCCCGGTCCGCGGCCCGCCGCCTCGCTCCCGTTGCCGCCTGCCCCCGCCCCGGTCATGTCCCGCTCACGCCCCGGCCCACGCTGCCGCGATCCGCCCCGCCAGCCGTACGTTGCCGCGCACCGCCGCAAGGTTGGCGTTCAGCGAGGCACCGTCGGTGTGCCGTACCAGGTAGTCCAACAGGAACGGCGTGACCGCCTGACCGGTGATGCCCCGCTCCTCGCACGCGTGCAGCGCGTCGGTGAGCACACGCGCGTGCAGCTCCGGATCCAGCTGCTCCTCCTCCGGCACCGGATTGGCGACGATCAGCGCCGACTCCGGGCCGTCGAGCGCGTCCTGAGACCGCATCACCTCGGCCACCTCCTGCGGCGACTGAAGCGTCCAATCCACCGGGTGCCCCGAGTCGGACAGATAGAAGCCGGGGAAGCGTTCCGTGCGGTAGCCGGCCACAGCGACGCCCAGCGTCTCCAGCCGCTGCAGGGTCGCCGGGACATCCAGGATCGACTTCACGCCGGCACACACCACGGTGATCCGCGTACGGGCCAGCAGCCCCAGGTCAGCCGACTCGTCCTGCGTCACCGTCCACTCCCGGTGCACGCCGCCGAGCCCGCCCGTCGCGAACACCCGTACCCCTGCTAGAGCCGCCAGCAGAGCGGTCGCCGACACCGTGGTCGCCCCGCTCGCCCCCGACGCCACCGCCAGCGGCAGATCACGGTGCCCGAGCTTGCGGATCCCGTCCTCGTTCGCGATCCGCTCCAGCTGCTCCTTGTCCAGTCCGACATGGGGCCGCCCGTCCAGCACGGCGATCGTCGCGGGGACGGCGCCCTCCCGGCGTACGACGTCCTCCAGCTCCAGTGCCACCTGCAGATTGCGCGGGCGCGGCAGCCCGTGCGCAATGATCGTGGACTCCAGAGCCACCACGGGCCGACGCGCGTCGATCGCCTCTCGCACCTCTTCGGACACCACCAGCACCACGCGCCTGCCTCCTGTCTGTCGGTCTTCCCTCATCTCTGGCGGGCGGCGCACCGGGTCAAACCCTTGCGGCCTGTGGGAGACGACACCAGCCTGGGGGCATGACGGACAACACTGCACGTCTCGACCACGTCGTCCTCTGGGTACGTGACCCGGTGGCGTCGGCCGACTTCTACGAGAAGGCGGTCGGCATGGAGCCGGTCAGGCTCTCCGAATTCTCCGCGGGGGCTGTTCCGTTCCCCTCCGTACGCCTCAACGAGGAGACGATCCTCGACCTCATGCCGCTCACCATGGCGGAGCGCATGCAGATGCTGCCCGGCGCCGCCGAAAGCGCCGGCCACCCGGTCAACCACGTCTGCCTGGCCCTGCCCGGCGACGACTTCGACGCCCTGCGGGCCCGCCTGGAGGAGCGCGGCGCGCCCGTGTCGGACATCTCCCACGACTCCTTCGGCGCCCGTGGCAAGGCCAAGCGCAGCTTCTACTTCCGCGACCCCGACGGCAACGTCTTCGAGGCCCGGCACTACGACTAGCTTGCCCGCCCCGGCTGGTCTTGCCGCGGCCTCACCCGTCCGCCGGGACGTCCCGCGCCCGACGACGGCCCCGCGTGAACATCGCCAGCGCCGCCAAGGGGACGAGCAGACACGCGGCGGTGAAGTTCAGCCAGGCGTAGCTCGCCTGGGCGACCACGAGCCCGGCCGCCGCTCCGCCGATGCCTGCGGAGGCATTCATGATCAGGTCCGACAGACCCTGAGCGGCAGCCCGCGCGGGCTGCGGCACGGAATCCGTGAGCAGCGCGGAACCGGAGACGAGCCCGGCCGACCAGCCGAGCCCGAGTACGAAGAGCCCGGCGGCAGTCTGCCCGTGACTGCCGCCGGCCGTACCGGCGAGGAACGCCGCGCACGCGAGCAGCCCCACGGCGAGCCCGATCCCGGACAGCCGCCCCAGCCGGTCCGACAGCCTCCCCATGAGCGGCGCGAACGCGTACATGCCCGCGATGTGCCCGCTGATGACCAGCCCGATCAGATCGATGCCCGCCCCGTGGTGCGCGAGGTCGACCGGGGTCATCGACATCACCGAGACCATCGCGGTGTGCGCCACGGCAACCGTCACCACCGCGAGCCGGGCCCGCGGCGAGGCGGCCACGGCGGCCAGTCCGGCGCGCAGCGAACGAGCCGCGGACGACTGTTCGTCGGCCGGTGCGAGCGCACGCGCCGTCAGCAGCGGGTCCGGCCGCAGCAGTACGGCCACCACGACCGCGGATATCAGGAAGATCCCGGCCGCCCACAGGAACGGGCCGGCCGCCGCGGGTATCCCGAGGCCCGTGACGCTGCGACCGGCGGGCGAGGCGATGTTCGGGCCGAGGACCGCGCCGATGGTCGTCGCCCATACGACCAGGGAGATGGCCCGGGCCCGCCGCTCCGGCTCGGCCAGATCGGCCGCCGCGAACCGCGCCTGCAGATTCGCCGACGAGGCCGCGCCGAACGCGGCCATCCCGCACAGCAACAGCGGAAAGCTCCCGACGCGGGCCGCGATCACCGTGACACCGGCGCCCAGCGCCCCGATGAGATAGGCCAGCACGAGCCCGGGACGGCGTCCACGCGCGGTCATCAGCGCGGCCAACGGCATCGAGAGAACCGCCGTACCGGCGACGGTCGCGGTGGGCGCGAGTCCGGACAGCGACTCGGTGCCGCTGACCTCCGTGGCCAGCACGGCCGCGAGCGCGATGCCGGTGGCGACGCCCAGCCCGCCCAGGATCTGCGTCGTGATCAGCACGGCCGTGGTGCGGCGCCGCAGAGCCGGCAACCGGTCGGGCGTGACGGACACGACGGCCTGCCGCTCGACGGCGGTCATGAGGTACACCCGTCCGTGCGGCGCGCTGGACCGGCCGACTGAGGACAGCACACCGGACCGGCCGCGTACAGGTGGGTGAAAAGTGTCGTCACAGGCGCAGTCTCCCCCTCTTCTCTCGCCTGCCCAACCGGTGAAGGACCGGTGCTCAACCTCGTGAAGCACTGGGCCCAACGGTGTGAAGGACCGGACCCAACCGGGTGAAGGCCCAGGAAGCCTCTCAGAACAGCGGCTCCGGAAGCACTCCCTCCAACGCGAGCAGCTTCCGCTTGGTCTCCAGACCGCCCCCGAACCCGCCGATGCCGCCGTCGCTCTCCACGACCCGGTGACACGGCACCACGACCGGCAGCGGATTGGCGCCCATCGCCATCCCCACCGCCTGGGCGGCGCCCGGCTGGCCGACTCGCCCGGCCAGATCGCCGTACCCGACGACCGTCCCGTACCGGACGCCGGCGGCCAGTTCGTGCAGCACCTGCCGGTTGAAGCCGGAGATGAGGGACCAGTCCAGCGGCAGCTCGAAGTCGCGCCGCGTACCCGCGAAGTACTGCTCCACCTGACGTATCGCCTCGGCCAGCAGCGGAGAGCCCGGCGCCTCGACCGGCTCGGTGCCGAGCCGGGAGGCCAGGTGGTCGAGCGCCTTGTCGCGCACCTTCTCCGTGGCGTGGAACACGACAGTGACCAGGCCGTCGCGGGTCGCGGCCAGCATCAGTGGACCGATGTCGGTACCGACGACGGCCCAAACGACCTGCTGCTCGTACTGCCCATGGCTGTCCATGTGCCAACCGTACGACCCACCACTGACAACGCCCCGGGAACGGGCCGCGGCCCATGCACGGACCTCAGGCCCAGGGACAGGGAGTCCCGCACCACGTCGGGATGGTTGGTGATGATGCCGTCGACGCCGTACCCGGCGACCAGCCGGGCGGTGTCCGCGTCGTTCACGGTCCAGGTGAAGACCTCCAGCTGCCTGCCGTGCGGTCCCGTGAAGGCGTGGACGGTGGCGACGTAACCCCGGGAGATGGAGCCGTACG
This sequence comes from Streptomyces sp. NPDC107522, assembly GCF_055657525.1. Lineage (NCBI taxonomy): Bacteria > Bacillati > Actinomycetota > Actinomycetes > Kitasatosporales > Streptomycetaceae > Streptomyces > Streptomyces sp. NPDC107522. The sequence continues at coordinate 99,084 of NZ_JBVKAU010000008.1, read as the reverse complement.
AGGGGTTGATCTGGTCGGCGAAGGTCGCGTACCCGGCGAGGTCCGCCGCGGGCGGCGTCCCCAGGAAGCCGGTCCTGACGGCGGGCTTCAGCTTGTGGACGGTCCGGATGCTGTCGGCGCTGAAGCTCTGCACGATCAGCCGGCTCGCCAGATGGGGCGGATCGAGCCAGCCCCCGTCGCTCAGCACCTCGAGGATCTGCCGTTCGATGCCCGGGTACAGCTCGGGGTTCTTGATCTCCAGGAGCAGCTTCTGGTGGTGCAGCTCCACGCGGTCCATGAACTGTTCCAGCGTCGGCACGCGCGCGCCCGTGTACACGTGCCCGAACCAGCTGCCGGCATCCAGGCGGGCGATCTCGGCGGCGGTGAAGTCCTTCACCTTCCAGGGCGCCCGGTCGGGGAAGACCTGCTCCACGTCGGTCGTGCGCCTGAGGTTGTCGTCATGGATGACGACCAGTTCGCCGTCCTTGGTGCGCTGTACGTCGTTCTCGACCCAACCGATGCCCAGTTCGGCGGCCTTGTCGACGGCGGCGAGCGTGTTCTCGGGAGCGTAGGCCGAGGCCCCTCGGTGAGCGATGACCGTGGGCTGCTCGGCGCCGGCCCGGGCGTCGGAGGCGGGAAGCAGCAGAGCGGCGGTTCCCAGGAGCGCGGTCGTCATGGCGGCTACAGCGCGCGCGTGCATGCGTACTCCTCGCGTCGAACGATCACGGACAGCACAACTGTGACAGCAGACGGTCAACGACGAAGGAGTACAGAATGGCCACAGAATGAATGGAGTTGCCCAGGCCCGCTCACTCGTGCCGCACAACTGGGGCAAGGCCGTGTTTCTTTGCCGGAAAATCGTTCGACCATTCCGGTGGGAGTTACCCTCTGCCTCAACCCTGACCGCTCGGGCGGTGCTGGGAGGGGGGCGCATTTCACGGGGTTCCGGGACGTAAGAGGGCGGGAAGGGCAACCGCGTATGCAGGGCACGATCGACGGTTTCAGCTACGGACTCGTCACACCGCTGGTGGCCTACCTCATGGCCTGCCTCGGCGGTGCCCTCGGCCTGCGCTGCACCACCAGATCGATGCTCGTCTCGCAGTCCTGGCGTCCCGGCTGGCTCGCTCTGGGAGCGGCGGCCATCGGCTCCGGCATATGGACCATGCACTTCGTCGCGATGATGGGGTTCACGGTCAAGGAGACGCCGATCCACTACGACAAAGCGATGACGTTCGCGAGCCTGGCCGTCGCCATCGTCATGGTGGGCATCGGGATCTTCATCGTCGGCTACAAGGGCGCCAGCGGAACGGCTCTGTTCACCGGAGGCACCATCACCGGCCTGGGCATCGCCTCGATGCACTACCTGGGCATGGCCGGCCTGCGGCTCGACGGCAAGCTGGAGTACAACACGATCACCGTGGCCGTCTCCGTCGTGATAGCCATGGTGGCGGCCACTGCCGCGTTGTGGGCCGCCGGACAGGTCAGAGGGTTCCTGTGGAGCGTGGGCGCGAGCCTCGTCATGGGCCTCGCCGTCAGCGGCATGCACTACACCGGCATGGCCGCCCTCAGTGTCCATCTCCACGGCACGGGGTCCCCCTCCACGGGCGACTCACCCGCCGCCCTGCTCGCGCCGATGCTGGTCGGCCCGCTCGCCTTCCTGCTCCTCGCGGGCGTCGTCGTGCTCTTCGACCCGAAGATGGTCATGGGTAAGCCCACGGTGGCCCCCGTCGAGCACAAGCCGGGCGTCCCGGCCCACGCCACCGTCCCGCATCCGACCCGTCGGCCGCCGCTGCGACCGCGCCGCGCGCCGGAGCACCGAGGCTCCCGAACCCCGCAGAACCACTGATCGGGCCGTGTTGTCAGTGGCGGGTCGTACGGTGGATTCCATGCGGCCCGTTTCCAGCATCGAACGCACGGTGGCGCCCTTCGAGGTCGTCAGCCCCTACCAGCCCAGCGGCGACCAGCCGCAGGCCATCGCCGAGCTCGCCCGGCGCATCGAAGCCGGCGAGAAGGACGTCGTCCTGCTCGGCGCGACCGGCACAGGCAAGTCCGCCACCACCGCGTGGATGATCGAGAAGCTCCAGCGCCCCACCCTGGTGATGGCGCCGAACAAGACGCTGGCCGCTCAGCTGGCGAACGAGTTCCGCGAGCTCCTGCCGAACAACGCCGTCGAGTACTTCGTCTCGTACTACGACTACTACCAGCCCGAGGCCTACGTCCCGCAGTCGGACACCTACATCGAGAAGGACTCCTCGATCAACGAGGAGGTCGAGCGCCTGCGCCACTCCGCGACCAACTCGCTGCTCACCCGCCGAGACGTCGTCGTGGTCGCCTCGGTCTCCTGCATCTACGGCCTCGGTACTCCCCAGGAGTACGTGGACCGCATGGTCCCCCTCAAGGTCGGCGAGGAGATCGACCGGGACCAGCTGCTGCGCCGCTTCGTGGACATCCAGTACACGCGCAACGACATGGCCTTCACCCGCGGCACCTTCCGGGTGCGCGGCGACACCATCGAGATCTTCCCGGTCTACGAGGAGCTCGCCGTCCGCATCGAGATGTTCGGCGACGAGATCGAGGCCCTGTCCACGCTGCACCCGCTCACCGGCGAGATCATCAGCGACGACGAGCAGCTGTACGTGTTCCCGGCCTCCCACTACGTCGCGGGCCCCGAGCGTATGGAGCGGGCCGTCAACGACATCGAGAAGGAGCTGGGGGAGCGCCTCGCCGAACTGGAGAAGCAGGGCAAGCTCCTGGAGGCCCAGCGCCTGCGGATGCGGACGACGTACGACCTGGAGATGCTCCGCCAGATCGGCTCCTGCTCCGGCGTCGAGAACTATTCGATGCACTTCGACGGCCGCGCGCCCGGCTCCCCGCCCAACACCCTGCTGGACTACTTCCCGGACGACTTCCTGCTCGTCATCGACGAGTCGCACGTCACGGTGCCGCAGATCGGCGCCATGTACGAGGGCGACGCGTCCCGTAAGCGCACCCTCGTCGACCACGGCTTCCGCCTACCCTCCGCCCTCGACAACCGCCCCCTGAAGTGGGAGGAGTTCCAGGAGCGCATCGGGCAGACCGTCTACCTGTCGGCGACCCCCGGCACCTACGAGCTCTCCCGCTCGGACGGCCAGGTCGAGCAGATCATCCGCCCCACCGGCCTCGTCGACCCGGAGGTCGTCGTCAAGCCCACCGAGGGCCAGATCGACGACCTGGTCCACGAGATCCGCCAGCGCGTCGAGAAGGACGAGCGCGTCCTGGTCACCACCCTCACCAAGAAGATGGCCGAGGACCTCACGGACTACTTCCTGGAACTCGGCATCCAGGTGCGCTACCTGCACAGCGACGTCGACACGCTGCGCCGCGTCGAGCTGCTGCGCGAGCTGCGCGCGGGCGAGTTCGACGTCCTGGTCGGCATCAACCTCCTGCGCGAGGGCCTCGACCTGCCCGAGGTGTCCCTCGTGGCGATCCTCGACGCCGACAAGGAGGGCTTCCTGCGCTCCGGCACGTCCCTGATCCAGACCATCGGCCGCGCGGCGCGCAATGTCTCCGGCCAGGTCCACATGTACGCCGACAAGGTCACCCCGGCGATGGAGAAGGCCATCGACGAGACCAACCGCCGCCGGGAGAAGCAGGTCGCGTACAACAAGGCGAACGGCATCGACCCCCAGCCGCTGCGCAAGAAGATCAACGACATCGTCGCGCAGATCGCCCGGGAGGACGTCGACACCGAGCAGCTGCTCGGCACGGGCTACCGCGCGAAGAAGGACGGCCGCGGCACCAAGGCCCCCGTGCCCTCCCTCGGCGACAAGGCGGCCAAGGGTGCGAAGGCAGCCAAGTCCGCCAAGGGCAAGGCCAAGGAGACGGTACCGACCGACCGGCCGGCCGCCGATCTGGCCGAGCAGATCGAGGAGTTGACGGAGCGTATGCGCGCCGCAGCCGCAGATCTGCAGTTCGAGATCGCGGCCCGGCTGCGCGACGAGGTGTCCGAGATGAAGAAGGAACTGCGCCAGATGAAGGAGGCGGGCCTGGCCTGACCGGCCCCGGGCGCCGGTCCCATGCCGATACCGGCGCCCTGAACCGCCTTCGGGGGCCCGCCAAGCACGCGCTGTGTTGCAAGACCGACACAAAGTGCGGACCGGGGTACGGCACTGTCAGTGCCCCTGCGTAGGGTTCTCGTCATCCGCGGAGTCCGCGGCCAACAGGGGACAGCTCGAGAGGGGAATCAGCACGTGACCGTCAACATGACCAAGGGTCAGGCCATCAGTCTGCAGAAGAACGACGGCGGCAGCCTGACCGCGGTGCGCATGGGTCTCGGCTGGCAGGCGGCTCCCCGGCGCGGCCTGTTCGGCTCGCGGACGCGGGAGGTCGACCTCGACGCCTCCGCCGTCCTGTTCGCGGACAAGCAGCCGGTCGACGTCGTCTTCTTCCGCCACCTGGTGAGCGACGACGGCTCCGTGCGCCACACCGGTGACAACCTCGTCGGCGGTGTCGGCCAGGGCGGCGACGACGAGGCGATCCTCGTCGACCTGGCGCGTATCCCGGTCCACATCGACCAGATCGTGTTCACCGTGAACTCCTTCACGGGCCAGACGTTCCAGGAGGTGCAGAACGCGTTCTGCCGCCTGGTCGACGAGACCAACGGCCAGGAACTCGCCCGCTACACCCTCGCGGGCGGCGGCGCCTACACGGCCCAGATCATGGCGAAGGTGCACCGCAACGGCCCGGGCTGGACGATGACGGCCCTCGGCACCCCGGCCAACGGCCGTACCTTCCAGGACCTGATGCCGGCGATCCTGCCGCACCTGTAGGACCTGCCGGGCGATCGGCGAGCGGCACACGACACGACAAGCGACACAGGGGGACGAAGGCATGACGGCCGAGCTGGTGCGGGGGCAGAACCACCCGCTCTCCCAGGCCCGTCTGGAGATCCGGATCTCGGCCGGCACGCCGATCGTGGCCGGAGCCACGCTCGGCGACGAACAGGGCAGGATCCACGGCGTCGAATGGGTGGCCCACCCCGGTGCCCCCACCCTGCCCGGCCTTGAGGTCTCCCGGCAGGCGGCCGCCGACCATCGCCTCGCGGTGGATCTGGACGCCATGCCGGAGGCCGTGCACCGCGTCAGTGTGCTGCTCGCCCTGCCGACCGGGGTCGGCGGCCCGACCCGGTTCGACGCCGTGCCCACCCCCTTCGTCGCGGTCACCGGCCTCGACGGCACCGAGGTCGTCAGCTACACCATCACCGGCCTGGAGGCCGAGTCAGCGGTCGTCGCCCTGGAGCTCTACCGCCGCCAGGGCGCCTGGAAGGTCCGCGCGATCGGCCAGGGCTACGCCGGCGGCCTCGCCGACCTCTTCACCGACCAGGGCCTGCCCCAGGCCCACCAACTCGCCGGCGGCATCAACGAAGCGGTGGCCCAGGGCATGGCCCGCTCCGTGCCGGCACCCCCGCCACGGACCGACGGCGACCGCTCCCGGCAGGCGGCCGCACCGGCGCTCGGCCCGGACCAGGGCGGCCCCACACAGCAGGGCGCTTCCGGCCCCGTCCCACCGCAGCCGACGTCGCCCTACGGCACCCAGGAACCGGGCGTGCCCGGCCAGCCGACAGCGTCGTCGACAACCCCGTACGGCACTCAGACGCCAGGAGTACCGGGCCAGCCCACGCCGCAGCCGTCGTATCAAGGCGGAACCGGCGCCACCGACCCCACCCAGCCGTCCGCGCCGACGTCCGGCGGCCCGATCGACTACAGCCACCCGCGCCGTCAGAACGCGGCTCCGCCGCCGCCCCCGCCGACCGCGCCCCCCGCCCAGCCGGGGCAGCCCGCGCAGCCCGTCGCGGGTGACGCCACGGGTTGGTCCATGGAGGAGCGGCTCTACAACCAGGTGTGGGGCATGTTCGAGGACCTGGCCCGTACGACCGCCGCCTACCGCAGTGCGGTCGACTTCGCCGACTCGCGCATGGAGAAGGAGCTCGACCAGGTCCTGTCGGACCCGCGCAGCAGGATCGGCGGGCAGGGCGACGCCGCACGCGAGGCGGCCCAGGCCAAGCACGCCCAGCTCGTCAACCAGGCCAGGGCCACGCTCGACCGGGACATCGCCCAGCTCACCGCGGAGTCCGAGGTCGTCGAACCCGCACTGCCGCCCGCGTACGCACGCTGGGACAACCCCGTGTGGCACGGCTACCGCGTACCGATGGAGATACCCATGGCCCTGCGCCTGGGTGACCTCCACCTGCCCGAGAGCGACCGGCTGCGCATCCCCATGCTGGTCCGGCTGCCGCTGGAGCGCGGCCTGTGGATCGACAGCGCACCCGGTGGGTCGCTCGACGGCTCGTTCACGGACTCCCACGACCTGCGGCGTCTCGCGATGGAGGCAGCGGTGGCGCACGCTGCACGGCTGCTCGCCGTCTATCCGGCGGGCGAGTTCACGGTGCACGTCATCGATCCGGCAGGGTCGGGCGGACAGGCGCTGGCACCCCTGGTACAGACCGGTGTGCTCGCGGCCCCGCCGGCCCTGGGCGCGGCGGGAGTCGCGGACGTCCTGGCGCGGCTCACTCAGCGCGTCGACCTGGTACAGATGGCGGTGCGCGGTGGTGCGCCCGAGTCCCTGCCGCCCGGTTTCGACACCTCCGAGCAGCTGCTGATCGTCAACGACTTCCCGCACGGCTTCGACGACCGGGCCGTGAACCAGCTGCGCTACCTGGCCGACGAGGGTCCGGCTGTCGGCGTCCATCTGATGATGGTCGCGGACCGCGAGGAGGCCTCCGCCTACGGCCCGTTGCTCGACCCGCTGTGGCGTTCGCTGCTGCGACTGACCCCGGTGCCGGACGACCATCTCGCCGACCCCTGGGTGGGGCACGCCTGGACTTACGAGCCCTCCCTCGTGCCGCCCCACAGCCAGGTGCTCCAGCAGGTGCTCACGCAGGTCGCCGCAGCCCGGGCCAAGCACTGGTAAAGCGCCTCTGACCAGCACACTTGGCATTTCTTTTGCCAAGCACTTTACCTTTCCTTGGTGATTGGGGTACTGTTCATTCCACGGAGGGGAGTACTCCCTGTCTGCTGCGGCGTACCCGTCAATACGGATCCGGCCAGATCCCGGGGCGTCGGCCCATCGTGGGTGGAAGAGACCTCCGGCGCGCGACGACGCTGACATTTGCCGTTACGACTGCCGGAGGCGCAGTGGAAGTTTCCACGACCCTGTGGGTCCTGACCATCGTGGGCCTTGCCGCCCTGATCGCGGTCGATTTCTTCATCGGCCGCAAGCCGCATGACGTGTCGATCAAGGAAGCCGGAATCTGGACGGTCGTCTGGATCGCCCTGGCGGGCCTCTTCGGGCTCGGCCTGCTGATCTTCGGCGGCGGACAGCCCGCCGGCGAGTTCTTCGCGGGCTTCATCACCGAGAAGTCGCTGAGTGTCGACAACCTCTTCGTCTTCGTCCTGATCATGGCGAAGTTCGCCGTGCCGTCCCAGTACCAGCAGCGAGTGCTGCTCGTCGGTGTCCTCATAGCCCTGGTGCTGCGGGCCATCTTCATCGCCGCGGGCGCGGCCATCATCGCCAGCTTCTCGTGGGTGTTCTACCTCTTCGGCGCCTTCCTGATCTGGACCGCCTGGAAGCTCATCCAGGAGGCCCGGGCCGACGAGGAGGACGAGGAGTACGAGGAGAACAAGCTGCTCAAGGCCGCCGAGCGCAGGTTCGGTGTCGCCGACCGCTACCACGGCACCAAGCTGTGGATCCAGCAGAACGGCAAGCGGGTCATGACCCCGATGCTGGTCGTGATGCTGGCGATCGGCACCACCGACGTGCTGTTCGCCCTCGACTCCATCCCGGCGATCTTCGGTCTGACGCAGGACCCGTACATCGTGTTCACGGCCAACGCCTTCGCGCTGATGGGTCTGAGGCAGCTGTACTTCCTCATCGGCGGCCTGCTGAAGAAGCTGGTCCACCTCAGCTACGGCCTGTCGATCATCCTCGGCTTCATCGGCGTCAAGCTGGTGCTGCACGCGCTGCACGAGTCCGGCGTCCATGTCCCGGAGATCAGCATCCCGGTCTCGCTCGGCGTGATCTGCTCGGTCCTGATCGTCACCACGATCACCAGCCTGAGGGCCTCCAAGAAGCAGACGGCGGCCGAGGGGGCGCAGCAGCGGAGTGAAAGCGCTCCGAAGGACAGCATCGACGTCTGACCACGTCGGACGTAGGAAGAACCAACACCGGGAGTGGTGCCCAGCGAATTGCCGAGCACCGCTCCCGGTGCTTCGTTGGGTGCTGGGTGTCCCCGGCCGGGGACACAACAGCCGGGGGTGGAGGCACCTGTGGAAGCAGCCATGAAGTTCGTGCAGATCATCGACTTCGAGACCGAGCGCATCGACGAGATGCGGGAGCTGGCCCAAGAGACGCAGCAGCGCTTCGAGGGCCGCAGCGGTGGCCCCACGCGCCGTCTCGTTCTCAAGGACCGGAGTCAGGCCAACCGCTACCTCGTAGTGATCGAGTTCGACTCCTACGAGGACGCCATGCGCAACAGCGACGACCCCGAGACGACCAAGTTCGCGGAGCAGATGGCCGCACTGTGCAGCAGGCCGCCGTCCTTCACGGACTGCGACGTACAGGAGATGACCGATTTCGCGTAGCGACATACGACACACAGAGGCCCCGCACCCCGAGGGCGCGGGGCCGCCCGACAGCCACAAGGACCGGAATGCGAACCCCCAGGGCCTCTGCGACGATCGCTCCATGATCGATCGGCTCAGGCCGCTCACGACCCGGTGGACGTCCTTCGTGCCGGTGCTCGCGGTCGTCCTGCTGGTCTTCACCTGGGGACGGGACCTGCCCGGCGCGGTCGTCGCGCTGGTGACGCTGGTCCTCGCGGCGGCCGTCCTGGCCGCCGTACACCATGCCGAAGTGGTCGCCCACCGGGTCGGCGAACCCTTCGGTTCCCTCGTCCTCGCCGTCGCCGTCACGATCATCGAGGTCGCACTGATCGTGACCCTGATGGCCGACGGCGGCGACAAGAGTTCGACCCTGGCCCGGGACACGGTCTTCGCCGCCGTGATGATCACCTGCAACGGCATCGTCGGCCTGTGTCTGCTGGTCGCCTCGCTGCGGCACCGTACGGCCGTCTTCAACCCCGAGGGCACAGGAGCCGCGCTCGCGACCGTCGCCACCCTGGCCACACTGAGCCTGGTGCTGCCGACGTTCACCACGAGCAAGCCCGGCCCGGAGTTCTCCAGCGTGCAGCTGACGTTCGCCGCGCTCTCCTCGCTGATCCTGTACGGCCTGTTCGTGACAACCCAGACCGTGCGGCACCGCGACTACTTCCTCCCCATCACCCGGCAGGGCGAGGTGATCGCAGCGGACGACCACGCCGACGCGCCCTCTGCCCGTGCCGCCTTGATCAGCCTGGGGCTGCTGGGCCTGGCGCTGATCGGCGTGGTCGGTCTGGCCAAGGGGGTGTCGCCGACCATCGAGTCCGGAGTGGCGGCCGCCGACCTCCCCCATGCCGTCGTCGGCGTGATCATCGCCCTGCTGGTACTGCTCCCCGAGACGATCGCCGCGCTGCGCTCCGCGCGCCGGGACCGCGTGCAGACCAGCCTGAACCTCGCCCTGGGCTCGGCGATGGCCAGCATCGGCCTCACCATCCCGGCGGTCGCTCTGGCCTCCATCTGGCTCTCGGGCCCGCTCGTCCTCGGCCTCGGCCCCACCCACATGGTGCTGCTCGCCCTGACGGTCGTGGTGAGCTCGCTGACGGTGGTGCCGGGGCGGGCGACGCCGCTGCAGGGAGGCGTCCATCTGGTGCTGTTCGCGGCGTATCTGGAGCTCGCGATCAATCCGTAGCCGCCGCGATCCGTAGCTGCTGTTGCTCTGCGGCCGATCGTCCTGCCCAGCTGCGGTGTTCCGGAGCCCGTCACCCGGTGGCGGGCTTTGCCGCCGCAGCGGGCACCGGACGTGTCTCGGGCAGCAGCGCGAAACAGCCCAGGCTGAGCAGCGCGATGCCGGTCAGATACGCGCCCACGCCCCAGGGCACCCGCCCGCCCTGCTCGGCCAGCGCTGTCGCCGCGATCGGCGTGAGCGCGCCCCCGAGGACGCCGCCGAGGTTGTAGCCCACCGCTGCGCCCGTGCAGCGCACCCGGGGCTCGTACAACTCCGGCAGATACGCGGCGATCACGGCGAACATCGTGATGAACGCGATCATCGCCCCGACGAACCCCAGGAACATCGGCAGCGTCGCGCCCGTCGCGAGGAGCGCGACCATCGGGACCATCCACAGGGCCGCGACAGAGCACCCGATCAGACAGAGGGGCCGTCGCCCGTAACGGTCGCCGAGGAGAGCCATCACCGGCGTGAGCGAGCCCTTCACCACCACCGCGCCCATGATGCACGTCAGCATGACGCTGCGGCTCACGCCGAGCCGCTCCGTGCCGTACGCGAGGGACCAGGTCGTCACGGTGTAGAAGATCGCGTATCCGATCGACAGCGCCCCCGCAGTCAGCAGCACGAGCCGCCAGTGGTCGCGTACGACCTCGGCGAGCGGCACGCGCGCGTAGTCGTCGATTTCGAGGAAATGGGGGCTCTCGGCGAGCGACGACCGTAGCCACAGCCCCACCACCGCGAGCACACCTGCCGCCCAGAACGGCACGCGCCACCCCCACGCGGCGAACTGCGCCTCGGACAGCGTCGCCGACAGCCCCAGCACCACACCGTTGGCGAGCAGGAAGCCGAGCGCGGGCCCGACCTGCGGGAAGCTCGACCACAGACCGCGGCGCTCGGCCGGCGCGTGCTCCACGGTCAGCAGGACGGCCCCGCCCCACTCGCCGCCGATGCCGAGTCCCTGCAGGAAGCGCAGCAGGAGCAGCAGCAGGGGAGCGGTGACACCGATCGTGTCGTACGTCGGTACGCAGCCGACCGCGACCGTGGAGGCGCCGGTCAGCAGCAGCGAGGCGACGAGAACCGGCCGGCGTCCGTGCCGGTCCCCGATGTGCCCGAACAGCACGGACCCCAGAGGCCGCGCCACAAAGCCCACGCCGAACGTCGCGAAGGCGGCCAGGGTCCCCGCCACCGGCGAGAACGTGGGGAAGAACAGCGGACCCAGGACCAGCGCCGCCGCGGTCCCGTAGACGAAGAAGTCGTAGAACTCGATGGCCGTCCCGGCGAGCGAGGCCGCCGCGAGCCGCAGCATGGAGGGTGCCCTTACGGTGCGTACGTCGTGCATGCTGCGTCAACTACCCACAGTGACCACGGGTTACGGGGGCGTACGGGCGTGCCGGGCCCTCGTCAGTACGTGACGGTGATGCGCCGGGCAGGGCCGTCGACGCGGACGATGCCGCCGTAGGGGATGACGAGTTGTGGGTCGGTGTGGCCGAAGTCCACGTCGAAGACGATCGGGGTGTTGGGGGCATACATGCGCATGGCGCGCAGCACGGCCTCACGCTGCTCGGCGGCGTAACGTGCGCCCTGCTCCGGGCTGTTGGGGCGCTCGAAGGACCAGGTTCTCGCCCGGCCCATGAGCAGCGCCGCAAAGCGCTGCACAAGCCCGCGTTCGCCCATGTTCCGCAGGGTCCTGAAGACCTCGTCGGCGCTCGGCATGTCCTCCGACGTCTCCAGGAGCAGCACTCCGCCGTCGTATGCCGACAGGTCGCGCGAGATCTCACGGTCGGCCATCAGCAGCCAGCCGACGATCTCCAGACAACCGCCCCAAGTGCGTCCCTCCACCACCCGGTCGGCATTGACCCACGTCCACCCGTCGGCGGGGCGCATCTCCGGCTCCGCGTCGAAGGTCGTCGGGTCGGCCCAGTCGCCGTTGACGTCGTTCCAGCTCTCGGCCGGCCTGAGTTCGTACTCGCCCGAGGTGAACAGCGCGGCCCGCAGCGAATCAGCGGTCTGCGGGTGCATGGCGCCGGGGCGGCCCAGTTCGCACATCACGGTCACGCCGTGAAAGCCGACGATGCCGGTGTTGCGCAGAAACATGAGCAGGTTCGTGTTGTCGCTCATCCCGAAGAACGGCTTCGGGTTCGCCCGGATCAACTCCCGGTCCAGCAGCGGCAGCACGGTGATCTGGTCGTCGCCACCGATGGACGCGATGACTGCCTTGATGCCGGGGTCGGTGAACGCGGCGTGGAGGTCGTCGGCCCGTTCCCGCGGTGTCGAGCCCATCTTGCGGGTCGCCGGGTACTCGACCGGTTCGAGCCCGTAGTCCTTGCGCAGCCGCTCCAGGCCCAGTTCGTAGGGGCGCGGGAAGAGCCCGGGCAGACCTGCGGAGGGGGATATGACGGCGACGCGGTCGCCGGGGGAGGGCTTCGGAGGGTACGACATCGTGGTCATGGGCGGAGGGTATGGCCCCTGGCGTCATCCATGCACCGTGATAAACCGGGGTCTGAGCAGCGGTCCTCGACGGGCCGCCGACCCCGAACGGACCGGAGGAACCGTGCCCCGCACCCTGGCCAACGCCCCGATCATGATCCTCAACGGCCCCAACCTGAACCTTCTGGGCCAGCGCCAGCCGGAGATCTACGGCTCCGAGACCCTGGCCGACGTGGAGGCCATGTGCGCCAAGGCGGCGACCGCGCACGGCGGCACGATCGACTTCCGGCAATCCAACCACGAGGGCGAGCTGGTCGACTGGATCCACGAGGCACGGCTGAACCACTGCGGGATCGTGATCAACCCCGGCGCCTACTCGCACACCTCGGTGGCGATCCTGGATGCGCTCAACACCTGTGACGGGCTTCCAGTGTTGGAGGTCCACATCTCCAACATCCACAAGCGCGAGTCGTTCCGGCACCACTCGTACGTCTCCCTGCGCGCCGACGGGGTCATCGCGGGGTGCGGGGTGCAGGGGTACGTGTTCGGCGTGGAGCGGGTCGCGGCGCTGGCGGGGGCGGGACAGGCGGACACCTGAACCTCGGCCGACAGGTAAGGACCGCCGACCATTGCGGGGCGGTCCTTACAACCGCCCCGCCTCCACGATCCGCCGCAGGAAGCGCCGCGTGCGCTCCTGTTGCGGATCGCCGAAGATCTGCTCGGCCGTGCCGCGTTCCAGCACCACGCCTCCGTCCAGAAAACAAACCTGGTCGGCGACCTCGCGCGCGAACCCCATCTCGTGGGTGGCCAGCACCATCGTCATCCCGTCCTCCTTCAAGTCGCGGACGACGGCGAGGACTTCGCCCACGAGCTCCGGGTCGAGGGCGGCGGTGATCTCGTCGAGCAGCAGCAGCCGGGGACGTACGGCCAGGGCGCGGACGATCGCGACCCGCTGCTGCTGACCGCCGCTCAGCCGGTCCGGGTACTCGCCCGCCTTGCCGGCCAGCCCCAGCCGCTCCAGCAGCTCACGCGCGCGTGCCTCGGCCTCCGCCCGGGACACGCCGTGCACCCGGCGCGGGGCGAGGGTGATGTTCTCCAGGACCGTCATGTGCGGGAAGAGGTTGTACGCCTGGAACACCACGCCGATACGGCGCCGTACGGCGTCCTGGTCGATGCGAGGATCGGTGATCTCCTCGCCGTCCAGCCAGATCGCGCCGTCGTCGATGTCCTCCAGGAGGTTCGCGCACCGCAGCAGCGTGGACTTGCCGGAGCCGGAGGCGCCGATCAGCGCGGTCACCGTGTGCGGGGCGACCTCCAGGTCGACGTCCCGCAGCACGACCGAGCTCCCGAAGGTCTTGCGGACGGACTCCATGCGCAGCACAGGCGCGTCGCTCGAAGAGCTTGCGTCGCTCACAGGGCTCCTCCCTGGGCGCGCCGACGGTCCATCCGGGCCGTCACCCAGTCCGTGAAGCGGGTCATCGGGATGGTCAGCGCCACGAAGACCAGGCCCGCGACGATGTACGGCGTGTAGTTGAGGCTGCGGCCCACGATGATGTCCGCGGCCCGTACGGCGTCCACCGCGCCGCCGATCGACACCAGGCCGGTGTCCTTCTGCAGCGACACCAGGTCGTTCAGCAGAGGCGGCACCTGACGGCGTACGGCCTGGGGCAGGACCACGTGCCGCAGCGCCTGCCGGTTGGTGAGGCCGAGCGAACGCGCCGCCGCGCGCTGCGAGGGGTGGACGGACTCGATGCCGGCGCGGAACACCTCGGCGACGTACGCCGAATACGTCAGCGTCAGCGCCGTACCGCCCAGCAGCACCGGATCGACGGTCACGCCCTGAAGCCGAAGCGCGGGGACGCCGAGGACGACGATCATGAGGTTAATGATGAGCGGAAGGCCCCGGAAGAAGTCCGTGTACGCGGCCGCCAGCACCCGCAGCGGGAAGAACACCGGGCCACGCAGGGTGCGGGCGACGGCGATGAGCATGCCGAGGACCAGCACGGCCGCGCCACAGATCAGCAGCAGCCGGACGTTGAGCCACAGCCCTTCGAGAACCTTGGGGAGCGCCTCGCGCGCGTACTCCCAGTCGAAGAACGTCTCCTTGGTGCGCGGCCAGCCCGGTGCGTTGACCACGACCAGATACAGCACGACGCCGGTGACCAGGGTGGAGAGGGCAGCGATCGCCGTGGCCCGGCGGGCGCGGGCGCGCTTGTAGCGCTTGCGGTCGAGGCGTCGCTGGGACGGGACGTAACCGTCGCCGCCCGCGCCGGGCATGCCGCCGTTGTCGTCCGCGCCCTCAGGGCCGGACTCCTCTTTCGTGACCGTCACTTGAGCACCGGAGCGTCGACGGCGTCCGACAGCCACTTCTGCTCGAGTCCGTCCAGGGTGCCGTCCTTGCGCAAGGTGTCCACGGCGTCCGTCACGCACGCGGTGAGCGCGCTGCCCTTGTCGAGCACGAGCCCGAACTGCTCCGGATTACCGCCCTGGTTCTCGAACTGCCCGACGATCGTCGCGTCCGTCACCTCGGCAGCGGTGATGTAGAAGGCGGTCGGCAGGTCGACGACGATGGCGTCGACCTGACCGTTCTTCAGTGCGGACTTGGCCTGGTCGTTCTTGGCGTACGCGGCGGCCTCCTGCGTCGGCTTCACCACGTCGTCGATGTAGTCGAGGCTGGTCGTGCCCACCTGGGCGCCCAGCTTGAGGTCCTTGAGGTCCGCGATGCTCTTCGCCTTCGCGGCCTTGGTGCCCTTCAGCGCGATGACGGCCTGGCGGACGTCGTAGTAGCCGGAGGAGAAGTCGACGGCCTTCTTGCGCTCGTCGCTGATCGACACCTGGTTGATGTCGAAGTCGAAGGTCTTCTCGCCCGGTGCGAAGGCCTTGTTGAACGGCACGCTCTGCCAGACGACGGCGCTCTTGTCGTAGCCGAGCTGCTGTGCCACGGCATAGGCGACAGCCGACTCGAAGCCCTCACCGCTCGCGGGCTTGTCGTCCTTGAACCAGGGCTCGTACGCCGGCTCGTCGGTGGCGATCGTCAGTTTGCCGGAGGTCTTGGTGGCCAACTTGCCCTTGGCGCAGGTGTTCCCGGCCGACCCGGACGGCGTGTCGGCGGCCTTGTCCTCGGGCTGCGGGGCACAGCCGAGGGCGGTGGCGAGGAGGGCTGTCGTTGCGACGGCGACGGCGCTACGGAGCGCGCGAGGGGCAAGGTGCATGGCGGGAGATTGACAGTACACCGTCGTGTTTGTCGAGGTCGCGACGGTAATCGTCCGCATAGTGGGAACGGGTGTTGCGTTCCTGTGAACGGCCCCGCGGCAGTCGCCGGGGCCGCCGGCCGAGGGCGGGGATTGAGAGACCGGCGGCCCGTACCGCTCAGGAGCCGTCATCCTGTGCGGGGCTGCTTCCAGTTGACTGCGCAACAACGTCCGCCGGGAGCGCGCGCATGGCACCGGCGCGTGTGAACGATTCACACGGGGCGCGTGCGCGGGGAGTGCGTGGCGCGCATGCTTGCCGGTTGCCCGTTCACCGGCCCGGCGTTCACCAGCCCCGCGCGTGCCACTCCGGCAGATGCGGCCGTTCCGCGCCCAGCGTCGTGTCGTTGCCGTGCCCCGGGTAGACCCACGTCTCGTCCGGCAGCACGTCGAAGATCTTCGTCTCGACGTCGTGGATCAGACTGGCGAACGCCTTCGGATCCTTACGGGTGTTGCCCACGCCGCCCGGGAACAGGCAGTCCCCCGTGAAGACATGGGGATGCCCGTGCGGGTCGTCGTAGACGAGGGCGATCGAACCCGGCGTGTGCCCCACCAGGTGGCGCGCGGTGAGTTCCACGCGCCCCACCCGGATGGTGTCGCCGTCGTCGACCAGGACGTCGGTCGGCACCGGGATGCCCTCGGCGTCGTCGCGTCCGGCGTACGTGCGCGCACCGGTGGCCTCGACGACCGCGGCGAGCGCCTGCCAGTGGTCGCCGTGCTGGTGCGTGGTGACGACGGACGCGATGCCGTCGTCACCGATCATGCCGAGCAGTGCGTCCGCGTCGTTGGCGGCGTCGATCAGCAGCTGCTCGTCCGTGGCCCGGCAGCGCAGCAGATAGGCGTTGTTGTCCATCGGGCCGACCGCGATCTTGGTGATCATCAGGTCCTTGAGCTCGTGCACGTCGGCGGGGCCACCGACGGTCACCTGTCCGCTGTACGTCATGTCGGCAGCCTATAGCGGCAGGGCGGTCCCTGGGCTGTCCAGAAGCGGCCCGGGGACCGTCCGCGTACTACAGGGACGAGGCGGCTCCGGGACCGTCCAGGTGTTGCAGCGGCGAGGCGGCCCGGGGACCGTCCGGGCGCTACAGCGGGGGAAGCGACGGCAGCGGGCCGCCCTCCACGCTCAGGCCGGATCCGTCGCGGCGCCCGGCGAGCCAGCCGAGCAGCTCGGGTGCGGGGCCTCGGACGGTGACCGCGGCAACGCCTTCCTCCCTTCCCGTGCTCCACGCGCGCGTGCCGTCCGTGAGGCGGGTGGGCGGCACATCGGGGTGCCCGGAGAACCGCTCAGCGAGGAAGTCGATCTCGCGCTCCACGAACTCCGCCGGCAGGTCCTCCAGCTCGTACCCGATGCCGAGATCCACGTGGTGCAGCTCCACCTCGACCCACCGCCGGAACGGCACCCGGGCCGCCGCGTCGGTGACCCCGTTGCGCAGTTCCACCGTGCGCGACCAGTCTGCGGGCGCCGCTCCCGTCTCCTGGAAGCGTGCCGCGCTCTCGCGCACGTCGGCGAGCTGGGTGTCGAGCGGACGTGGGGCGTCCCGTTCGATGTCGGCGTCCCGGGCGGTGGCGGAGACGTACATGGGACGCCCTTCGAGGACGTTCACGAGGGCGTCCGCGTTGCGGGCGAGGTGCGCGAGGACATGGCCGCGGGTCCAGCCGGGGAGCCGTGACGGCTCGGCCGCCGACGCGTTGTCCAGTTTGGCGGCTGCGGTGAGCAGCCGGTCGGTCGCTTCACGTACAGACACCAGGTCACGAGCGTGATCAATCATGGTGCTGACACTAGCCCCACCACACCTTTGGGTGAAGGTGGTGAACGGGTGCCGTAAATCGAATGCGCGTGCTATAGGGTCGGTCGTGACGTCGGGCATGCTGGAGGGCCCGGGATTGTTGTCGCATCCGGGAATCCGACCGGCGTTGTCAGTGGCTCCCCCTAGTCTGAGAAAGCACGGGGGCCTCGAATCCGGGAAAGCACGGGGGCCTCGCCCCCCTGTCACTTCTCTCAAGAAAGGTGCGGACCGGCGTGGCCGACCGTCTCATCGTCCGTGGAGCGCGCGAGCACAACCTGAAGAATGTCTCGCTCGACCTCCCGCGCGACTCGCTCATCGTCTTCACGGGCCTGTCGGGGTCGGGCAAGTCCTCGCTGGCCTTCGACACCATCTTCGCCGAGGGGCAGCGGCGCTACGTGGAGTCGCTGTCGTCGTACGCCCGGCAGTTCCTCGGCCAGATGGACAAGCCGGACGTCGACTTCATCGAGGGTCTGTCCCCGGCGGTCTCCATCGACCAGAAGTCGACCTCGCGCAACCCGCGCTCGACGGTCGGCACCATCACCGAGGTCTACGACTACCTGCGGCTGCTCTTCGCGCGCATCGGCAAGCCGCACTGCCCCCAGTGCGGCCGCCCGATCTCGCGCCAGTCGCCGCAGGCCATCGTCGACAGGGTCCTGGAGCTGCCGGAGGGGAGCCGCTTCCAGGTGCTGTCGCCGCTGGTGCGCGAGCGCAAGGGCGAGTTCGTCGACCTCTTCGCCGACCTCCAGACCAAGGGCTACTCCCGCGCGCGCGTGGACGGCGAGACGATCCAGCTGTCCAACCCGCCCACGCTGAAGAAGCAGGAGAAGCACACCATCGAGGTGGTCGTCGACCGCCTCACGGTGAAGGACTCCGCCAAGCGCCGCCTCACCGACTCCGTGGAGACCGCCCTCGGCCTGTCCGGCGGCATGGTCGTACTCGACTTCGTCGACCTCCCCGAGGACGACCCCGAGCGCGAGCGCATGTACTCGGAGCACCTGTACTGCCCGTACGACGACCTCTCCTTCGAGGAGCTGGAGCCGCGCTCCTTCTCCTTCAACTCGCCCTTCGGCGCCTGCCCCGAGTGCACCGGTATCGGTACGCGCATGGAGGTCGACCCCGAGCTGATCGTCCCGGACGAGGAGAAGTCCCTCGACGAGGGCGCCATCCACCCCTGGTCGCACGGCCACACCAAGGACTACTTCGGCCGCCTGATCGGAGCTCTCGCAGACGCGCTGGGTTTCCGCACGGACATCCCTTTCGCGGGCCTGCCGCAGCGTGCCAAGAAGGCCCTGCTCCACGGCCACAAGACGCAGATCGAGGTCCGCTACCGCAACCGGTACGGCCGCGAGCGGGTGTACACGACGCCCTTCGAGGGTGCCGTCCCCTTCGTCAAGCGCCGGCACAGCGAGGCCGAGAGCGACGCCAGCCGGGAGCGCTTCGAGGGCTATATGCGCGAGGTGCCCTGCCCCACCTGTGAGGGCACCCGCCTGAAGCCGATCGTCCTCGCGGTCACGATCATGGAGAAGTCGATCGCCGAGGTCTCCGCGATGTCCATCAGCGACTGCGCGGACTTCCTGGGCGAGCTGAAGCTCAACGCCCGCGACAAGAAGATCGCCGAGCGTGTGCTGAAGGAGGTCAACGAGCGGCTGCGGTTCCTGGTCGACGTCGGCCTGGACTACCTCTCGCTCAACCGCGCGGCCGGCACGCTCTCCGGCGGCGAGGCCCAGCGCATCCGGCTGGCCACCCAGATCGGCTCCGGACTCGTCGGCGTCCTGTACGTCCTCGACGAGCCGTCCATCGGTCTGCACCAGCGCGACAACCACCGGCTCATCGAGACCCTCGTCCGGCTGCGCGACATGGGCAACACGCTCATCGTCGTCGAGCACGACGAGGACACCATCAAGACCGCCGACTGGGTCGTCGACATCGGCCCCGGCGCCGGCGAGCACGGCGGCAAGGTCGTGCACAGCGGCTCCCTGAAGGAGCTGCTCGCCAACGCCGAGTCGCAGACCGGCCAGTACCTGTCCGGCAAGAAGTCCATCCCGCTGCCCGACATCCGCCGCCCGCACGACCCGTCCCGGCTGCTCACGGTGCACGGCGCCCGTGAGAACAACCTCCAGGACATCGACGTCTCGTTCCCGCTGGGCGTGTTCACCGCGGTCACCGGCGTGTCCGGCTCCGGCAAGTCGACGCTGGTCAACGACATCCTGTACACGCACCTGGCCCGCGAGCTCAACGGCGCCCGGAACGTCCCCGGGCGGCACACGCGCGTGGACGGCGACGACCTCGTCGACAAGGTCGTGCACGTCGACCAGTCGCCCATCGGTCGCACCCCGCGCTCGAACCCGGCGACGTACACCGGAGTCTTCGACCACATCCGCAAGCTGTTCGCCGAGACCACCGAGGCGAAGGTCCGGGGCTACCTGCCCGGCCGCTTCTCCTTCAACGTCAAGGGCGGCCGCTGCGAGAACTGTGCGGGCGACGGCACCATCAAGATCGAGATGAACTTCCTCCCGGACGTGTACGTCCCGTGCGAGGTCTGCCACGGCGCCCGCTACAACCGGGAGACCCTGGAGGTCCACTACAAGGGCAAGTCCATCTCCGAGGTCCTGAACATGCCCATCGAAGAGGCCATGGACTTCTTCGAGGCCGTCCCGGCGATCAACCGCCACCTGAAGACGCTGAACGACGTCGGTCTGGGTTATGTCCGGCTCGGCCAGTCCGCGACCACCCTGTCCGGCGGCGAGGCGCAGCGCGTGAAGCTCGCCAGCGAGCTCCAGAAGCGCTCCACCGGCCGCACGGTCTACGTCCTCGACGAGCCGACCACCGGTCTGCACTTCGAGGACATCAGCAAGCTGCTGAAGGTCCTCTCCGGCCTGGTCGACAAGGGCAACACGGTCATCGTCATCGAGCACAACCTCGATGTGATCAAGACCGCCGACTGGGTCGTCGACATGGGCCCCGAGGGTGGCGCCGGCGGTGGCCTCGTCGTCGCCGAGGGCACCCCTGAGCAGGTCGCCGGGGTGCCCGCCAGCCACACCGGCAAGTTCCTGCGCGAGATCCTCGGCGCCGACCGGATCAGCGACGCGGCCTCGGTGAAGGCCCCGCGCAAGACGGCGGCCAGGAAGACGGTCGCGGCGGCATCGACGGCGAAGAAGACGGCGACCGCCAAGGCCACCAAGACGGTCAACAACAAGGCCACCGACAAGGCGGCCGGGGCCACGAAGAAGGCGGCAACCGCGAAGAAGTCGACGCGGGCCCGCAAGGCCTGAGGCTCGCGGGCAACGAGTCCGACCACATCCTGAAAAGTGCGGCGCCCCGCGGGAACTCCCCGCGGGGCGCCGCACGTTCCCTCATCAGCCGCCCAATACCTGCGGCTGCGACGGACCTTGACTCCTCAACAGCGGAATGGAACGGAACGCCTCCTAGAAGTCCCCCAGTTCGGAGGCGTACGGCGGTTCGGCCCCCGCCCGGGAACAGGTGATCGCGGCAGCCCGCGCCGCGAACCGCAGCAGCCGTGTCCAGCCGTCGGAGCCCAGTCCCACGAGCCCCTCGGCGGACAGGGCGTCCTGGGTGGCGAGGCCGTGCAACAGGGCCGCGTTCACGGTGTCGCCCGCACCGATCGTGTCCACGACGTCGACCACTTCGCCCGGCACGGCGTGCACCGCGCCGTCCCGCGTGAAGGCGGTCAGCCCGTCACCGCCCTGAGTGATCACGACGGCCGCAGGTCCCGCGGCCAGCCACTCGCGCGGAGTGCCGCCCAGCCACAGCGCGTCCTCCTCGGAGAGCTTCAGCAGCGACACCGAGGGCAGCCAGCTCTTGAACCGCGCCCGGTAGCCGTCCGGGTCGGGGATCAGGCCGGTCCGGATGTTCGGGTCGAGCGCGGTGAACACCCCTTGCGCGGCCGCGCTCCGCATCAACTCCTCATAGGCGCTCGCCCCCGGTTCCAGGACGAGCGAGCAGGTACCGAAGGACACCGCGCGCGCCTGCGCGGGCAGCTCCTGGGGTGCCTGGAAGAGCCGGTCGGCGGTGCCTTCGACATAGAAGGAGTAGGCGGCCGAGCCGTTCGTGTCGATGGTCGCGACGGCGAGGGTGGTCGGTTCCATGCCGCGCTGCACGGCCGATACATCGACCCCGGCCTCACGCAGCCCGCCGAGCAGGGCCTCTCCGAAGGCGTCGTAGGACGTGCGGGAGTAGAAGGCGGTGGGCGAGCCGAGCCGGCCGAGGGCCACCGCGGTGTTGTAGGGGCCGCCGCCGAGCGCCGGCTTCAGACCCGCAAGGGCGCCCGGGCCCTGCGGTACCAGGTCGATCAGAGCCTCACCGGCGACGACGATCACGAGACGGTTCCTTTCACGGACGACAGGGGCTGATCGGGACTGTCGGACGGCGGGGGCTTTGCGGTGCCCTCGGGCTTCTCGGACCCTGCGGGCATCTCCGGGCTCGTGGGTATCGCCGGCCGCGCGAGTATCCGGGGTGTCTCGGCGTTCTCGGATCGCCCCGATGGCGATCGCCCAGGCCGCCGCGGCTGTTCCGCGCAGCCGCACGACGTGCGGTGCACGAAGGTGCAGGGGAGGCGCACCGTCCGGGCGGGCCGGTCCGGCGAGGCAAGGCGGTCCAGCAGCACACGGACCGCCTCAGCGCCGATGTCTCTGCTGGGCTGGGCTATCGCGGTGAGCCGGGGCGAGAACAGATCGGCCCAGGGGAAGTCGTCGAAGCAGCACAGTGCGATGTCGTCGGGCACGGACATGCCGCGGTCACGCAGGGCGCGCAGGGCACCGATCGTCATCGCGTTGTTGGCGGTGACAAGCGCGGTGGGCGGTGCGGCGAGGGCCAGCAGGCCGGCGGTGGCCTGTTCGGCTCCGGCCGACTCGGAGTCGCCGTGCACGACGAGGTGTTGGTCGTAGGCGAGCCCGGCGGCCGCCAGGCCGTCCCGGTACCCGGTGAGCCGTTCGCTGGTGGTGCTGAGCCCGGGCAGGCCGGCGACCAGGGCGATCCGCCGGTGGCCGAGGCCGGCGAGATGCGTGACCAACCGGGCCACGGGTTCGGCGCTGTCGGCGCAGACCTGGTCGAAGAAGGGTGAGCCGTCCGCAGAGGTGTCGACCACGCGGTCGAGGAGGACGGTCGGCACATGGTGGCGCCCGAGGTAGGCGACCAGATCCCGGGGGTCGGCGGAGGGGGCGACGATCATGCCGTCCACCCGGCGTTCGTGCAGCAGCTGGACGACCTTGCGTTCATGCACCGGATCGTCGTGCGGGTCGGCGATGAGCAGGCTGTAGCCGTGTTCCAGGGTCGCGGCCTCGACGGCCTGGAGGATCTCCGTGAAGTACGGGTTGCTGATCGCCGACACCGCGAGCCCTATGGACCGGGTTCGGGAGGTCACCAGGGAACGGGCGAGGGTGTTGGGCGTGTAGCCGAGCTCGTCCATGGCGTCTCGCACCGCCTGGCGGGTGTGGGGCAGCACCGGCCGGGTGCCGTTCAGCACATGGGAGACGGTGGCCACGGACACGCCGGCGCGGCGCGCGACGTCGGCCATGGTCGCCATGAGATCCCCTCCCTGTTCCCTCAGTGCCGTGTCGTTCCCTCTGTGCCGACGTCCCTCCCCGGGGCGCGGCGGTTCTTCTGGCCGGGAACGTATCCCATTCCGAGCCGGACGTAAACGCTTGCGCAATCGTTTACGTCCTCTCGCTGCCTGTCCCGGGGGACGTCAGCCGTACTTGGATCAGAAGGTGGCGGTCCGCCGGGCCGAGGCCAGGATGGAGCGAGGGCGCCTCACTCCCACTCCCACCCGATGCCCACGATCCCCGTCCGCACCCGTGGCTCGACAAGGTGGACGGAGTGGTGCAGTCCGCTGAGGGCCAGCCCTTGGCGGCCGCTGCGGGGCGCTGCCGCCGAGTGCTGGGCGAAGCGGTGGCAGCGGACGGGGAGGGAGTTCTCGGCGAAACGGACCTGGAGGGCGTACTGGCCGCCCGCAAGAGGAAAGCCGCGGGCGTATTCACGGGACACGTCGGCCGTGCCGTCCTCGACGCCGTAACGGAAGAGGTAGGTGTCGCCGGCCCGCAGACGCCTGTCGAAGAGCATCTCGGCCACGAGGACACCGGTGTCGTGGTGCCACCGGACCCGTCCCGTGCGGCAGTTCTCCAGGGCCCGGACCGTCATGCGCTCCGGTACGCACCCCGGGTCGCCGTGATGCACGGCGACGAAGCGGTCCACGCCGTCCTTGTGGGCGCGCACGATGTGGTGGGACTCGCGTCCCGCCAGCTCACGGCGTGCGCCGATCCGTACCCGCTCGTGGTGGGCGAGGGTGTGCACGCCGCCGTCGACGGGCCAGTCCAGTTCGGCCAGCAGCTGTTCCAGGACGCCCGAGGCCTCCACCAGGGAGCGGTAGGAGCGTGCCGCGGGCCGCTGAAGGGCCGAGTGGTCGTCGGCCTCGGCGAGCAGCCGGATCAGGGACTCCTCCGGCAGCTGGAGTATCTCCTCCAGCGCCCGTACCGCACGCAGTGACTCGGGGCGCTGCGGTCGGCGCGCCCCCTGCTGCCAGTAGCTGAGGCTGGTGACGCCCACCTTCACGCCGCGACGCGACAGATGGTGCTGCACGCGCTGCAGCGGCAGTCCCCGGGCGGCTATCGCGGCACGCAGGGCGACGTGGAAGGGGCCGCCTCGCAGGGCCGTGTCCAGTTCCGCGGTGGCGACGGCAGGGACGTCCGCGTGCTGTGTGGCGTGCGGCATGCAGGGGCCTTTCTGTGGTTGTTCACAACGGCTGGTCGGACCGTTCGCGCGGCTCGTCGGGGCCACCCCGTGGGACGGCAGGGGCCTTCACATCCGTACGCCGTCGTTCACGGCCCCGAGTTCCCCCGCATTGAAGCGTGTTGACAAAGTCCCGACAACACCTGATGTCCAACAGCGGCGCACGGCTGGCCGAGTCCCGATGCCTTCACACGCGCGGCTGCCTCAAGTCGTGGGGAGATGCCCCGAATCCGGATACGCCTGCGGGCATGGCAGGGTGTGGTCGTGCATTCGACGGATGATCAGCCACGGCCCCTGGCGACGTGCTGGCTGTACTGGATCGCGGTACCGACCGGTGACCAGGCCGGGGTCATGACGACGCTGGGGCTCAGCCGGCCGAGGCCGGTGACCTTCGCGGAGGCCGAGGTGATCATCGACGAGGACGGCCACGGAGGGGCGGACGACAATCCCGACGGTCTGGCTCGGGTGTACGTGAGCCCGGAGGTCGACGGCTGGACGCTGGTCATCGGCCCGTGGTGCGATCCGTGCGACAGCGCGCGCAGCGACGAGGTGCTGCGCCTGTGCGTGGAGCTGAGCGCACGATACGGCCGGGCACAGGCGTACTACTACGGCATGCAGGGCGATGGTTCGGCCTGGCTCGTCGCCGAGCGGGGCACGGTGCTGCGACGTTACAGCGAGACGGGGGAGGGCGAGGACGCCCTGCTCACCCTCGGCGAACCGCTGCCCTTCGAAAGGGCCCGGCGCAAGGAGCTGGGACTGTCACCGACCTGGGACGAGGCGAAGGAGAGCGAGGACGACCAGGACGAGTGGAAGTGGGCTGCCTTCGATCTCGCTCCCGAGATCGCCGCCGCTCTGGGCGTCAGTCCGCTCACGCTGACGGCCGACAGCCGGGTGCGTGGCACCGGGGTTCTCGCGATCACGAACGCCGCTGTGGCGGACCGCGCGGCCGACGGCGGTCCACGGGAGCCACGCTGAGGTCCTGAGCCGGGCTGTCCGGGCCCCGCCACGCGGTGCCGCGACATGTCACCGTGGTGTCCGGCACCGAGACCAGGAGCCCGGGACGACCACCCCGTGTGCCGGCCGTTTCTCCCGTCGGCGGCGCCCGCCGAGCGCACAGCGAGGTTGTCCACAGCCTCGCCGGACTGTCACCCCTCGCCAGTAGGGTGTGAGACATGGCCGACCCCTCCAGCTACCGCCCCAAGCCGGGACAGATCCCGGACTCTCCCGGGGTGTACAGGTTCCGCGACGAGCACCGCCGGGTGATCTACGTCGGAAAGGCGAAGAGCCTGCGCCAGCGCCTGGCGAACTACTTCCAGGACCTGGCGGGACTCCACCCGCGCACCCGCACGATGGTCACCACGGCCGCGTCCGTGGAGTGGACCGTGGTGTCCACCGAGGTCGAGGCCTTGCAGCTGGAGTACTCCTGGATCAAGGAGTACGACCCCCGGTTCAACGTCAAGTACCGCGACGACAAGAGCTACCCGTACCTCGCGGTGACGATGAACGAGGAGTACCCGCGCGTGCAGGTGATGCGCGGTCACAAGAAGAAGGGCGTCCGGTATTTCGGGCCGTACGCGCACGCGTGGGCGATCCGCGACACCGTCGACCTCCTCCTGCGCGTCTTCCCCGTGCGTACCTGCTCGGCCGGTGTCTTCAAGAACGCCCGCCGCACCGGCCGCCCCTGCCTGCTCGGCTACATCGGCAAGTGCTCCGCCCCCTGCGTGGACCGCGTCTCCGCCGAGGAACACCGTGAACTGGCCGACGAGTTCTGCGACTTCATGACCGGCCGTACGGCCACCTACATCCGCCGCCTCGAGAAGCAGATGATGGAGGCGGCCGAGGAGATGGAGTACGAGCGGGCCGCCCGCCTGCGCGACGACATCGAGGCACTGAAGAAGGCCATGGAGAAGAACGCGGTCGTGCTCGCCGACGCGACCGACGCCGACCTCATCGCCGTCGCCGAGGACGAGCTGGAAGCGGCCGTGCAGATCTTCCACGTCCGCGGCGGCCGGGTGCGCGGCCAGCGCGGCTGGGTCACCGACAAGGTCGAGGAGATCACCACCGGCGCCCTCGTCGAGCACGCCCTCCAGCAGCTCTACGGCGAGGAGACCGGGGACGCCGTTCCCAAGGAGGTCCTCGTCCCGGCCCTGCCCGAGCCGGTGGAGCCCGTGCAGGAGTGGCTCACCGGGCGACGCGGCTCGAACGTGTCGCTGCGCATCCCGCAGCGCGGCGACAAGCGCGCCCTCATGGAGACCGTCGAGCGCAACGCCAAGCAGGCTCTCGCCCTGCACAAGACCAAGCGCGCCTCCGACCTGACCACGCGCTCGCGCGCGCTGGAGGAGATCGCCGACGCCCTCGACCTGGACAGCGCCCCCCTCAGGATCGAGTGCTACGACATCTCGCACCTTCAGGGCGACGACGTGGTGGCCTCCATGGTCGTCTTCGAGGACGGCCTGCAGCGCAAGAGCGAGTACCGCCGCTTCCAGATCAAGGGCTTCGAGGGTCAGGACGACGTCCGCTCCATGCACGAGGTGATCACCCGGCGCTTCAAGCGCTACCTCGCCGAGAAGGAGAAGACGGGGGAGTGGGCCGAAGGCGAGAACACCCTTGCGGCCTCCGACGCGGAGAGCACCCTCACCTCGTCCGACGAGCCCCTCGCCAACGGCCTCAAGGACGACGACGGCCGCCCCAAGCGCTTCGCGTACCCGCCGCAGCTCGTCGTCGTCGACGGTGGGCAGCCCCAGGTCGCGGCCGCCAAGAGGGCCCTTGACGAGCTCGGGATCGACGACGTGGCCGTGTGCGGCCTCGCCAAGCGACTGGAGGAGGTCTGGCTGCCGGAGGACGACGATCCGGTGGTCCTGCCCCGCACCAGTGAGGGCCTGTATCTGCTGCAGCGCGTCCGCGACGAGGCCCACCGTTTCGCGATCACCTATCAGCGCACGAAGCGGGCCAAACGTTTCCGGGCGAGCCCGCTGGACGACGTGCCGGGGCTCGGAGATGCGCGTAAGCAGGCACTGCTGAAACATTTCGGTTCGTTGAAGAAACTTCGATCCGCCACCATCGACCAGATCTGTGAGGTGCCCGGCATAGGCCGAAAGACGGCCGAGACGATCGCCGTGGCACTTGCCCAGGCGGCACCGGCCGCACCCGCCGTGAACACGGCGACTGGAGAGATCATGGAGGAGGAACCCGCCACCATGGGTTCCGGCGGGGAACCCGTACGGACGGGCGCCCCGGACGAGCGACGGGGGCAGGAGACATGAATGTGAACAAGCACGACGGGCAACTAGGCCAAAACGGAGACGGAGCACAGGTGAGTACCGGCACGAACGGCGATGCGGCCGGAGTTCCCGAGGCGGCCATCCCGGAGCTGGTGATCATCTCCGGCATGTCCGGGGCGGGCCGCTCGACGGCGGCCAAGTGCCTGGAGGACCTCGGCTGGTTCGTCGTCGACAACCTCCCGCCCGCGCTGATCCCCACCATGGTGGAGCTCGGCGCCCGCTCCCAGGGCAACGTCGCCCGGATCGCGGTGGTCGTCGACGTCCGGGGCCGGCGCTTCTTCGACAACCTCCGCGAGTCCCTCTCCGACCTCGACACGCGGGGCGTGACGCGCCGGATCGTCTTCCTGGAGTCCTCCGACGACGCCCTGGTGCGCCGCTTCGAGTCGGTGCGCCGCCCGCACCCCCTCCAGGGTGACGGCCGTATCGTCGACGGCATCGCCGCCGAGCGCGAGCTGCTGCGTGAGCTGCGCGGCGACGCCGACCTGGTGATCGACACCTCCAGCCTCAATGTGCACGAGCTGCGGGCCAAGATGGACGCCCAGTTCGCCGGAGAGGAGGAGCCCGAGCTGCGGGCCACCGTCATGTCCTTCGGCTTCAAGTACGGCCTCCCGGTCGACGCCGACCTGGTCGTGGACATGCGCTTCCTGCCCAACCCGCACTGGGTCCCGGAGCTGCGCCCCTACACCGGCCTGAACGAGGAGGTCGCGGCGTACGTCTTCAACCAGCCCGGCGCGAAGGAGTTCATCGACCGCTACTCCGAGCTGCTCCAGCTGATCGCGGCCGGGTACCGTCGCGAGGGCAAGCGGTACGTGACGATCGCGGTCGGCTGCACCGGCGGCAAGCACCGCTCGGTCGCCACATCGGAGAAGCTCGCAGCGCGCCTTGCCGCCCAGGGCGTGGAGACGGTGGTCGTGCACCGGGACATGGGACGCGAATGACGGGACGTACTCCCCGGCTGAGCAGGCTGCGCCGAGCGGTGCCCGAGTCGCGCGCCGGCCGGCCCGCCGAGGCCCGCGGTGCCAGGCCGCGGCGCCGGGGCACCCAGCCCAAGGTCGTCGCCCTCGGCGGCGGCATGGGCCTGTCCGCCTCACTCGCCGCGCTGCGCCGGATCACCGGCGACCTCACCGCCGTCGTCACCGTGGCCGACGACGGCGGCTCCAGCGGGCGCCTGCGCGACGAACTGGGCGTGCTGCCGCCCGGCGACCTGCGCAAGGCGCTGGCCGCGCTGTGCGGGGACGACGACTGGGGTCAGACCTGGGCCCGCGTCATCCAGCACCGGTTCCACTCCAAGGGCGACCTGCACGACCACGCGGTCGGCAATCTGCTGATCGTCGCCCTGTGGGAACAGCTCGGCGACCACGTCCAGGCCCTCGACCTGGTCGGCAGGCTGCTCGGCGCCCAAGGGCGCGTGCTGCCCATGTCCGCCGTGCCGCTGGAGCTGCAGGCCCTGGTCAAGGGGCACGACCCGGACCGGCCCGAGGACGTCGACACCGTGCGCGGCCAGGCCACCGTCGCCCTCACCCCCGGTGAGGTGCAGTCGGTGCACCTCGTCCCGCACGACCCGCCCGCCGTTCCGGAGGCCGTCGCCGCCGTCCGGGACGCGGACTGGGTGGTGCTCGGCCCGGGCTCGTGGTTCTCCTCGGTCATCCCGCACCTGCTGGTGCCGGAACTCCTCGACGCCTTGATCGAGACGAAGGCGCGCCGGGTACTCTCGCTGAACCTCGCCCCGCAGCCGGGAGAAACCGAAGGCTTCTCACCGCAGCGTCATTTGGAGGTTTTGGGACGACACGCCCCTAAACTCGCCCTGGACGTGGTGCTGGCCGACGAGGCCGCCGTGCCGGACCGGGATGTGCTCACCGAGGCCGCCAAGCGGCTCGGTGCCGCGGTCGAGCTGGCCCCGGTGGCCCGGAGGGACGGGACGCCCCGGCACGACCCGGAGCTGCTGGCCGCCGCGTACGACCGTATTTTTCGGATGCATGGAAGGATCGGCCCATGGCGATGACGGCAGCGGTGAAGGATGAGATCTCCCGGCTCCCCGTCACCCGGACCTGCTGCAGGAAGGCGGAGGTCTCCGCCATTCTGCGGTTCGCCGGCGGCCTCCACCTGGTCAGCGGACGCATCGTGATCGAGGCGGAGCTGGACACCGCGATGGCGGCCCGCCGGCTCAAGCGGGACATCCTGGAGATCTTCGGCCACAGCTCCGAACTGATCGTGATGGCGCCGGGCGGGCTGCGCCGCGGCTCGCGCTACGTCGTGCGCGTGGTCGCGGGCGGTGACCAGCTGGCCCGCCAGACCGGCCTGGTCGACGGGCGGGGCCGCCCGATCCGCGGCCTGCCCCCGCAGGTGGTCTCCGGGGCCACCTGCGACGCCGAGGCCGCCTGGCGCGGTGCCTTCCTCGCGCACGGTTCGCTCACCGAGCCCGGCCGCTCCTCCTCCCTGGAGGTGACCTGTCCGGGCCCCGAGGCGGCGCTCGCCCTGGTCGGCGCCGCCCGCCGGCTGTCGATCGCCGCCAAGGCCCGCGAGGTGCGCGGCGTGGACCGCGTGGTCGTCCGGGACGGCGACGCGATCGGCGCCCTGCTGACCCGGCTCGGCGCGCACGAGTCGGTGCTGGCCTGGGAGGAGCGCCGGATGCGCCGCGAGGTGCGCGCCACGGCGAACCGCCTGGCCAACTTCGATGACGCCAACCTGCGCCGCTCCGCGCGCGCGGCAGTCGCGGCGGGCGCCCGGGTCCAGCGTGCGCTGGAGATCCTCGGTGAGGAGGTCCCCGAGCACCTCGCCGCCGCCGGACGCCTGCGCATGGAGCACAAGCAGGCCTCGCTGGAGGAGTTGGGCGCGCTCGCCGACCCGCCGCTGACCAAGGACGCCGTCGCCGGCCGTATCCGCCGGCTGCTGGCCATGGCCGACAAGCGGGCCCAGGACCTCGGCATCCCGGGCACGGAGGCCAACCTCACCGAGGAGCTGGCGGACAACCTCGCAGGCTGACGAGCCGTACAGCACGGTCGTAGCGCAAGACGACACGGTCGTACCGCACGACCCAAAACGCCGGTGCCGACGCCCACTTGGGCCGTCGGCACCGGCGTTTCCACGTCATTGATGCACCTTGACGCACCCTTGACTCGATCATGGACTGTCATGAGCCTGGCATGTGTTCGCTGCTGTGGCGGACCACTGCTAGGGGGGTTCATGAGACATAGAGCGAGATCGATCCTCGCTGTCGGCGCGCTCCTGATAGGCGGAGCGAGCATCGCACCCATCGCCCAGGCGCAACAAGGAAGTTCACAGGACACCGACCCGAACGAGGTCAAGGTCTTCCGCGCCGAGGTCACCAAGAAGCAGATACCCCTGCTGCTCGCGGCCGGCCAGGACGGACACGAACTCAGTGAGCAGGCGCCCGAGAAGGGCACGGCCACCGTCGAGGTCTACCTCACCGACGACCAGGCCAAGAAGCTCGAGAAGCAGGGCGTCGAGCTCACCGAGCACGATCTCTCGGCCAAGGCCGAGGCCCGCACCGAGAAGGCCGCGGCGGGCGTGTACCGCCCGTACAGCGGAAGCGGGGGCCTGAAGGAGGAGATCGTCCGGACCGGACAGGAGAACCCCGGCCTCACGAAGGTCGTCTCCATCGGCAAGACGGTGGGCGGCCAGGACATCCTGGCGCTCAAGCTCACCAAGAACGCCAAGAAGACGAAGGACGGCACCAAGCCCTCCGTCCTCTACCTCTCCAACCAGCACGCGCGTGAGTGGATCACGCCGGAGATGACCCGGCGTCTGATGCACTACTACCTGGACAACTACAAGACGGACAAGCGGGTCAAGAAGATCGTCGACTCGACCGAGCTGTGGTTCGTCCTCTCGGCCAACCCCGACGGCTACGACCACACCTTCAAGGACTCCACCACCCGCCTGTGGCGCAAGAACCTGCGGGACATCAACGGCGACGGCGCCATCAGCACCGGCGACGGGGTCGATCTCAACCGCAACTTCCCCTACAAGTGGGGCTACGACGACGAGGGTTCGTCCCCCAACCCCACCAGCGAGACCTACCGCGGCGCGTCCCCGGCCTCCGAGCCCGAGACCAAGGCGCTGGACGCCTTCGAGCGCCGTATCGGCTTCGACTACGGCATCAACTACCACTCCGCGGCCGAACTCATCCTCTACGGCGTCGGCTGGCAGGTCGCCACGAACACCCCGGACGACGTCCTCTACAAGGCGCTCGCCGGCACGCCGGACAACCCCGCGGTCCCCGGCTACCACCCGCAGGTCTCCTCGGAGCTGTACACCACCAACGGCGAGGCCGACGGCCACGCCTCGAACGTCAACGGCATCGCGATGTTCACGCCCGAGATGTCGACCTGCCAGACGGCGTCGAACATCGACCCGAACGACCAGTGGAACGCGCGGGACTGCCAGTCGGTCTTCAACTTCCCGGACGACGAGAAGCTGATCCAGCAGGAGTTCGCCAAGAACATCCCGTTCGCACTCTCCGTCGCTCAGAGCGCCGCGCATCCCGACCAGCCGTCGTCCTCGGTGGGCCTGAAGGCCGCCGACTTCACCCCGGCGCCGTTCACCACGTCGTACTCCCGGGGCGCGGACCAGGAGGTCTCCGTCGTCGTACGCAAGTCCGTCCGCGACAAGGAGCTCAAGTACCGCGTCAACGGCGGCCGTACGAAGGACACGAGGCTCAAGCCCTGGAAGGGCGGCGAGACATACGGCGGTGAGGACAACCTCTACTTCGACGAGTACCGGGCGAAGGTCGCCGACGGCGACCCGGGCGACAAGGTCGAGGTGTGGTTCACCGGGGAGACCAGGAGCGGGAAGAAGGTCTCCAGCGAGCACTTCGCGTACACGGTGGCCGAGCGGCCGCGTGCGGACGTCCTCGTGGTCGCCGAGGAAGGCGCCACCGCCACGCACGCGCAGAAGTACGTCGACGCGCTCAGGGCCAACGGCCGCAAGGCGGTCGTCTGGGACGTCGCCACGCAGGGCGCGCCCGACGCCCTCGGTGTGCTGAGCCACTTCGACACCGTCGTCCACTACACCGGCGCGAACGTCCCCGGCAACGCCACCCAGCTCCAGCTGCGAGCCTTCCTCAACGAGGGCGGCAAGCTGATGGAGGCGGGCGAACAGGCCGGCGGCGCCGTCGACCTCGGCGGCGGCACCCTGTCGAACGACTTCAGCCAGTACTACCTGGGCGCCTACTCCCGTACGTCGACCACGGGGGCCACCGGCTTCACCGGCTCCGGCAGGCTCGGCGGCTTCACCGGAGCGCTCGGCGACGCCACCGGCAACCCGCTCGACAAGGCCGGGAGCTACAGCGTCACCTCGGACCAGCTCCCCGCCGACAAGTACCCGCAGTTCGCCAGCGCGGGCGCGGGCCAGTTCGCCGGGACCGTCAACCCGTACGGGCCCTACGCCGGCTCCTACATGGCGGCCGCCGTGCACACCGACGACGCCTACAAGCGGCTCACCAGGACCGTCGATCTCACCGGTGTGACCGCGGCGCAGCAGCCCACACTGCGCACCCAACTGCTGTGGGACGTCGAGCCCGGCTACGACAACGTCCTGATCGAGGCCCACACCACCGGGGCCGAGGACTGGACGACGCTCCCCGAGAAGGGCGGCGCCAGCAGCAACGCCGCGCCGGCGGAATGCGAGGCAGGGTTCTACATGGCCGAGCACCCCTGGCTCAGGCACTACCTGACGCAGTCGGCCGCCGGCTGCACCGCCTCCGGCACCAGCGGCCAGTGGAACGCCCTCACCGGGGCCTCCGCGGGCTGGAAGCAGGTCGAGTTCGACCTGAGCGCGTACGCCGGCAAGTCGGTCGAGGTCTCGATCAGCTATGTCTCCGACCCGAGCTTCGGCGGACGCGGCGTCCTCGCCGACCAGGCCTCGCTCGTCATCGGCGGCACGGCGACCGGGACCGAGGGCTTCGAGTCGTCGCTCGGTGCCTGGAAGGTGACCGGACCGCCCGCGGGCAGCCCGGCCGCACTCAAGGACTGGACGCGCACCGGAGCGCTGTTCCAGACCTATGGAGCGGTCACCACGGACGACACCGTGCTGCTGGGCTTCGGCCTGGAGCACGTCTCCGCGGCGGCCGACCGCAAGGCGCTCATCGGAAAGGCCCTCGACTCACTTGACGAGTGACACGCCGAGGTCAACAGTGCGCGACGCACAAGTGACCAAATCGAGTGATCCGGGCTTCCGGGCGAGGCGGTCCGTACCCCTACTGACGGGTACGGACCGCCGTGCCGTGTATGAGGCATCTGGATGTCACCACGGCGGCCTCAGAGAGGTAGGGTCGTAGGCGGTCGGGGACATCCCAAATAGAGCTCGCCGGCACCGCATGGCCGGCGTACCAACGAGGAGATCGGTTCGTGACGATCCGCGTAGGCATCAACGGCTTCGGTCGTATCGGTCGCAACTACTTCCGCGCGCTGCTGGAGCAGGGTGCTGACATCGAGATCGTGGCTGTCAACGACCTGGGTGACACTGCGACCACCGCTCACCTGCTGAAGTACGACACGATTCTGGGCCGCCTCAAGCAGGAGGTCACCCACACCGCCGACACGATCACTGTCGACGGCCACACCATCAAGGTCCTGTCCGAGCGCAACCCCGCCGACATCCCGTGGGGCGAGCTGGGCGTCGACATCGTCATCGAGTCGACCGGCATCTTCACGAAGAAGGCCGACGCCGAGAAGCACATCGCCGGCGGCGCCAAGAAGGTCCTCATCTCGGCTCCGGCCTCCGGCGAGGACATCACCATCGTGATGGGCGTCAACAACGACAAGTACGACCCGGCGAACCACCACGTCATCTCCAACGCCTCCTGCACCACCAACTGTGTGGCGCCGATGGCGAAGGTCCTCGACGAGAACTTCGGCATCGTCAAGGGTCTGATGACGACGGTGCACGCGTACACGAACGACCAGCGCATCCTGGACTTCCCGCACAAGGACCTGCGCCGCGCGCGTGCCGCCGCCGAGAACATCATCCCGACCACCACGGGTGCCGCCAAGGCCACCGCGCTGGTCCTCCCGCAGCTCAAGGGCAAGCTGGACGGCATCGCGATGCGCGTCCCGGTCCCGACCGGCTCGGTCACCGACCTCGTCCTGGAGCTCGGCCGCGAGGTCACCAAGGAAGAGATCAACGCCGCCTTCCAGAAGGCCGCCGAGGGCGAGCTGAAGGGCATCCTCGAGTACACCGAGGACCCGATCGTCTCCTCCGACATCGTCAACGCCCCGGCGTCCTGCACCTTCGACTCCTCCCTGACCATGGTCCAGGAGGGCAAGAACGTGAAGGTCATCGGCTGGTACGACAACGAGTGGGGCTACTCCAACCGCCTCGTCGACCTGACGGTCTTCGTCGGCAACCAGCTCTGATATCCAGAGCAGGCACATTGATGTGAGTGCAGGGCTCGGGCGGCGCAGGGACGCGCCGTCCGAGCCCTGACTCACGTGCAGATCAGACCTGTTGGATCACGAGCGTTTCCGAGCGATCACGAGCCCTTCTCAGGAGTCCCCTTCATGAAGACGATCGACGAACTTCTCTCCGAAGGCGTCGCCGGCAAGCGGGTCTTCGTCCGCGCCGACCTGAACGTGCCGCTGGACGGCACCACCATCACCGACGACGGCCGTATCCGCGCCGTGCTGCCCACCGTCAAGGCCCTCGCCGAGGCGGGCGCCCGCGTGGTCGTCGCCTCGCACCTGGGCCGCCCCAAGGGCGCTCCGGACCCGGCCTTCTCCCTCGCTCCCGCCGCCGCCCGCCTCGGTGAACTCCTCGGCGCCGACGTCGCGTTCGCGACCGACACGGTCGGCGAGTCCGCGCAGGCCACGGTCGCCGGTCTCACCGACGGCCAGGTCGCGGTCGTCGAGAACCTCCGCTTCAACGCCGGTGAGACGTCCAAGGACGACGCCGAGCGCGGCGCCTTCGCCGACCAGCTGGCCGCCCTCGCCGACGTGTACGTCGGTGACGGCTTCGGCGCGGTCCACCGTAAGCACGCCTCGGTCTACGACCTTCCGGCCCGCCTCCCGCACTACGCCGGCCACCTCATCGCCACCGAGGTCGGCGTCCTGAAGAAGCTCACCGAGGACGTCCAGCGGCCGTACGTCGTCGCGCTCGGCGGTGCCAAGGTCTCCGACAAGCTCGCCGTCATCGACCAGCTGCTCGGCAAGGCCGACCGTCTCCTCATCGGCGGCGGCATGGCCTACACCTTCCTCAAGGCCAAGGGCTACGAGGTCGGTATCTCCCTCCTCCAGGAGGACCAGGTCCCGGCCGTGCAGGAGTACATCGAGCGCGCGGAGAAGACCGGCGTCGAGCTGGTCCTGCCGGTCGACGTCCTGGTCTCCACCGAGTTCCCGGACCTGAAGACCAAGGCCCCGGCCAACCCCACGACCGTCGCCGCGGACGCCATCCCCGCCGACCAGGAGGGCCTGGACATCGGTCCTCAGACCCGCAAGCTGTACGCCTCGAAGCTCGCCGACGCCGCCACCGTCTTCTGGAACGGTCCCATGGGCGTCTTCGAGCACCCCGACTACGCCGAGGGCACCAAGGCGGTCGCCCAGGCCCTCGTCGACTCCAAGGGCTTCACCGTGGTCGGCGGCGGCGACTCCGCCGCGGCCGTGCGCACCCTGGGCTTCGACGAGAACGCATTCGGCCACATCTCGACCGGCGGCGGCGCCTCCCTCGAATACCTCGAGGGCAAGACGCTCCCCGGCCTCGCCGCACTGGAGGACTGACCCTTTATGAGCACGCGCACGCCGCTGATGGCGGGCAACTGGAAGATGAACCTCAACCACCTCGAGGCCATCGCCCACGTCCAGAAGCTCGCCTTCGCCCTCGCGGACAAGGACTACGACGCCGTCGAGGTCGCCGTCCTGCCGCCCTTCACCGACCTGCGCTCCGTGCAGACCCTGGTCGACGGCGACAAGCTGAAGATCAAGTACGGCGCACAGGACATCTCGGCGCACGACTCCGGCGCCTACACCGGCGAGATCTCCGGCCCGATGCTGGCCAAGCTGAAGTGCACGTACGTGGCGATCGGCCACTCCGAGCGCCGCCAGTACCACGCCGAGACCGACGAGATCGTCAACGCCAAGGTCAAGGCCGCCTACAAGCACGGCCTCACCCCGATCATGTGCGTCGGCGAGGAGCTGGAGGTCCGCGAGGCCGGCAACGCCGTCCCGCACACGCTCGCCCAGGTCGAAGGCGGTCTGAAGGACCTGCCCGCCGAGCAGGCCGAGTCCATCGTGATCGCCTACGAGCCCGTCTGGGCCATCGGCACCGGCAAGGTCTGCGGCGCCGAGGACGCCCAGGAGGTCTGCGCCGCCATCCGCGGCAAGCTCGCCGAGCTGTACTCGCAGGAGCTGGCCGACAAGGTCCGCATCCAGTACGGCGGCTCCGTGAAGTCCGGCAACGTCGCCGAGATCATGGCGCAGGCCGACATCGACGGCGCCCTGGTCGGCGGTGCCTCGCTGGACGCCGACGAGTTCGTCAAGATCGTGCGGTTCCGCGACCAGTGAGTATGCGGTAACGGCGATTCGTCGTACCCTTGCGGGGCCGAAGCTGTTCTTTGGAGCGTGAAGCTTCAAGCAAGCTTCGGCCCCGTCGTTATCCGAATCCGAGGAAGTTGGTCCAGCCGTGGTTCTGGGGTTCTCCATCGCCCTGATCGTCTTCAGCCTGCTGATGATGCTGCTGGTGCTGATGCACAAGGGGAAGGGCGGCGGCCTCTCCGACATGTTCGGTGGCGGTATGCAGTCGTCCGTCGGCGGCTCGTCGGTCGCCGAGCGCAACCTCGACCGGATCACCATCGTGGTCGGTCTGCTGTGGTTCGCGTGCATTGTCGTGCTCGGCATCCTGATGAAGGTGAACAACTGACCGGCACGCACATTCCGTACGTAAGGCCCCATGTTCGGTACGCGCAGCTGAGCGCGGCCTATCATGGGGCTTGCGTCTAGGTGTGGGGGATCTGTAACTCCAATCACTGGACGCGCGTTGGGCCTTACGTAGACTGAGGCGCTCGCAGCGAAGCGAAACGCCGACTCGCTTCGCGGCACCATCACGCAGGGAGTTACGACCGTGGCAAGTGGCAACGCGATCCGAGGAAGCCGGGTCGGGGCGGGGCCGATGGGCGAGGCCGAGCGCGGCGAGTCCGCGCCGCGGCTGCGCATCTCCTTCTGGTGCTCCAACGGGCACGAGACGCAGCCGAGCTTCGCCAGCGACGCGCAGGTACCCGACACCTGGGACTGCCCGCGCTGCGGCTTTCCCGCAGGACAGGACCGGGACAACCCGCCGGACCCGCCGCGCACCGAGCCCTACAAGACGCACCTCGCGTATGTACGGGAACGGCGCAGCGACGCCGACGGCGAGGCGATCCTCGCCGAGGCGCTCGCCAAACTGCGGGGCGAGATCTAGAAGTTGAGGACCGGCCGGGCATCCGAGGGTGCCGGGCCGGACCCGTTTGACCCACCGGCGCCGAGCCGCTCGCGGACCGATTGTCAGTGGTGCCCTCTACGGTTTGTTCATCGATGGTGTGCGTCGATGGACCGGGAGGGGGCGTTGTGGCGACGGCTGAAGCGGCGGGCGTGCGTGCGCCCGCGTGGCGCGGGGGGTTCGGACGGCTGTGGAGTGCCGCCGTGCTCTCCAGCTTCGGTGACTCCCTGCGTACGGCTGCCCTGCCGCTCCTCGCCGTGACGCTGACGGACCGGCCGCTGCTGATCGCCGCCGTCACCGCCTGCGGCTATCTGCCGTGGATCCTCTTCGGGTTGCTCGGCGGCGCTGTCGCCGACCGGGTGGACCAGCGGTGCGCGATGTGGATGGTCGACGCGTTACGAGGTCTGCTGGTCGGCGCGTTCGCGGTGGCCGTGGCGCTCGGGCACGCCTCGATCGGCCTGCTCATCGCGCTGGCCTTCAGCCTGACCGCGCTCCAGACGCTCTTCGACAACGCCTCCACGGCCCTGCTCCCCGCCCTGGTGGACCGAGAGGCCCTCGGCAGTGCGAACGCCCGCCTCATGACCGGTCAGCGCATCGCCGGTGGGCTGGTGGGCGGGCCGGTCGTGCCGGTGCTGCTGGCAGGGGGAGCCGCCGTTCCCTTCGCGGCCGACGCCGGCACGTTCCTGGTGGCGGCCTTGCTGGTGGCCTCGCTGCGGATCGAGGCACCCGAGCGGAAGCCGGCCCCGGCCGGCAGCACCCTGCGCAGGGAGATCGCGGAAGGACTGCGCACGCTGTGGCACGACCGGGCCCTGCGAGGTCTGTGCGTCGCCACCGCGCTGTGCAACATCGGCATGGGCGCTCAGCTCGCCACGCTGGTCGTCCTGGTGACGGGATGGCTGGACGCCGGTGCGGCGGGGTATGCGGCGGCGGGTGCCGCGTTCACCATCGGCGGCCTGGCCGGGGGAGTGGTGAACGGACGGATCGTGAGACGTCTGGGCCGGATGCGGGCAGTGCTGCTCGCCGGCACCGTGCAGACCGTGGCCCTCGTCGTCATGGGCACCGTGCGCAGTCTGGCCGTGCTGGTGGCCGCCCTGGTCGTCTTCGGACTGCTGGGCATGGTGTGGAACGTCAACACGACGACGCTCATGCAGCAGCGCAGCCCCGCCGAGTTGCTGGGCCGGGTGGCCTCGGCGTTCCGCACCCTGGCCTTCGCCGGGGTGCCGCTCGGCGCCCTGCTGGGCGGGGCCGTCGCCTCCGCCTGGGGGCTCAACACCCCGCCGCTGCTCACGGCCGCCTTCTTCGTGCCGGCCGTCACCGCGTTGATACCGGGGCGCAAGCCGGACGTACCTGTTGTTGCGCCGGACGACGACGCCACGACGGCTCACGCGCCGCGCTGATCAATTAGGTTGGACCAGCTGGGACAGGCACGAAAGAAGGCTGAAGTCGGACATGAACGCAGACGGCCGTACCAGGCTGAACCGGACGCCCGAGTGGACTGCGCTGGCCAAGCACCGCGAGGAGCTGGGCGAGGTGCAGCTGCGGGAGCTGTTCGCCGCCGACCCGGGCCGCGGTGCGGGGTACACGCTGCAGGTCGGCGACCTGCACATCGACTACTCCAAGCACCTCGTCACCGACGAGACGCTGCGGCTGCTGCGCGAGCTGGCCGCCGCCACGGACGTGTTCGGGTTGCGGGACGCCATGTTCCGCGGCGAGAAGATCAACACCACCGAGAACCGCGCCGTGCTGCACACCGCGCTGCGCGCGCCGCGCGACGCGGTGATCGAGGTCGACGGGGAGAACGTCGTCCCGGGTGTGCACGCCGTCCTCGACCGGATGGCCGACTTCGCCGACCGGGTCCGCTCCGGCGCCTGGACCGGCCACACCGGCAAGCGCATCAGGAACGTCGTCAACGTCGGCATCGGCGGCTCCGACCTGGGCCCGGCGATGGCGTACGAGGTGCTGCGCAGCTTCACCGATCGCGACCTCACCGTCCGTTTCGTATCGAACGTCGACGGTGCCGACCTGCACGAGGCCACCCGCGACCTGGACGCGGCCGAGACGCTGTTCATCATCGCGTCCAAGACGTTCACGACGATCGAGACGATCACCAACGCCACCTCGGCGCGCAACTGGCTGCTGGGCGAGCTGAAGGCGGGTCAGGAGGCCGTCGCCAAGCACTTCGTCGCCCTGTCGACGAATGCGGAGAAGGTCGCCGACTTCGGTATCGACACGGCGAACATGTTCGAGTTCTGGGACTGGGTCGGCGGGCGGTACTCGTACGACTCGGCCATCGGTCTCTCGCTCATGATCGCCATCGGCCCGGACCGCTTCCGGGAGATGCTCGACGGCTTCCGGCTCGTAGACGAGCACTTCCGCACCGCGCCCGCCGAGGCCAACGTGCCGCTGCTCCTTGGTCTGTTGGGCATCTGGTACGGCAACTTCCACGACGCCCAGTCGCACGCCGTGCTGCCGTACAGCCACTACCTGTCGAAGTTCACGGCGTATCTGCAGCAGCTGGACATGGAGTCCAACGGCAAGTACGTCGGCCGGGACGGGCAGGAGGTCGACTGGCAGACCGGTCCGGTGGTGTGGGGCACACCGGGCACCAACGGGCAGCACGCCTACTACCAGTTGATCCATCAGGGCACCAAGCTGATCCCGGCGGACTTCATCGGGTTCGCCGAGCCGGTCGCCGAGATGCGCGACGAACTCAAGGCGCAGCACGACCTGTTGATGGCGAACTTCTTCGCGCAGACGCAGGCGCTGGCGTTCGGCAAGACGCCGGACGAGGTGCGCGCGGAGGGGGTGCCTCAGGAGCTGGTGACCCACAAGACGTTCAAGGGCAACCACCCGACGACCACGATCCTCGCGCGTGAGCTGACGCCGTCGGTGCTCGGGCAGCTGGTCGCGCTGTACGAGCACAAGGTGTTCGTGCAGGGTGCGGTGTGGAACATCGACTCCTTCGACCAGTGGGGCGTCGAGCTCGGCAAGGTCCTCGCCAAGCGGGTCGAGCCCGCGCTGACCGAGGGCGCGGACGTGCCGGGGCTGGACGCGTCGACGAAGGCGCTCGTCGCCAAGTACCGGGAGCTGCGCGGGCGGCAGTGACGGGGCCCTCCGGGGGTTGGGCGGGGCGCCTATTAGCTCGGTTCCTTCTGTTTGATGGTGGCTGCGGGCGTATGTGGTTGGTCGCGCAGTTCCCCGCGCCCCTGGAAGGGTGCAGCGGCGCAGCCGCTGCACCCTTCCTCAGGCGACCGCGCTCAGTGTGTCCGCGAGGCGGCGGCGGGCCGCGCGGTGGGCGGGTACGGCGGCGAGCGCGGCCGCTCCCGTGACCGCCGCCGCGCCGAACAGCAGCAGGAGTGCGGCGGACGGACCCTGGGCGATTCCGGCGCCGATGCCGCTCGATCTGCCCTGTTCGTCGATCAGCCAGTGCGCGAGGGGCGTGCCCAGGGCCGTGCCGATGACGACCGCGGCCAGGGCGGTGCAGGCGGTGGACGTGACGGTGATCGCGGTGATCTGCCGTGGGGACAGGCCGATGGCCTTGAGGGCCAGCAGGTCTCGCTCGCCCTCGCGGACGGTGCCGCCGATCGCGGTCAGCAGTTCGATGAGCCCGATGAGGGCCAGGACGGCGATCAGGCCCACGACCACGCCACGCAGGGGCGAGAGCCCCTCGGAGGGGTTGGGTACGGCGTGGACGTCCAGGTGTCCGCGCCCGGTGTCGGCCAGGCGGCCGGCGACCTCGTGCGGGTCCGCGCCCGGGCGGAGCCGGAGCTCGTAGAGGGTGGGGCCGAGGGCCGGGTCGTTCTCGCGGAGGGTGTCGAGGGAGGTGGAGATGACGCGGCCGGCGTTCTCCGGCTCGATGCTGCGGCCCACGATGTGCAGGATCTGCGGCTGATCGCCGACGGTCATCCGCACCCAGTCGCCGACCTGCACGTCCAGCAGGTCGAGCAGCCCCTGCCCGGCCACCGCCTCGTCGCGGCCCCGAGCGGGACGGCCCTCGGCGAGGGCGTACGGGTACGGCTCCGCGCGGGTGCCGAGGCCGCGCAGGGCGATCGTGGCCGTCTGGCCGGGGACCAGGGCGGCCACCTCGACGCCCGGGTAGGCGGCGGCGACCTGCGGATCGCGCTCCAGCAGCGTGCGGGCGTCCAGGTCGGCCAGGCCGGAGTCGGCACGGGCCGTGAGGGCGGTCGGCAGGCCGATCCGGTCCGGCCTGCTGTCGAAGCGGTCAATGGTGGTCCACGCGCTCATCGCGACCACGATCAGCAGCAGCGGCAGCGCGAGCCGGGCGACCGTGGCCGGCGACCGCAGACGGCGCGTGAACGCCCGGTGCCAGCCCAGCACCAGAGCCGGCGGCAGCCCCAGCCCGAGGGCACGACGGGACAGACCGGACAGCCGCCCGGCAGGTCGAGCCGCCGGTCGCAGTCCCAGAAGTCGCCGAACCGCGCTCGTCGGGCGTCCGCCGGTGGGAGCCGCCGCGGACTGTGAGGGGGCCCGGCCCGTCACGCCGGGCACGCCCTCGTCCATCGGCGCCGTCGCGGACCGCCGC
Source organism: Streptomyces sp. NPDC107522 (assembly GCF_055657525.1). NCBI lineage: Bacteria > Bacillati > Actinomycetota > Actinomycetes > Kitasatosporales > Streptomycetaceae > Streptomyces > Streptomyces sp. NPDC107522. The sequence goes on along the minus strand of NZ_JBVKAU010000008.1, from coordinate 56,792 downwards.
TCGAGGGCCGCGTCTGTCACGCCGGGCACGCCCTCGCCCCGCGGAGCCCCCGCGGACCGCGACCCGAGAGCCCGGCCCGCCACACCGGACAGACCCCCGCCCATCGGCGCCGTGGGCCGCGGCACCGGTACCGGAGGCACCCGGCCCGCCCGCCACGCCGCGAGCCCCGTGGTCGCGCCGATGAACAGCACCGCGCCCACCGGCACCGCGAACAGCGCCACGGTGTGCCCGGGCAGCCCCTGCCACACCCCGACCGCGTCCCCGAGCCGACCGGGGATCCGGCTGCCCAGGGCCTGGATGAGGGACGCCGCGGCCACGGCGCCCAGCAGCGCGTAGGCCAGGTGCTGAAGCAGGAAGACGCGCACCACCTGACCCGGCGTGAAGCCGATCGCCTTCAGCACCGAGATGTCCCGCAGATGGCCGCGGATACGGGTGCCGATCGCCCCGTGCACGGCGAGTCCGGCGGCGATCAGCGCGCCCAGCCCGAACAGCCCCAGCACCTGCCCGAGCAGCCGGTTGTCGCCCTGCGCCTCGGCGCGCGCCTGCTTCCAGGTGGAGACCTCGCTGACCGCGCCGGCGCCCAGCACGGTCACGGCACGCTGGACGGCGTAGTCGGTGTCCTCGGGATCCGTCAGGCGCAGCCCGATCACCTGGCCGCCCGGGTTGCGTACGGCGGACGGCGGCGCCCAGACGAGTCCCGGCTGTTCGCCGGGCCGGTAGCGCGGCTCGGCGCTGTCGGCGATGCCGAGGACGGTCAGGGTCCGGCCGGTGCCGGGCAGGGTGAGGGTGTCGCCGGGGGCGGCCAGGAGGGCGCGGGCCAGGCGGCTCTCCAGGACGACGCCGTCGGGGTTCGCGGCGTCCAGCCAGTGGCCGGAGGTGAGGAGCGGGCGGTCGACGGAGGGGCGCTCGGGCGTGCCCCGCAGTTCGACGGAGGCGCGGGTGCCGCGGGAGGAGAGGGTCGTGGAGGCGGTGGGGTAGGGGCCCGCGACGGACTCGACGACGTCGTCGAGCTCGGTCAGCTTTCCGGTGTCGGCCGCCGAGCCGGTGTGCAGCCACACGTGCGCGCCGTGCGCCTGGGTGAAGACGCGCTGCCAGGGGTTGGTGGCGTAGCCGAAGAGCGCCGTGGCCAGCAGCAGCGACAGGACGATCCCGGCCGTGGCCAGCACGAGGAACAGGGCTTCGTCGCGGTGCGTGCGCAGATCGGAGTGCGCCCAGCGCAGGGTGGCTCGCATGGGCCTCACCCCCTGGGCCCGCATGCCCGACAGTGGTCGTACACCCGTATGTCCACGCGCATCTCAGTCCTTGAGCTCCAGCACACCGGATATCCCGGACCGGCGCGGCGGCGTGCCGCCGTCGAGCTCCGCGTCGTCCGCGATCCGGCCGTCGAAGAAGCTGATCACCCGGTCCGCGGCGCTCGCCAGCCGGGCGTCATGGGTGACCAGGACGATCGTCTGGCCCCGCTGGTGGAAGCGGGACAGCAGCCGCATCACCTCACGGGTGCCCTTGCTGTCCAGGCTGCCCGCGGGCTCGTCGGCCAGCAGCAGCGGCGGACGGTTGACCAGGGCCCGGGCCAGCGCGACCCGCTGCTGCTCGCCGCCGGACAGCTCGCCCGGCATGCTCCGCTCCTTGCCCGCGAGGCCCAGCTCGGCCAGCAGCTCCGCCCGCTCGGCGCGGGCCCGCTTCGGCGGGACGCCGGCCAGCAGGGCGGGCAGCTCGACGTTGTCGGCGACGGAGAGGTCGGAGACCAGGTTGAAGAACTGGAAGACGATCCCGATGCGCTTCCTGCGCTCCACCGCCCAGCGGGCCTCGCTCCACGCGTCCGCGCACTCGCCGTCCAGCCAGATGCTGCCGGTGTCGGGCCGCTGCAGCCCGCCCAGCAGATGCAGCAAGGTCGACTTACCGGCACCCGACGGGCCGGTGATCGCCAAGAACTCGCCCTGCCGCACGGAAAGATCGACCCCGCGCACGGCATGCGCCGGAGCGCCCTCGCCGTAATGCGTCTTGACCAGGCCCTCGGCGCGCAGCACAGGGGTCCCGGAACCTGCCTCAGGCGCCGCAGCGCCGTCAGCGCCCGGCACAGGAGTGGAATCGTTGCTCACTCCAGCTCCTCCAGCTCTTCCTGGCACCGTTCCAGCCAGTCGAGGTCGGCCTGCAGATGCAGCATCGCGCCCTCTATCAGCAGATGGGCGATGCGGTTGTCCCGGTCCTCGACGGCGGCCAGCTTCGACAGTTGACGCATGGTGTTCAGGTACTGGCGCCGCTGTTTGTTGATGAGGGCGATCTGGTCGGCGAGACCGGTCTGCGAGGCGAGGGCCAGCTTCATGAAGAACTCGTCCCGTACCCGTGGCTCGTCCTCGGGCTCCTCGAACCAGGCGCGCAGCGCCTCACGCCCGGCATCGGTGAGGTGGTAGACCTTTTTGTTGGGTCGGCTGGACTGCTCGACGTCCTCGCCCTCGATCAGTCCCTGCTTCTCGAGGCGGCCGAGGGTCACATAGATCTGGCCGACGTTCGGCTGAGGGTACGCGGAGCCCAGCATCTGCTCAAGGTCCTGCTTGAGCTCGTACCCGTGGGCCGGTCCGCGCGCCAGCAGGGCCAGGAGGGGCAGCCGCACTCGTGCTCTCCTCCTCGCATCTGGGTAATGTGCCCTGAGGCCCTAGGGCCTGGCGCCGATCTCCCGCCTGCCCGGCGACGCCTGGCACGCACGCTCGCCGCACGCACCAGACGCCGCCGGGCCCGCCCTACGGGCGGACGGCGGGAGATTGCCACCAGGCCCTAGTATCGCGCATACCTAACAGGTATACATGGCCTCTGGATCCGAGCGAAGATGCCCGGTGCCGGTGTGCAAGGAGGAACCTATGCGGTGGATACACGCCGCCGGTAGGGGCCTCCTCGTCCTCGTCGTGATCTTGGCGGGTTACGTCGCCTCAGGTGCGCGGGTTGACGAGAACACCGCGAGCGGCAGAGGGCCCCTGACTCTCGCCACCGCCGGCGATCTCACCGGCTATCTGGGCTCCGTCCTGGAGGGCTGGAACCGCACCCACCCCGGCGAGAAGGTCACCCTCGTCGAGTTGCCGGACTCCGCCGACGAGACCCGCGCGCAGATGATCACCGATCTGCGCGACAGCGACGGCGGCCGCTTCGACGTCCTCAACATCGACGTCAGCTGGACGTCGGAGTTCGCCGCGGCGGGATGGATCCGGCCACTGCCCCGAGACCGTTTCCCACTCGACAGCTTCCTGTCGCCGGTCGTCGACACGGCGACCTACGACGACCGGCTCTACGCCGTCCCGTACGTCACCAACGCCGGGCTGCTCCTCTACCGCAAGGACATCCTGGCCAAGGAGGGCGTCGACCCGCCGCGCACCTGGGCCGAACTGGAGAGGGCCGCGAAGACCATTGCGCCCGAGTACGGGCTCGACGGCTATGCGGGCCAGTTCCTGCCGTACGAAGGGCTCACCGTCAACGCCGCCGAAGCCGTCTACTCGGCGGGCGGCTCGATCCTCGGCGACGAGGGCGAGCGCGTCACCGTGAACTCGAAGGCGGCCCGCGAGGGCATCGGCTTCCTCGCGCGCGGCGTCCGGGAGGGCTGGATCCCGAAACGGGCACTGACGTACAAGGAGGAGGAGTCCAAGCAGGCCTTCCAGGACGGGCGCCTGCTGTTCCTCCGTAACTGGCCGTACGCCTATGCCGTCGCGTCGGCCAAGGGCTCGCCGGTCGCCGGGAAGATCGGCGCCGTACCGCTGCCGGGTCCCGACGGGCCGGGCAAGAGCGTCCTCGGCGGCTCCAATCTGGCCGTCAGCGCCCATGCCCGGCACCCCGACTCGGCCGCCCGTCTGATCGCGTACCTGACCAGCGAGCGTGTCCAGCGCCAGGTCCTCAAGCGCGGCGCGCTGCCACCCGTACGCGCCGACCTGTACCAGGACCCGGAGCTGGTGCGGGCGTTCCCGTACCTGCCGACCCTGCGCGAGAGCGTGCGCACGGCCCAGCCGCGCCCCAAGAGCCCGCGCTACGACCAGGTGAGCCTGGTGGTGCAGGCGATCGTGCACGACGCGCTGAGCGGGCGTGACACGCCCGAGGCGGCGGTGCGGCGGCTGGCGCGGGAGCTGGCGACCGTCTCCAGTCGCTAGTTACTTGTTAGGTAACGGCAGCGTCTCATCTGCCGCTCTGATGCCCTGGTAAGTCCATATTTGGCGGCCCAACTCGCCAGTACCTTTGTTTCTTTCATTGACACCCTCGCGATACGCCTACCTAACATGCATACATGTTGAGTAAGTACCACTGGTGGCGCGACGCGGTGATCTACCAGGTGTATGTCCGCAGCTTTCTGGACAGCACCGGTGACGGCGTCGGTGACCTGGCCGGGGTCCGGGCCGGACTGCCGTATCTGAAGAAGCTCGGGGTGGACGGGATCTGGCTGAGCCCCTTCTATCCCTCGCCGCAGCACGACCACGGCTACGACGTGGCCGACTACTGCGACGTCGACCCGCTCTTCGGCGACCTCGCCGAGTTCGATCTGCTGGTGGCGGGGGCCCGGCGGCTGGGCATCAAGGTGCTGCTGGACATCGTCCCGAACCACTGCTCAAGCGAGCACCCGTGGTTCGAGGAGGCGCTGGCCGCCGGGCCCGGCAGCGCGGCCCGTGCCCGCTTCCACTTCGCCGACGGGCGCGGCCCGGACGGCTCCGAGCCGCCCAACAACTGGCACGCGATGTTCGGCGGTCCGGCCTGGACCCGGGTCACGGAGACGGACGGCCGCCCCGGCCAGTGGTACCTGCACATGTTCACGCCGGAGCAGCCCGACTGGAACTGGCGCAACCCCGCGGTCGCCGCCGAGTTCGACCGCATCCTGCGCTTCTGGCTCGACCGCGGCGTGGACGGCTTCCGCATCGACGTCGCCGCCGGACTGTTCAAGCACCCCGAGCTGCCCGACTCGGACGACCCCGAGGCCGACGCCCGCACCCGCGACTCGGTCAACCCGCTCGCCTGGAACCAGCCCGAGGTGCACGAGGTGTGGCGTGGCTGGCGCTCCATATGCGAGGAGTACACCGCCCGCGACGGCCGCGAGCGGCTCCTGGTCGGCGAGGTGTCCGTCCCGACCGCGCGCGAGCACGCCCTGTACGTCCGCCACGACGAGCTCCACCAGGCCTTCTTCTTCGACCTGCTCAGCGCCCCCTGGGAAGCCGACGCCTTCCGCAAGGTCATCTCCGAGGCCATGCAGGACATAGCCGGCACGGGATCGACGGTCACCTGGGTGCTCAACAACCACGACCAGGTCCGCACCGTCACCCGCTACGGCGAACCGGCCACCGAGGGCAGCGGCCTCGGTGCCGCCCGCGCCCGCGCCGCCGCGCTGCTGATGCTGGCGCTGCCCGGAGCCGCGTACATCTACCAGGGCGAGGAGCTGGGCCTGCCCGAGGTCGTCGACCTGCCCGACGACGTGCTCACCGACCCGATCTTCCGCCGCACCGGCAGCCGGGCCCGCATCCGCGACGGCTGCCGGGTGCCGCTGCCCTGGTCGGGGCAGGCGTCGCCGTTCGGCTTCACCTCCGGCGTGGAGAGCGCCAAGCCCTGGCTGCCGCAGCCGGACTACTTCGCCGAGTACGCCACCGACCGGGCCCTCGCCGACACCCGCTCCTTCTGGCACCTGTACCGCGACGGCCTCCAACTGCGTGCCGCGCTGCCCCAGTTGGGCGAGGGCACGCTGCGCTGGCTGGACAGCCCGCCCGGCGTCCTGGCCTTCGTCCGCGGCGACGGCCTCGTCTGCGCCGTCAACTTCGGTACGGCGCCCACGTCGGCGCCCGTCTCCGGCACCCCGCTGCTGTCGAGCGGCCCCTGCCCGGCCGGCGTCCTGCCCGGCTCCACGGCGGCCTGGTGGATGAGCGACGGGACCGAGTCCACCACCGCCTGATTTTCCGTCAGTTCCCCCATCCCCGAAGGGACATCAACGATGATGCGACGACGTACCACCCTGCTCACCGGCTGCACCGCCCTCGTCCTGGCGCTCGGCGCGACCGCCTGCGGCGGCGGACCGGTCTCCGCGGGCGGCGGCGACAAGGCCCTCAGCGGTCAGACGGTCACCGTGGCCGGAGTCTGGACCGGCACCGAGCAGAAGAACTTCCAGAAGGTGCTGGACGCGTTCACCGAGAAGACCGGCGCCAAGACCGAGTTCGTGTCCACCGGGGACAACGTCTCCACCGTCGTCGGCAGCAAGATCGAGGGCGGCAACGCCCCCGACGTCGTGATGGTCCCGCAGCTCGGTGTGCTCCAGCAGTTCGCGAAGCAGGGCTGGCTCAAGCCGCTGTCCGGCGCGGCCCAGAAGTCGGTGGACACCAACTTCGCGCCCGTCTGGAAGAACTACGGCAGCGTCGACGGCACCCTCTACGGCCTCTACTTCAAGGCGGCCCACAAGTCGACCGTCTGGTACAGCCCCGACGCCCTCGCCCAGGCGGGAGTCGAGGCCCCGAAGACGTACGACGAGATGCTGAAGGCCGGACAGACCGTCTCCGACTCGGGCCTCGCCGCCTTCTCGGTCGCCGGGCAGGACGGCTGGACGCTGACCGACTGGTTCGAGAACGTCTACCTCTCCCAGGCCGGACCCGAGAAGTACGACGCCCTCGCCGCGCACAAGCTGAAGTGGACCGACGCGTCCGTGGTCGAGGCGCTCAGCACGCTCGGCAAGCTGTTCAAGGACAAGGAGCTGATAGCCGGCGGCCAGAAGGGGGCCCTCAACACCGACTTCCCGGGCTCGGTGGAGAAGGTGTTCGGGCCGAAGCCCGAGGCGGGCATGGTCTACGAGGGCGACTTCGTCGCGGGCGTCGCCAAGGACCAGTTCGGCAAGTCGATCGGCGAGGACGCGAACTTCTTCCCGTTCCCGGCGGTCGGCGGTGGCGAGGCGCCGGTGGTCAGCGGTGGTGACGCGGCCGTCGTCCTGAAGGACGGCAAGAACCAGAAGGCCGGCATGGCACTCCTGGAGTACCTGGCGACGCCGGAGGCCGCGGCCGTCTGGGCGGAGGCGGGCGGCTTCCTGTCCCCGAACAAGAACGTCGACCTCGCGTCGTACGGCGACGACGTCACTCGCGCGACCGCCAAGTCCCTTGTCGCGGCCGGGGATTCGGACTCGGTCCGCTTCGACATGTCCGACCAGGCCCCGGCGGCGTTCGGCGGCACCAAGGGTGCGGGTGAGTGGAAGCTGCTGCAGGACTTCCTGCGCGACCCGTCGGACCCGAAGGGGACCGCGGCGAAGCTGGAGGCCGCGGCGGCCAAGGCGTACCAGGGCCAGGGCTGACCGGTCATGACCGCCACACTCGTGCAAGAGACGAACCCGGCGCCCTCCGCGGGCGCCGGCAAGTCGCGTAAGCGGCACACCCGGCGGCGCGGACGGGTCATCGCCCTGCTCTTCGTCTTCCCCGCGCTGCTCCTGCTGGGCGCCCTGGTCGTCTACCCCGTCCTGTTCTCCGTCGGGCGCAGCTTCTTCGACGCCTCCGGCACCCGTTTCGTGGGCGGCGAGAACTACGCCGAGATGTTCCGGGACCCGGCCACCCTCAAGGCCATCCGCAACACCACGATCTGGGTCGTCGTGGCCCCGGCCCTGCTGACCGGCCTCGGTCTGATCCTGGCCGTGCTGGTGGAGAAGGTCCGCTGGGCGACCGCCTTCAAGCTGCTGCTGTTCATGCCGATGGCGGTGTCCTTCCTCGCGGCCGGCATCATCTTCCGGCTCGCGTACGACGAGGATCCCGACAAGGGTGTGCTGAACGCCGCCGCCGTGTCCGTGCACGACGCCTTCCAGGGCACGTCGACCTATCCGACGGCCCGGGCACGCGACGGGCAGGGGCTGACCAAGGAGGCGGACGGCTCGTACCGCACGAGCGCGAGCGCGTCTCCGGGTGAGGCCGTGACGCTGGGCCTGGTCGGCGTGCTGCCCGCCGACCTGCCCGGGGACGCTCGGCCGGCGTATGCGGCGGCCGAGCGGAAGGCGAGCCCCGGTGAGCTGCGAGGGGTCGTGTACCTCGACTTCACTCCCGGTGGGGGAGGGGAGCAGGGCAAGGTCGACCGGCGGGAGAGCGGGCTGCCGGAGATGAAGGTCGAGGCGGTGCGGGCCGGGGAGACGGTCGCTTCGACGACCACCGCGGCCGACGGTTCCTTCCGCTTCGAAGGGCTGGACGACGGGTCGTACACGGTCGAACTCCCGGCCTCGAACTTCGCCGCGCCCTACGAGGGCATCTCCTGGCTCGGGCCCACGCTCGTCACGCCGGCGATCATCGGGGCGTACCTGTGGATCTGGACGGGCTTCGCCATGGTCCTGATCGGCGCGGGTCTCGCGGCCCTTCCCCGGGACGCGCTGGAGGCGGCGCGGATGGACGGCGCGAACGAGTGGCAGATCTTCCGGCGGATCACGGTTCCGCTGCTGGCGCCCGTGCTCACGGTCGTGTTCGTCACCCTCGTCATCAACGTGATGAAGGTCTTCGACCTCGTCTACATCATCGCGCCCGGGCCGGTGCAGGAGGACGCGACGGTGCTCGCGACGCAGATGTGGCTGGTGTCGTTCGGCGGCGGCAACAACCAGGGCCTGGGCAGCGCGCTCGGCGTACTGCTTCTGCTGCTGGTCATCCCGGCCATGGTCTTCAACGTCCGTCGTTTCCGAGGGAGTCAGCGATGAACGCGGCCATGAACACGGTCAGGCGCGGCCTGGGCAACGGGCTGGTGCAGGCCTTTCTGGTGGTGATCGGTCTGGTGTGGCTGACGCCGCTGGCCGGACTGTTCCTGTCGTCCCTGCGGTCCGCCGAGGACACGGCGAACGGCGGCTGGTGGACGGTGTTCGCCAGCCCCGGCCAGCTGTCCTTCGACAACTACTCGGCGCTGCTGGGCAACGCCGGGATCACCCAGGCCTTCTGGAACACCGTGCTGATCTCCGTGCCGGCGACCCTGCTGGTGGTGGTCATCGCGGCGCTCGCCGGGTACGCCTTCGCGTGGCTGGACTTCCCCGGGCGGGAGGCGATCTTCCTGGTCGTGGTGGCGCTGCTCGTGGTGCCCGTGCAGATAGGTCTTCTCCCGGTCGCCAAACTCTTCGGCCAGCTGGGGCTGTTCGGCACGATTCCCGGTGTCGTCCTGTTCCATGTGGCGTACGGGCTGCCGTTCGCCGTGTTCCTGCTGCGGAACTACTTCGCCGAGATGCCGAAGGAGATGCTGGAGGCGGCGCGGATGGACGGGGGCAGCGAGTGGCGGATCTTCACGCGGCTGGTGCTTCCGGTGGGGCGGCCGGCGATCGCCTCACTGGCCATCTTCCAGTTCCTGTGGGTGTGGAACGACATGCTGGTGGCGCTGCTGTTCGCCGACAGTGCCTCCCAGCCGCTGACCGTGGAACTCCAGTCGCAGATACGGCAGTTCGGCAGCAACATCGATGTGCTGGCGCCGGGGGCGTTCGTGTCGCTGGTGGTGCCGGTGGTCGTGTTCTTCGCGTTTCAGCGGCACTTTGTGCAGGGGGTGATGGCGGGGTCGGTGAAGTAGGTTTTCTCGCCCCCGCCGCCCCTACCCGTCCCATCCCCCAGGGGCTCCGCCCCTTCGACCCCGCCAGGGGGCTCCGCCCCCTGGACCCCGCTCCTCAAACGCCGGAGGGGCTGACTTACCAGCCCGTCCGGCGTTTGAGGACGAGGCCCCTTCAGGGCCGAAGCGGGGGTCTGGGGGCGGCAGCCCCCAGGGACGGGAAGGGTAGGGGCGGCGGGGGCGAAATCCATCCCTCGCCGCACCCCCCTCTCACGGCGACGCAGGCGGATACAGCGACCGTGGCAACTGGGAAGCCGCCGCCGAGTCCAGCAGCCACAAGGTTCTCGAACGGCCGCGCGCTCCCGCCGCCGGTGCCTGGATCTCGCCCGCGCCCGACAGTGCGATCGCCGCGGCCTGCGCCTTGTCCTCGCCGGCCGCCAGGAGCCATACCTCGCGGGCCGAGCGGATCGCCGGGAGCGTGAGGGTCACCCGGGTCGGCGGCGGCTTCGGGGCGCCGTGGACGCCGACGACCGTGCGTTCCGTCTCGTAGAGCGCCGGGTGCTCCGGGAAAAGCGACGCCACGTGGGTGTCCGGCCCCACGCCGAGCATCAGGACGTCGAACGTCGGGACCGAGCCATGGTTCTCCGGGCCCGCCGCTCTCGCCAGTTCCTCCGCGTACGCGGCCGCCGCCGCATCCGCGTCCGTGCCGAACGGGCCGTCCGACGCCGGCATGGCATGCACCCGCTTCGGGTCCAGCGGCGCCGCGTCCAGCAGCGCCTCGCGCGCCTGCGTGACGTTGCGCTCCGGGTCGCCCTCGGGGAGGAAGCGCTCGTCGCCCCACCAGAGGTCGAGGCGGCCCCAGTCGATCGCGTCCCGGGCGGGGGCGGCCGCCAGCGCGGCCAGCAGGCCGTTGCCGTTGCGGCCGCCCGTGAGGACGACGGACGCGGAGCCCCGGGAGGCCTGCGCGTCCACGATCTTCGTGATCAGCCGGGCCGCCGCGGCCTGTGCCATCAGCTCCTTGTCGTGGTGCACGACGAGCTGCGGTGCCGTACTCACTTCGCCGCCGCCTTCTTCACCGGTTCCAACGCCGCCGCTTCCTTCGCGGGTGCTTTCGCAGCGGCTTCGACGGGAGTCTCGACCGCTGCTCCTTTGGCCGGCGATCCCCCTTTGTCCTGCGACTCCTCGGCCCGTGCGTCGTCGGTTCGTGACTCCTCGGCCCCTGAGTCCTCGGCCGGCGACTCCTCCGCCCTCGCCACCGCGGCCTCGGCCGGCGCCACGGCCTGCGCGGCCTTCGCCACGGCGGCCTCGGCGCCCCGAACCGCCGGAACCGGAGCGGAGTTCAGCCGCTCCACGCCGAACCGCAGCGCCGACGCGTACGTGTCGTCCGGGTCGAGCCGCCGCAGCTCCTCCGCGATCAGCTCGGCCGTCTCCCGCCGCTTCAGCGCCACGGCACGGTCCGGCTGGCCCTGGATGGAGAGGGTCGCCAGGGAGCCGTCCGCACGGTCGAGGGTGATCGGGCCGCAGTCGGTGGCCATACGGACCGCCGTCAGACCGGGGCCCGACGACAGCGACCGCTTCACGGGGACGTCCAGCCGGTCCGCGAGCCACATCGCCAGCAGCTCACAGCTCGGGTTGAACTCCTCGCCCTCCACCTCGACGGCCCGCACCTCGCAGACCACCTGGTCGAGAGCCGCCGCCAGCATCGAGCGCCACGGCGTGATCCGGGTCCAGGACAGATCCGTGTCGCCCGGAGTGTAGGCGTCGGCGCGGGCCGACAGCTCCCGCACCGGCTGCTCCGAGGCGTACGTGTCCGTCACCCGGCGCTGGGCCAGCGCACCCAGCGGGTCGTTCGCCGGGTCGAGCGGTGCGTTCACCGGCCACCAGACCACGACCGGGGCATCCGGCAGCAGCAGGGGAAGGACGACGGACTGCGCGTGTTCGGACACCTCGCCGTACAGCCGCAGGACCACCGTCTCGCCGGTGCCCGCGTCCGCGCCCACCCGCACCTCGGCGTCCAGCCGGGACTGCGTACGGTCGCGAGGGGAGCGTGAGACACGCTTGATGACGACCAACGTGCGCGACGGGTGCTCGTGCGAGGCGTCGTTCGCGGCCTTCAGGGCGTCGTACGCGTTCTCCTCGTCCGTCACGATGACCAGCGTGAGCACCATGCCGACGGCCGGCGTACCGATGGCCCGGCGGCCCTGCACCAGCGCCTTGTTGATCTTGCTGGCCGTGGTGTCGGTCAGGTCTATCTTCATGGGCGGCGCCAGCTCCGTCCGTCTCGCTCGAGCATTTCGTCCGCCTCGACGGGACCCCACGTACCGGCCGGGTACTGGGCCGGCCTGCCGTGCTTGTCCCAGTACTCCTCGATCGGGTCGAGGATCTTCCAGGACAGCTCGACCTCCTCGGTGCGCGGGAAGAGGTTGGCGTCGCCGAGCAGGACGTCCAGGATCAGACGCTCGTACGCCTCCGGACTGGTCTCGGTGAAGGACTCGCCGTAGGCGAAGTCCATCGACACGTCCCGGATCTCCATCGACGTGCCGGGCACCTTCGAACCGAAGCGGACCGTGACGCCCTCGTCGGGCTGGACGCGGATCACGATCGCGTTCTGGCCGAGTTCCTCGGTGGCCGTCGTGTCGAAGGGGGAGTGCGGCGCACGCTGGAAGACGACCGCGATCTCGGTGACCCGGCGGCCGAGCCGCTTGCCGGTGCGCAGATAGAAGGGGACGCCCGCCCAGCGGCGGTTGTCGATGCCCAGCTTGATCGCGGCGTACGTGTCGGTCTTCGACTTGGCGTCGATGCCCTCCTCCTGGAGGTACCCGACCGCCTTCTCGCCGCCCTGCCAGCCGGCCGCGTACTGCGCGAACACCGTGTCGCGGCCCAGGTCCTTCGGCAGTCGTACGGCACCGAGCACCTTGGTCTTCTCGGCGGCCAGCGCGTCCGCGTCGAAGGAGGCGGGCTCCTCCATGGCCGTCAGGGCCATGAGCTGGAGGAGGTGGTTCTGGATGACGTCACGGGCGGCGCCGATGCCGTCGTAGTAGCCGGCGCGGCCGCCGATGCCGATGTCCTCGGCCATGGTGATCTGCACATGGTCCACGAAGGACCGGTTCCAGATCGGCTCGAACATCGTGTTGGCGAAGCGCAGCGCCAGGATGTTCTGGACGGTCTCCTTGCCCAGATAGTGGTCGATGCGGAAGACCTGGTCCGGGGCGAAGACCTCGTGGACGACCTTGTTGAGCTCCTCGGCGGAGGCCAGGTCGTGGCCGAACGGCTTCTCGATCACCGCGCGCCGCCAGGAGCCGCCGGTCTGGTCGGCCAGCCCGTGCTTCTTCAGCTGCTGGATGACCACCGGGAAGGAGCGCGGCGGCACCGAGAGGTAGAAGGCGAAGTTGCCGCCCGTGCCCTGGGCCTTGTCCAGCTCCTCGATGGTGCCGCGCAGCCGCTCGAAGGCGTCGTCGTCGTCGAAGGTGCCCTGGACGAAGCGCATGCCCTGGATGAGCTGGTGCCAGACTTCCTCGCGGAAAGGGGTCCGGGCATGCTCCTTGACCGCGTCGTGGACCTCCTGCGCGAAGTCCTCGTTGGCCCACTCGCGGCGGGCGAAGCCGACCAGCGAGAAGCCCGGCGGCAGCAGACCCCGGTTGGCCAGGTCGTACACGGCGGGCATCAGCTTTTTACGTGACAAATCGCCCGTAACGCCGAAGATCACCAGGCCCGACGGCCCCGCGATACGCGGGAGCCGTCGGTCGGCGGCGTCACGAAGCGGGTTCGCTTCCGTGACGGTGAAGGGTGGCAAGGGATCAGCCCTCCGAGGGGGCGAGGCGCTCGAGCTCCGCCTCGGTCGACTTCAGCAGGTCGTTCCAGGACGCCTCGAACTTCTCGACGCCCTCGTCCTCGAGCAGCTGCACCACGTCCTCGTACGAGATCCCGAGCTTCTCGACGGCGTCCAGCTCGGCACGCGCCTGCTCGTAGGTGCCGGCGATGGTGTTGCCGGTGATCTCGCCCTTCTCCTCCGTGGCCTGAAGGGTGGCCTCGGGCATGGTGTTGACCGTGTTCGGCGCCACCAGCTCGTCGACGTACAGGGTCGGCTTGTACGCCGGGTCCTTCACGCCGGTCGAGGCCCACAGCGGACGCTGCTTGTTGGCGCCCGCGTTCTCCAGCGCGCTCCAGCGGTCGGAGGAGAAGACCTCCTCGTACGCCTGGTAGGCGAGGCGCGCGTTGGCCACGCCCGCCTTGCCGCGCGCGGCCTTGGCCTCGTCGGTGCCCAGCGCGTCGATCCGCTTGTCGATCTCGGTGTCCACACGGGACACGAAGAAGGAGGCGACCGAGTGGATCTTGGACAGGTCCAGGCCCTTGGCCTTGGCCTTCTCCAGGCCCGCCAGGTAGGCGTCCATGACCTCGCGGTAGCGGTCCAGCGAGAAGATCAGCGTGACGTTGACGCTGATGCCGTTGCCGATCGTGTCGGTGATCGCCGGCAGGCCCGCCTTGGTCGCCGGGATCTTGATCAGGGTGTTCGGGCGGTCGACCAGCCAGGCCAGCTGCCTGGCCTCGGCGACGGTCGCGCGCGTGTTGTGCGCGAGGCGCGGGTCGACCTCGATGGAGACCCGGCCGTCCTGGCCGCCGGTGGCGTCGAAGACCGGGCGCAGGATGTCGGCGGCGTCCCGGACGTCCGCCGTGGTGATCATGCGGATCGCCTCTTCGACCGTCACCTTGCGGGCGGCGAGGTCGGCGAGCTGCTGGTCGTAGCCGTCACCGCTGCTGATCGCCTTCTGGAAGATCGTCGGGTTGGTGGTGACACCGACGACGTGCTGCTGGTCGATCAGCTCGGAGAGGTTGCCGGACGTGATGCGCTGGCGCGACAGGTCGTCCAGCCAGATCGCGACGCCTTCCTCGGAGAGGCGCTTCAGTGCGTCTGTCATGGAAAATCAAACTCCTACGTCTCGTATATGAGCGTCAGCGCTGGGCCGCGGCGAGGGATTCCCGCGCGACGGCAGCCACGTTCTCGGCAGTGAAGCCGTACTCCCGGAAAAGGACCTTGCCGTCGGCCGAAGCACCGAAGTGCTCCAGGGAAACGATGCGACCCGCGTCCCCGACGTACTTGTGCCAGGTGAGACCCACTCCGGCCTCCACCGCGACACGCGCCCTGACGGACGGCGGCAGGACGCTGTCCCGGTACCCCTGGTCCTGCTCCTCGAACCACTCCACGGACGGCATGGACACGACCCGCGTCGGCACCCCGTCGGCCTGCAGCTGCTCGCGCGCCTCGACGGCGACGTGCACCTCGGAACCGGTCGCGATGAGGATGACCTGCGGCTCGCCACCGTCGGCCTCGAACATCACGTAACCACCGCGCGCGGCGTCCTCGTTGGCCTCGTAGGTCGGCACACCCTGACGGGTCAGCGCGAGCCCGTGCGGGGCGCCCTTGCCGAACTCCTTGGTGTAGCGCGAGAGGATCTCGCGCCAGGCGATCGCGGTCTCGTTGGCGTCGGCCGGGCGGACGATGTTCAGCCCCGGGATCGCACGCAGCGAGGCCAGGTGCTCGATCGGCTGGTGCGTCGGGCCGTCCTCGCCGAGGCCGATGGAGTCGTGCGTCCACACGTACGTCACCGGCAGGTGCATGAGCGCCGACAGACGCACGGCGTTGCGCATGTAGTCGGAGAACACCAGGAAGGTGCCGCCGTAGATGCGGGTGTTGCCGTGCAGCGCGATGCCGTTCATCTCCGCGGCCATGGAGTGCTCGCGGATACCGAAGTGGATCGTGCGGCCGTACGGCTGCGCCTCCGGGAGCGGGTTGTCCGCGGGGAGGAAGGAGCTGGTCTTGTCGATCGTCGTGTTGTTGGAGCCGGCCAGGTCGGCCGAGCCGCCCCACAGCTCCGGGATGACCGCGCCGAGCGCCTGGAGGATCTTGCCGGACGCGGCACGCGTCGCGACACCCTTGCCGGGCTCGAAGACCGGGACCTTCTCCTCCCAGCCGGTGGGCAGCTCGCCCTTGCTGATGCGGTCGAACTCGGCGGCGCGCTCCGGGTTGTTGTTGCGCCACTCCTGGAGCTGCTTCTCCCACTCGGCCTTGGCCTGACGGCCGCGCTCCAGCGCCTTGCGGGTGTGGCCGATGACCTCGTCGGAGACCTCGAAGGACTGCTCCGGGTCGAAGCCGAGGACGCGCTTGGTGGCCGCGACCTCCTCGTCGCCGAGCGCCGAGCCGTGGGCGGCCTCGGTGTTCTGCGCGTTCGGGGCGGGCCAGGCGATGATCGAGCGCATCGCGATGAAGGACGGCCTGTCGGTGACCGCCTTGGCCTTCTGGATCGCGTCGTAGATGGCGGCCGGGTCGAGGTCGCCGTTCTCCTGCGGCTCGACGCGCTGTACGTGCCAGCCGTAGGCCTCGTACCGCTTGGCCGTGTCCTCGGAGACGGCCGTCTCGGTGTCGCCCTCGATCGAGATGTGGTTGTCGTCCCACAGCAGGATCAGGTTGCCGAGCTTCTGGTGGCCGGCCAGCGAGGACGCCTCGGCGGAGATGCCCTCCTGGAGGCAGCCGTCACCGGCGATGCAGTAGATGTAGTGGTCGAAGGGGGAGGTGCCCTCGGGGGCCTCCGGGTCGAACAGACCACGCTCGTAGCGGGCGGCCATCGCCATGCCGACGGCGTTGGCGACACCCTGGCCCAGCGGACCGGTCGTCGTTTCGACGCCCACGGTGTGGCCGTACTCCGGGTGACCGGGGGTCTTCGAACCCCACGTCCGGAACGCCTTCAGATCGTCCAGCTCCAGGCCGAAGCCGGCCAGGTACAGCTGGGTGTAAAGGGTCAGGGACGAGTGGCCGGCGGACAGCACGAAGCGGTCGCGCCCGACCCAGTCGGCGTCCGCCGGGTCGTGCCGCATCACCTTCTGGAAGAGGGTGTAGGCGGCAGGCGCCAGGCTCATCGCCGTACCCGGATGGCCGTTGCCGACCTTCTGTACGGCATCGGCGGCCAGGACGCGGGCGGTGTCCACGGCCCGCTGGTCCAACTCGGTCCACTCGAGGTCTGTGGTGGTCGGCTTGGTGCTCACCCTGGGTCAGGGCTCCTCTCCACATGTCACGCATGTCGAATGCCGGTGCACGGGGCGCCCCGGCCGTGGTCGAGCCTACCCCCGTAAGTACGTGCGTCTTTTCGAGTCATTCCAGACTGCCGGGACTCTCGGGGATCCGCCTCCCCACTGGGCTGGATCGCATTCGGCAACTGAATACGCAGCCGCTCGTCCGAGTGCTCAACAGAGTGCCGCTCCGCTCTCCCGGCGGCACCGTTCAACACGACCCGACCCCCGCGAATGTCCGGGTCTGGGCAACGTCTACAGTGGCGTGGTACGCGCGAGCCTTTACCGGGACTTCACACGGGGAGGCTTGCTGGGATGTCTCTGTCAGGGGTGTGCGTGACGGCCGTTGAATCCCGTCCAGCGGGGATTATCGGGACGAGCCAGAGCCCGAGCCGGCGGCCGATCGGGGCCCGGGTCAAGGCGTTCGTGGCGCTGACCAAGCCGCGGATCATCGAGCTGCTGCTCATCACCACCGTTCCGGTGATGTTCCTCGCCGAGCAGGGCGTGCCCGACCTCGGTCTGGTGCTCCTGACCTGCATCGGCGGCTACCTCTCGGCCGGCGGTGCCAACGCGCTGAACATGTACATCGACCGTGACATCGACGCGCTCATGGACCGCACCTCGCAGCGTCCGCTGGTCACCGGAATGGTCAGCCCGCGCGAGTGCCTGGCCTTCGGCATCACCCTCGCGGTCGTCTCGACCCTCCTGTTCGGCCTCACCGTCAACTGGCTGTCGGCCTGGCTTTCCCTCGGCGCGCTCCTCTTCTACGTCGTCGTCTACACGATGATCCTCAAGCGCCGTACGTCGCAGAACATCGTGTGGGGCGGCATCGCGGGCTGCATGCCGGTACTGATCGGCTGGACGGCCGTCACGAACTCCCTCACCTGGGCGCCGCTCATCCTCTTCATGGTGATCTTCTTCTGGACGCCGCCGCACTACTGGCCGCTGTCCATGAAGGTGAAGGAGGACTACGCGCGCGTGGGCGTGCCGATGCTCCCGGTCATCGCCTCCAACAAGGTCGTCGCCAAGCAGATCGTCATCTACAGCTGGGTGATGGTGGCGGTGTCGCTTCTGCTCACGCCGCTGGGCTACACGGGCTGGTTCTACACCGCGGTCGCGCTGGGCGCGGGCGGCTGGTGGCTGTGGGAGGCGCACGCGCTGCAGAACCGCGCGAAGGCGGAGGTGACGGGCGCGAAGCTGAAGGAGATGCGCCTGTTCCACTGGTCGATCACGTACGTGTCGCTGCTGTTCGTGGCGGTCGCGGTGGACCCGTTCCTGCGGTAGGAGCTCTGAGGCGCGGGTCACTCACCCCGCCCGTCGCCATTCGATCTACTCGTCGGTAGCATCCTGGTCATGGCAGACAAGGTGGCCAAGCTGGCCAAGCAGATCAACACCTTCGCGAAGTCCCACGGCGGCGCCGAGGCCCAGGTCGCCTACATCGGACAGCGCGGCGCCCGCATCGTGCTCGTCGGCGAGGACGGCGGCTGGGGCGACCTGGTGGCACCGTCGTACGAGATCGCCGAGAAGGCGGTGGAGAAGGCCGGTGTGACGCGCCATGAGTCCTTCGACGGCGAGTTCGCGGCGAAGGTGACGACGGGCAAGTACGAGTGGAAGCGGATGGCGGGCATTCAGGTAGGCGGTTGAGCAACGCCCTGAAGGGGCGCGGGGAACTGCGCGATCAACCACACACGACCCGCAGTCGCCGACTTACCTGTATCACCCGAGCTCTCCTGCGCCACTTACTCACCGGTTCACCCGTTAGGACCTGTAGCGCAAGCCCAGCGCCCAGCGTCCAGCCACGGGGAGAACCGGATGATCGACACGCCATCCCTCGTGGACCAGTACTGCCACGGCGTACTGCGCACGGAACTGGGCCTCGGCACCTTCGAGGCCCAGCTGGCCCACACCGAAGGCCCACCCGCTCCCGGCACCACCCTCTTCGACACGCAGACGGGCTTCGCCGTACGGCGCTGGTGCCCCCCGTTACTCGGCCTGGAACCGCACTGCCCGCCCGCCCGCTATCTCGCCCGCCGACGTGAGCTGGGCGTACTGGAAGCGGGCCGCAGGCTGCTGCGCGGCAGCGGCATCACGACCTACCTGATCGACACCGGCGTACCCGGCGACCTGACCAGCCCTTCCGAGATGGCCTCCACGGGCGAGGCCGAAGCCCACGAAATCGTGCGGCTCGAGCTGCTCGCAGAGCAGGTCGCCGACACCTCCGGAACCGTCGAGTCCTTCCTCGCCAACCTCGCCGAGTCGGTGCACGGCGCGGCGGCGAACGCGGTGGCCTTCACGTCGGTCGCAGGCGTACGGCACGGACTCGCGCTCGCCCCGGAGCCCCCCGGGCCGGGAGAGGTACGGGGCGCGGCGGGCCGCTGGCTGGCGGGGCGCCGGGTGGGAGGGGAGCTGACCGACCCGGTGCTGCTACGGCACCTGCTGTGGATCGCGGTGGCGTCGGGACTGCCGCTGCAGCTGCACGCCGGGCTGGGGGAGCCGGGGCTGCGCATCGACCGTACGGACCCGGTGCTGCTCACGGACTTCGTCCGCGCCACGGCCGGCCTCGGCACCGATCTGATCCTGCTGCACGGCTATCCGTACCACCGTCACGCCGCCCACCTGGCGGGCGTCTTCCCGCATGTCTACGCCGACTCGGGCGCCGCACTCATCCGCACGGGCGCCCGCGCGGCCACGATCCTCGCCGAGATCCTGGAACTGGCCCCCTTCGGCAAGATCCTCTTCTCCAGCGGGGCCCAGGGCCTGCCCGAACTGCACGTGGTGGGCGCGGGGCTCTTCCGCGAGGCCCTCGCCAGGGTGCTCGGCGGCTGGGTCGCCGAGGGGGCGTGGTCGCCGGCGGACGCGCAGCGCGTGGCGGGGATGGTGGCGGCGGGGAACGCCCGGCGGGTGTACGGGCTGGAGTGAGGCGTACGCCGCCCCGGCCGCCGACGTACGCCGGCCGGCCGCCGACGACGGAGGCGGTACGGGACGTGCCCGCACCGCCTCAGGACTCTCACTCAGGTCGGCCGGCCCATATGACGGGCAGCGGCGGCAGGGCGCCCGGCGTGGGCTCGGGCGGGTTGCCGTCCTCGTCGCAGACGACCCGGGCGAGCTCCGTACCGCTCGACGAGCGGCAGAACTGCGTGGGGTACTTGCTGTACTTCGTCGGCGGGGCAGGCGCCGGACCGACGACGGCGCAGTTGAAGCAGTCCTCTGGATCAAGGGGCGGAGTGGTCCGCATCTCCTTTCCGACAGCCAGGCTGTTGGCGAGGACCACCCAGCTGCCCAGCTGCTCGACGCAGTGTTCGGCCGCGTCGCGCTCCCAGCGCTTGTGCTGCTTGCTGATCGGAGAGGCGAACAGCGGGAGGAAGATGTGGGAGACGCCGAAGGCCTGGCACTTGCCCAGCCAGGTGGCCGACTGCTTGATGTCCTCGCAGATGAGGATGGCGACGCGGCCCAGCGCCGTCTCCAGTACGGCCACCTTCTCGCCGTGGGTGATGTCCTCGGCGGCCGGTTCGTGCTTGGGCCGGCCCGGCAGCCGCCACTCGGCAGCTTGTCCCTCGCCCAGCGTGAAGCCGGCCATCTTGTCCTGCCACCACAGGACCCGGGCGGTCTGGCGATCGACCATCATGGCCCGGTTCGGCGGCGGATCGGAGCAGCCGAGCGGGCCGGTGCCGAGCGGGCCGGAGCCGACCGGGCCGGCGGCGACCGGACCCGTGCCGATGAGGATCCACTGCAGCTTGCTGTTCGGGGCGGGGGCGTTGTGCAGCAGCGTGTCCCAGTGCTTGATCAGGTCCTCGGACAGGGTGTACTCGGGCAGCACACCGATCTCGGCTCCCGAATCCTCCAGGTTCCGGAGCACGACGTCGATCCGAGGCAGCAGTTCGTCGTCGGCGGGCGAGATCCGGTAGAGACCGATATCCGCATCCTCCGGGAATTCGAACTTCAGATCGGTGTGCCTTTCCAATAGGGGCGCCGATCCTACGGCAATCGCTTTCCCCGGGAATCCTGGTTCATTCTCCAAGATCCCGCCGTGCCAGATTCCTTCGCGGTCCGCGGGAGTCACTCGATGCACGCAGAAGAAGTCGGCTTTCCTGGTCCATGCGGCGACCACCCGACTCGGGCGCGTGTAGCGGGGCAGTAGCAGTCCCATGTGCTTTGTGTTGGTGTTGAGACTGCTGGTCGACACGTACCGCCAGCCGATTTCTGCCATCGCCGGCGCCGCCGTCTCGCCGGCGTAGAGTCCGGCGACCTCGAAGGAGCGGTCGAGGCCCATGAGCACGGAGAAGACTCCCTCGTCGCCGTGTTCGGCGATGATGTCGCGGACCAGCCGGCCGCTCGCGAACCCGTCACTCAGCACGTCTTCGCACACCAGTTCCGCCCGCTTCCTCACCTTCTGGTCCTTGAACCACTTCCGCGCCGTGTGGTTGCTGAAGTGCTGGACCGGAAGCGCGTCGTAGAGCACGACGAAGAGATCGGCCGGATCGGCCGGTAATTCGATCTCGTCGGTCGAGCGGGCAGGGTCACGCGGCTCTTTGCTGTTCATGGTCCCCCCGGTGCGTGAGTGCGTAGCCCGGATGTTAACGGCGCGTCTCGCATATGCGTATTGGAATTGTCGAAAAATACGCAACGAAAACGATTCAGGTGATCGACTGGGGCATGGGAGGCCTCTTCTGTAAAGCCATCGTACGGATCATGGAATGTCACTTGACAGTCACTTGACACGCCTCCATGGTGGGATGGCACCCCCATGACCGAGGGCCAGGAAAGAGAGGGTGACATGAGTGAAGCAAAGGGACCCAAGCGTGACCGGTTAACCGCAGTTCAGGCGGTGCTGGAGGAAATGGCGGCGGAACAGCAGATTCCGCCCGCGGTGTTCAGCTCGCTGGCCATGCTCGTCACCGATGCGTCGCTGACCGCCGACGAACCGGCGATACGGGCGGCCCACGACGGGCTGCGGAGGCTGTACGGGCACCATGTCCGGGCCGACCGCGACCAGGACGCGCACGCCGAGCTGCGCGGACATCTGCTCGGGCTGATCGACATGACGACCTGGGCGCTGCGCAGGCTGCCCTCAGGACTCCAGCTGAGCCTCGATCCGCAGGGGCACGCCGCCCGTTTCCTGGTGGCCATCACCCAGCGACCCGGCCTGAGCAACGAACAGCTGGCCGAACTGCTGGACGTCGACATCACCGAAGTCAGTCGCATCGGCCGGAAGATGGTTGCGGCGGGCGTGGCCTGTAAGAGCCGTCAGTGGCGCCGCAACTCCTGGGGCATCACGCCCCGGGGCGCGCAGTACCTGGAGGAGTCGGGGCTCATATCCGGGGAGCCGGACGCGCTCGACCACTGCGTGGGTGTGAAGGTGCGCCCGTCCGGCCTGACCGGCGTGGTGACCGACGCCAACGGGGATGTCCAGGTCAGCATGGGCGTCGAGGTGCGACTGGGCAGCAGCCACGAGGAGCTGACCGAGGCCCTCGCCCACTTCGTGCACGACCTGCTCGACAAGGTGCCGCCCGCCGCCGAGGGCGCGAAGGCCGGGCGGACAGGGCTGGGCGTGGAGCTGGGCGGCCATGTGGCGACGGGCCGTGGTGACATCGTCACCGCGCCCAACTACGCGGGAGCGGAGTGGTCGGGTCTCTCGCTGGCGGGACCCCTCCAGGAGGCGACCGGTCTGCCGACGGTCCTGGAGAACGACGCCAACGCCCTGGCCCAGCTGACGCTGAACCTGGGGGACGCCGGCGACAGCGGCGACTTCGCCGTCGTCCTGCTCGACCGGGGTGTGGGCGCCGGACTGATGGTCGGTGGCCGGATCCTGCACGGGGCGGCGGGGGCCGCGGGCGAGATCGGCCATGTGGTGGTCGACGGTTATCGCGAACACCGGTGCAGTTGCGGCAACATCGGCTGTCTGGAGAGCGTCGCGGGTACCGGCGCCATCGCCCGCCGCGTCCATGAGCTGACCGGGCACGAAGTACCGGATCTCGGCGCGGCGCTGGCCCTGTTCGGAGGCGAACGCAAGAGCGTCGACGACTCCCTGGGAATGGCCGGCCGGGCCCTGGGCCTCGGCATCGCCGATCTGCTCAACCTCACGAACCCGGCACGCGTCGTGGTGTACGGCCCGGAGGCGCTGGTGACGGAGGGACGGGACGAGTTCCCCGCCGCGCAGGTCTTCATGGCGGCCGTGCGCAGGACGTACACGGAGCATGCGTTCTCCACGGCGCGCGACGTGGAGCTGGTGACCAGGGCCTACGACGACGAACTCGGCGCCCGGGCGGCGGCCGCGGTCGCCCTGGACAGGCTCGGCCGACGTTAGGAGCGTGCGGTGGGGGAACGGGGGACGGCGCAGGGCATGACCACCGGCTCCGAGTATGCGACGACGCGCGATGTAGTCCTGCTCATCGCCGTCCTGCTCGTCCTCACCGCCACGCTGGCCACTGTGCTGGTCCAGTCCTGGCCACCGCCCCCGGCACCGGGCGGCGGCACGGCGGCGTCCGACCGCGCACAGATCCTGTTCTGGACGCCCGACGTGTCGCTGGACACCCGGCTCTTCCTGGTGGTCATGGCGGCGGGCGGCCTGGGCGCCCTGATCCACGTGCTCCGCTCGGCGTACGAGTACGTCGGCAACCGGCGGCTGCGGCGCAGCTGGCTGTCGATGTACCTGCTCGAGCCGTTCGTCGGGGCGGCCTTGGCGCTCGTCGCGTACTGCGTTCTGCGCGGCGGGCTCACGACCAGCGTCGCCTCGTCCGGCGACATCAACCCCTATGGGACGGCCGCGGTGGCCGCGCTGGTCGGGATGTTCTCCCGGCAGACCGTGGACAAGCTGCGCGCCGTGTTCAACACGCTGCTGGCACCACCGCAGGACAGCCCCGGGGAAGGGCTCCCCAGGTCGTCGTCCCCCGGGAGCCCGGCTGCGAGTGGTTCAGCCGAACCCCAGGCAGGCCCTACCGGTCCGTCAGACCCTGGCCCCCACCGCTGACCCCGACTGCGCCGGCCCCGGCACCTGCACGTCCAGTGCAGGCCGTTCCCGCAGCGCCAGCAGCACGCGCAGCACCGCGATCCACACCACGGCCGAGCCCAGCATGTGCAGGCCGACCAGGAGTTCCGGGAGGTCCGTGAAGTACTGGACGTAGCCGATGACGCCCTGGGCGAGCAGGATCAGGAAGAGGTCGCGGGTGCGGTTCAGGGGGCCCTTCGGGGCGTCCACCGCCTTGAGGACGAACCACAGGGCGAACGTCAGCGTGACCACGATCCAGGCCAGCACGGCGTGCAGCTTGGTGACGTTCTCCCAGTCCAGCGGCATCCGCTCGACCTCGCTGGAGTCGCCCGCGTGCGGACCGGCACCGGTGACCACGGTGCCGACCAGGATCAGCAGCACCGAGGCCCCGACCAGGAACCACACCAGCTGCTGCACAGCCTTGCCGACCAGAGGGCGCGGCGCGGCGTCGCCCTCGCGGGTGCGCTGCCACATCACCGTGGCGACCGCGATCAGGGCGGACGTCGCCACGAAGTGCGCAGCGACCGTGTACGGGTTGAGGCCGACCAGGACGACGATGCCGCCGAGGACCGCGTTGCTCATCACGATCCAGAACTGCGCCCAACCCAGCCGGGTCAGGCCGCGCCGGTACGGCTTCTCGGAGCGCGCCGCGATGATCGCCCAGCCGACGGCGGCGCACAGCACGTAGGTGAGCATGCGGTTGCCGAACTCGATGGCACCGTGGAAGCCCATCTCACGCGTCGCGGTCAGCGAGTCGTCCGTGCACTTGGGCCAGGTCGGGCAGCCGAGCCCGGAACCGGTCAGTCGCACCGCACCGCCGGTGACCACGATGACCACCGACATCACGAGCGCGGCGAGAGCCGCCCGCTGGACCGTCCTCGGGGTCGGGGTCCAGCGTGCGGCGATGAAGGCAAGGGGGTTGCGCACGGCCGCTACGGCGTCGGCGCGGGTCAGCTTTGGCACGCGCCCTATCGTAGGCGGCCGCTTGTGCACGCTTTCACGAGGGTCCGCGCCGGTGCCGTGACAGTCCTCACTCCCAGCGGAAGAACTTCCCGGCCGCCGCCAGCCCCACGACCGCCCACACGGCCAGAATCCCCAGGTCGCCCCAAGGCATCCCGGCCCCGTGCTGGAGCACGTCCCGCAGTCCGTCCGACAGCGCCGAGATGGGCAGCAGCCCGAGGACGTCCTGGGCGGCGTCCGGGAACTTGTCCAGCGGCACGATCACCCCGCCGCCGACGAGCAGCAGCAGGAAGACCAGGTTGGCGGCCGCCAGGGTGGCTTCGGCCTTGAGGGTGCCGGCCATCAGCAGGCCCAGACCCGAGAAGGCCGCCGTCCCGAGGATCACCAGGAGGACGACCGCTGCGGGGTTTCCGTGCGGGGACCAGCCCAGCGCGAAGGCGATCACCGTGAGCAGCGCGATCTGGAGGACCTCCGTGACCAGCACCGACGCCGTCTTCGCCGTCATCAGGGCCCACCGTGGCAGCGGCGAGGACGCCAGCCGCTTCAGCACGCCGTACCGGCGCTCGAAGCCCGTGGCGATCGCCTGCCCGGTGAACGCCGTCGACATCACGGCGAGCGCGAGGATGCCGGGGGTGAGGAAGTCGACGGCCTCGCCCGCGCCGGTGTCGACGATGTCCACCGAGCTGAACAGGACCAGCAGGAGGGTGGGGATCACCACGGTCAGCAGCAGCTGCTCGCCGTTGCGCAGCAGCATCTTCGTCTCGAGTGCCGCCTGGGCCGCGATCATGCGGGGGAGGGGGGCGGCGCCCGGCTTCGGGGTGTACGTACCCGGACCGACGGTGGTCACGAACGCAGCTCCTTGCCAGTGAGTTCCAGGAAGACGTCCTCCAGGGTGTGCCGCTCGACCGAGATCTTCTCCGGCATCACCCCGTGCTGCGCGCACCAGGACGTCACCGTCGCGAGCAGCTGGGGGTCGACCTTGCCGACGACACGGTACGAGCCCGGCGTCAGCTCCGCGGCCGTGCAGTCGGCGGGCAGGGCCTTGAGCAGCGAGCCCACGTCCAGGCCGGGGCGGCCGGTGAAGCGGAGGGTGTTCTCGGCGCCGCCGCGGCACAGCTCCTCGGGAGAGCCCTGGGCGATGACCCGGCCCGCGTCGATGATCGCGACGTCGTCGGCGAGCTGCTCCGCCTCGTCCATGTAGTGGGTGGTGAGGATGACCGAGACGCCGTCGGCGCGCAGGTCGCGGATGAGGTCCCAGGTGGCGCGGCGGGCCTGCGGATCGAGTCCGGCCGTCGGCTCGTCCAGGAACACCAGCTCCGGGCGGCCGACCACGGCCATGGCGAGCGCGAGCCGCTGCTGCTGGCCGCCGGACAGGCGGCGGTAGGTGGTCCTGCCACAGCTGCCGAGCCCGAGGCGCTCGATGAGGGCGCCGACGTCCAGCGGATGCGCGTGCAGCTTGGCGACATGGCGCAGCATCTCGTCGGCCCGCGCGCCCGAGTAGACGCCGCCGGACTGCAGCATCACGCCGATGCGGGGCCGTAGCTCGCCGGACTGTCTCACCGGGTCGAGGCCCAGGACGCGCACCGTGCCGGAGTCCGGCTTCCGGTAGCCCTCGCAGGTCTCGACCGTCGTGGTCTTGCCCGCGCCGTTGGGTCCGAGTACGGCGGTCACGCCCGCCCGGGCCACCAGGTCGAGGCCGTTCACCGCGGTCTTCGTGCCGTACCGCTTCACCAGGGCCTGGACCTGGACCACGGGCTCAGTTCGCATGGCTCCAGAGTCTAGGTACGGGGGCCGGGCCCGCGGCGGGCGGGTTCAGATCTCCTCCTCACGGGACCGGTGCACGGCCGGCCACCGCCCCGCGTACGCCACCGCGTCGGCCAGCGGGAACAGTCGTGCGCCGGCTCTCCCGACCTCCCCGCTGGGGGTGCCGCCCCCAGACCCCGCTTCGGCCCGGAGGATGCGCTCGGGTTGGCTCGCCGCCGAAGGCCTCTGCGCGACAAGAGGGCCGGTGGGAGGGGGTGTCGGCATGCTTCGGGAGTGTCCCGGAGAGGGGCGGCGATGCCCCCCGGTTTGATCGATCAAAGATCATTTCCGCAGGTCAGATTAGGTATGCCTAAGTGACGCAGCGCACCGTCGAGGCGCCCGGACGCCGCTTGCCCGGTCTTGAGGAATTACGCAACAATGGCGTTGTGAAAAACGTCGGCGAGGCTCGGGAGACCCCCATGGGAACCCTTCAGGAGGAGCTCGCGACCGGGGAGCGCTCGACGCGCAACCGGGTCGCGCGATCCATCCTGGACCACGGGCCGTCGACCGTCGCCGAGCTGGCCGGCCGGCTGGGACTCACCCAGGCCGCCGTGCGCAGGCATCTGGACGCGCTGGTCGCGGACGATGTCGTGGAGGCGCGGGAGCAGCGGGTGTACGGCACGCGCACGCGTGGCCGCCCCGCCAAGGTCTTCGCGCTCACCGACTGCGGCCGCGACGCCTTCGACCAGTCGTACGACAAGCTCGCCGCGGACGCCCTGAAGTGGATCGCCGAGCGCGAGGGCGGGAGCGAGGCGGTCGCCGCCTTCGCCCGGGCCCGGATCGCCGCCCAGGCGAGCGCGTACCGCAAGGCGATCGAGGCCGTCAGCCCGGACGAGCGCACCGAAGCCCTGGCCAAGGCCCTGAGCGCCGACGGGTACGCTGCAACGGCGCGCAGCGCGCCCCTCCCTCAAAAGGGCGAGCAGCTCTGCCAGCACCACTGCCCGGTCGCCCACGTCGCGGAGCAGTTCCCGCAGCTGTGCGAGGCGGAGACGGAGATCTTCGCCGAGCTGCTCGGAACGCACGTGCAACGGCTGGCGACCATCGCGCACGGCGACGGCGTCTGCACGACGTTCATCCCGAAGATTTCCCACAGTCCACACAACGCATCTGCAAGCACGGCCGGGAGGAACCCCGCATGACTCTCCCCATCGAGGAGACTGCCCACCCTGAGCTCGAGGGCCTGGGCAAGTACGAATACGGCTGGGCGGACTCCGACGAGGCCGGTGCCGCTGCGAAGCGCGGTCTGAGCGAGGCTGTCGTCCGCGACATCTCCGGCAAGAAGTCGGAGCCGGAGTGGATGACCAAGCTGCGCCTCAAGGGCCTGAAGCTCTTCGAGAAGAAGCCCATGCCGAACTGGGGATCGGACCTGTCGGGCATCGACTTCGACAACATCAAGTACTTCGTGCGCTCCACGGAGAAGCAGGCGGAGTCCTGGGAGGACCTGCCCGAGGACATCAAGAACACCTACGACAAGCTCGGCATCCCGGAGGCGGAGAAGCAGCGCCTCGTCGCCGGTGTCGCGGCCCAGTACGAGTCGGAGGTCGTCTACCACCAGATCCGCGAGGACCTGGAGGAGCAGGGCGTCATCTTCCTCGACACCGACACCGCGCTGAAGGAGCACCCGGAGCTCTTCAAGGAGTACTTCGGGACCGTCATCCCGGCCGGTGACAACAAGTTCGCCGCGCTGAACACCGCCGTGTGGTCCGGTGGCTCCTTCATCTACGTCCCGCCGGGCGTCCACGTGGAGATCCCGCTCCAGGCCTACTTCCGTATCAACACGGAGAACATGGGCCAGTTCGAGCGGACCCTGATCATCGTCGACGAGGGTGCCTACGTGCACTACGTCGAGGGTTGTACGGCCCCGATCTACAAGTCGGACTCGCTGCACTCCGCGGTCGTCGAGATCATCGTCAAGAAGAACGCCCGCTGCCGCTACACGACCATCCAGAACTGGTCGAACAACGTCTACAACCTGGTCACCAAGCGCGCCGTCGCCTATGAGGGCGCGACCATGGAGTGGATCGACGGCAACATCGGCTCCAAGGTGACGATGAAGTACCCGGCCGTCTACCTGATGGGCGAGCACGCCAAGGGCGAGACGCTGTCCATCGCCTTCGCGGGCGAGGGCCAGCACCAGGACGCCGGCGCGAAGATGGTCCACATGGCGCCGAACACGTCGTCCAACATCGTCTCGAAGTCCGTGGCGCGTGGCGGTGGCCGTACCTCCTACCGCGGTCTGATCGAGATCGGCGAGGGCGCTCCGGGTGCGAAGTCCAACGTGCTCTGTGACGCTCTGCTCGTCGACACCATCTCGCGGTCGGACACCTACCCGTACGTCGACGTCCGCGAGGACGACGTCTCCATGGGCCACGAGGCGACCGTCTCCAAGGTCTCCGAGGACCAGCTCTTCTACCTGATGAGCCGCGGTCTGAGCGAGGACGAGGCGATGGCGATGATCGTGCGCGGCTTCGTCGAGCCGATCGCCAAGGAGCTGCCGATGGAGTACGCGCTGGAGCTCAACCGGCTGATCGAGCTGCAGATGGAAGGCGCGGTCGGCTAAGGCCCGCCATCCGGTTCAGCAGCAGGCGGCCCGCCCCGGTGGCGGGCCGAAGATCGCAAACGTAGGAAAGAGAGCAGACCGACAGCCATGGCTGAGGCTCAGAACATCCCGGTGGGCTCCACCACCGCCGGCTCGATCGCGGTGGCCGCCGAGTCGACCGTCGTCTCGCGCATGAGCGCGCCCCCTTCCTTCGACGTGGCGGACTTCCCGGTCCCGCACGGCCGTGAGGAGGAGTGGCGGTTCACCCCGCTGGAGCGCCTGCGCGGGCTGCACGACGGCACCGCCGTCGCCACCGAGGGCCTGAAGGTCGACGTCCAGGCCCCCGAGGGCGTCACCGTCGAGACCGTCGGCCGCGACGACGCGCGGCTCGGCAAGGCGGGCACCCCGGTGGACCGCGTCGCCGCCCAGGCGTACTCCGCGTTCGAGAAGGCCGGCGTGATCACCGTCCCCAAGGAGACGGTGCTCACCGAGCCGATCCGTATCGCCGTGCACGGCGAGGGCGGCACCGCCTTCGCCCACCAGGTGATCGAGCTGGGCGCCTTCGCCGAGGCCGTCGTCGTCATCGACCACACCGGTGACGCCGTGCTCGCCGCCAACGTCGACTACATCCTGGGCGACGGCGCCAAGCTCACCGTCGTCTCCGTCCAGGACTGGGACGACAAGGCCGTGCACGTGGCGCAGCACAACGCCCTCGTCGGCCGGGACGCGTCCTTGAAGTCCGTGGTCGTCACCTTCGGCGGCGACGTCGTACGGCTCCACCCGCGCGTCACCTACGCCGGCACCGGCGGTGAGGCCGAGCTGTTCGGCCTGTACTTCACCGACGCCGGGCAGCACCAGGAGCACCGCCTGCTGGTCACCCACAACACCCCGCACTGCAAGTCGAACGTCGTCTACAAGGGCGCGCTCCAGGGCGACGACGCGCACGCCGTGTGGATCGGTGACGTGCTGATCGAGGCCAAGGCCGAGGGCACGGACACGTACGAGATGAACCGCAACCTCGTCCTCACGGACGGCGCCCGGGTCGACTCGGTGCCGAACCTGGAGATCGAGACCGGCGAGATCGTCGGCGCGGGTCACGCGAGCGCGACCGGCCGCTTCGACGACGAGCAGCTCTTCTACCTGATGGCCCGCGGCATCCCGGAGCACGAGGCCCGCCGTCTCGTCGTCCGTGGCTTCTTCGCCGAGCTGGTCCAGCAGATCGGTGTCCCGGACATCGAGGAGCGCCTCATCGCCAAGATCGAAGAGGAGCTGGAGGCGTCGGTCGCATGACCACCTTCGTACGCGCCTGTGCGCTGAGCGAGCTGGAGGAGGACACCCCGAAGCGGGTGGAACTCGACGGCACGCCGGTGTCCATCGTGCACACCGAGGGCGAGGTCTTCGCGATCCACGACATCTGCTCGCACGCGAACGTCTCGCTTTCCGAGGGCGAGGTGGAGGACTGCCAGATCGAGTGCTGGCTGCACGGCTCCAGCTTCGACCTCCGCACCGGCAAGCCGTCCGGCCTTCCCGCGACGCGCCCCGTCCCCGTATACCCCGTAAAGATCGAAGGGGACGACGTTCTCGTCTCCCTCACCCAGGAGTCCTGAGGCACCCATGGCAACGCTTGAAATCCGAGACCTGCACGTCACCGTCGAGGCCGACAACGCCACGAAGGAGATCCTCAAGGGCGTCGACCTCACCGTGAAGCAGGGCGAGACGCACGCCATCATGGGCCCCAACGGCTCGGGCAAGTCGACCCTCGCCTACTCCCTCGCGGGTCACCCGAAGTACACGATCACCGGCGGCACCGTCACCCTCGACGGCGAGGACGTCCTGGAGATGTCCGTCGACGAGCGCGCCCGCGCGGGCCTCTTCCTCGCGATGCAGTACCCGGTCGAGGTCCCCGGCGTCTCGGTCTCCAACTTCCTGCGCACCTCCGCCACCGCCATCCGCGGCGAGGCCCCCAAGCTGCGCACCTGGGTGAAGGAGGTCAAGGAGGCCATGGAGCGCCTCAACATGGACCCGTCCTTCGCCGAGCGCAACGTCAACGAGGGCTTCTCCGGCGGTGAGAAGAAGCGCCACGAGATCCTCCAGCTGGAGCTGCTCAAGCCGAAGGTCGCAATCCTCGACGAGACGGACTCCGGTCTGGACGTCGACGCGCTCCGCATCGTGTCGGAGGGTGTGAACCGCGTCCGTGAGACCGGCGAGGTCGGCACCCTGCTGATCACGCACTACACGCGCATCCTGCGCTACATCAAGCCCGACCACGTCCACGTCTTCTCCGGTGGCCGCATCGTCGAGTCCGGCGGCCCCGAGCTCGCCGACAAGCTGGAGAACGAGGGCTACGAGGCCTACACGAAGGGTGGCGCATCCGCGTGACACAGCTGCCGGGCCTCCTCGACACCGAGGCGCTGCGCAAGGACTTCCCGATCCTGGACCGCGTCGTCCACGACGGCAGGAAGCTCGTGTACCTGGACAACGCGGCGACCTCGCAGACGCCGCGCCAGGTGCTCGACGTGCTCTCCGAGTACTACGAGCAGCACAACGCCAACGTCCACCGTGGCGTGCACGTCCTCGCCGAGGAGGCCACGGCGCTGTACGAGGGCGCGCGCGACAAGGTCGCGGAGTTCATCAACGCGCCTTCGCGTGACGAGGTGATCTTCACCAAGAACGCCTCCGAATCGCTCAACCTCGTGGCGAACATGCTCGGCTGGGCCGACGAGCCCTACCGGGTGGACCACGAGACCGAGATCGTCATCACGGAGATGGAGCACCACTCCAACATCGTGCCGTGGCAGCTGCTCGCGCAGCGCACGGGCGCGAAGCTGAAGTGGTTCGGCCTCACCGACGACGGCCGCCTCGACCTGTCCAACATCGACGAGATCATCACGGAGAAGACGAAGATCGTCTCCTTCGTGCTGGTGTCGAACATCCTGGGCACGCTCAACCCGGTCGAGGCGATAGTGCGCCGTGCGCAGGAGGTCGGCGCGCTGGTGTGCGTCGACGCCTCGCAGGCGGCGCCCCACATGCCGCTGGACGTGCAGTCGCTGCAGGCCGACTTCGTGGCCTTCACCGGCCACAAGATGTGCGGCCCGACCGGCATCGGCGTCCTGTGGGGCCGCCAGGAGCTGCTGGAGGACCTGCCTCCGTTCCTGGGCGGCGGCGAGATGATCGAGACGGTGTCGATGCACTCGTCGACCTACGCTCCCGCCCCGCACAAGTTCGAGGCGGGCACGCCCCCGATCTCGCAGGCGATCGGGCTGGGCGCGGCGATCGACTACCTCAACTCGATCGGCATGGACAAGATCCTCGCCCATGAGCACGCGCTCACCGAGTACGCGGTCAAGCGGCTGGCGGAGGTCCCCGACCTGCGGATCATCGGCCCGACGACGGCCGAGGACCGCGGCGCCGCGATCTCCTTCACCCTCGGCGACATCCACCCGCACGACGTGGGCCAGGTCCTCGACGAGCTGGGCATCGCGGTCCGCGTCGGCCACCACTGCGCGCGGCCCGTGTGCCTGCGGTACGGAATTCCTGCGACCACGCGAGCGTCGTTCTATCTGTACTCCACGCCGGCCGAGATCGACGCTCTGGTGGACGGCCTGGAGCACGTACGGAACTTCTTCGGCTGACGGGACGGGACGAGCGATCGCATGAAGCTGGACTCGATGTACCAGGAAGTCATCCTGGACCACTACAAGAACCCGCACGGGCGTGGTCTGAGGGATGGCGACGCCGAGGTGCACCACGTGAACCCGACGTGCGGCGACGAGATCACCCTGCGCGTGAAGTACGCCGGCACGAAGATCGAGGACGTCTCGTACGAGGGCCAGGGCTGCTCCATCAGCCAGGCGAGCGCGTCTGTACTGAACGAGCTCCTCGTCGGCAAGGACCTCTCCGACGCGCAGAAGATCCAGGAGACCTTCCTGGAGCTGATGCAGTCCAAGGGGAAGATCGAACCCGACGACGCCATGGAGGACGTCCTGGAGGACGCGGTCGCGTTCGCCGGAGTCTCCAAGTACCCGGCCCGGGTCAAGTGCGCCCTCCTCAGCTGGATGGCGTGGAAGGACGCGACGGCCCAGGCCCTGGGCGGAGCCGACGCCGAAAGGAAGACGGCATGAGTGACACCGTGGAGATGAAGCCGGCCTCGGAGGAGGAGCTCCGCGAGGCCCTGATGGACGTCGTCGACCCCGAGCTGGGCATCGACGTCGTCAACCTCGGCCTGATCTACGGCATCCACATCGACGACTCCAACGTGGCCACGGTCGACATGACCCTGACCTCGGCGGCCTGCCCGCTCACGGACGTCATCGAGGACCAGGCCAAGTCCGCCACGGACGGCCTCGTCAGCGAGCTGCGCATCAACTGGGTCTGGATGCCGCCGTGGGGCCCGGACAAGATCACCGACGATGGTCGGGAGCAGCTTCGGGCGCTGGGGTTCAACGTCTGACGCCGGCAGACCGCACGAACAGACGGCGAGGTCCGATGGACGGACCTCGCCGTCTGTCGTCTCAGGCCAGCCCTGCCACCAGCCGGAACGCGGAGTCCGACAGGTAGAGGGAGCTGTTCTGGAAGGGGTCCAGCTTCAGCTGGAAGTTCTGGTGCCGCAGGAAACGGCCGGGGTAGTTGACCGACTCCAGCATGATCGCGCCCGAGTACGCCGCCGATCGGGGGCAGAACGTGGCGTCCTGCCGGAACAGGGTGGAGCCGTCGTTGCGCTCGGAGCGCAGGACGAAGTCGCGGTGGCGGAGGTATGTGCCGTCGGCCGTGGCGACGGAGTAGCAGGAGGCGTCGGCCAAGCCCTTCACCAGCTTGAAGGTGGAGTCCTCGCGGCTCTCCGAGCCCCCGACGGAGTCCAGCTTCACGTAGCCGCCGCTCACATGCCAGTAGCGGTCGGGGTAGTTGACCGAGCGGACGGATCGCCAGGTGGTCGTGGCGGACGGGGGCTTCGGCGCGCTGGTCGGTGAACCGGCCCCGTGGGAAGGCGACTTGGACGGCTCCGGCGCCGGCTTGGGTGTGGTGGCGTGCTGTTGGCCGGGTGCCCCGGTCGTCGCCTGCGGGGTGGCCAGGCCGCTCTTGCCCTTCGCGGGAGTCGTCTGCGACGGGGTGGCGAAGGAGATCAGGCCGGGGGCCGTGGTGTCCGAGGCGGAGGACGAAGCTGCGGCTGATGTGTTGTCAGCTGCTCTGTCCGATACGACGATTGCCGTGACGCAGGCGACGATCGTCGCCACCGCCATCCCGCCCGCCAGCCAGAGGCGGCGCGTCCCCGGAGTCCGGGAGGTGTCCGGGGCCCAGCCGTTCTCCCAAGGTCGGTCCTGAGGTGGCCGGGTCTTGTCTTGTGGCATGCGCTGTTCCTCCAGCGGCGTCATGAGGCGACGGCCGCGGCTGCGAAGGCCCGGTATGTGAACGGTGAAACACTAGTGGACCCTGTGGCTCGGGAGCAGCCCTTTGCGAGAGCCGTATCCACATCGATTTCTCAGGGCCCGCCGCTGACGACCGGCCAAATGTCCTGCCCGGCGCGCGAATTGCTGAGCAGGGCATCATGAGCGGCAGCAACGGAGATCACGTACTGGAGGAGTCCCGCATCATGGTGCACCGCGTCCGCCGGGCCCTCCGCCGAGCGGCGGCGGCCGCAGTCCTGTGCGGTGCGCTCGCCATGGCCGCGGGGGGATGCACGGCGTCCGGCGGGGGCGACGCCGACGCGCCGGGCCGCCCGACCGCCTCGCCGTCCGCGGGACCGGGCGGCGGTGGGAAGGTGGTGCTGCCCGAGCCGGGGGTCGCCTTCGACTACCAGATCGGCGGTCCCTACCGGCCGCCCGCGGGCGTACGCGCCGTCTCCCGCGACCGCACCGCGAAACCGGCGCCGGGGATCTACAGCATCTGCTACGTCAATGCCTTCCAGGCCCAGCCGGACGCCGACGGCTGGTGGCAGGCCCACCATCCCGACCTGCTGCTCCGTGACGCCGACGGCACGCCGGTCGTCGACCGGGACTGGGACGAGGCCCTGCTGGACATCTCGACGGCCGCCAAGCGTGAACGGCTGGCCGGGATCGTGGGGAAGTGGATCGACGGCTGTGCCGCGGCCGGATTCCAGGCGGTCGAGGCCGACAACCTCGACTCGCACGAGCGGTCCGACGGACTGCTGACCGCCGAGGACGACATGGCCTTCGGCAAGCTGCTCGCCGCCCGGGCGCATGCCGCCGGTCTGGCGATCGGCCAGAAGAACGCCGCCGACCTGGCGCGGCAAGGGCGCGGTCTCGGCTTCGACTTCGCGGTCGCCGAGGAGTGCGGGCAGTACGACGAGTGCGGCGCCTACGCGGACGCCTACGACGACCGGGTCTTCGTCATCGAGTACCGGTCGGACGGCCTCGCCGCCGCGTGCGCGGAGTGGGGCGACAGGCTGTCGGTGGTGCTGCGGGACCTGGATGTCGTACCGGCGGGGGAAGCCGGGTATCGCCGCCGCACCTGCTGACCCGGTCCGGCGGCCGCCCACCTGTTGCCGTGTCGTTGTGTACGGTCGTACGCAACGTTGTGTACGCTCGTACACATGGGATACCTGTTGCTCGCGGCAGCCATCGCGGCCGAGGTGGGCGGTACGACCGCCTTGAAGTACAGCGACGGCTTCAGCCGGTTGTGGCCGTCCGTGCTGACGGTGCTCGGGTACGCCGTCTCCTTCGTGTTGCTCGCCCAGACCCTGAAGACGGTGTCGGTCGGCACGGCGTACGCGATCTGGTCCGGCGTCGGTACCGCGGCCATCGCCACCATCGGAATCCTCTTCCTGGGGGAGGGGATGACGGTCGCCAAGGCCACCGGAATAGCGCTGATCATCGTCGGTGTGGTGGTGCTGAATCTGGGGGGCGCGCACTGATGCCTCGGCGTTACGACCCCGAGCGGCGGCAGCGGATCATCGATGCGGCGATTCGGGTCGTCGGGGAGAAGGGGATCGGAGGGCTGAGTCATCGCACCGTCGCCGCCGAGGCGGATGTGCCGCTCGGTTCCACGACGTATCACTTCAAGACGCTTGACGATCTGCTGGTCGCCGCTCTGCGCAAGGCCAATGAGGGCTTTGCCAAGGTGATCGCCTCGCGGGGTGGGCTGGAGGATCCGGGGGCCGATCTGGCCGCCGAGCTCGCGGGGTGGATGGGAGAGTGGCTTGCGGGGGAGCGGACGGGGGTCGAGCTGGAGTACGAGCTCTATCTCGCCGCTCTGCGTCGGCCTGCGCTGCGGCCGGTTGCGGCGGAGTGGGCGCAGGAGCTTGCCGATCGGTTGGCGCGGCGTACGGACGCGGTGACGGCTCGGGCGCTGGTGGCGTTGATGGACGGGATCTGTCTGCAGGTGCTGCTTGCCGGGGGTACGTATGACGAGGAGTACGCGCGGGAGGTGCTGGCGCGGGTCATTCCGTGACCGCGGTTTGTTCTTCGCCCCCGCCGGCCCTACCCGTCCCATCCCCAGGGGCGCTGCCCCTTCGACCCCGGCTCCTGGGGGCTGCCGCCCCCAGACCCCCGCTCCGGCCCTGAACGGGCCTCGTCCTCAAACGCCGGACGGGCTGAGATATGCGGGCCGGCGTTGAGAGGTGGAGAGTGTCCTCGGTCTCGAACGCCGGACGGGCTGGAATGCCGTGACCGGCGTCGCCAGGCCCGGACCCGCGTCTTCGCCGTACCGCCCGGCACGTGAGACGCACCCCCGTCGGTTCGCCCCCGCGGTGGGGGTCACGTTAGGTTGCCCTTATGACCGACACGACTGCTCCTCGCACCACCGGCGCCGTGGCCGCCGGCCTTGCCACGATCGCTGCTGACGGCACTGTTCTCGACACCTGGTTCCCCGCGCCCGAGCTCGTCGCCGAGCCCGGTCCCGCCGGCAGTGAGCGGCTGTCCGCCGAGCGCGCCGCGGAGCTGCTCGGTGGTGGCGCCACCGCGGCGATCGGGCCGGACGCGCGCAGGGGCGTCGAGGTCGTCGCGGTCCGCACGGTCATCGCCTCGCTCGACGAGAAGCCGATCGACGCCCACGACGTGTACCTGCGCCTGCACCTGCTGTCGCACCGGCTGGTCAAGCCGCACGGCCTGAGCCTGGAGGGCCAGTTCGGCTTCCTCGCCAACGTCGCCTGGACCTCTCTCGGCCCGGTCGCCGTCGACGACATCGAGAAGGTCCGGCTCAATGCTCGGGCCGAGGGGCTGCACCTTCAGGTGACCTCCATCGACAAGTTCCCGCGCATGACGGACTACGTGACGCCCAAGGGCGTGCGCATCGCCGACGCCGACCGGGTGCGGCTCGGTGCCCACCTCGCCGCGGGTACCACCGTCATGCACGAGGGCTTCGTGAACTTCAACGCGGGCACCCTCGGTACGTCCATGGTCGAGGGCCGTATCTCCGCGGGTGTCGTGGTCGGTGACGGTTCCGACATCGGTGGCGGTGCGTCGACGATGGGCACGCTGTCCGGCGGCGGCAACGTGATCATCTCCATCGGTGAGCGCTGCCTGATCGGCGCCGAGGCGGGCGTCGGCATCGCGCTCGGCGACGAGTGCGTCGTCGAGGCCGGTCTGTACGTCACGGCCGGTACCCGGGTCACCATGCCCGACGGGCAGATCGTCAAGGCCCGCGAGCTCTCCGGCGCCTCCAACATCCTCTTCCGCCGCAACTCGGTCACCGGCACCGTCGAGGCCCGCCCGAACAACGCGGTCTGGGGCGGCCTGAACGACATCCTGCACAGCCACAACTGACGGCGATCGGCCCCTTCCGGCCGCCTTCGACCAGCGCCCTCTCACGGCCGGGCCCGGCTTGTGGGAGGGCGTCCGTCGTATGGCGGCGCACCCCCTTGCGACCCCCCTGCCACTCTTGACGCCGCCGTCCGGCCCTCAAGAACCTTGACCTTCCACGGCAACGGTCGCAAGGGGGCAAGGCGATGCCGATACGGGAGATTCTTGGTGACAGGCCGTCGACACGGCAGTACAGATGGGCACTGGGCGGTGTGGTCCTGCTGGTGCTGATCTCCGTGATCGCGTACCAGAACCTGCGGAACATCTTCAACGAGGAGAAGGACTTCGTCATCGGCACGCTCTTCTCGCTGGCCGGGTTCTGCTTCGCCAAGGCGCTGACCCGGGACCGTGGTGAGCAGGCGCTGGAGATCCTGCGGGACACGGGGGCGTTCGAGCAGATCGCGCTGATCGACCGGAACGTCAAGGCGGCGGCCGAGCGGCTCGCCGGCTACCACGACCTGCAGTGCCGGGATCCGGAGTTCTACCGGAACGTGGCGCTGCTGCGCGTCTGCCTGGACGATCTGGACAAGACCGTCACCAACATCGCCGACCTGCGCACGACCCTCGGGATCGACCCCGGACAGGTGTATCCCATCGCCCCGGACATCCGGCTCAGCCTGCTGTCGGTGCGGCGGTGCGTGCACGAGGGGCTGGTCAGGAGGGATCAGGCGTACGAGTGGCTGCTGCCGCGCCTGTCCTCCGAGGACCGGGAGGCCTGGGACCTGTTCTCGGTGATGACGGCCGACGTGCAGAAGGCCTCGCTCACCCTGGACTCGCTGCTCAGCCAGTACGTCGCCTTCCCGCCCACCGAGTACATCCGCACCGTCCTCGGCTATCTGCGGGCGGCACTGCGCCGCTGCGAGCTGTTCCGGGAGTCGACCGCGACGCCGAGGATCTTCACGGTGCTGGAGGAGGACCTCCAGCACGCCATCGAGGACCTGGAGGACGTGGAGGCACGGCTGCGCACCGACACCCTTCCGGTGCCCGCGCCCCTGCCGAGCCCGACGTCGTGACCGAGAGGCACGGCGGCGCGCTCACGTACGGGTTACTCCACGTGACCTCAGCGCGGTCCACGCAGATGAACGGGTGGACGCAGTGTCCGATCACACGCCGAACCGACGAGATGAGGACCGAGGGCCGATGAGGGGTCGAGTGAAGAGGAACGAGCGGACGAGGACCGTACTGCGCCTGGTGGTCGGCGCGTTGACCGTGGCGGGCGCGTGCTGGCTCCCGGTCGGGACCGCGTACGCCGACGAGACCAACACGGGCTCGCACAACGGTCCCCGCATCGGGCTGGTCAACGTCGGCCAGGTCGACGATCCGATGGAGGATGTGCTGGAGCACTTCCTGCTCCTCGGCGACGGGTACCGCTGGGGCTGAGGGGCTGAGCGCGCACCGGGCAGGGCGCCCGGCCGGGGCCCGTACCGCACACGGATGCGGTACGGGCCCCGCCCTGTGCCGCGAATTGTTCCGGCGCGGCGGCATAGCGGCCGCACCCCGCACGCGTCACAAGGGGTAGGAGAGGCGGGCACCGGGCCCGCCCGGGGGAAGAGAAGGTGGCGATGGATGCCGAAGCGCAGGACAGCTTCCGCCAGTTCGTGGAGAACCGGTCGTCCGCGCTGCTGAAGACCGCCGTCCTGCTGGCCGGCGGCGACCGGCACGCCGCGGAGGACCTCCTGCAGAACGCCCTGATCAAGGCGGCCGGCCGCTGGCACCGCATCGACGAACCGGAGGCGTACGTACGCCGGATCCTGTACCGGCAGCAGATCAGCCGCTGGCGGCTGAAGTGGCGGAGAGGCGAGCTGACCGTCGCCGAGCCGCCCGAGACCGGAGCGAACCCGGACACCGCGCCCGCCGCCGAGTTGCGGCTGCTGATGCGCGGCGCGCTCGCCCGGCTGACCGCACGGCAGCGCACCGTGCTGGTGCTCCTCCCCCAGCCTCTCGGCTTCGCTCGAGCCCGGGGGCAC
This sequence comes from Streptomyces sp. NPDC107522, assembly GCF_055657525.1. Taxonomy (NCBI): domain Bacteria; kingdom Bacillati; phylum Actinomycetota; class Actinomycetes; order Kitasatosporales; family Streptomycetaceae; genus Streptomyces; species Streptomyces sp. NPDC107522. The sequence goes on along the minus strand of NZ_JBVKAU010000008.1, from coordinate 17,246 downwards.
CCCCATCTTCGAGGACCTGCCGGAGGCCGACGTGGCCCGCATCCTCTGCTGTTCCGTGGGCACCGTACGGTCCACCACCCACCGCTCGCTCGCCCGGCTGCGGGTCCTCGCGCCCGAACTGGCCGCCCTCGACCCGCCGGACGGGGCTCCGCGCCGGCCGTCCCCTGACTTCTCGCCCATGGAGGTGCGTCCGTGAACGTCGAGGAACTCGTACGTGACTCCCTGCGGGAGCTGGCCGTCGAACAGCCGTCGGCGGGGCCGGGGTTCGCCGACCGGGTGCTCGCGGTGCGCCGGCGCCGCCGGACCCGCAGGCTCGCCTCCGCCGCCGCAGCCTCCGTCGCCGTGGTCGCCGTCGCGGTGGCCGTGCCGACGCTGGACACGGGCAAGGACGACGTACGTCCCGCGAGTGTCCTGGAGCAGGGTGGGGTCAGCGCCCACCCCGACCAGTCGCCGCCGCGGGACATGATCGCGGCGGGGCGGTCGGTGCTCGCCGCGTACGGCACGGGCGAGCCCGTACAGCAGACGAAGGACGAGGGAACCTTCGTACGGACGTACTGGCTGCTCGATCCCGGGACCGGCAAGTACGAGAAGGACACCCGGTGGTCCCATGTCGCCGTGGCACCCGGTCTCAGGACGGCCGCCGTGCTGGAGCGGAGCCTGCCCGCCCACCGCATCGGGCTGCTCGACCTCGCGACGGGGGAGGTCGAGCGGTGGATCCCGGTCCAGCAAGGGGTCGGCGGGCTCGCGTTCTCGAGCGACGGCAGCCGACTCGTCGCGACGACATACGCCGAGAATCCGGATGCGCTCGACAAGCTCGGGAGTCTTGTCGGCGGCGGGGACGCGTGGGCGACGCCGCCCAGGTCGAGCCGCACCGGATTCCTCCTGATCGACCTGGTCGGTGGCGGGGTCTCCTGGTCGAAGGTCTCGCACGGCCGCGAGGTCGTCGGCCGCGCGGACTTCGCCTTCAGCCGCGACGACCGACTGGTGTACGCGGCAGTCCTCGGGCCGCAGGACGGCCTGGAGCAGTTCTACGACCTCTCGGGCGACAAGGTCGCCCCGCCCGCGGACGAGAAGCACCTGCGCTGGGACGTCGGCGCGCGGCTGTCCCCGAACGGCAGGCTCGCCGCCCTCGGCCAGACGAAGAAGGCCGGCGCCACCCCCGGCAAGTCGTACTCCTCGATCCGTGATTCCCGCACGGGCAAGGAGATCACGAAGGTCCGCGGCACCACCCTGCTCGCCTGGGCCGACGACAAGCGGCTGATCGCCTGGGATCGGACCACGGGCCCGGAGGAGCCGTACCGCGACCGGCTGGTGCTGGTCACGATCGGCAGCGACAAGGTCGTACCGCTCAGTGGCACACGGGTCATGGACGACGACCTCCAGACCTGGAGTGGCAGCCCGTGTTCGCCGAGCGCTGATCAGCCGTCCGTCAGCTCCGCGTACACCGCCAGCAGCCCGTCGACCGCCTCGCGGCCGGCGGGCCGCAGCGGTGCGCGGACCGGGCCCGCGGGCAGGCCGAGCTCGTTGAGCAGGGCCTTGGCGGTGACGGTGCCGGGCAGGCCCGCCGCCATCATCGACTCGATGAGCGGCGTGGCGCGTTGCTGGAGGCGGGCGGCCGCGGGGGTGTCGCCCGCCTCGAAGGCGTCCAGCACGGAACGAAGGTGACGGGGGATCACATTGGCGACCGTGCTGACATACCCCGCGCCGCCCACCGCGTACAGCGCGAGGTTGTGTTCGTCGCAGCCCGCGTAGTACGCCAACTCCGTGCGGTCGAGCACCTTCTGGGCGGCGAGGAAGTCGTAGGAGCAGTCCTTCACCGCGACGATCCGCGGGTGCTCGGCGAGCCGGATCAGCGTCTCCGGCTCGATACGGGTGCCGGTGCGGCCCGGGATGTCGTACAGCGCGAGCGGCAGTCCGGCCGCGTCGGCGACCTCGCGGAAGTGGGCCTCGACGGCGTCCTGCGGGGGCTTGCTGTAGTACGGCGCGACCACCAGCAGGCCGTCCGCGCCCGCCTTCTCGGCCGCCAGGGCCAGCTCGACCGTGTGCCGGGTGTCGGAGGTGCCCACCCCCGCGACGACCGACGCCCGGTCGCCCACCGCCTCCCGGACGGCCCTGACCAGCTCCGACTTCTCGGCATCCGTCGTGGTCGGCGACTCGCCCGTCGTACCGGAGAGCACCAGCCCGTCGCAGCCCTCGCCCACCAGCCGGTCGGCGAGCCGCTGCGCGCCGTCGAGGTCGAGCGATCCCGCCTGCGTGAAAGGCGTGATCATGGCGCACAGGGCGCGGCCGAAGGGAGGCACGGAGGCGGTGGTCGTCGTCATGGGAGTAGTGTCGGCGGGGCGATTGATTAGCTCCACTTAATTCTTCTACGAGGTGCTGGTAAGCAATGCTGAGGAGTTGAGGCTGTCGCGGGCGCCCTTGGCCGTTGTAGGCCCTATGTCCAAAGTCGGCCGTGATGGGTCACCATGGCCGGGACGGTCAACGACCCCTGGTCATGGGAGGCGTCATGAAGCTCGGCAAGGCACTCGCCACCGGAGTCGCGCAAGAGCGGCCGCAGACCCACGACGAAGAACGCGAACTGGCTGAAGAGATCGCGGAGATCACGGCCGTCGAGGCGTCCGCGCCCGAAGAGGCCCCGGCCGCCCGATGAGGCTGCGGCTTCCGGAGGAACGCCCGACGGAGCCGCCGACCGGATACAAGATCGCCCACCCGATGCTGTCCCAGGACGGCACCCGGGCCGCCTTCACCGGTGTGTCGCTGGGCGGCGCGCTGCCGTACGGAGTCCTGGCCGAGGCGTCCTGCGTCTACGGCCTGCGGCACCGGGCGCCGAGCCGCCGCTGCGACTGCGGCTTCCACTGTGTGCACGACCGTGCGGCGGCCGAGGCGCTGCTGTGCACGGCCGAGCACCGGACGGCCGTCCTGCTCGACGTCACCGTGCTGGGCCGGTACATCCGCTTCGAGCGCGGCTTCCGCTACGCCCGCCAGCGGGTACGCACCGTCACGGTCGGCCCGTGCGCCTGCGGTACGGTCGCCGCCGCCCTGGCCGACGCCGGCTGGGGCCGCCCCGGCTGGCGGGCGCTCGCCCCTTCCTGCGCGGGCTGCCTGCGCGGCCGTACGCCCGTCTCGCTCGCGGGGTTCGCCCGGCTGGCGGGGGAGGGGCTGCGGGTGGTGGCCGGGAAGGCGGCCTCCGTGGCAGCGGCCGGCCTGGGCGACGCCGACGAGCTGGGCGTGCCCGAACTCGCCGCCGAGGCCGCCTTGTTGCAGGCCCGCCTCGACTGGTTCCAGACCCAGCTGGCCCGGCTGGGGGAGGGGAGAGCCGACGGGGCGTGAAGCGCCCCTCGAGGGGCGCGGGGCTGTATCGATGTGCGGCTCCACCGCGTGGGTGCGACTGGCCACGACGCACCCGCAGGCCGCGTACGGCAGCTGCCTGGCAGATGCGTCCCGGTGTCCGGCGTAGCGGGGGCCCCGCCGGGTACCCGGAGTGTTCCGAAACCGAGAGGAGGCGGAGCACCGTGACCGGGACCACGGACACCGCGCGGCCCCTGCGCGAGGAACACCACTCCGTGGGAGAACTCGTCAGCCAGGCCACCGAGCAGGTTTCCCAGCTCGTACGACAGGAGGTCGCCCTCGCGAAGGAGGAGCTGGCCGCCAAGGGCCGGCGCGCCGGACGTGGTGGCGGACTGCTGGGCGCGGCGGGCGCCGTCGCCTACGCCGGTCTGCTGGCCCTGGCCGGCACGGCCACCGCCGCCCTCTCGCTGACGCTGTCCGTCTGGGCCGCGGCACTGATCGTCACCGGGGCGCTGTTCCTGATCGCCGGCCTGCTGGCCGCGGCGGGCCGCGCCCAGCTGCGGCGGGCGGTACCCCCGAAGCCCGAGGAGGCACTCGGCAGCGTCAGGGCCGATGTCGAGGAGATCAGGGAAAGGGCGCATCGATGACGCACAGGAAGGCGGGAGACAAGGGCGGCAAGGCCCACTCCGCGGCGAAGGCGGCCGTCGGCAAGGCGACCGGCGGCGCCAAGGGACCCGACGAGCTGCGCCGCCAGATCGAGCGGACCAGGAAGCAACTCGGCGACACCGTCGAGGAGCTGGCGGGCAAGGCGGACGTGAAGGGCCGCGCGCGCGCACGCGCCGCCGACCTGCGCGACAAGGCCGGCGCGATGACCGTACAGCTGCGCAGCACCGCGGCCATGGCGGGCCACACGGTGCAGGACCGGGCGACGCGCGCGGGGCACACCCTGCAGGACCGGGCGAGCCATGCGGGCCACGCCGTCCAGGGCCGGGCGAGCCATGCCGGTCATGCCGTCCAGGGCCGGGCGGGCCAGGCCGGACACACCGTGCAGGACCGGGCGACCCGGGCGGGTCACACCGTGGAGAAGAACGTGCCGTATCCGCTCCGGACCGCCGTCCGGTTCGGGCTGCGGCATCGGGGTCCGGTGGTGGCCACGGTCGTCCTGGCGGTGATCGTGGTGGAGGTGATGCGCAAGCAGCGCCAGTACCCGTGAGACGGGCGGCCGCCTTCATGCGGGTCCCGTCCCCCATGGGGGTCCCGTCCCACATGCGGGTCCCATCCGAACGCGGGTCCTGTCGTCGAGTGCGGGTCTCACCTCAACGCGCTTGACCTGAAGCTAGGTTGAGGTTGAAGGGTAGTCGGTGCAGAGATCACCGATCACCCCTCACCGAGCCACGGGAGCCCGCCATGACCCGCCGTACCGACACCCGCCCCGACCTCACCCGTCCCGAGGTCGGGGCGCCCTTCTTCAGCACCTGGCGTGTCGGCACCCCCGAACGGCAGAAGCAGGCCGTCGAGGCCATAGCCGGCACCTGGGAGCGCCGCCCCTGGCCCGCCGCCGGCCTCTTGGGCTACCACGTCTACGCCGGCCACGACGGCTCCACCCTCCTGCACTACTCGCAGTGGAGGGACGAGCAGGCCTACGACGCCTTCGTCAAGATCCACCGCCAGGAGCGCAACGACGAGATCGACACCGCCGTCCCCGGAATCGAGCGGCTGAGGCTCGACCGGTACCGGCACTACCGCAGCGGCACCCGGGACGACCACGGCGCTCTGGTGCCGGGCTGCATCGTGATCGTCGACGTCGAGTTCGAGGGGCCCGACCCCGACCGGCAGCGAGCCTGGGTCGACGCCGTCTTCGAGGCCCTGGACAGCGAGCCGAACCCGCGTCCCGGCGGAATCGCGGCCCACTTCCACCTGAGCACCGACGGCACGCGCGTCCTCAACTACGCCGAGTGGGAGACCGCCCAGCACCACATCGACGCCCTGGCCGAGCCCGGTGAGGGCGTCGGCTCTGGGTCCGCCCTGTGGGAGCGCGTGCAGAACTGGCCCGGGCTGAAGGGCAGCACGGTCACCCGGTACGACCACGCCCTGGGCCTCGTCCCGGACTGAAGCCCGGCGCCACCCCACCGAACACTGCAACCGTCTGGACAAAAAAAGTTTTCGGTGAGACGGTGGACCCATGCTGGACGTCACCGTGATCGAGGACCCCGAGGCCGCAGCCGTCTCCCTGGACCCCATAAGGGCCCGGCTGCTCGCCGAGCTGGCGGCCGGACCGGCGTCGGCCGCCATGCTGGCCGGCAAGGTCGGACTGCCCCGGCAGAAGGTGAACTACCACCTCAAGGCGCTGGAGCGGCACGGCCTGGTCGAGCTGGCCGGCGAGCGCCGCAAGGGCAACGTCACCGAGCGGCTGATGCGGGCGACCGCCGCGTCGTACGTGATCTCGCCGCTCGCCCTCGCCTCGGTGCAACCGGACCCGGACCGCTTCCGCGACCAGCTCTCCGCCCGCTGGCTGCTGGCGCTCGGCGCCCGGCTCGTCCGGGACGTCGGCTCGCTGATCACCGGTGCGGCCAAGGCCCGCAAGCGGCTGGCGACGTATGCGCTGGACGGCGAGGTCCGCTTCGCCTCGGCGGCCGAACGGGCCGCGTTCATCGAGGAGTTGACGGCCGGCGTGAGCGCGCTGATCCGCAAGTACGACGCGCCCGGCGCCGAGGGCGGCCGGGACCACCGGATCGTCGTCGCCGTACATCCGACGGTCAAACCCACGGCCGATCCCACGGTCGAGGACCATCAGCCCACCCAGGAACTCGAGCAGTAGGCCCCAGGAGCCCGCCATGTCAGAGAAGAAGGAATTCGAGATCGCCCGCGAGTTCGAGGTCGACGCCACCCCCGAGGAGGTGTGGGAGGCGATCACCACCGGGACCGGTGGCTATCTGTGGCCGATGGAGCCGCCGGAGCCCAAGGTCGGCGGCAAGGGGCCCTTCGGGTCCACCGTCACCGCCTGGGACCCGCCGCATCGCTACACCAACCGCGTCGAGGACGTCGAGGGCATCGCCGAGCAGACCGCCAACCAGCTCGACTACACCATCGAACCGCGCGACGAGGGCCGGCGTGCCTGGGTGCGGTACGTGCACAGCGGGATCTTCGTCGACGACTGGGACAACCAGTACGACGGGGCCGCCAAGCACACCGACTTCTATCTGCACACCCTGCGGGAGTACCTGGCCCACTTCGCGCCCCGGCCGGCCGCCTTCGCCACCTTCGACGGCCCCGAGGCGTCGAAGGCCGCCGACGCCCTCGCCGCCGTCGGGCGGGCGCTGGGCGTCGGGGAGGACGTGGCCCCCGGGACGCGGTTGACGGTCCACGGGCCCGACGAGTTCGAGGCCGTGGTCGACTTCCGCAACCCGTACTTCATCGGGCTGCGCACGGACCGGGGCCTCACCCGCGTCTTCGGACGCAACCACTGGGGCTACCGGGTCGGCATCTCCCTGCACGACTTCACGCCGGGCGCCGACATCAAGGAGTGCGAAGCCGCCTGGCAGGGCTGGCTGAACGGCGTGTTCAGCCAGCCCTGACAGGCACCGGACGCTACGGCCGGAACCGCAGCACCTGCGGGTCGTGGTCGCTGATCTGGTCGTTGAACTCCGAGTTGATGTGCACGCTGTCGTACTCGAAGTCGCAGGCGCGCCGGATCGACGGGCTGACCAGGATCTGGTCCAGCGTCTGGGCGTTGCCCTGGTAGACGTACGAGTAACGCTCGCTCCTGGGCAGCGACTTGATCGCCGACCACAGCTCGCCGTCACCCTCGAGGATGTCCACGGTCCCGGAGAACTCGAAGTCGTTGATGTCGCCGAGGGCGATGACGTCCGCGTTCTTCTGCGTGCCGAGGATGTCCTTGACGAAGGAGTGGATCGCCGTCGCCTGCGCGTGCCGCTGGACCTCGGAGGACCGGGCCGGCGGCTGGTACTGCGAGGTCAGGCCCTGGTCGCCGCCCTTGGAGTTGAGGTGGTTGGCGATCACGAAGACCGTCTTGCCGCGGAAGAGGAACTCGCCCACCAGCGGCTTGCGGCTGTTGGCGAAGGCCGCGTTCGCCGGGTCGATCCGGCCGGGGGAGACCGTCAGGGCGGCCTTGCCGCGCTCCTTGGTCACGCCGACGGCGGTGGTGGCGTCGCCGCCCGCGCGGTCGGTGAAGGAGACCCGCTCCGGGTTGAACAGGAACACCTGACGGATGTTGCCGCCCGGCTCGCCGCCGTCGGCCTTGTCGACCGGGTCGATCGAGCGCCAGTCGTACGTCGGGCCACCCGCCGCGACGATCGCGTCGATCAGCTTCTGCATCGTCTGGTCGGCGGCCACCGTACCGTCGTTCTTGGCGCCGTTGTTGTCCTGGATCTCCTCCAGGGACACGATGTCGGGCGACTGGAGATTGTTCACGATCGCGGAGGCATGCTCGGCGAACGTGGCGTCGGACGGGTCGAGGTTCTCCACGTTGTACGTGGCGACCGCGAGCTCGCCGCGCGCCTGCTTCTGCGTGGTCTCCCGCTCCAGACCGGCGCTCTTGAGGGTGCCGAGCTGGTTGGCGACCAGGGTGTAACCACCGAACTGGTTGTAGTCCAGCGGGCCGGCCGTGGTGCCCGCCAGGACGTCACCGACGTTCGCGACGGGGAAGTCGGCGGTCTTGCCGAGCGACTGGATCTGGAGCCGGCCGGTGTTCTGGGCGTCGTAGGAGCCGTAGACCGTGCCGCCGCGGCGGTTGCGGTGCTCCCACGGCTTCACCGTGACCCACAGCTCGGTGTACGGGTCGGTGGCGCCGACCACGCGGGTGTCGGCGACCTGGACGCTCTCGCCCTCAAGGGACTCGTAGTAGTCCAGGGCGTAGTTCGCGGGCTCCAGGGGCAGGCCGTTGACCGAGCCGCCCGCGGCGGTGTCGCCCTCGGGGCTGTAGGCGGCCGGGACCGACTTCGCATCGATCACCTTGGCGGCCGGGACCGCGTTGCCGCCGGAGACGACGGTGATCGTCGGCTTGGTGATCTCGGTCAGCGACTGGTTGCCGGAGGACGCGCCGCCCGGGACGTACTCCGCGACCGTGCCGGAGACCAGGACCGAGTCGCCGACGGCGACCTTCGGGGCGGAGCTGGTGAAGACGAAGACGCCCTCGCTGGTGGCCGGGTCGGCGTCGGGGTTCGGATCCTGGATCCAGAAGCCCTTGGACGAGCCGTAGGTGCGCACGCCGGTGACGATTCCGGCCACGTCCGTGACCTGCTTGCCGGCGTACGGGGATATTCGGGTGCTGCCCTGGATGTCGTGGATGCGCACGGAGTCGGCGTGCGCCGGCACGGTCAGAACGACAGTGGACGCCGCGGAACAGACGGCGGCGACGGTGAGCGCGGCGAGACGCGCGGACTTCTTGCTCGGCAACGGGATCCCTCCGGGGACATACATGGGTGCCGGGACGAGGGTGGTGCGTGGAACGTGGGGGGGTGCGACCGGTGGGGCGGCGGCAACGCGCGTAGAAAATACAGTGAACAGATGTCCGCCAGATTTCTACGCGCGTAATCTCCTGCCTGCTCAGGCCACTTGTCAAGGTTTCGGCCATGTACGCAGCCTGACGGGTACATGAACCGGGCGGCATGGGTGGAAATCCGTCTAGGCTGAGCGGCTGAGCCGTGTTGTGCAGCGGCTGAGCCGTGATGTGCCACGGCTGAGCCGTGATGCGTCGTGATGTGTACGGCCATGCAGAGCGCCCTAGGAGAACCAGCCGATGTCAGACAGCTCCCGCTCCCCCCTGCCGCCGGTGCGGCTGCACCCCGAGGCGGAGCTGGCGCGGGACGCGCTGTCCACGCCGCTGCTCTCCCGGGCCGCCCGGCTGGCCCGCTGGGCCGGGCCCGACACCCGGGTCGACGCCGGGGGCGGGCTCGTCGACGAGCAGCTGCCCGCCGCCGCCGAGGTGCTCGGGCTGAGCGGGGACGACGCCGCCGCGTACGCGAGCGAGGCGTGGCGGGTGGCCGTGGACACCGGGCTGGTCGAGGTCGTCGACGAGGACGCGGGCACGGTCGCGGCCGGCGCCGAACTGGTGGTGCTGACCGGCGGTTCCCCGCAGGACGTCCTCGGGGTGTGGCTGGGCGCGCTGGAGACGGTCCTCGCGGACGCGAGCGTGCCCGACCTCGACGACCTGGTCGACGCCATGGACGCCGGTGGCGAGGTCGACTTCTCCTCGCTGGACTGGGATCCGGAGGCCGAGGCCGAGTTCCTCGACGGGGTGCTCGGCAACCTGTATCTGCTGACGGTCAGCGAGGACGGCCCGGACGACGGGCCCGTACCGCTGCCCGCCCTCGCCGCGTCGATGATCGTGCCCAGCGACATGGGCGAGCCCACGAACGACGTGCTGGAGCAGGTGTCCGACGCGATGATGCGCCTCGACGACCAGTTCCGGCTGCTGCAACCGGTCGGTCTCGTGGAGTACCAGCCGGTGGACGAGGCGCTGATGGCGGACGCCGAGGCCGCCGCCGAGGAGCCGCCGGCCGGACTCGACGACACCGACGTGTCGCGCTACGGCATGGTCCGGCTGACCCCGCTCGGGCGGTACGGGCTGCGGTCCCGGCTGCTGGAGGCCGGGTTCGAGGCACCGGCGGTCGGGGACCTCGCCGACAAGGGCGCCGACGCGCTCCTCGACGGCACGGCCACCTACCCGCAGGCCGCCGCGCAGGCCGAGACCGAGCAGTGGCTGGCCCGGCGTGAACCGCTCGCCGCCGCACGGGAGTTGCTGGCCGCGGCACGGGGCCTGGACGCGGGGGCGCCGCTGCGGCGGCTGCGCTGTCAGCAGGCGCTGTCCCTGGTGGGTGCGGAGGCCGAGCCGGCGCTGCGGGAGGTCCTGGACGATCCGGAGCTCGGTGGGCTGGCCCGGGTCTGGCTGAGCGAGGCCGGGTTCTCCGACGTTCCCGCGCCGTCCCAGGACCTGGTGTTCTGGCTGACCGTCGACACGGTGGCCGCGCAGCTGGCGGCCGAGGGGAACTCCGACGAGCTGAGGGCGCTGGTGCAGGGGCTTGCCGCGCAGCACAGCGGGTTCTTCGCGGCGGCCTGGCGGGTGGATCATCCGGCCACGGCGGATGTGCTGGAGGCGATGGGGCGGTTGCATCCGGACAAGAAGATCGCGAAGGAAGCGCGGAAGGCCGCGTTCAAGGCGCGGTCGCAACAGGGTGGTTGAGCTTGTTGTGCGGGTGCCGGTTGAGGGTGGCTGGTCGCGCTCACGCGGCGGAGCCGCATATGGATACAGCCCCGCGCCCCTGAGGGCGTTGCTGCGCCCGGCGTTGATTCATGGAAGCGAGTGCCCTGAGGACGTCTGGTGTTCAACCAGCGTTCAGGGGTGAGCGGGACTGTGGCGCCGATCCGAAGTCCGCCACCCTCCACGGCGCACTCACTGTCACAGGAGACACCATGTCGCTCACCCGCAGGGACTTCGCCAGAAATTCCGCGATCACCGGGGCCGGGGTCGCGCTGGCGGGCAGTGCCGGCGTTCTCGGCACCGCGCCCAACGCGCTCGCGTCCACGGAGTCCGAGACCGCGAGCGAGGAGTCCGCGGACGCCTACGGTGGCGGCGTCGGATACGGACCGCTGATCCCGGACCCGGAGGGCATCCTGGCACTGCCCGCCGGATTCAAGTACCGCGTCATCACCTACAGCGGCAGGACCAGGCTGGAGTCGGGCGAGTTCACCCCCTCCAACCACGACGGCACGGCCACCTTCGACGGCCCGCGCGGCACCACCCTCCTCGTCAACAACCACGAGCTGAAGGGCCCGCGCGCCAACTGGAAGTACCCCGTCCCGCTCACCGAGGGCCTGGTCTACGACCCCGCCGCGTCCGGCGGCTGCACGGTCGTCGAGGTCCGCCCCGACGGCCAGGTCGCGGAGTGGGTCGGCATCGCCGGCACCTCCACCAACTGCGCGGGCGGCCGCACCCCTTGGGGCACCTGGCTCACCTGCGAGGAGAACTCCGACAAGGCCGGCACCAACGGCATGACCAAGGACCACGGCTATGTCTTCGAGGTCGACCCCGTCGACCGGCGCGCCAACAAGAACCCCAAGCCCCTGAAGTTCTTCGGCCGCTACGACCACGAGGCCGTCGTCATCGACCCCAAGCGCGGCCACGCCTACCTCACCGAGGACGCCGCCTCCCCCAACGGCCTCTTCTTCCGCTGGACCCCGCCGAAGGGCTTCGAGTACGGCCGCGGCAAGTTCCGCACGCTCGCCGACGACGCGGGCGTCCTGCAGGCCCCCAAGTGCTTCGACTCCGGCGGCAAGTTCGTCGACGACCTGTCCCGCGCCACGAAGATCGGCACCGTCTACGGCGTCGACTGGGTCGACGTCCCCGACCGCGACGCCAAGACCACCCCGGTGCGCAAGCAGTTCGCCGACGGCGAGGTCACCCGCGCCCGCAAGCTGGAGGGCATGTGGTGGGGCGACGGCGGCGCCTACGTCGTCTCCTCCTACGCCCGTGCGGAGAGCCCTGTCCAGCACGACGGCCAGGTCTGGTTCTACGACCCCAAGCGCCGCACGCTGACGTTGAAGGTCCTCCTCGGCGTCAACCCCGACCCCTCGAAGGACGGCGCCTTCGACGGCCCGGACAACATCACCGTCTCCCCGTACGGCGGCCTCGTCATCGCCGAGGACGGCGAGGGCGTCCAGCACCTCTTCGGCGCCACCGACAGCGGCCGCACCTACCCCATCGCCCGCAACGAACTGAACATCGGCACCGAACAGGAGCCGGAATACAGCGAGTTCACGGGCGTGACCTTCTCGTGCGACGGCCGGACCCTGTACGCCAACATCCAGTCGCCCGGCATCATGCTGGCCATCACCGGGCCATGGAAGCGCCAGAAGCGCGGCTGAACTTAATTGGTTCGCTCCACCCGAGTTGCGCCTCCTACAGTGAGATCACTACATCGCACCTCCCGGTGCGAAGGCAGCGGCTACTTCTTTTGCAAAGAGAATCCAGTGCCGCGGCCGACTTGATCTCGGGAGGCGCAGCTCATGGTGGGTGCCCGGTGCGCAGGCAGCGGATACTTCAGGGATCTGGTCCGTAAGACCACGGGTGCGGGTTCGAATCCCGTCACCGGTTCGCGACCGGTGTGGCGGAAAGGGAAGACGCGCCAGGTGAGCAAGGCCGTCGCCGAACCTGATCTCGGGCACCCACCTTTTGCCGCGCCTCCTCCGAAAACATCCATGAATTCGGGGGGAATTCACCATGGCGCGATTCAACAGGCGTGCCGCCAAGGCGCAGCCGATATCGCGGGTCACTTCCACGGGCCGGATACTCCGCACGTTCGAGGGCGGCCGCGGTCGCGAGCGCGACGCGCGCTCCGAGCTCTTCCTGCTCGCGGTCGCCAACTTCGTCACACAGAAGACCTTCTACGAGACCGGCGCCGACCGCGACGACAGGTTCGCGCGTCTTGTCGCCGAGCTCGCCGTCACCGACTCGACCTGGACCGCCGGCCTGCTCGGCTGGCTGCGCGGCGAGGGCAATCTGCGTACGGCCTCGATCGTGGGCGCCGCCGAGTACGTGAAGGCCCGCCTCGACGCGGGCGTCACCGACGGCCCCTCGAACCGGCAGGTCGTCGCCTCCGTGCTCCAGCGGCCGGACGAGCCGGGCGAGCTGCTCGCGTACTGGACGGCGACGTACGGTCGCAACGTGCCCAAGCCGGTCAAGCGCGGCATCGCCGACGCCGTACGGCGTCTCTACAGCGGCAAGGCGCTGCTGAAGTACGACACCGCGTCCAAGGGCTACCGCTTCGGCGACGTCCTGAACCTGGTGCACGCGGCCCCGGACCCGGACAGGCCGTGGCAGGGCGAGCTGTTCCGGTACGCCCTCGACCGGCGGCACAACCCGGACACCGCGCTGCCACCGGCTTCGAGCCGGACTCTGGTCGCGCACCGCGAGCTGATGACGCTGCCCGTCGGGGAGCGGCGTGCGGTGGTGACGTCGGAAGGTGGTGCCGAGCGGCTCGCGGCGGCCGGGATGACGTGGGAGGCACTGGCCGGCTGGCTGCAGGGGCCGATGGACAAGGCGGCTTGGGAGGCCGTGATTCCGTCCATGGGCGCGATGGCGCTCGTGCGCAACCTGCGGAACTTCGACGAGGCCGGTGTCTCGGACGAGGTGGCCGCCCGGGTCGCGGCACGGATCAGCGACCCGGCCGAGGTCGCGCGCTCGCGGCAGTTCCCCTTCCGGTACCTCGCCGCGTACCAGCACGCGCCCTCGCTGCGCTGGGCGTACCCGCTGGAGCAGGCGCTCGGCCACTCGCTGGCCAACGTGCCCGGGCTGCCCGGTCGCACGCTGGTGCTCGTCGACCGCTCGGGCTCGATGTTCTGGTCGCGGCTGTCCGACCGCTCGCAGCTCAACCGGGCCGACGCGGCGGCGATCTTCGGCACGGCGCTCGCGCTGCGGGCGGCGGACGCGGACCTGGTCCAGTTCGGCACGGACAGCCGTGAGGTCGCCTTCCGGCGCGGCCAGTCGGTGCTGAAGGTGCTGGAGCGGTTCGGGGACCTCGGCGGCACGAACACCACCGAGGCGGTGCGCCGGCACTACCGCAAGCACGACCGGGTGCTGATCGTCACCGACGAGCAGTACGCGCCCAGCCACCACGGCGACCCGACCGAACAGGTCCCGGCCCACGTGCCGGTCTACACCTGGAACCTCGCCGGGTACCGGGCGGGCCACGGCCCGTCGGGGAAGGGCAACCGGCACACCTTCGGCGGCCTGTCGGACGCGGCCTTCAGGATGGTGCCCCTGCTCGAGGCCGCTCGGGATGCCGACTGGCCCTGGGTTGCCTGAGCCGAGCCGTGGTACGGCGCGCTGTTCCGAAGAGGGGGATCAGGCGCGAAGCGCCGATCCCCAGGGGCGCGGGGCTGTGTCGATATGCGGCTCCGCCGCGTGGGCGCGACCAGCCCCGACGAGGGCCGCAGACGACCGACGTCCTATCGCGGCACTTCTTGTCGCGGCTTCTCCAGCGGAGCGTACAGTGCACAGCGTGTGGGCGGACGATCAGGGGCGGGAGCCGAGTCTCGTACGGCCGGACGGCCCTCGCCGCCGGGCCACGATCCACGATGTCGCGAAGCTGGCCGGAGTGTCCCGGCAGACGGTCTCCCGCGCGGTCAACGACCAGGGCGAGATCGACCCGGCCACGAAGGAGCGCGTGCTGGAGGCGGCACGGCTGCTGGACTACCGGCCGAGCCGTTTCGCGCGGGGCCTCGTGCAGAAGGGGACCGTGACGGCGGGTCTGGTGATACCGGACCTGATGAACCCCTTCTTCCCCGAGGTGGCCGCGGGAGTGCTGGAGGCGGCCGAGCAGCGCGGCTGGCAGGTGGTCGTGTGGGACTCCCGCATCGACGAGGCCCGGGAGCGGGACGCGCTCGATGTGCTGTCCCATCAGGCGGACGCGGTCGTGGGCTACTTCAAGAGCCCGGACGACGTGCTCGCGCGGCACCTCGGCGGCGTACCGCTGGTGCTGCTGGAGCGTGGCCCGCAGCAGACCCGGTTCGCGGCCGTGGGCATCGACGCCGCCGCGGGGCTCGAACAGGGCATGGCGCACCTGGTGGCGGCGGGTCACCGCAGGATCGGCATGCTGGACGGCGTGCACGGCCCCGGCCCGCGCAGGCAGGCCTTCCTGGCGGAGGCCCGGCGGCACGGACTGCCCGTCGACGAGGAGTGGACCGAGCTGTGCGACGAGCACAGTGTGGCCGGGGGCGAGGCCGGCATGGAGCGACTGCTCGACGCACGGCCCGAGATCACCGCGGTGTTCGCCTTCAACGACCTCATCGCCGTCGGCGCGATGCGCGCCGCCCGGCGCCGCGGGCGGCGGGTCCCGGACGACCTGGCCGTGCTGGGCTTCGACGGACTGTCGCTGGGCGAGCTGGTGGAGCCAGGCCTGACCACGCTGCACATAGACAAGCGGCGGCTCGGCCGGCTGGCCGTCGAGCAGGTGGCCCGGCTGCGGGCGGGGGAGGAACCCATGACCGGCCCGGACGCGTGGGTCATCCCCGAGCTGGTGGTGCGGGCCTCGGCATGATCGGCGCCTGAGTGTTCGTAGGCCGTCATCGGTCGTCAACCCTGGCCGTTCGTAGGCCCTCCCTGTTCGTCGGCGTGCCCGGCGGTCCCAACTCGCCGGGCGCCCCTGTGGGGTGGGGGCGCCCTGGACGTCGTACGGCGAACGCGGCAGGCGGTGGGACTACAGGGCCTGTGCCGCCGGCTTCACCATGTTCCGTACGGTGCGGGCCTTCACGAAGTCGCCCATGGCCGTCATCTCCCACTCGCCGGAGAACTGCTTGATCAACTTCGCCATCATCACGCCCGTCTGCGCTTCGGCGTTGGTGAGGTCGAAGCGGACGAGTTCCTCGCCGGTCGCGGCGTCGAGGAGGCGGCAGTAGGCCTTGGCGACCTCGGTGAACTTCTGCCCCGAGAAGGAGTTGACGGTGAAGACCAGTCCGGTGACCTCCTGCGGCAGCCGCCCGAGGTCCACGGTGATGACCTCGTCGTCGCCTCCGCCCTCGCCGGTGAGGTTGTCGCCGGAGTGGCGGATCGCGCCGCCCACGATCTGGAGCTTGCCGAAGTAGCAGCTGTCGATGTGGTTGCGCTGCGGGCCGTAGGCGATGACCGAGGCGTCCAGGTCGATGTCCTTGCCGCGGTACGCCGGCTCCCAGCCGAGGCCCATCTTGACCTGGGAGAGCAGGGGGCGGCCGCCCTTGACGAGGGAGACGGTCTGGTTCTTCTGGAGGCTGACCCGGCCCTTGTCGAGGTTGATCTTTCCGGCGCCCGGGGCGGGAGGCGCGGGCGGGGCCGGGGGAGCGGCGGGCGCCGGGGGAGTCGACAGGGGTGGGGCCGGCGGGGCGACCGGGGGCTGCATGACGGGCGGCGGTGGGGCGGCCGGCTGCGGCGGGGCCACGGGCGTGGGGGCCGGGGCCGGTTCCTCGACCGTGACGCCGAAGTCCGTCGCGATGCCCGCCAGTCCGTTGGCGTATCCCTGGCCGACCGCGCGGGCCTTCCACTGGCCGTTGCGCAGGTAGACCTCGACGATCACCAGGGCCGTCTCGGTACCGAGCTGCGGGGGCGTGAACGTCGCCAGGACGCTGTTGTCGTCCGCGTTGCGGATGGTGGCCGTCGGTTCGATGCCCTGGAAGGTCTGGCCGGCGGCGTCCGGGCTGGCGGTGACGACGATCTTCTCGATGCCGGGGGGTACGGCCGCCGTGTCGACCGTGATCGCGTCGGGGCTGGTGCCGCCGCCCGAGCGGTACGTCACGCCCGGGCCGCTGGGCTGGTTGTAGAAGATGAAGTCGTCGTCGGAGCGCACCTTGCCGTCGGCGGTGAGCAGCAGGCCCGATACGTCGAGCCGCACCGGGGCGGCGACGTCCACCGTCACGCGCGTGGCGGAGAGAGGGATGTTCGAGCCGGGGGTCATAGCTGTCATGCCCGGTGAACGAGCGGAGGCGTTTTACCGTTCCCTTACTCAGGGGCCATTTGGTGGAAGGTGGCGGCGGGGTCAGCGGCGATTGCGGGGGTGGTTGCGGGCGGTGCGTTCGTTGCCGCGTTTGTAGTTTCCGGTCCAGCGGGCCATGACGAGCTGGGGGTCGCCCGTTTCGACCTCTGCGCGGAACTCGTCGGCTCGGTGGCCGCGGAGGGTTGTGGCGGGGTGGCCGTGGTGGGTGATGCGGATGGTGCCGTCTGGGTGGGCCTCGTAGAGGAAGCCGTGTGGGCTTGGCATGGGGCGGATCGTACGGGCGTGCGGTGCGGCGGCCCAGTGGTTTTTCGCCCCCGCCGCCCCTACCCATTCCCATCCCCCAGGGGCTCCGCCCCTTCGACCCCGCTGGGGGCTGCCGCCTCCAGACCCCCGCTTCGGCCCTGAAGGGGCCTCGTCCTCAAACGCCGGACGGGCTGAATGACGCGGACCGGCGTCGAGAGGTGGCCGACCCCGGCT